>JAZUSN010000026.1:0-137936 GCA_045606785.1 Acutalibacteraceae bacterium | reverse complement strand
CTCCAAGTATAATAGAAATGGTTTGGCGACCGCATTACTAAAATACAAGGAGGTTAAAAACGTGTTTAAAAAAGATGGTAACAATGAAATAAAAACTCTATCACACTCGACGTACAGATGTCAGTACCATATAGTATTTGCACCAAAATACAGAAGGAAAGAAATATATGGAAAACTGAAAAAAGATATCGGAGAGATAATAAGAAAATTGTGCGAACAAAAAGGAGTAGAGATCATAGAGGCAGAAGCGTGTAAAGACCATATACACCTTTTAGTGTCGATACCACCTTACCTAAGTGTAGCACAATTTATGGGATATCTCAAGGGAAAAAGTACGTTGATGATTTTCGACCGACACGCAAATTTAAGATACAGATATGGCAATCGGCACTTTTGGTGCAGAGGATACTATGTTGATACAGTCGGTCGAAATAAGAAAGTGATAGAAAAGTATATACAAAATCAACTGGAAGAAGATTTTGCAAATGACCAGATATCACTTAAAGAATACATAGACCCGTTTACGGGTAACAAGAATAACTAAGCAAAAAAACAAACAGCCGCACGAGAGCGGCTGCTTGAGATAGTAATGCGGTGTCAAACTTCAGTGCCGACTTTTAGTCGGCATGCCAGTAGGCGGCCCTTATAGGGCCTGTGCAAACCACCAGTTCAACTGGTGGTTATGATTTTTTAGTTGGTTTGTCTGCTTGCTCTTTTCAGTACGGCAACCAGCGGACAGATGAGAAGTCCGCAGCAAAAGTTACTGACAGCGTGCGTTACGTCAAACGGCAGACCTGCGATGATCCAGGCTATCATACCCTCAAAATTAAGCCCGAAAAGCAGAGCCTGGGCAGGGGCATAGAGTATGCCGTAAAAGAGTCCGTGTAACGCGCAGACCAACGCATAAACGACGGGTCTGAACTTTTTCGGCATATTTTTCGGCAGGAGCATTACTGCGCCCCATAATACGGCCCATATGTAGAGATAGGGGATCCACCACGTTGCAAATCCGTTGAGCAGACCGGTGACAAAGACGAATATATACAGCGGATAAAGCGCTTTTTGTCTGTACACAACCGTCATTGCTACGATAAACGTTCCGATGAGGTGAATGTTCGGCAGTAAGTCCATCAGTATTTTTGATGCGTACATCATCGCACCGAGCATACTGAAAATCGCTGTTTCACGCAGATTCAGTTTCATTTTTCCGCCTTGAAGGAGTAGACGGCATCCGGAGTGATGTCGGTTTTGTCAACGCCGGTGGGTGCCATCTGACCGTTGATATAAAATGCCCAATACATACCGTCCGTGTCGTAGTCAACGGTGATTCCGTTGACCGTTTTTACATACAGTCCGTAAGGGCCTTCTTCGCCCGAGATAAGTCCTGCATCCTGAAGTGCTTCGCCGACAACGGCTTTGTCGGTGCTGACGAGGAATGAGGCTTCTGTGCCGTCGGGTTTTGTTACGGTGAACGTGAATTTTGTTGCACCCTCGCCGACAGGTGTTGCGTCCTGCATTGCTACGGTGGTCGGGGGCGTTTCGGGTGTGTTGCTGTTACAGCCGGATGTGAATAGTGCTACAGCCGCAATAAGCACCGCACAAACAAGCACAGACAACGTTTTTTTGATTTGAGTCTTTTGCATAGTTGTGTCTCCTTATGAATATTATTTTGTTTTGTCCCTGAACGGTCAGCACTCGTAACCATTGTTCACAGGCAATTGCCATCCGGGTATTTCGACTGCGGCACGTGCTTTTTCCGCCTTCTCGAGACTGTTCTCAATGGCTTGTCCCCGATTTGCGGCATCGGGCAGGAAAAAGCAAAATAACTCTGTGCCTCACGGCGACGGGCTCGTGCAGGATTTTCACCTGCTTCCCCGACAACGGCAAGCAGATTATACCACATTATCCCGTTTTGGACAATACATGTAAAATTTTGAATTTTTTAAAAAATTTATGCTTCGGATAGTGACAAATCGCTACATATATATTATTATATATAAGATATAAAAGAATGCGGAGGTGTTTTCTTGTGCAGGTGATCTTCAGAATCGTTATGGCTGTTATAACCGCCTTTTCGGGTATCGGCGGTACGGCAGGCTTTTCTGCTGTTGAGGAGCTTTTTTCGGATTCGCTGTCAATTCTTGTTCAGCGCTCGGATTTCCTTGACGATATGAGCGATGCTGACGTTGCCGTGCTCGAAGAAGACATCGGTTACGTAGAAAACACGGTGCTTGTTTTCTTTGCAGAGGATGCAGGCTTTTTCGGTAAGCTTGATGCGCTCGCTCAGACGGGAGGAGTTACAATAGGCAGCTTCCCCGAGATGAATCTCTGCGTTGTGCGTACGGCTCCGTCGGATTTCGACAGCCTTACCGCACTTTGCGAGAAGCTTATGCAGCACAGCGCCGTAGGCCTTGCAAGCATATGCCCTGCACGAAAGCTGGAGCAGCAGTATACTCCCGACGATCCTTTTACGGATTACAGCTGGTACACCGAATACTGGAACGAGGAAAGCCCCTACGGAAACAACTGGTGGCTTGAGGCGATAGATGCACGCGGCGCGTGGGGCTATGATAGTCTTTACGGCGATATTGAAATCGGCGTGGTTGACGGTGGATTTGATACCGAGCACGATGAGCTTGCGGGTAAAATAGTTTTTCCAAACTCAAAAGAGAGGTCACGCAATCGTCCCAACAGCCACGGCACACACGTGGCAGGCATTATCGGCGCCAAGGCAGATAACGGTGTAGGCATAAGCGGAATCTGTCAGAATTGCGAGCTTATCTGTGTGGATTGGACTCCGTCAGACGGCCAGCTCTGGATTCCCGATCTGGCGGTGCTTTACGGCTTAGGTACGGTTGTCAAAGCAGGCGCAAAGGTTGTCAACTTCTCTGTCGGCATCTCTTCCTCGATTTCAGAGGGTTCAAAGAAGTTTCCGTCAATAGTCAACAGCTTTGACGCTTTTATTTACTCCTACTCAATGGGCTCGCTATTGAGCAAGGGCTACGATTTTCTTGTCGTTCAGTCGGCAGGCAACGGAAATGACGGCAGCCGGGCAGTCAACGCTTCGCAGAACGGACTTTTCTGTTCGTTTGCAAACAGTAACGTGTTCCTTCCCTTTGCGGGCGTCAGCAAGCAGGACCTGCTCGACAGAATCATAATAGTCGGCTCTGCGGCTCTCGGTGAGGAAGGATACATTCAGTCGGATTCATCAAACGTCGGCGAAATTGTCGATATATGCGCACCCGGCGTAATGATTTACAGTTGTGTTCACGATAATTCATACGTCACAAAGTCGGGCACTTCTATGGCGGCTCCGATGGTAACGGGTGTTGCATCACTCGTCTGGTCAGTCAACCCGTCTCTTACAGCACCCGAGGTTAAAAAGATCGTGTGCGAAAACACGCAGGATACAGTTGAGCCTGCACAGGAGAGATACTTCGAAGACATCGGCTACAGAGCTTACCCGATGGTTAACGCAAAGCTTGCCGTTGAGGCAGCGGTTCTGCAGAGCGGCAATGCCTACAGAGTAAGTCTGGACGGATATTCAGACGAAGAGGTTGTTTTTACTGATGAGGACGGCGTCGCTTTCGTGTTTGAAACGAACGCACAAGGTGAGCTCAGCTGCGCACTGCCCGCAGGCACGTATACGGTAGTCACACAGGGTATAAACAAAACGGTTGAAATCAACAGCGATACAAACATCTGAACGGAGGACAAAAATGGAAACGGGTCTTGTTGCTTCAAGGCTTGTTGCGTATGTGATTGACGGCGTGGAGCCCGACCGTGATCTTATCGCACAGACAGATCACAAAGCTCTTTACGAATTTTCAAAATCACACAGCGTAGATAACATAGTCTGTAAAGCTCTGGAAAAACTGAATATGATGCCCGAGCAGTACAGGAAGGCTTATATGAAAGCTTACAAGATTTCGCTTGTGCGTGAGGCAACGCAGGAGCTCGAAACGCAGGAGCTTTGCGGTGAGCTTGAGCGGCTCGGCATAAAGCATATGCTGCTCAAGGGCAGCGTGATGAAGCACCTTTATCCGACCCCTGACCTTCGCTCAATGTGCGACGTCGATATTCTTTACGACAGAGCCTTCTCAGACCGGCTCGGTGCGATTATGGAAGAAAACGGCTATGAGCTTCATGAAGCATCGGGAACGGATAACGTGAATCTCTCCTATCTCAAAAAGCCTTTTATGAATATCGAGTTTCACGGCGTGCTGATGGACAAAGACATTCCTCTGTATAATGCTTATTTCGGCGAAAATTTTGAGCATACCGTGCCGGATGAGGGCTGCAGGGTGAAATACCCCGATGAGGACTTTTTCGTGTTTATGATGGCGCACTTGGCTAAGCACTATTTCAACGGCGGTACGGGATTAAGATCGCTTGCCGATATCTGGCTTTACCTTCGCAAAAAGCCGGAGCTTGATATGGCAAAGATCAGAGCAAAGCTTAAAAAAATTGAGCTTGACGAATTTACCGATATAATCATCGGTGTCAACGGTGTGCTGTTTGACGGGAATGAGCCGAACGCACAGCAAAACGAAGTAATTGACTATATCTTCCACAGCGGCACTTACGGCACGGTGAAGCATAAGTCCGCGGACGGTATGCGAGGAGGCGGCAAAATCCGCTTTTTGCTTCGCCGTCTTTTTCCGAACAGAGATTTTATGGCAATAAATTACCCTGCGGTCAGAAAATGTGCGGTGCTTTTACCGCTTTTTTGGATTGTCAGGCTGCTGAAGGTTTTGTTCAGAAAAGACTACAGACACAGCGATGTGAGTATGGTAATGAGCCTTACCGAATCACAGCTGGATGCAAGAAAAATTCCGGGCAGACCGGGGAAGGATTACAACTATGACCGAAAGGATGAAGAATAAATGATAAGAAGAGCAGAAGAAATGAAGAGCGCAGTCAAAGTCAATATGCGCGACGGTGACGGACAGGTAGTCGTTACCAATATGCTGGAGGCGGGCGAATATGCAGGCAAGTCCAGACTTCTTGCAACGCTTACGCTTGAGCCCGGCTGCTCAATCGGTGAGCACGTTCACGAAAACGAAGAGGAAATCTTCTACGTTGTTGAGGGCGAAGCACAGTATTACGACAACGGTGAATGGGTCACACTCTACAAGGGTGACAGCTGCCTTTGCCTTGGCGGCCAGAAGCACTCAATAGCAAACCGCAGCGACAAAACACTCGTTGTTGTTGCCGTAATTCTCACATATTAAGTAAATTATTCTGAAAGGAATCTGAATAAAATGCAGTGGACAGGTCTTAACGAATTAAGAGAAAAATATCTTGCTTTCTTTGAGTCAAAGGGTCATCTGAGAATGCCGAGCTTTTCGCTTGTGCCTCAGGGTGACAAGAGCATTCTGCTTATCAACGCAGGTATGACTCCTATGAAAAAATACTTCACTGGTGAAGTAACTCCTCCCAGCAAGAGGGTTACAACCTGCCAGAAATGTATCCGTACACCCGATATCGAATACGGCGGCAAAACAGCACGCCACGGCAGGTATTTTGAAATGCTCGGTAGCTTCTCATTCGGCGATTAGTTCAAGCGTGAGGCAACTGCCTGGGCATGGGAGTTTTTTACCAAGGTGCTCGAAATTCCCGCGGAGCTTCTCTACGTGAGCGTTTATCTTGAGGATGACGAGGCTTACGATATCTGGACAAAAGAGGTCGGTGTTGATCCGTCACATATGGTGCGTTTCGGCAAAGAGGATAACTTCTGGGAGCACGGAGCAGGCCCTTGCGGCCCCTGCTCGGAAATCTATTTTGACAGAGGCCCCTCAAAGGGCTGCGGCAGCCCCGACTGTAAAGTAGGCTGCGAATGCGACAGATTTATCGAGGTTTGGAATCTTGTTTTCACTCAGTTTGAAAACGACGGCAAAAATAACTACACACGACTTGCAAACCCCAACATCGACACAGGCATGGGTCTTGAAAGACTTGCTTGCATAATGCAGGATGTTGACAACCTCTTCGAGGTTGACACGGTCAAGAATATTATGCAGCACATTATGGAGATTGCAGGCATCAGATATCACGATGATGAGAAGAAGGACGTTTCACTCCGCGTTATCACCGACCACATCAGAAGCACAACCTTTATGGTAGGCGACGGTGTCCTTCCCTCAAACAGCGGCAGAGGCTACGTTCTCAGGCGACTTCTCCGCCGCGCCGCAAGACACGGCAGACTCATCGGCATCGACAGACCCTTCCTTGCAGAGGTCTGCGATACGGTTATTGCCGAAAACGCAAACGCATATCCCAACCTTGTTGAGAAGCAGGATTATATCAAAAAGGTAATCTCAATGGAAGAAGACAGCTTCTACAAGACCATTGATTCGGGTCTCGGCCTTCTTACCGAGATGATGGAGAAAGCAGAAAACGGCATCCTTTCGGGTGAAGATGCTTTCAAGCTTCAGGATACCTACGGCTTCCCGATTGACCTTACAAAGGAAATCGTAAGCGAAAAGAATATGACTGTTGATGAGGAAAAATTCCGTCAGCTTGTTGAAGAGGCAAGACTCAAGGCAAAGAGCGCGAAGAGAAACGCCGCTGATTCCGACTGGAGAAACAACGGTGTTTCGTTCAAGGATATTGCCGCTACCGAGTTTACGGGTTACACCGAAAACAATACGGATGCGGTTGTGCTCGCACTTGTTGCCGATGGCGAAAGAAAGGAATTCATCAACGACGGCGACAGCGCGGTTGTAGTGCTCGACAAAACCTCATTCTATGCAGAAAGCGGCGGTCAGGTAGGCGACAGCGGCGTTATCAGAATCGGTGAGAGCGTTTTTGAGGTAAGCAAAACCACAAAAGATCCCGACGGCGCATATCTTCACCAGGGTGTGCTCGTCGGTGACGGTATAAAGGTCGGCGATAAGGCTGTTACCGTATACAACGAAGAGGTAAGAGAAGCCACAAAGAGAAACCACACGGCGGCTCACCTTCTTCAGGCTGCACTTCGCGAGATACTCGGCTCACACGTTGAGCAGGCAGGTCAGCTTGTCAACGATACCGCTATGAGATTTGACTTCACACATTTCGCTGCTCTCACTTCAGAGGAGATTGAGGCTGTTGAAAATAAGGTCAACGAAATCGTTCTTTCCGCTTGCGCAGTAACAAGCACTGAGATGCCTATTGAGGAAGCCAAGAAGATTGGAGCAATGGCACTCTTTGGTGAGAAGTACGGCGACATCGTGCGCGTTGTCAAGGCAGGCGATTTCTCAACAGAGCTTTGCGGCGGTACACACGTTGACAATGCAGGTAAGCTCGGTCTGTTCAAGATCGTTTCCGAATCCTCTGTTGCTTCAGGCGTTCGCAGAATTGAGGCTGTAACGGGTAAGGGCGTTGTTGAGTATATTGCTTCACTCAACGCACTTATCGCAAACACGGCAAAGGCAATGAAGGTCGGCAACGTCAACGAGATTGACCGCAAGGCGGCTTCAATGGCAGCCGAAATCAAGGAAAAGGAAAGAGAAATTGCCGCTCTTTCTTCACAGCTTACTGACCTTAAGTCAGCTGATATATTTGCTGCTCCCGAGGCAGTCGGCGCTGTGAAGCTTGTCATCGCAAGGGTTGAGGATATGTCTGCGGACGATATCCGCTCTCTCGGCGACAAGGCTAAGGAGCAGGGTGACGATATAGTTGCAGTCATTGCTTGCGTAAACAACGAAAAGGGCAGCGCAAATATTGCTGTTGCCTGCGGTAAGGCAGCTGTTGCGGCAGGTGCAAACGCGGGTGCGATCGTTCGTGCCGTGGCTCAGCTTGCAGGCGGTAACGGCGGCGGTAAGCCCGATTTTGCAATGGCAGGAGCAAAAGACCTTTCAAAGCTTGACGAGGCTGTTGCGGCAGCAAACGGCATCGTTGCAGGTATGCTTAAATAAGGAGGATTTAAAATGTCCGATTGTATTTTCTGTAAAATAGCTGCGGGAGAGATTCCGAGCAAAAAGGCATATGAAGACGAAAAAGTTCTCGCCTTTTATGACCTTGACCCTCAGGCTCCCGTTCACATCCTTGTTATCCCCAAGGAGCATATAAAGTCAGCAGCTGAGATTGACGAGAGCAATTCAGCTCTTGTCGCTCACATCTTTGAGGTCGCCGCAAAGCTTGCAAAGGAGCTCGGCCTTGATAACGGCTTCCGCGTTGTCACCAACTGCGGTGAGAGTGCGGGCCAGAGCGTGCACCACATTCACTTCCACCTTCTCGGCGGCAGGGATTTCACCTGGCCTCCGGGCTAAGCAAATTTTCTGAAAGAAAATTTGCAGCGATATAAATTCCTTACGGAATTTGCGATATGCGCTGCGGCGCATGAAAAGATTTATATCGTATTTGTTACAAGGCAAATATATTACTGCCATGATTTGTTGCGTTGCAACATGATTTGAATTGACTGAAATCAATTCATTGAGAAAGGAACGATTTGAAATGGGCGAGTTTTATAATATGAAAATAGCAGGGCTTGACAGGGCTCTTCCCATCTGCCCGCTTAACGATAAGGTAAGCATAGCAGGCTTTATCATTTTCGGCGACGTTGAGCTGACGGTAAAGGCCTGCGAGGAGCTGCTCAAAAAGCTTCCCGAGTTTGATTACATAGTCACTCCCGAGGCAAAGAGTATTCCTCTGGCTTACGAAATGTCCAGGCAGAGCGGCAAAAAGTATTTTGTCGCAAGAAAAAAGCCGAAGCTCTATATGCAGAGCCCCGTAACCGTTGACGTACGCTCCATCACAACAGATGCAGAGCAGGTGCTCATTCTCGACGGTGCAGACGGCGAGCAGATAAAGGGCAAAAGAGTTGTTATTATCGACGATGTTATCAGCACGGGCGAGTCGCTTACCGCTATGGAAAAGCTTATGGCTCATTTTGATGCTCAGGTTGTTGCAAAGGCGGCTGTGCTCGCTGAGGGCGATGCCGCAAAGCGCGACGATATAGTTTTCCTTGAGGAGTTGCCTCTCATCTTCACATGATTCCCCGTCCGTTTGCTCTGGTAGGTCTGAGCTATACGTTTTCGCTGATGATGCTGATAGTGGCAGGCGTGAACGTTTGGGTGCTTGTTGCGTGTGCCGCAGCTCTTGCCGTAACGGCGCTGTTTGTAAAACAGCTGAAAGGTAGGGCAGATTATGCGGTGTGTGCCGTCAGCGTTCTGGCGGCGTGTATCAGCGTTGTCTGTACGCAGGCTTTGGTTTATTTGCCTGTGCTTGACCTTGTCGGTGAAAACATATCGGTAGAAGCGACGGTTACAAAAATTGAACAGACCGACAGGGGTGCGTATTACACTCTGCGAGCTCAAAGTATTGACGACAGAGAAGCCGACTGCAAGCTCAGGCTTCGGCTTGATGCGCCCGTCGGTGCGGCGATTGGTGATACGGTTGAGTTGTGCGGAGATGTAAAGCCGATAGGGCAGAACGAGCAGTCACACAGATTCTATCAGTCAAGGGGAGTCTACCTTTGGGCAGATGCTGACGGCGGTGTTACTTACACATCTGCAAAAAAGCATCCACTCGGATATTATGCCGATATACCCCGCTTTTACGCCGTATCGGCGTTGCGACAGTTTGTCGGCTCGGACGAGGGTGAGCTTGCCGTGAGTATGCTTACGGGTGATAAAAGTCAGCTCGACGTCCGCATCTCAAGTGCATTCAGGGCAAGCGGCCTTTCACACACTCTGGCTGTGTCGGGCCTTCATATGAACATAATCGTGCTCGCACTTTACAACCTTGTGCGTCGTGTATTCAAAAGAGCACGCAGGGTCAGTGCCTTGGTCTGTATTCCGATAGCCTTGTTTTATGTCACGTTTTCGGGCTTTTCGGTGTCGGCCGTAAGGTCCTGCGTTATGATAACGGTTATGCTGCTTGCGGCTGTGATCTCGCGCAAGAGCGATTCGCTCAATTCGCTCGGCTTAGCCGCGCTGATAATAACGCTTGTCAACCCTTATGCGGTGAGCGACTGGTCGTTTATGCTGTCGTTTTCATCAACGCTCGGTATTGTGCTGCTGTCTGCTCATTTCAGCAGGGTGGCAGGTGCAATCAGAAAGCGTATACGCTTCAGACCGCTGTCATCTCTTGCGGTGTCGCTGTTTGAGGTGCTTGCGGTTTCATCGGCTGCTACGCTGTCAACGCTACCCGTAATGATTCTTTTTGTCGGGCAGGTTTCTCTGGTCAGCATTCCCGCAAACCTTGCGGTTGTCTTTGCGGTGCCCGTGTTTATGGTGTCTTCTGTTTTTACTGTGCTCACAAGCTTACTGCCGTTTGATTTTTTGGCTTATACGTCAGCCTTTGTCAGCCGTTTTGCAGGCAGATATCTGCTCGGTGTTTCAAGGCTTTTATCCGAGGCTTTGTTTTCAAGCGTCAGCGTCAGATCTTTCACGATTCTGGTCTGGCTCAGCATTACGCTGGCAACGTTTGGCTTTGCCGTCTATATTATGCGCAACCCGAAACGGCTTGCCGTTTTCTGTGCGGTGTACATCGGTGTCACCCTGCCGCTTGTCGGCGCTGTAACCGCAGCAGACAGTTGGGGTCGGGTTAACGTTACAGCCGTTAACGTTGAGGACGGCGCGTGCTTCATCGTTTCAAAGGGCACGGCGGCGGTGCTTATAGGCTGCTCGGGTGATGAATACGTCGTGGGCAATGCGCTCGATGTGCTTGGCGTTACACGGCTTGAAGCGGTGATCGTGCCGCAGTTTACCGAGGCGAACGACAACTGTGCCTATGAAATCGGTAAACGCTATGTGTCGGATAAAACGGTCGTTTTCCCGGGCTGTAAATTTGATGCTTTGCCCGATGGGACTCTTGAAACCGACAGCTTCAGCCTTGATTTTCACGGTATACAGATAAATTATCTTTACAGCGGCGGATATGATTACTGTACGCTGAAGACAAAAAACGCTTCGGCGCTGTTCGTTTTCGGTACGGATACGCCGCAGATTATAGAAAATCCGCGTGCAGATTACCTCTTTTCAAGAGTACAGCCGCCGATGTGGCTCAATACGGCCGATTACGGTGCGGTTGTGGTTTCTGCGGGCGGTAATGTTGCCGCAAGCGGTGATAATGTTTATTCAACCTTTGACAATTCCGATTTTACGCTCAGCTTTAAAAGCGGGCGCGGATATAAAATAAATCTACTGTAAAAAGGAGGCGGACTTTAATGGCAAGACTTTCGGAGCAGGAATTCAAAAAGCAGTTATCCTCAGGCGCATTGCCGCAGGTCTGCCTTATATGCGGTGATGAGGATTACCTCAAAAAGCACTATGCCTCACAGCTTGAAAAAAAGAGCGTTGACGAGGCGATGGCAAGCTTCAATCTCCACAGAATAAACGGCGACAGCTTTGTGTTTGATGAGCTGTACCAGGCGGTGCAGTCAATGCCGTTTATGAGCGATTACAGCTGTGTTTCGGTCAAGGATCTCAATATTGAGAAGATGAAGAAGGATGAGTTTGAGCTTCTGCTCGACCTTCTCGGCGATCCGAATGAAAGCTGTGTGCTTGTGTTCAGAATGGACAGCGTCGAGATTGACGAAAAAAAGGAACGCACAAAGACTTTTGTCGATGCTGTTGACGAAGTCGGTACGGTGCTTCGGCTTGATAAAATGAGCGGCGCACAGCTGTTCAAGCTTCTTGAAAACGGTGCGGCAAAGCGAGGCTGCCAGATGTCGCGTGACGTTTCATCATACCTTGCAAACCGTGTGGGTGATGACCTCAATACTCTTCTCAACGAGCTTGAAAAGGTCTGCTTCTACAAGGGCGAGGGCGAAATCACAAGGCGCGACGTTGACGCAATATGCACACGCTCGCTCGATGCAAGTGTTTTCGACCTTTCAAAGGCACTTGTCAGCGGCACGGCACAGCAGGCTTTCAACATACTCAACGACCTTCTCGCACAAAAAGAAAAACCCGTTGCGATTCTCGGCACGCTGATAAACGCTTACGTTGATATGTACCGTGCGCAGGTGGCACTTTCCTCGGGCGAGGCGGCAGATGCCGCGGCAAAGGTTTTCAACTATAAGCGCCGCGAATTCAGACTTAAGAATGCTGCACGAAGCAGCGCGAATATGACACTCGGTCAGATTCGTGAGTGTCTTGAAATTCTTGCCGATGCTGACACAAGGCTCAAAAGCACGTCGCTTGATGAGCGCAGAATACTCGAGGAGCTTATGCTCCGCCTGATGCTTATCGGTTAAGGAGTAAGGTTGATGATTAAGTTAAAGCAGGCTGTTATTGTGGAAGGTAAGTACGACAAAATACGGTTGGAGTCGCTTATTGATGCCACAATAATTCAGACAGACGGCTTTGCGATTTTTAAAGATAAAGAAAAGCAGCGTCTTATCAGACGTCTTGCCGAAAAAAACGGAATCCTTATCCTCACGGACAGCGATTCCGCAGGCTTCAAAATCCGCTCTTTTCTTGGCGGAAGCATAACGAAGGGTGAGGTTAAACACGCCTATATCCCCGACGTGCTCGGCAAGGAAAGGCGCAAGGATGCTCCCTCCAAGGAGGGAAAGCTCGGCGTTGAGGGCATGAGGACTCAGGCTCTTGTGGATGCGCTTGCAAAGGCAGGTGTGCTGTATGAGGAGGTTACTCAGCCGAGCAAGAGGGTTGAGATGATTGACCTTTTTGAGGACGGACTCAGCGGCGGCGAAAACTCACAGGCAAAAAAAGCAGCTGTGCTTAAGTATCTCGATTTGCCCGAGCGGCTTTCGACCTCGTCTTTTTTGCAGCTTATCAATACGTTTATGACTTATGATGAATATAAGGCGGCAGTTGAAGTCTGTCGGAAGGAGTGGGAGAATGGCTGAAAAAGGCTTTGTAAGTGCGGTTATAGTTGCCGCAGGCAGCTCAAGGCGGATGGGCGGCGTAAATAAGCTCCTGCTCACGGTCAAGGGCAGGGAGGTGCTCAGTCGCACCGTTGAGGCCTTTGAAAAAAGCAGCGATATAAATGAGATAATAATTGCCGCAAGAGAAGAGGATGTTGAAGTTTTCCGCACTCTTCTGGCAGATTATAAAAAAATCAAGTGCATTGTGCCCGGCGGCGAAACCAGGCAGAAAAGTGTTGCAGCGGCGGTTGCAATGTGCAGCGAGCAAAGCGTTATGCTTGCAATTCACGACGGTGCAAGGCCGCTTGTGTCGCAGGATATTATCAGCCGTACGGTTGATGCCGCTTTCACATACGGCGGTGCCGCCTGCGGTGTGAGAGTCAAGGATACAATCAAGGTCACCGACGAGAATTCACTTATCACCGATACGCCCGACAGATCAACACTCTGGGCGGTGCATACGCCGCAATGCTTTGATAAAAAGCTGTACGAGGGCTGTGTGAGCTCACTTGGTGAAAAGGCAAAGGATATGACGGATGACTGCCGCCTGGTTGAAATCTGCGGTGGTACGGTCAAAATGGTTGAGGGCTCGTACTCAAATATTAAGATAACGACAGCCGAGGATATTCCTATGGCAGAGTCGCTGATTGGAGAAGAGTAAAAATGTTCAGAATCGGTCACGGCTACGATGTGCACCGCCTTGTCGAGGGCAGAAAGCTCATCCTCGGCGGAGTTGAAATAGAATACGTCAAGGGGCTGCTCGGCCATTCGGATGCCGACGTGCTGCTTCACGCGGTGTCGGATGCGCTGCTCGGTGCGGCGGCAATGGGAGACATCGGCGGAATGTTCCCCGATAACGACCCTGCTTTCAAGGATGCGGACAGCCTTGAGCTGCTCAAACAGGTTGTTGCAAGGCTTGCTGAGGCAGGATATAAGGTTGGCAACATTGATGCCACGGTTATTGCTCAGGCACCCAAGCTCAAGCCTCATATCGAAAAAATGCGTGAAAATATCGCAGCTGCCTGCAGGGTCGATATATCTTCCGTGAACGTTAAGGCAACGACGGAGGAGGGGCTCGGATTCAGCGGCAGCGGCGATGGTATAGCCGCACATTCTGTTTGTATATTAATTGGAGAATAATAATCTTGTTCGGATATGTTAAAATATATAAGCCCGAGCTTAAGGTAAAAGACTACGAGGCGTATAAAGGAATATACTGTTCGCTGTGCAAGCAGATAGGTAAGGATTACGGTCAGCTTGCAAGGCTGACGCTCAATTACGATTTTACGATGCTGGCATTGGCAAGGCTTGCCTTTGCGGAACAGTGCTGCGGCTTTGAGGATTCACGCTGCAGCTTTAACCCTGCAAAAAAGTGCCTTCAATGCATAAACGGCGGCGATGAGCTTTCGTTTGCTGCTGCGGCTGCAATGATAATGGTGTATCACAAGCTTTGTGACGATATTGAAGATACAACTTTTTTCAAAGGGCTTATCAAGCGTGTGCTCCGTCCCTTCTTCTCACTCAAACGTAATAAGGCGAGAAAGAAGTATCCTCAGGTTGACGAAATAATAACCTCGGCAATGCAGGCGCAGAGCGAGGTTGAAAAAAGCAGAGTTGCAGGTATTGACGCTTCTGCTCATCCGTCTGCCGAGGCAATGGGTAAGCTGCTCGCATTCGGATTTGAGGGCGAAACGGCGCAGAAGCTTGAGCGCTTCGGCTATCTCGCAGGCCGCTGGGTTTATTTAGCGGACGCGTTTGACGATATGCCTGACGATAAAAAGACATCATCATACAATGTTTTTAATAATATGGGTAAAAGTGAAAAAGAGGCAGAGGAATATGCCGAGGGCGTGCTGAACGTGACATCTGCACAGCTTATAAGGTATTTTGAAGAACTGAATCCCGCACGCTTTGGCGATATCCTCGAAAACATCGTGTTTGACGGAATGTACAACACGGTGCAGACTATTAAAAAGGAGAGAGAAAAATGAGTAATCCGTTTGACGTTCTCGGCTTACCGCCCGGTGCAAGTGATGATCAGGTGAAAAACGCCTACCGCAACCTTGCAAGGCAGTACAGCCCCGGCGGTGCTACCCCCGACCCTGCAAAGCTCAAGGAGCTTGATAACGCCTACGATGCAATCATTCTCAGCCGTACAGGCAACGGTACAGGTGCATCCGGCGGCTATCAGAATCCCGGCGGCAGTTCTTATGTTTATAACGATCTTGGCGACATAAGAGCAAAAATAAACAACGGCAATATCGACGCCGCAGATACTTTGCTTGACGGAATCCCCGTGGCTCAGCGCAGCGCGGAGTGGTATTACCTCAAGGGTACCGTTCAGCGCCGCAGAGGCTGGCTTGAGGAGGCTTCACGCAACTTTGAGCGTGCCGCTCAGATGGACCCGTCGAACGTTCAGTACCGCCAGGCGTATGACAGTATGAACAACGCCCGCTCGGGCGGCTACCGTACCGAAAGAAGCACAGGCGGCAAATCGGGCTGTTCAGCCTGTGATATCTGCTCGGGTCTGCTTTGTGCGGATTGCTGCTGCGAATGTATGGGCGGCGACCTCATCAAGTGCTGCTGAGGTGAGCGTTGAATGAAACAGTCCTCAAAAACGGCTCTGGGCGGAATAGTCAGCGCGCTGAGTGTAGCGCTTATGATGATCACGGCGCTTATTCCGTTTATGACCTATGCTTTGCCCCTGCTTGCAGGTGCATTGCTTATACTTATGGTAATTGAAATCAACAAGCGCTGGGCGTTTGTAGTTTACGTTGCGGTAAGCCTGCTTGCAATGCTTGTTGTGCCGGATAAGGAAGCGGCTTTATTTTACGCGCTTTTCTTCGGTTATTACCCGATTATCAAAGCACCACTTGAAAAACACCTGCCAAATGTGGTAGAGTGGATAATCAAGGCATTGATTTTCAATGCGGCAGCCGTGTCGGGCTACCTGCTTTCAACCTATGTGCTCGGAATTCCCGTTGACGATACGGAATTTTTCGGCAAGTACGGATTGCTGATTCTGCTTGCCCTTGCCAACGCCGTCTTCGTGGCTTACGATATAATGCTAACCAAGTTCATAACGCTCTATCTGGTCAGATTCAGAAAGAGCTTTCGAAAAATCTTTAAGTAATTCTCGGAGGAACAAGAAATGTCAGAAAAAATCAAGTTTGCCGTTATCGGTGTCAGTGGCAGAGGCTCAGGTATGGCTCTCGAGCTTCAGCACGTCGAAGGCGTTGAGATTGTCGCGGTCTGTGACCTTTATCAGGACAGAGTTGACGATATGATCAACCGATTTGATGAGGAGCACGGCTTCAGACCCGATGGCTACACGGATTATAAAGAGATGATCAAGCGTGAGGATATCGGCGCTGTTATGATATCCACAACTTGGATTACACACTCCCGTATCGCTGTTGACTGTATGAAGGCAGGCAAGCACGTCGGTATGGAGGTAGGCGGTGCCGCAAGCATTGAGGAGTGTTGGGAGCTTGTACGCACAAGTGAGGAAACAGGCAAGTTCTGTATGCTTCTTGAAAACTGCTGCTACGACCGCTTTGAGATGGCTCTGTTCAATATGAAGCGTCAGGGTCTCTTCGGTGAGGTCGTACATACACAGGGTGCTTACCAGCACGACCTTCGTGACGAAATCGTTCTCGGCAGAGAGAACCGCCACGGCAGACTTTACAACTTTATGAACCGTGACGGTGAGGTTTATCCGACACATCAGCTCGGCCCGATCTGCAAGCTTCTTGATATCAACAGAGGCAACAGAATGGTATCCGTTGTTTCAATGTCCAGCAAGGCAAGGGGTCTCAACCAGTGGATCAAGGACAACAAGGGTGAGGATTACGACCTCTTCGGCTACGATTTCACACTCGGTGACGTTGTTACAACAATGATCAAGTGTGCTCACGGTGAAACGATTCTTCTCACACACGAGTGTTCACTGCCCAGACCTTACTCAAGAGGCTACCGTATTGACGGCACAAAGGGTATGTACACAGAGGATGACAACCAGATCTATATTGAGGGCCGTTCACCTCATCACGAGTTTGAGCGCGTTGAGCCCTATATCGAGGAGTTTGAGCATCCGCTGTGGAAGGAATACTTCCAGCGCGGTGTACACGAGGCAGGTCACGGCGGTATGGACTTCCTTGTTCTTTCCGCTTTTGCTGAGGCTGCGCTCAATGACACAAAGCCCCCCATTGATGTTTATGACACAGCAGCATGGATGGCTGTAACCTGCCTTTCCGAGCAGTCAATTTCAATGGGCAGCCACCCGATTGCATTCCCCGATTTCACAAACGGTATGTGGATTGACAGAGAGCCCTACCGCAGAGGCAGATACTGCCTCGACGAGGTCTGCCCCGAATTTTATGACATAAAAGAAGAAACTAAGGAAGAAACAGCCGAATAAGTGCTGATACAGAAAGGGAGATATAAGTTATGTATTACATAGGTGTTGACGGAGGCGGCACAAAGACCGTCTATACACTCTTTAACGAGAATAAGGAAACACTTGACGAGGTTAAGACACCCGGCAGCAACCACGAGAATATGGAAGGCTCTTTCGATGAGGCAAGCGAAATTATCTGGAGCGGTCTTACAGCGCTTGTAGCAAAGCGCGGTATTACTCTTGATGATGTAAGTTTTACTCTTATGGGTCTTGCAGGTATCGACCACCCCTACCAGCACGATATTATGTGCGATAAGCTCAAGGGAAAGGGCCTTAAGAATTTTGAGATTTATAACGATGGCTTCCTCGGCGTTAAGGCAGGCAGCGACACAGGTGCCGCAATCGGCTACAATATGGGTACGGGTATGTGCTGTAACGCAATCGACCGCAAGGGTGAGATGCGTCAGCTTGCAGGCCTCGGCGAGTTTTCCGGCGATATCGGCGGCGGACACCAGATTGCAATCACAGCATACCGCATTATTTACGATGACGTAATGCTTAATATCGAAAAGACAGCTATGACAGATATGTTCTTTGAGGAATTCGGCATCAAGTCAAAGGAGGCATTCCTCGGTACGGTCGCTATGTATGAGGATGAAACACAGATGTCACGCTTTGTTATGCGCCTTATCGATTTCTTCTTCGCTGCAGCAAATATGGGCGATAAGCCCGTTATGAAGGCTGTTGAAGCGCTTGCAGACAGAGGTGCATACCTCATTGCTGCTCACGCAAATCAGCTTGATTTTGACGATGAGGTTGAGGTCGTTCTTGCAGGCTCAATCCACACAAAGCTTCCCAGCGAGAAGTACGTTGACCTTATGATTGAAAAAGCAGGCAAGCTTACAGACAAGAAGCTCTGCTTCAAAAAGCTCACAGCTGCTCCCGTATTCGGTTGCATCAACTGGATTCTGCAGGATTTTGCAAAGTAATTTAACTTCGGAGGTATATAGATATGAAAGAAATTAATGTTTGTGTTATCGGTTCAGGCAGTACATATTGCCCCGAGCTTGTTGATGGCTTCCTTCAGGCAAGAGATTCACTCAAGCTCAAGAAGATTTCCTTTATGGATATTGACGACCGCAAGAGAAACATTGTCGGCAACCTCTGTATCCGTATGCTCAAGGCTGCAGGCATCGACTGCGAAACAGTTCTCACAGACGACCTTGACGTAGCACTTCAGGGCGCAGATTTCGTCGTCACACAGATTCGTGTCGGCAAGCTTCCCTGCAGACATCTCGATGAAACAATTCCGCTTAAATACGGCCTTATCGGCCAGGAAACAACAGGTATCGGCGGCTTCTTCAAGGATCTGCGTACGATTCCCGTAATGAAGAAGATCTGTGATAAGATTGAAGAGATCTGCCCTGATGCATGGCTTATCAACTTCACAAATCCCTCGGGTATCGTTACTGAGTTTGTTCTCAACAACACAAACGTAAAGTGTATCGGTCTTTGCAACGTTCCGATTGATATGCTCGACGATACAAAAGAGATCGTCGGCGACGACGCTGAAATCAAATACGTCGGCCTCAATCACCTGAGCTGGATGACTTCTGTTAAGGTTGACGGTGAAGAGAAGATTGATGAGCTTATCGCCAACGGCTTCTCTCCCAAGGTTATGGCAAACATCAAGGATGACGGCTTCTCACTTGAGACACTTGCTGCAATTCACGCTCTGCCTTCATCATATCTTCAGTATTACTACTGCCGCAATGCAAAGCTCGAGTATCTCCTCAAGGGTGAAAAGAGCCGCGCACAGAAGTGTATGGAGATCGAAGAGGAGCTTCTTGAGATGTACTCCGATGAAGGTCTGTACGTAAAGCCTGCTCTGCTTGACCAGCGCGGCGGCCACAAGTATTCACTTGTTGCGGTTTCTCTCATCAACGCTATTGCTAATGATATCGGTGACGTTCAGGTTGTCAACATCAAAAACGGCAACACACTTCCCTTCCTCAAGCCCGATGACGTTATCGAGGTGCCTGCTCGCATCGGCAAGAACGGTGCAGAGCCCGTTGACCTCGGCGAAATCACAAACCGCCACATCATCGGTCTTATGAGCATTGTCAAGGAGTATGAGCGCTACACCGTAGAGGCTGCAAAGACAGGCTCCAACGAGGCTGCTCTCAACGCCCTTCTTGTTCATCCGCTCGTTGGCGACTGGGAGAAGGCTCTCAACTGCTTTAATGAGATGAAGGAAGCACACAAGGATTATCTCCCTCAGTTTTTCCCTGCTGAATAATTAATCAAAAAAGACCGATGTCGGATGACATCGGTCTTTCTTTAGTTCATGCCCTGTGGGCCTACTGCTTCGTATAATTCCAGCACCGCTTGCTTGAGCGGTGCGTTTTTTTCTTTGCGGAGTGTCGGGTCGTCGCTGAGCGTTTCCTGCGCGGCACGCTGAGCCTGCTTGAGCAGCTCCATATCGCTCGACAGGTCGGCAATTTTCATCTCAGGCAGGCCGTGCTGTCTCGCGCCGAAGAAATCACCGGGGCCTCTCAGCTTCAAGTCCTCGTCGGCAATTTCAAAGCCGTTTGTCGTTTTGCACATAGTCTTCAGTCTGTGCTGTGCGGTTTTGCCCTTGGCGTCGGATATAAGTATGCAGGTTGATTTATGCTCGCCTCTGCCTACTCTGCCTCTGAGCTGATGAAGCTGTGAGAGTCCGAACCGCTCTGCGTTTTCAATAACCATAATAACGCTGTTGGGCACGTCCACGCCGACCTCAACGACTGTTGTTGATACAAGAAGCTGTATTCTGCCGTCGGCAAAGTCGCGCATAACCTTGTCTTTGTCTGCCGCCTTCATCTTGCCGTGAAGCAGACCGACCGTGTAGCCCTTGAAATCCTCCTTCGCGATTCTGTCTGCAACCTCCCGGGCGGCGGAAAGCTCGCTGGCTTCGCTGTCCTCAACAAGGGGACAAACGATGTAGCCCTGCCTGCCCTCATCAAGGTGCTTCCTGACGTAGCCGTATGCACGCTGCCGTATACTGCCGTCAATGGCGAAGGTTTCGATTTTCTGTCTGCCTGCGGGCAGCTCGTCGAGTATTGAAATATCAAGGTCGCCGTAAATTATGAGCGCAAGCGTACGGGGGATAGGTGTTGCCGACATAACGAGAGTGTGCGGATTGATGCCTTTGCCGCCGAGTGCAGAGCGTTGTGCGACACCGAAACGGTGCTGCTCATCTGTTACGATAAGACCGAGGGTGCTGAATTCCACGTCTTTTTGTATGAGGGCGTGTGTGCCAATTACAAGGTCTGTTTCGCCGCTTGCGAGGGACTGTTTGATTCGTTTCTTTTCCTTTGCAGGTGTTGAGCCGACAAGCAGCTCAATATTAAGGTCAGTGCCCTCCAGAAGCTTGCAGAAGGTGCGGTAATGCTGTGCGGCAAGAATTTCCGTCGGCGCCATAATGGCGCATTGGAACGAGTTCTTGGCGCAGGTGTAAGCAACTGCCGCCGCAACCGCTGTTTTGCCCGAGCCGACGTCGCCCTGAAGCAATCTGCTCATAGGAGTTGGCTTTTTCATATCCTCAACTGCTTCTCTTATGGCGCGCTGCTGTGCCGAAGTGGGGGAGAAGGGGAGGAGAGAGAAAAATTCGTCGGAATAATCGTGCTGTATTCTGTAGCCCGTCTGCTTTCGGCTCCTGCCTCGCATGAGCATCATACCCGTCTGCAATACGTACAGCTCCTCAAAGCTGAGTCTGCGCCTTGCGGTAAGCATAGCCTGCTCGTTTTTTGGGAAGTGTATGTTTTCGAGTGCGTAAGCATAGCTGCAAAGCGCATACCTGTTTCGTACGGCTTCGCTGAGTATATCCTCCGGCAGAGCCTCAACAGAGTCAAGCGCACGTCTGACACAGCCCTCAATCATACGGGATGAGAGCGACTGCGTCTGCGGATAGATCGGTCGGATTCTTTCACCGGTTGTTGCGCGCTCAATCTGCGGGTTGAGCATTTCTCTTGCGTATCCGTTTTGCTGAAGCTTGCCGAAAAAGAGATAATCCTCGCCCTCTTTCAGCTTTTCGGCAGAGAAGCGGTTGTTGAAAATCGTGATTTTCATAACGCATTCGCCGTCTGTCGCCTGGGTTTTGTAGACGGTCATGCCTTTGCGGATGAGGGCATGTGTCACCGGTGCACAAACGGTGGCTTTAATGCAGCATTGTTCGCCCGGTGTTGCGTCCGAAATGGCGGTGACACGGCTCCAATCCTCATATGTTCGCGGATAAAGTCGCAGAAGGGAGCCGACGTCAGCTACGCCAAGCCGTCTGAACAGCTTGGCGCGGGCTTCACCGACTCCCTTTAAATATTGAATGTCGCTTGAAAATTTAAGCATCTTATTCTACCGCAATCGTGAAATAGTATATCGGCTGACCGCCTGGAACAACGGCAATATCAGCATCGTGGCAGCGTGACGCAATCATCTCGCTGAGCTGCTCTGCCTGCTCCTCGTTGGATTCCTGGCCGTAGTAAATTGTTATCATAGAAGCGTCAAGACGCTTGTAAAGGCGGCGCGCAACCTTGTAGCCTGCTTTTATCGGGTCGTGCTCGAGAACGGTGATCTTGCCGTCCTCCATACCGAGAATCTGACCCTTGCGCACACGCTGGTTGTTGACCTCGCTGTCCCTTGCGGCGAAGGTAACAAGTCCTGTGCCGACCTTGCCTGCAGCCTTCATCATCTCAAGATGATTCTTTTCTGCGGGCTGTGTTTCATCAAAGCTGAGCATAGCGGCAATACCCTGGGGTACGGTCTTTGTGTGGAGCACGCTGATACCTTTTTCGCAAAGCGGAACAACCTGCTCTGCAGCCATAATGATGTTTTTGTTGTTGGGCAGAATGAATACGTGCTCTGCAGGCGTTGCAAGTACGGCACGCAGTATATCGTCCGTGCTGGGGTTCATAGTCTGTCCGCCGCTGACTATTCTGTCTGCGCCGAGCTGGCTGAACAGCTCCTCAAAGCCTTCACCTGCACATACTGCAACAAAACCGAATTGCTTTTCTATTTCAGCAACCTCAACCTTTTCTTCCTCGGGTTGTGCGGGCAGCTGCTCCTGCTCGATTACGTTGTTGCTGTGCTGGTAACGCATATTGTCAATCTTGATGTTGACAAGTGCGCCGTATTTCAGACCTGCTTGGATGGCGTTGCCGGGGTCGTTTGAGTGAACGTGAACCTTGATTATATCGTCATCGTCAACAACTACAACGCAGTCGCCGATGCTCTCAAGATAGGCTCTGAGCTTTACTGCATCCGTCGGCTGAGGGTTGACACGGTTTACGATAAATTCGGTGCAGTATCCGAATTTGATGTCTTCGTTTACGGTTGCCGCTGCTGTAACAGTCTGCACGGGTGCAACGGGGTTGTCGCCCGATTCGATCATACCCTCGCCTTTGAATACGCTGAGCATACCCTCCATTACGAGCAGAAGTCCCTTGCCGCCTGCGTCAACAACGCCAGCCTTTTTGAGCTGGGGCAGAAGCTCGGGTGTTCTGTCAAGCGATGCCTTTGCCGCTGCACATGCTTTTTCCCAGAGTTCAACGGGGTCAATGCTGCCCTTGGCAAGCTTTGCTGCCTCTTCGCCGGATTCGCGTATAACGGTGAGGATCGTTCCCTCTGTTGGCTTCATAACAGCACTGTAAGCGGATTTTGCCCCCTCATCGAGTGCTTTTGCAAGCGATGACGAATCAATCTCATCAAGGCCTTTCAGAGCCTTTGAGAAGCCTCTGAAAATAAGGGAGAGTATAACGCCTGAGTTACCTCTTGCACCTCTGAGAAGGGCGGAGGCGGCTTTTGCGGCAACCTCACCTGCCGGCATGCCACCGGGAAGAATTGCCAGCTCCCTTGCGGCAGCGCGCATTGTCATGGACATATTTGTGCCCGTATCGCCGTCGGGTACGGGGAAAACATTAAGTGCGTCAACAGCGGTTTTGCTGTTGTCTATATTGTTTGCTGCGGAAATAATAGCTTCACGCAGAGTACTACCGTTAATCACTTGCTTTTACCTCAGCTTTCTGCTTTCATTCCGTCAATAAATACTTTGATTGTGCCTACCTTAAGTCCGGTGGCCTGCTCGACGGTATATTTTACCTTGTGTGTGATGCTCTGGCAGATTGCCGAGATGTTAAGACCGTAGGTTATGATGATGTGAAGCTCGATGAAAAGTCCGTCGCTTCTCATTTCAACGCCGACACCCTGGTCCGGGAATATCTGACCTTTTTTGATGAATGCACGCAGCTGCTGGCGTGTGTTCTTGTGGGCCATACCGACCACACCGAAGCACGATGAGGCAGCGTTGCCGATAAGGTTGGCAAAATATGTTTCTGTTATCTCGATCTTGCCCATATGGTTTTCGAAGTTTATCATTTGTCTTCCTCCTTTTGCGGTTTTATCGACCAGCTGTCGATGTGATAAAAGTTATCATAGCAAGTTCCCTTGATTTCGCTTGTGAATTCGCGGGAATATATTTCGACTCCGCTGCGGTAGCATACGGGGACAAAAGGCACTTCACTTTCAAAGAGCTTGCAGAAATCGGCTATTGAGAGTGTGCCTGCAAGAAGCTCCTTGTATTCATTGTAGCAAACCGTATATTTGGTTTCGGTTTCTTCGTTCTCTTCATTCTTCTCGGTAATGATAAGGTCGCAGTTGGGTGCGCCGTAGGAGGAGAAGAAGGGGGAGATGTTCATATTCGCAGGGAGCTTGATTTCGCCGAGGTACATCTCGTAGTTGCCCTGTGCAATAGCCTGAGTGTATTCCTTGTAGGGCAGCTCGATGATTCTCACGTTGAAGTTTAGCTTTGCGAGCTGTTCTTTTATCTGCTTTGCTACGGCTGTTTTGAATTCGTTATCCTTGCAGACCGTCAGGTTGCAGTTGAGGCTTTTTGACGTGCTGCAGCGGTAGCCGTAGTGGTTGATTGAGGTGTAGCCTGCCTGCTCGAGGATGGCCTTTGCGCCGTTGACGTCGGCAGACATCTGCGTGCTGACAGGTATATTTTTCATTGCACTCCACGCAGGGTTGAAGGGGACTGCCGCAGGTGTTGCGTGACCCTGGAAGCCTTGTGAAACAATGGCGGTACGGTCGATAAGTATCGATACGGCACGCCTTACTGCGCTTTCGGTGAAGATGGATTTTTCCTCGTTAAAGGCTAAATAAATAAAGCTGTTTGACGGCACAACGCCGAGGTTTGCATTAACTCGTGTATACTGACCCGTTGAGAGGTCGTTATACCAGTAGTCGTAGTTATCTATCTGCAGGCCGTATGCCATACCGTCCGAATCGTTTACCTCGAAAAGTGAGATCGAGCCAATGTTGAGTGATTCGCTGCGGTTGCAGTAGGGGTTGGGAGTCAGCGTGGCGGTGGGAAGCGTGCCGTTTATTATATATCTTCCCGCACCCGTCGGAGGCACTATATCAAAAAGATTTGTGCTGTCGTGCTGAGTCTGCACCGTGCCGCTTTTTACAATCGGGAAATCGAGGCAGGCGAGCGCGTTTATATCTTCGCTGCGAAGCTCAAATGAAACCGAGCTTGCGTGAGCGGATGCAGATTTTATATCGGCAAGGCGTGGGGAATAGTAGCTGCTCTTTTTCGATTGCTCAAATGAGTATACAACGTCATCTGCCGTTATCGGTGAGCCGTCGGAAAATTTGATGCCGCTTCTGAGTGTGACAGTCAGAAGCGTGCCTTCGTTTGTGTGGCTACTGATGAGCAGAGGCTGAGCGGTGAAGCTCTCGTCGATGCGTACAAGTCCGTCATAGAGCAGCGTCACAAGCGAGCGATTGACCGAGCTTATATCCTTGAATGGGTCAAGCGTATCGTTGTGGGCAACGGGCAGAGTGATGCTGTATGTTACCGTGGGTTTATTGTTCGTGCCGTTTGGTCCGTCCGGCTTGTTTTCGTCATCTTTGTCCGAGCAGGCACACAGCGAAAACAGCGTTGCCGCCGTGAGCAGCACGCAAATCAGTCTGAGGGCTTTTTTCATAAACTTATCCTCTGATGTTTATTCTTTGAATCTCAACGGTTTTTCCGCTTTGCTTATCAATGTCAAAAATACATCCGCAAAGCAAACATTCACCGTCGTTATTTTCAAAACGTGTGGGCATACCCGTTTTGAGCTTTGTGATTATATTCTGCGGGGCAACACCGAGCACAGATTGCACCGTGCCGACCATACCGAGGTCTGTGATGTATCCCGTGCCGTTTTGCAGAATCTGCTCGTCTGCAGTCTGCACGTGAGTGTGTGTGCCGAAAACCGCGCTGACTCTGCCGTCAAGGTAAAAACCGAGTGCACGCTTTTCGCCTGTTGCCTCTGCGTGAAAATCAACAAGCTTTATGCGGCAGTCGTTTATCTCGTCGAGGCATCTGTCAACACAGGTGAAGGGATTGTCGCCGTCCATAAAAGCGTTGCCCGCAAGGTTTATAATGCCGATTTTAACGCTGCCCATATCCGCAACGGTAACACCCTTGCCGGGGTTACCTGCGTAGTAGTTGGCAGGTCGGATAATATCGTGGCAGTTGTCAAGCCGCTCGTATATTTCGCGGCGGCGGAAAACGTGATTGCCCGTTGTGATAAGGTCAACACCGCAGCTGAAAAGAAAATCAGCCGAATCGGGTGTTATGCCGTTGCCGGGGGCGGAATTCTCGCCGTTTGCTATGCAGAAATCAACGCCGTACTGCTTTTTTATTGTCGGCAGACGCCTGCGCAGATATTCACAGCCGGGCGCACCGACAACATCGCCGATTGCAAGTATGATCATATATTACCGTGTCACGCTCCTGCCGTGTAATCGTTGAAAATGGTGTTGTTGAAGATTGCGCTGTCCTGAATAAGTATGGAGTCAGCTTCGGTTACCGTGCCGTCGCAGTCTGCGTCAGCCGCTACGGTATATACGTCGTTGGTCGGCTCAAGCAGACCGATTGCATACATTCTTGCAAGGAATGCATCGTTTGCGTCAGCCTTTGCGTTGCCGTCAATGTCGCCGAGCACGGCAACGGTATAAACTATGTCTGCGTAGCCGTCCTTTGAGAGCGTTACGGTAGAGCCTGTCGAATAAGTGCCGCTGCTGTTTGGCTGTCGGCTTATTGTATAGCCGCCCGTAGCCTCAAGGGTATCAATATAGAATTCGATGTAGTCTGCGGTGAAAACAATATACTTATTGCCGTTATCTGCAACAACTGACGGATCAAACGAATTAACCGATGCCTTCGGCACAAGTGCCGCTATCGCATCGAGAATATCCTGCGCCATTTTATCAACGGCAGCCTGCTCGTCGGAATATTTTCCGTAGACAACTGCATCTACAGCCGCCGTGACGCCGCTGAAGTCAACAAAGTCATCGGGGTTGAGTGCTGCAGCCTGAGCCTTTGCATCTTCCACTGCGGAGTAGTCTGCAGGTACGCGCTCGACGAGCTTATCCATAGCATCAAGCAGCTCAATGTATTTTGCGTCAACCTCATCCTGCTGGTATTCATAGAGGTTGTAGTCAATGCTGTCGAGTACAGCCTGGACTATTTCGTAGTTGGTGAACTGGGTGGGGTCAAGGCTCTGTGCCGCTGCGACAATGCGGTTGAGCTGAGTGTAGTTTGCCTTGCCGCATACGGTGCGGAGTGCTGCCTCTGTAACAAGCTTCATGCTGAGCATTCTGCCGTTACCCGTGATCGGATGCAGATCGTAATAAACACCGTCGGTACCCTTTTGCATAAGAGAGTAGTCGTATACTGCGCATCTTGTGTTTTCTTCAGCACGGATGAGGTCTCTGACCTGTGCACCCGTAAAGTTGGGATTGATTGCAAAGCAGAGTGCCGCAACGGCTGTTACTATCGGGGCTGCCTGAGATGTACCGCTGGCGCTTCCGTATATGATGTTGTAGACACCTTGAGAATTAGCCTGCGGTGTGACTGCGCCGAATACATTATAGCCGGGAGCGTAGATATCAACTCTGCTGCCTGCGTTGCTGAACGGAGCCATCTCAAAGAGCAAGCCGTTTGCATTGTTGCTCTGGTTTGATGCGGCGCCTACAACGATAACGCGGTTATATACGTTCCTGACCTGTGCAAGGGACATTGAACCGTAGCGTTTGTTGTTGCGTATAGAGCAGAAAAGACCGTTTTGTGTTGCATCAACGCTTCTGTATACGTTTGAACCGAGCCTTGTGTCAACAACACCGTTGCCTGCCGACTGCACGATAACAAATTCCTTGCCTGCGTTGAGAAGTGTGTTCATAGTGACTGCGCATTGCTCGGCTGTACTGTCAAGATCTGCGGTGGAGTACGGATTTTCGTAAGGATTGAAGGTGGATGTCGGTGTCGGATTAAGGCCGAGTGAAAGGTTGACTGCCTTTGCGCCGTTGGTTACGTGTGATGATACGGCACTTACAACATAGCCGAGTGTATCAGAGCTTGCGTTGGAGGAGTTGAAATTTGCGGTATAAATATCAACGTCCCACAGTATGCCGCTAAGACCGATGCCGTTGTCGGGTGTGGCACCGATGATACTTGAAACATGTGTGCCGTGAAACTGACCTGCCTTTGTTTTTGCCACTGTTGAGAATACGTTGTCACTTTGGTAGCTGCCTGTGAATTTGATCGTGTCGAGCATATCCTCGTGGTCGGTCATAACAGGGCCGTCGATGATGCCGACTGTGGCTGTGGGGAAGAAGCTGTCATGCTTCCAGGCGCTGTATGCCTGTATTGCCTCAGCGTGCCAGTTGTAGCCGCCGGGTATATCCTCGTTGACTGTTTCCTTGTGGTAGACGGATGCACTCCACGGGTCGTTGGTAGTGACGTTGATTTCAAGCGGAAGAATCTGCTCGATACCTGCGCCGATGACCTCATTGTATTCTTCAAGCTTTAGGCATATTGCGTTAAGCTCGTCAAGGTTATCAGCGTCGAATCTTGCCTGCACCATAGCAATATCATTCACTTCGCCGACACGTTCGGCGCCAAAATCGGAGAGGATATCATTGATTCTTTCGTTGGAGGTGTCCAGCTCGAAATAGATATTGATAATTTCTTTTACATATTTTGTGCCGTTTTCTTCAGCTTCCTCAGAGGGGGTACGGCGATAAAGCTCACCCGGGTCGTAAAAGAAGCTGTGTGTGTCGGTCTGTGTTTCGCCTGTTGAAAGCTTTGCCGTAAACGTGACGGTGTTTTCGCCGTGCTTGAATGCAAGGTTATCAACGCTCCATTCACAGCCGTTAAGCCTGGCCTCACCGCTTGAGCCTACTTCAAAACTGTCGATGTCACTGCGTACTTCATAAGTGACGGACGTAACTGTTGAGCTTGCAACAGCCGTGCCGCTGAAATCGGCAACCGGTCTGTCAACCGTACCGTATTCGGCTTCTATGTCAGCCGAATTGAGCTCAAAATAGCTGTTTTTAGCGGTGCTTGCGTTGTAGCTGACGGTCACCGTCAGGGGGTATGTTTTGCCTGCGACGGTAATTTCCGTTTCGAGTGCAAAGCTGCTTGCTTCGTCGGCGCCGACAGCGTGCACGCCGAATATGCCTGTAACGGGAATGAGCATAGCAACGGCAAGAATCAGCGCCGCCGCTTTCTTATGCCTGCGTGTGAAAATAACAGCGGCGGCAACGGTTGCAGCTGCTGCAAGTACGGCAATAACTGATGTCGCGACTGATTTTTCAGCCTCCGTGCTTTGGGGCGAAACGGCGGCAAGGTAGTCGGCAGCGGTGAATACAAGCTGAACTTCGTGCGTTTCGCCTGCAGCAAGCGTGTCGATAGCTGTATCGGTGACGGCTGTATCGGAAATAAGTCCGTCGGGTGTGCTGTGGCTGATCGTTATGCCTTCAACGTCAAAATCATTGGAATTTTTGAGAATAAGGGTGACGGCTGTATTTTTACCGGATTCCTGCGAATCTGCGGTCAGACCCAGGCCGTATTCGTTAGTGCTTTTTGCAGATGAAAAAACACAGAATACACCGCAGAGAATTACGCAGAAAACAAAAGCAATTACTCTTTTGGTCATGTTTTTCACGGTTTTCGCCGTCCCTTCCTATTTTAGTTAAAACTTTGGCATTATTAATTATACTTAAATAATTATTATATGTCAAGAACAAGGAAGTTGCGAAAAAGTTAACGCGCTGTGAAAACCGAAGGATATTGTGTTTCTTTGCTTGACATACGCGCGTGTTTTTTATATACTAAAAGTTGCGGAAATTTATATCCAATAATCTCAGATAAGGATGTGTGATAACAGCTATGGATCCTAAGTACGAAGCTTTATTTACCCCTTGGAAAATCGGTAACTGCGAAATCAAAAACAGAATAGTTATGTGCCCTATGGGCGGTACATCTCTCTTCGGTTGGTTTGAGCTCGGCGGATGCCATTTCGACAAGGAAGCTGCAAAGCTCTTCCTCGAAAGAGCAAACAACAACGTTGGTCTTATTATTCCCGGTATCGCTCCCCTTCGCGATACATTCTGGGGCAAATGGCTCTGGCAGAATCCGAAGATGTTCGACGAACTCAAGGAATATATGGAAGAAATTCACAAGACCGGTGCAAAGCTGTTTGTTCAGCTTACTGCAGGTATGGGCCGTTCATGGGCTATTACCGAGCTTGTTGCACCTCTCCACAAAAATAAATTCACACGTGCTCTCATCAAGCCGATTCTCGACACTTCACACGAGCTGGCATCTCCCAGTCCGCAGAAGTCCCGTTGGGCTCACGATATCGAGTGCCCCGAGATGACAAAGGAGCAGATTCACGAAATTATCGAAGCTTTCGCAAAGACAGCAAAGCTCTGCCGTGATGCAGGTGTTGACGGTGTTGAGGTTCACGCTGTTCACGAGGGCTACCTTCTCGACCAGTTCGCAATCGAGTTCTTCAACAAGCGTACCGACGAATACGGCGGCAGCTTCGAGAACAGATACCGTTTTGCCGTTGAGGTTGTCAAGGCAATCAAGGAGGCTTGCGGTGAGGATTACCCCGTATCCCTGCGTTACTCTGTTGAGTCCAAGATGAAGGGCTTCTGCGAAGGTGCAATGCCCGGCGAGGATTACAACGAGGTTGGCCGTAATATGGCTGAATCCGAGAAGGCTGCAAAGTATCTTCAGGATGCAGGCTACGATATGCTCAATGCCGATAACGGTACTTACGATTCATGGTACTGGGCACATCCGCCTATGTATATGCCCCAGAACTGTAACCTTGAGGACGTTGCTCACATCAAGACCTGCGTTGACATTCCCGTTGTCTGTGCAGGCCGTATGGAGCCCGACGTCGGTGCTCAGGCTGTTGCAGAGGGCAAGATTGACGGTGTCGGTGTAGCACGTCAGTTCCTTGTTGACCCCGAGTGGATCACAAAGATCATTGAAGACAGACTTGAGGAGATCAAGCCCTGTATCTGCTGCCACAGCGGTTGCTTCAACTTCTCATCATCAAAGGGCCACGCAAATACTCAGGATCTCCTTGACACAATGGGTCTTGCACGCTGTGCACTTAATCCCAAGACAATGCAGTCCAAGAAATATAAGATTGAGCCTGCAAAGAAAAAGAAAAATATTGCTGTCATCGGCGGCGGTATAGGCGGTATGGAAGCTGCTATCGTTTGCGCACAGCGCGGCCACACAGTCACTCTTTACGAGAAGAGCGGCGTTCTCGGCGGCGTATTCATCGCTGCTGCAGCTCCCTCCTTCAAGGAGAAGGACCGTGACCTTATTGCTTGGTACAACCGTGAAATCCTCAAGTATCCCTCAATCACAATCAAGCTCAACACAGAGGTTAAGGATGTTAACTCCCTCGGTGCTGATGAGGTTATTGTAGCAACAGGCTCTGTTGCAAACAGAATTCCCGTGAAGGGTGCTGACGAGTTCGGCGTTCAGGCTGTTGATTACCTCCTCAAGACAAAAGAGGTCGGCAACAACGTTGTTGTTATCGGCGGCGGCCTGACAGGTTGTGAGATTGCATACGATCTCTACCTCCAGGGTAAGAAGCCCGTCATCGTTGAGATGATGGATGACCTTGTAGTAACACCCGGTGTTGCACTTGCAAACACAAGCTTCCTTCGCGACTTCTTCAAGACAAACAAGGTCCCCACCCTGCTTGAAACAAAGACAACGGAAATCCGTAAGGACGGCGTAACCGTTATGACAAAGGACGGCAAGACAGCAGATATTCCTGCTGACAGCGTTATTCTTTCCGTCGGCTACAAGCCCGCACCCGTTGCAGAAAAGAGCAAGCACGTTCACATCGTAGGCGACGCTTCAAAGGTCGGTAATCTCCGTACCGTTATCTGGCAGGCCTGGGATGTAGCAATGAAGCTGTAATAAAACCCGACTTAATAAGAGGTTTGCAGGCACCCTGCAAGCCTCTTTTGGACTTGAATGTGCAACTCATTTTTTACGTTGCAGTATTGAAAAAGCTCGAATATTATGTTAAAATTAGCTTTGCGGAGCTTTAAGTCCGCGGAGTAAAGAAACAAGAATTTAAAAATGAAGGAGGGAAAACTAATGTCATTCAACGAGATTATCGAAGGCCTTTTCGGTTTCCTTGAGAAGCTTCAGGCATTCCTTTTCAATTTCGGTGAGATCGCTCAGAATTTCTTTGATGCTCTTCCGTAATTAGAAAAAATTTTTGCGGCCATATTACTTTCGGGTGATATGGCTGCTGTAAAGTTCATCTGTCCGTTTTCACGGCTTGATATAGATAAAATTGATCCTGAACGAAAGGGGATATAAATAAAATGAACTACAAAATGCAGCTCACACCCGATGAGATAGAAATTCTCAACGGCGCAAAGGGCGAAACAATGGCAAAGGTTATGAAAACCCTTGTTATGTACGGCGATGCTTTCGGCGCAACCAAAATGGTGCCCGTCGAGAGCAAGATGGGCCACCTTGTTACAAGCTTCGGCCTCAAGGTTATGAGCCCTGTTTACGACCTTATGGATCAGCTTATTGCAGGTAATGCACTTTCACAGCAGAAGTTCTCTGTTGACCCCAAGCCTCTCGATCCCAAGGTTCCCGCAAACTTCCTTCAGAAGCTTATCTTCAACAAGTTTATGTACTCCAAGCAGGACGAGTACGATAAGCAGCTTGCAAAGCTCGGCCTTATCGACGATAAGTCCTACACATGTACCTGCTATATGGACGAGGTCGGCAACCTTCCCAAGAAGGGTGAGGTTCTCTCTTGGGCTGAGTCATCAGCTGTTGTTTATGCAAACTCCGTAATCGGCGCAAGATGTAACCGTAACTCCGGTATCATCGAGCTCTTCGGCTCAATCGTCGGTAAGGTTCCTTACTTCGGCCTTGTTACAGACGAGGGCAGAAAGGCAACCTGGATCGTTGAAGTCAAGACAACCAAGAAGCCCGAAGCACAGATCCTCGGTTCTGCAATCGGTATGAAGGTTATGGAAGACGTTCCCTATATCAAGGGTCTTGATAAGTGGATCGGCACAGAGCTTGACGGTGACACAAAGGCATACCTCAAGGATTTCGGTGCTGCTACTGCTTCCAACGGCGCTGTCGGCCTTTACCACATCGAAAACCTCACTCCCGAAGCTGTTGAGCAGGGTGAGAGCCTTATCGCAGAGGGTGCACAGGTTTACGTTGTTGACGATGCTGAGCTTGCGAGAGTTCAGGCTAACTACCCCGTTATGTGGAAGGATAAGAACGCTGCACCGAAGCTCTGCTTCGTAGGCTGCCCCCATCTTTCACACGCACAGCTTATCGAGTGGACTGATAACGTTGTTGCAGGCCTCAAGAAGAACGGTCTCAAGAAGGTTACCGTTCCCACAGTGTTCACAGCTGCTCCCGCTGTTGTTGAAGAGTTTAACAAAACCGCAAAGGCTAAGGAGCTTGAGGCAACAGGCGTTATTCTCAGCTACATCTGCCCGCTGATGTATATGAATAATCCGCTTTGCAAGAAGATGCCCGTTATCACAAACTCCAACAAGCTCAGAACTTACACAACGTCACGTTACTACAGAAGTGACGAGATTCTCAACATCATCACAGGAGGTAAAGCATAATGAAACAGTTTAAAGGTCGTCCGGTCGTTCCGGGCACATGCTCTGCCCCTGCTCTTGTTTCTCACGGCGGTTTCAACACACTTGCTTCCTTCCAGAACGCTCTTCAGTTCGGCGATAAGCAGGCAAAGTGCGGTGACCAGAACAACAAGGATCTCTACCAGAAGCCCATGGTCGGCACAGCTCTCTGCCTGCCCCAGACTATCGGCTCAACAACAGGCGGTATGGTTCTCTACTGCGCAAAGGTTATGGAGAGAAACCCCGCTTGTATGCTCTTCTCAGAGCACATCGACTCGCTTGCTTGCGCAGGTGCTGTTCTCGGTGCAGTCTGGACGGATTCTCCCATGCCCGTTATCGATTGCCTCGGTGACGAATTCCTCAGCTACGTTAAGGATGGTATGAAGATTACTGTTGCTGAAGACGGTACGGTTACAGTTGAATAATTAAACCCGATATATGAAAAGACGGTGGATTGCTCCACCGTCTTTTTTGTTCGAAAATATTGTGTGGTCAAAATGACGAAAAAGTTGAAATAAAACCGCACAAACTTTTTGAGAAGGTAAATTGTGTTATTTTGCTGAAAATGATAAAAAACTCAAAATCGCTAGTAAAATTGCACAAAAACAAATAGCTTGGTTAGTATAATATGTTGAATAGCTGATTTTTGCGGTTTCAAAATCGTTGTACATACTGCACAAATGAGCGCCTCTATATTTGTGCAAAAAGTCTTGACAAATGTTACAAAAAGTATTAGAATGCAGGTGTAATCAAACGAAAGGAGAAAAAAAGAAATGTTCACAAAGCTTGTTTTTAAAAAGGAGAATGACCTCGTCAATGAAATCTCAAAAGAGAGAAACATTTTCCGTATGCTCACAAAGGCAATGGAGCTTGAGGGCCTCATCAAGTACATGAACTCTTCTGTTCAGTAAGCTTGGGCCTGAAGCTCACCCGAGTGGGAATAATACCGGCACTCCCTGCCGTTTACATATATTTTTTACGACATCTCCTTATGCATCGGCAATTTTTTATTTGTTTGTCTGATGCGTTTTATCCCCTTTTTCCCGTAACGTGCTGTTACGGGCTTTTTTATTTTTAGGGCGGCAATTTGCAAGCAAATTGTCACCCTTTATCTTACCTGTCTGATTCAAAAGTTGTTTTCGTCATTGAGTACCGCGTGGGCACAGCGTATGCCGTCAACGCCTGCGGATACGATGCCGCCTGCGTAGCCTGCACCCTCACCGCAGGGGAAGATGCCGCCGATATTGCATTGGAAGTATTCATCTCTCGTAATTCGTACGGGTGAGGAGGAGCGGCTTTCGGGTGCTGTCAGCACCGCGTCGGGCAGCGCAAAGCCCTTGAGCTGCTTATCCATTTTGATCAGCGCGTCGGCAATTGTGTCTGTCACCTTCTGCGGCAGCACCTTGCGTATATCGCCGGGGGTAACACCTGTCGGGCAGGTGGGGCGCACGCTGCCGAGCTTTTCTGACGGGCGGTTTTCGAGAAAATCGCCCACAAGCTGTGCGGGTGCACGGTAGTCGGAGCCTGCCGCCTCAAATGCTGCGCTTTCGATTTCTCTTTGCAGATGAATACCTGCAAGCGGATGCTCACTACCGAAATCCTGCGGCTCAATACCGACAAGAATTGCAGAGTTTGAGTTTTCACCGTCACGCGCGTATTCGCTCATTCCGTTTACTACCATTCTGCCCTTTTCGCTTGATGCAGCTACAACCGTACCGCCCGGACACATACAGAACGTGTATGCGCCTCTGCCTCCTTGAGGGTGGCAGGAGAGCTTGTAGTTTGCCGCACCGAGCCTCGGGTGGCCTGCAAATTCTCCGTACTGTGAGCGATCTATCAGCTCACGCGGATGCTCGATTCTTGTGCCGACCGAGAAAGGCTTCTGTATCATTTTAACGCCGCTGTCATACAGCATCTCAACCGTATCTCGTGCTGAATGGCCTATTGCAAGAATAACCGTATCGGTTTCAAGCTCCAACGTTTTGCCTTGTTCGTTTTCGTAAACTATGCCGTGAATAAAGCCGTTTGCTACGATGAGACCTGTCAGCCTGCAGCGGAATTTGACTTCGCCGCCGAGCGATATGATTTCCTCACGCATTGATTTAACAACGCCGCCGAGCTTATCCGTACCGATATGAGGTGTTGCGGAGTAGAGAATCTCCTTCGGTGCACCGTGGCGAACAAATTCAAGGAAAATCTGCCTGCAGAGCGTATCCTTGATGCCTGTTGTCAGCTTACCGTCGGAGAAAGTGCCTGCGCCGCCCTCGCCGAACTGAACATTGCTGTTCTCGTCAAGCTCCTTCGATTCCCAGAAGGTGCGTACCTTTTTTGTTCGCTCCTCAACGCAGTCACCTCGCTCAAGTACGATAGGTCTGAGGCCTGCCTTGGCAAGTGTCTGTGCGGCAAAAAGGCCTGCAGGGCCAAAGCCAACGACAACGGGGCGCAGGGGAGAGGTGCGTCTGTTTTCGGGCAGATCATACCTGAAGGGGGTGTACTTTTCTGCCTTGCCGTCCTTAGCTTTTGCAATCAAGCTGTCCTCGTCGCCCTCTACAGTGACGTTTACGTTATAGACGAAGCATACGTCGTTTTTCTTTCTTGAATCTACTGCACGGCGCGCAACCTCAAGGGTGAGGATTCTGCGTACGGGGCATCGGAGTATCTTTGCCGCAGCAGCCCGCAGCTCATTGTCGCCTGCCTCGAGCGGCAGTTTTATCTGGTTAATTCTTATCATCGGCTCAGGTCCTTAAAAATTTGATAGATACATTGTAGTATATTTGCCGCCTTTTTTCAACTGTAAAATAAAGCAGAAATCTGTCACAGAACTAAATAAAATGAGATTCTCTATTGAAAAAATGAGTATAATGTGTTAACATATTGTTCATAAAGCTACGGAGGTTTATGTCGGATTATGAAAAGGAAAAGTATTTTTGTAAGAACGCTGTCGGCTTTGATGGCGGTATTTATGCTGTTTGGCTGTATTGGCGCAGCCGCTGCACAGCCCCGGGAGAGCGCGGACAGAGAGTATGATATGCTGCCCGTTATCTACGTTTCGGGCTTTGGCGCAACAACGCTTGCTGCATTTGATGAAGACGGCAGCTGTGAGCCCGTATTCCCGCCGAGCATTGACGGAATTCTCGACTATCTCGGAAAAAACATCGGCAAAATTCTTATCGGCCTTCTGGATACGATATTCTTCGGCAACACAGATAAGCTTGCTCAGTCGCTGGCTCCGCTGATTGTAGATATCGTGGACGATATTGCCCTTAACCCCGACGGTACCTCAAAGCGTGCTGATGTAGCCCCGATCGTTGAGGGTGCGGAAAACACCTCGCTCAAGGCATTCAAGGATAACGGTATGCTTGCTTATGTGCCCTACACAGGCTCCGAGTTCCTCGATATGGAGTGTGTAGGTGATATTATCGGCGACGATAAGGTTTTCAACTTTACATACGATTGGCGCTTCAGCCACATTGACAATTCCGAGGTTTTCCGTGAGTATATTATGGATGTGCTTGAGCTCACGGGTGCAGAAAAAGTTAACATCTACTCAATCAGCCAGGGTGCACTTATCATCGGTGCATATCTCTATAACCACGCTGATGACGGCTTCCTCAATAACGTCGTGTTTGATACACCTGCTCTTGAGGGTACAGACCTTGTAACAGGCGTTTTCGGCATTGATAACATCAGCCTCAACACAGCGCCCCTGGGCCCGCTGCTTGCACAGATTCTTCATATGGAAATGGATCTTGGCGGCATTATATCAATCATTCCCACAGATTTCCTCAACCTTGCATTTGATTACGGCAGAAGAGACCTCATCCTGCCCGATATGATGATCTACGGCACAGCCTTCTGGGATATGCTGCCCACAAGTGAGCTTGAGGAGCTGAAAGATTATTGGCTCGATCCTGTCAAGAGTGCGGATGTGATTGCAAAGACGGATGCACTCCACTACGGCTTTATGTCAAACATACGCGAGACCTTTGAAAAGGCAGAGGCTAACGGCGCAAAGATCACGATCAAGAGCGGCTGCGGTATTCCGATGATTATCGGCGGCAACGTCAACTCCGACGGTATTGTAAACCTCCAGTATTCCTGCGGCGCAACGAGTGCTCCTTTGGGCAAGAAATTTGAGGATAGCTACGTTCAGCAGAACGCAGGCGTATACTCGGTTTCACCCGACCGCACGATCGACCTTTCCACAGCCTATTACCCCGAAAGAACCTGGATCATCAAGAATAACGTCCACGGTCAGGCGGAGTGGGATTCACGCTCCTTCGATTTCCTTATGACTCAGCTTATGACAAAGGGCGTTGAGGATGCTTACTCATCCTACGAATTCCCGCAGTTTATGGAGAGTATGGCACCAAACGATAAGATTACGTTCTGCTTCACTTCAACAAACAGCAGTTTCCTCACATATAACAGCGACGGATATTTTGAAGGCAAGGCAAAGATAACAAACATCTCGAAGGAGGATACGCTCTATATCAAGGATATTTCCTCCGATTTCGCTGTGCTTGCCTTTGCAAAGGAAAGCAAGACGGTGAAGCTTGCACCCGGTGAGAGCATCGAGCTTACAATTCTCAATGCTCCCGGCGGTGCAAACATAAGCGAAATGAAATTTGCAACAGTAACACTCACTTATAAAACGGGCCTTCTCAAAAAGGCACAGACAGCCGATTTCGGCATCACAATGATAAGCGAAAGTGAATATCCCGGCGTGACAAAATAAGGAGGGTAAAATATGTACTGTGAAAAATGCGGCAGAGAGCTCAGGGAAGGCGAGCTTTGTAACTGTGTACAGCAGCCCGTTGATACGGTGCAGCCTCAGCCTGCGCCTGCAAAGAAAAAGATGACCAAGGGCAAGATTATTGCAATAATTGTAGCGAGCGCTGTTGTTTCGTTTGCGCTTTGGTTTGGCATAAGCTATTTTGTTACCAATTATATTTTTTCGTTCAATTCTGATCTGCTTATCGAGATAGAAGAAAAATATCCTGATGAAGATTTTATCGCAGAATCCGGCGTTATGTTCACAAACGGTGTCTGTGTCAACGGTGTCTACAAAAACGACTGGCTCAATCTTCAGCTTGCTTGTCCTGAGGGCTACGCAGAGGTAGATGAGCAGGGTCGCGCCGAATACGACACCGAGGATTCAAAGTGCGTAGTGTACTTTATGGCTGAGGACGGAGATGAGATATCTATCGGTATCGGTGACGGCTCGTACACTTCACCGAAGGACTATTCCTCCTACTATCATTCATATATGAAAAGCTTCCTCGATGACCAGTATTTCGAGGTTTACAATGAGACGTATCTGCAGCAGATAGAGGTTAAAAATCTTGTCAATTCATACACTCTGGGCGGCAGGGATTACCTTGTTACCGCAACGTATGCTACACACGCTACCGACGGCGACTTGATTGTGTACTGTCTGCTTTGTACACAGCTTGACGGCAAGCTTGTAGAAATTCTGATTGTTACGGATACACTCGATGAATGTACGGCGCTTATCAATCAACTCGCAGGTATTAAATAAAAACACGAATGGAGCAGTACGTCAGCTGACGTACTGCTCCTGCTTTATTAATAAGGGATATGCAATTCGCACAAAAACAAGAGTGAAAATTTGTTACCCGAAATTTAAAAAGCTCGGTTACAGCCTTTGAAATTTTGATTGTTTTATGGTAAAATACTCAAGATAATAGCAAAAGTCTCACAAGGCTTTGCAATATACATATCGGAAAGGATAAAACAAGATGAAAAAAACCTTATCAATCATTCTTGCAATCGTTATGCTCTTTACTTGCAGCGTAATGGCTTTTGCAGAATCAGATTCTCGCGTGCTTCGCTTTGACGAAAACGGCGAGTTCAAAATCCTCCACATCACAGACTGCCAGGATGAATATCCTGCTCACAATGAAATGCTTCAGTTTATTGAGCATTGCCTTATCAAGTACGAGCCCGACCTCGTTGTTCTCGGTGGTGACAACACCGTTGACGGTGATGGCGAGCAGGAGCAGGCTGTTGCTCAGATCGTAGAGATCTTCGTCAAGCACGAGACATACTTCACTCTCGTTTTCGGTAACCACGACAGAGAGTACGGCCCCGTAGAGGAGCAGATCAAGCACAACGCTATCCTCCTCGGCTACTACCAGAAGTACGGCAAGGGCTACTGCCTTGCTTACGATCAGGTTCCCACACTCTCAGGTGTAGCTACACACAACCTTCCCATTATGTCCTCCAAAAACATTTTAGATGTTGCTTACAACCTCTATATGTTTGACTCAGGTACAGGCGGCTATAAGGACGAGAATGGCAACGACGGCTACGAGTGTGTATATCCCGACCAGATCGAGTGGTTCAAGACAACAAACAAGGTATACACAGCGCTCAACGGCGGTAAGGTAATTCCTTCAATGGCATTCCAGCACATCATCGTCGGCGAAATTATGGACGTTTTCTATAAGGAAAAGTCAGAGGTTGCACTCAGCGTTTCCAGCAAGTTCTGCAACGGCAAAGAGTATGACCTCACATTTGCTGATTTCTCCGCTATCAAGGACGGTATGCTTACTGAGCCTCCCTGCCCCGGTGTTACAAACTTCGGTCAGTTCGATGCTCTTGTTGAGCAGGGCACAGTTGCTGTCTTCTCCGGTCACGACCACGTAAACACATTCACAGTTGAGCTCAACGGTGTTGATATCGTCAACACACCCGGCTGCACATTCAACTCCTACGGCCAGGATTACAACCGCGGCGGCCGTCTTATCACTCTCCACGAGGGTGAGACAGAGTACGATTCAGAGGTTCTCCTCCTTGCAGAAGAGGCAATGGACAGCGACTTGATCGAGCTCAACTTCTTCAGCAAGATTTTCGGTCTGCTTATCAACAGAGTTATTCTTGCTTTCTTCAACCTGTTCTGAGGTTAACAATCATCCTATCGGAAGGTCTTGATTAAATGAAAGCGAAAGCTTTTGGAAAAATTATAGCCGTTATCTGTGCGGCTGTATTCGTTGCTGCAGCAGCAGTTGTCGCCTATGCGGCACCTCCTGCACCTGTGTTCACCGTCAACGGCGCTTCACAGCTCGGCGCAGGCGAGGAGTTTACCGTTACTGTATCGGTCAACGATAACAGAGGCTTCTGTGCAGGCGAATTCGTGCTCGGCTACGATTCCGACGTGCTCACACCCATAGGTGTTGAGGGCGGCGAGGCTGCAAGCGAATACTTTGTCAGCAATAAGGATTATGACGACGGTAAGGTTTATTTTGCCGTTATTGATGAGCAGCTTATGACCGACGGCGGCACGCTCGCAAGCATCACGTTCAGAATAAGCGAAGACATCGTGCTCTATAACGGTGACCTCACGCTCAGCGTGCCTACGCTTGTGGGTAACATTTCTGTTGGCTTCGGCTTCAACAACGTTAAGTCAACCGCTAATAGCGGCGAGATCTACGCTGCAAAGCAGATCGTTGTGCCCGATGCGGTAAATCCCGCTGTCAATGAGGTGCTTGAGCTTATGGTTGAGCCGGACGGTTACGTGCTTGGTGCTACCACCTTTGCCAACCTCACTCAGTCGGCTCTTGCAGCAAACTTCAGCTCGGTTACAGCTGAATTTTACTCGGCAGATTCCGCAAGGCTTCCCGCAACCTCCTTGCTTTCAACGGGCTGTAAAATCAAGATTATTCGTCCCGATAACACGTCTGACGAGCTTGTTATGAGCGTTGCAGGTGATGTTGACGGCAACTGCACAACGGATGCTAACGATGCATTCCTTGTCGGTATGTTCAACAGCGGACTCATCGGTGAGGACGATATCGGCAGCGCATATTCCTCTGCGGCAGACGTCAACGGTGACGGTGTCGTTAACGACGCTGACTTTAATGCGGCGGTAAATGCACCGCTTAACTGAATATCACAAATAAATAACCGAGCAGACTTAAAAAGTTTGCTCGGTTTTCTTTTTTTATAACGTGTTTTCTGTTTGCATCAGCAGCTTCATCTGTCCGTCATAAATTTCAGTTTTGTCTTTGTAAACTACCCAGATGAATGCTTCGCCGCCAAACTCGGTTATCTCACAGTATTCGCAGTCTTTTATGATGTATTCTTGGTTTTTGCAGTCAAAAAGGTGATACGGTCCGTCGTAAATATTATCGCCTTTGTATTCGAGGTCTGCTACGCTCAACAGTCCGCAATCACCTGCTGTGTTGACAGGTTTCCAAGCGTTTTTGACGTTGGATTCGACGTTGGAGAGCGTAAGCACCTGCTCGTGGGTCTTGGCGTCAAAGTAGGTGCGTGTGCTGCTTTCTATATCACTGACGCTGTATATGCCTTCGTACTCTACAAAATTGTCGGCGTTTTTATGCTCGGCGAGCAGCTTGCCGTTTTCGTCGCAGATAGTTACCGTGCGTGTCTCATTGTCAATATGGTAGAAGTAACTGAAATATTCAGAATACATGTCCATATTTATACCGTTGCAGGATATTATTTCGTCCGTGAATGCATCACGGTAGAATTCGTCCGGTGCATCCATATGAGAATAGTACCTTATGAGCTTGCCGTTCAGCTCGAAATAGTAGCTGCCGTCGGTTATGTATATGCCGCATTCTCTCTCTCGAAGCAGCTTTATATCGGAATCGTATATGTATTCACGTCCGTTATCAACCGCAATGAAATATTTGCCGTCAACCGTTGAGATCTCGTCATATACTGGTTCAAGCAGCCATTCTCCCTTGGCAGATATAATGCCGTAGCCCTCGTCGCGATTATAGCTCGCAACTGCCTTGTTGGTGATAAACGGTCCGCAGTAATCGAATCTTTCAAGCACGGCGTTGCCGTTTTGGTCACGGACCTCCATATAGTTTTCTTCACTCAAAAAATCGTACGTTACAAGCAGTCCGTTGTAAAATCCGTTTGAGTCGGTGTCTACGGTCTGGTATTCGTTGCCGGAGAAAATTTTGTTACCGCTGTAATCGTAAACCGTAAACGGTTCTTCAAACTGTTGGCAGATGATGCGGTTTTCAGATAATGCTACGATATAGTCCTTTAATTCAAGTCTGAACGAGCCGTCTGCGGATATGAGCAGCGAATTGTGGCATATCGGCTCCCAATCACCCTCCATAACCTGCATACAGTAGTAGGTTTTGCCGTCAAGCTCAAAGGTGCGGTAGGAGGTGTATATCGGCTCTGCAACGGTCTCGCCGTCGGCTGTCATAACGCCGTAAAGCCTTTGCGCCCAGTATCCGTTTTCTTCGTCGCATTTGTAGGCGTATAAATACGGTACGAGCTCAGCCTTGCTTTGCTCGGGGATTTTTACACAGCCTGCAAAGCTGAGGATAAGTGAAAGTGCGAGCAGAATAACCGTAATTTTTTTCATCATAAAAAATCCCTCCTTCACCTGTATTATAGTGCGGGCGGAGGAGGGAGTCAAATTACAGCTTTGTAATTATTCGAAGCAGTAAAGGTTCTGCTGTGCATCAGCGTACTGGAACTGCGGATAAAGCTCGTTTGATGTTACTGTCGGCTGAGTGTCTGCGGCAAGAAGCCGGAACAGCATTTCTGCAAGCTCAGAGCCGTAGTTGCAGGGAACGTGGCACGCATCTCTGATAAACCATGTGCTGTCGGGAAGCAGGCAGGTTGATGCGTCAATTCTGTTGTCGGGTGAAAGCTTTGTCGGGTCGGCAGGCACGTAGTCCTCGCCGAGGTCCTTGCCGTAGGGAGCGATCGTTGCACCTGCAGACATAAGCTCGCTTTCGAGTATAACGTCACCGTCAACGTATGCGCGGTCATAAACGGGTGTTACAGGGCTGCCGTAGGATGTGACGATCGTTACAATAACGCCGTCAGCCATCATCTGCTTGATGAAGTCGTCTCTTGTCTGTCTGAATGTCTGGAATTTATCCGTGCGCTGAATAAGTCCCTTGTATTCCGATACCTTGTCGCCGAATACAAATTTCTTTGCAGCGTCGTATTCATCCGTCTGCATCATTGCCCAGAGTCCGGGCATTGTGCCGAAGGTGTCACGCATTGTGCCTTCGTAAATCTCGGTTTTGTATTCCTCTGTGATGTTGTTGATAACGTTGCACAGGGCCTTTGTAATGCCCGTTATGTCAAGAATCGTCCAGAGCCACTGAACGTCGGGCACGCTGTGTGCGAGGAAGTTGTTGAGGATTTCGGGGTAGAAGCCGATGTTGCCGCTGAGTGCGTCGGATGCGACGTATGAGCCGTAGATTGTGGAGGAAAGGAACAGACAGCTTTCAACCTTATCGTAGCCGTATTCGTCGAGGTAGGCGAGGGTCATAACACCGCCGAGGCTGCAGCAGATTATGTCAACCTTGTCGCTGCCGCTGTCGCTGAGTGCAAGCTCAACACGCTCGTTAATCTCCTGTGCAACAACGTAAGGGTCAAGGCGCCAGTCGTATGTAACGTAATATACGTTTTCTGCGCCGATTTCGTCAGCAGCCTGTGCAACGATACCGGGCTCACATTGGCCGTACTCTTTGAATTCCTCCAGGGCTTCGGGGTAGTTGCTCATTGCAAGCGGATACTCCTTAACGGAGACATTTGCAACCGTGTTGCCGTCCTTGTCGCAGGCCATATCGGCAAAAAGAACGTTGACAAAGTCGCAGATCGAGCTTACTGCACCATCCATTCCGCCCAAAAGGGTTGAAATAACCAGGCTGAATACAGCACCTATAATCGGACCGGCGGAAACGGAGAGGGCAGGGCGCTCATCTTCTGTGCCGAGGTCAAGCGTAAGTGCGGCAAAATCAAGCCCGCGGACAATAACAAGCGGCGTAACCTCTTCTTTTGCTGCGAATGCGGCTGTGGTGCAGGAAAAAACAAGCACAACAGCCAGAATAACGGAAATAAAGCGTTTCATTTCGGTTCCTCCCGAGTTTGTTAATTCTTATTTGCTATTATATTACATTTTCTGCCTTAAATCAACCTTGGTGCATATATTAGGTGCTAAAATTTATTGCAAAAATTTAAATTATCTCTTGACAAATATGAGTGGGTTATGTATAATAGCTGATGTTGTGCGGATGTAGCTCATCTGGTAGAGCGCCACCTTGCCAAGGTGGAGGTAGCGAGTTCGAGCCTCGTCATCCGCTCCAAAAAATAAAAACCCTTTGTCAGCTGACAAAGGGTTTTTATTTTTAACTAAATCCGTCTTTCAGACGGGATAAATCCCACTTGCGTGTGATGAAATCACTTCGTGATGAAATCCGACCTTGTCGGAAGTAAGAGACGGATTTGATTTCATCTGCGAAGCAGATTTCATCCGATGCTTGCTCGGATTTCATCGCGTCTTACGCGATTTCATTGAAAAAAATATGAAATGGTAGTATAATCAGCGCAAAGAGGTGAATTTAATGGCAGAAAACAAACTTGCGGATATGTCAACAGAATTTGCAATTCAAATTTTAAAACTTACAGAAGGTATAAAAGGACACTATTCTTTGTCTAATCAGCTTGAAAGAAGCGGAACAAGTATTGGCGCGAATATACGTGAGGCGAAATACGCACACAGTCGGCCTGATTTTATTGCCAAACTTCAAATATCATTAAAAGAATGTTATGAAACTGAATATTGGATAGAAATCTCGCAAAAAGCAGGTTTGCTTTCTGATGATATTGCAAAGAATATTATGCATGATTGCGGAGTAATTCGCAGAATGCTCATCGCCTCCATTAATACTGCAAAGGGCAATAAATAATGATACAGTTAATAACTAAGATTGAACAAATGAATATCCGACCCGGAAGAAGGATACTGGCAACAAGTGATATTCACGGTTGTCTGTCTCATTTTAGAAACGTTTTGAAAATGGCGTCTTTTTCCGATGATGACGTTTTATTTATCGTTGGAGATATTATTGAAAAGGGTCCTGAAAGTTTGGCGACCTTGAGATATGTGATGGACCTTTGCAAACGCGAAAATGTCATTGCGTTGATTGGTAATGTTGATGCGTATCGCTTAAAATTGATTCAGAATTTAAACGAATCTAATGTGACCGAATTTTTTAATTACATTGTAAATTTGAGAAAATGGGTCGGGTCAAGTTTCTATCAGGAGCTGGCTGCCGAATGCGGTTATACACTTAATTCACCGGAAGATGTTTTGGCGGCAAAATCAGATGTAATTTCCCACTTTGATAGAGAATTCAGATTTCTTGCAGAGCTTCCGACTGTTGTGGAAACACAGAACTTTGTTTTTGTTCACGGTGGGCTGCGTGAAAGAAACGTTTCAGATAACGCAGATAAAAGCGTATTGGAATTGACCAAATATGATGCTTTTGCTGATAGAACGCCTTTTGATTTTGAAAAATATGTAGTTGTAGGTCATTGGCCTGTACCGTTATACAGCTCCTCTATTCAACAGTTTAATCCTATTATAAATTATGACAAGCGGATTATTTCGTTAGACGGCGGTTGCGGTATAAAAAAAGACGGACAGCTGAATCTTCTGATTATTCCGGATATAAATTCTTCTGTTGATTTGATTTCTTATATGAGTTATGATGAATTGCCTTCGGTTACAGCGTTGGATGATCAAGCAGAAAGCGTAGATCCAATTGCGATTTCTTGGGCGGACAGAGAAATTAAGCTGATTGAAAAAGGTGAAGAATTTTCTCTTATCGAACATGTAAGGAGTGGCAGACAATTACAGATCCCCAATACTCACTTAAAATCTGAAACGGAATGCTACGATTATTCCGACTATGTGCTCCCGGTGAAAAAAGGAGACGCTTTATCTGTGCTTTCTGAATATTCAAAGGGAATTATTGTTAAAACAAACGGAGTAGTCGGGTGGTATTTCGGCAACTATAAAAAATGCACTTGACAAATTGCGGATGTTCTACTATAATCACACTCGACAACAGAAAATGCCAAAGGGGTGCTGATGTTATCGGCTGAGAGTCGGACTTTGAGTCCGTGACCCATGAACCTGATCCGGGTAATGCCGGCGTAGGAATTTTAAGAGTTGCAGCAGATTTACCAATTCGCCAACAGGAGAAATTCCTTTTGGCGTTTTTTTGTTGCAAATTTCAAACGAAAGGTGTTTTCAAAAATGTCAAAGTCAAATCTCAAGCGTACGGAAAAAACAAAGCGACTTGCCCTGAGCGGCGTTATGCTCGCACTTGCAACGGTGCTGTCGTTCATCAAGGTTTTTGAGTGGCCGTTCGGCGGCAGTATAACCGCGTGCTCAATGCTGCCTATAGCCGTTCTCAGCTACACCTACGGTGTTCGCTGGGGTCTGCTCAGCGGCCTTGTTCACGGCGTTTTGCAGGCTGTTCTCGGCGCAACAATGAGCCAGGCGTTTGCAGGGCAGGGTGCAGGTAACGTTATAATGATTCTTTTGCTCGATTATTTTGTTGCCTTCGGAGTTGTCGGCGTATCGGGTATGCTGAAAAATAAGCTTAGAAACCATACCGTGGCTTTTGCGCTTGGTACTGCCATTGCCGTGCTTCTGCGGTATGTGGTCCACGTTGTGTCAGGTTATATCTTTTACAGATCTTATGCCGAGTGGTTCTTCGGTGAGGTTATGGTCAATGATTTTTCGGCAATGCTTATGGAAAAATGCAATGCGCAGCTGCTCGGTCTGATATACTCGATAATTTACAACGCCGCATATATGATTCCCGAAATGCTGATTACAGCCGTTGCTGCAGCTCTTGTCATCTCGCTTATAAAGCCTGTAAGGCAGGAAATGCTCCGCAACCGCGCTGCTTAAAAATAAAATAATAATGATAGACAAACGCCGTAAAATATGATATAATACCCTCGTGTATGTATATTTTGCGGAAGGAGTGTGCGGCAGTAATAAGGCTGCACGTGAATAAGTATGATAGATATTAAAGAAGCTCTCGATAAAATCTGTTCGGCAGTTGAGCCCACAATGAAAAAGGCAGGTATGTCCGTTGTCCGCCCGGAGGGTATCGGCAAGGATGAATCTCCCGTTGCAAAAGGTGACAACGGTGTCGGTTACCGTGTGGATTTCAAGGGTGAGGCAGGTGCGGTTGCGCTCAAGCATTTTGACAACAAGCTCACTTTTGAAATTTCAACAACGGCAGACGATGAGGGCAACTTCTCCGATTATAAAGAGGTTTCGGTTTCTCTTCTCGATGCCGAAACAAGTGATGACAAGGATATCCGCTCCATCAGCGGTGAAATTTCCGATACGGTAATGGCAAAATTCTGCAAGCCCACAGGCACCCCCAGAGTCAAAGCCCCCAAAACCGTATCAAAGGCAGCTGCAAGAAGCGGCAGCGTTTACTACGATGCAAACACTCTTGCAAGCCGTCTCACAGCATCGCTCTACACACAGTACCGCGCTGCATACAATGAGAATATTAACAAGTACGGTGAGTTTCTTCCCGAGGAGTTCTTTGCTCAGGGTTGTGCTCAGGCTGTTGCCGACACGATCAGACGCAACGATCCTGCAGAGATGAAAAAGCTCTTCAACCTTCTTAACGATATTTATCCCGATGCAACAAACGAAACACAGAGCATCATTGCTGTTACTCTTCTCGGTGAGCTGGGAGAGGATCAGGTTATGCTTGCAAACTGCTGTGATTATATGTGTGACGACCTTATGGGTCCCGTCATCAAGGTCAATAAGTATCTCTCCTCTGCAAGAGGTAAGAAGGCAAAGGCAAAGCTTAAGAATCCTCCCGTTTACAAACCCAAGAAGCAGAAACGCCCCGGCCTTATGGCACGTATGATGAGCGCCTCTCAGCAACAGCAGAGCAACCTCAATAACAAATAAGATAAACAGAAAACGCCGCTAACGTTACAGTTAACGGCGTCTTTTTATTGTTGACCGCAGGAATAAAATGGTTTAAAATACAGATTATAGAGAAAAAGGAGCTGATGGAAATGAAGCTTTATCAGAAAATACTTACCGGTGTAGGTGCAACAGCGCTTGGAGTTGCCGCCGCATCACCGTTTATTGTCGGTGAGCTTTTGTGGTACGGTGTGCTGACCAAAAAGGGCAGCGACAAGCTGAGCAAAATTTTTGGCGAGGAGCCGGTTGAACCGAGCGTAAAGCCGCAGTTCAATATCTGCGAGGGTGCGGGAGAGTGGTTTGATTCTACGCCGCACAGCGACATTACCACCGTCAATTCTGTTGGCGACAGACCTACGGCAGTCCTTTTCAGAAACGGCGACAGCCACAAGTGGGCGATAGTATGCCACGGCTATACGGCAGGCCCCGGTGCGATGGCACGCTATGCGAGGGAGTATTACAAAAAAGGCTACAACCTCATAATGCCGTATATGCGAGGCAATGAAAAGGGTATTAAGTCGCCCAAGGGTGTCGTTGCTTACACAATGGGTTATCTGGATAAGCTCGACCTTGTCGCGTGGATTGATTACGTTGTCAGCCTTGACCCCAAGGCTGAAATCGTGCTTCACGGCGAATCAATGGGTGCTGCAACGGTTATGATGGCTGTCGGTGAAAACCTGCCCGACAATGTAAAATGTGCGGTTGAGGATTGCGGCTACACAAGCGTGTGGGATGAGTTTTCGCATCAGATTGTCAGAATGTTTCACCTGCCTGTTTTCCCTTATCTCTACGCTTCTCAGCTTTGCATAAAGCGCCACATTGATCTTGACTTCAAGGCGGCATCAAGCGTTGAAGCGCTCCGAAAATCCAAAACTCCTATGCTGTTTATCCACGGCGAAGCGGATAACTTCGTGCCGTTTGAAATGGTGTACAAGAATTATGAGGCCTTTGACGGCGAAAAGGATATTCTCACAATTCCCGAGGCTGACCACGCAGTATCTGTTGATACCGACCCTGTTAAATACTTCGATAAGGTCTGGGAGTTTGTCGAAAAATACATCAGCGAATAAAGTAAAAAGAGCAGTTCATCTTGCGATGAGCTGCTCTTTATCGTTTTTATTTTGTGCGATTAGTTTCTGGGCTTTCTGTCACCGCGGCGGAAATCCTTGCGGGGTGCGGGACGGCGGGGAGCATCGGAGATTGTGTTTTCGGGAACCATACCCTCAATCTCGATGAGCGCATCTCTTCTGGAGAGGTTGAGTCTGCCCTGATCGTCAATCTCAAGAACCTTAACGATAACCTCGTCGCCTACAGCGACAACGTCTTCAACCTTCTCTGTGCGCTTAACATCAAGACGGCTGATATGAACAAGACCTTCCTTGCCGGGAGCGATCTCAACAAATGCACCGAACTCCATAATGCCTGTAACAACACCGTTGTAGAATGTGCCGGGCCCGGGATCGTTAGCGATTGTGTTAACCATAAGAAGTGCGCGCTCTGCGTCATCCATATCAAGTGCGCAGATGAAGATTGAACCGTCTTCCTCAACATCAACCTTACAGTTGCACTCAGCGCAGATCTTCTGGATAACCTTACCCTGCTTACCGATAACCTCGCTGATCTTCTCAACGGGAATCTTTGTTGTGAGCATCTTGGGAGCGTACTTGGAGAGCTCCTTGCGGGGCTCGGGGATGCACTTGAGCATTACATCGTCAAGAATTTCGCATCTTGCTGTGTAAGTCTTGTCGAGTGCCTCACGGATGATAGCGGGTGTAAGACCGTGTACCTTGAGGTCCATCTGGATAGCTGTGATACCCTTTTTGGAGCCTGCTACCTTGAAGTCCATATCGCCGAAGAAATCTTCGAGACCCTGGATATCAACCATTGTCATAAAGCGGTCGCCCTCTGTAACAAGGCCGCAGGAGATACCTGCAACGGGAGCCTTGATCGGAACGCCTGCTGCCATAAGTGAAAGTGTTGAACCGCAGACAGATGCCTGTGATGTTGAGCCGTTGGAGGAAAGAACCTCGGAAACAAGGCGGATGCAGTAGGGGAACTCCTCTACGCTGGGGATAACGGGAACGAGTGCCTTTTCTGCAAGTGCACCGTGACCGATCTCACGTCTGCCGGGGCCTCTGGAGGGCTTTGTCTCGCCGACGGAGTATGCGGGGAAGTTGTAGTGGTGCATATAGCGCTTCTCTGTCTCGTTGTCGATGCCGTCAAGAAGCTGAGCGTCGCTCATGGGGCCGAGTGTTGTTACTGTGAGAACCTGAGTCTGTCCTCTTGTGAACATACCTGTGCCGTGAGCTCTGTCGAGAAGGTCGACCTCTGCTGCGAGGGGACGGATCTCGTTGATGCCTCTGCCGTCAACGCGCTTGCCGTCGTCAAGAAGCCAGCGGCGTACAACGTACTTCTGTGTCTTATAAAGGCAATCGTCGATCTTTGCGATATCGTCGGGATATACTTCGTCGAATTTCTCGTGAACCGCATCGTAGATGGGCTTGAGTCTTTCGTCGCGGATGCGCTTGTCGTCTGTGTCGAGAGCAGCGCGGATATCTTCGATAGCGAAATCCTTGATTGCCTCGAACATTTCGGGAGCGGGATCGTTTGAGGGGAACTCAATCTTCTCTTTGCCGCACTCAGCCTTGATCGTGTTGATGAACTCAACGATCTTCTGGTTCTCAGCGTGTGCGAACATAATGCCGTCGTACATTTCGTCGTTTGTAACTTCGTTTGCGGCAGCTTCGATCATAGCAACAAGGTCAGATGTGGAAGCGACTGTAACATACATATCGCTCTTTTCCTTCTGCTCTGCTGTGGGGTTGATGATGTACTCGCCGTCAATCATACCGACAACAACGCCTGATACGGGGCCGTCCCACGGAATCTCGGAGATGGAGATTGCAATTGAAACACCGAGCATAGCTGTGATTTCGGGTGAGCAGTCGGGGTCAACAGACATAACTGTTGCAACAACACCGACGTCGTTTCTCATATCCTTGGGGAAGAGCGGACGGATGGGTCTGTCGATAACGCGGGAAGCGAGAGTAGCCTTTTCGCTTGCTCTGCCTTCACGGCGCTGGAATGAACCGGGGATTCTGCCTACTGAGTAGAGCTTCTCTTCGAAGTCAACGGAGAGGGGGAAAAAGTCAACGCCTTCGCGGGGCTTTGCAGCCATTGTAGCTGTGCAAAGTACGTTTGTCTCGCCGTAGCGGACAAGGCAGGCGCCGCCTGCAAGCTCAGCCATTTTGCCGATTTCAACAACAAAAGGACGGCCCGCAATCTCGGTTTTGAAAGTCTTGAATGTGTCAAAAGTTCTCAAAGTCATTTACTTTACCTCTTTCTTTATTTATTCTTACCGGAAAGAGCTCTGACTTTTAGCAATAAATAAAATGCTTGAATTTACACTCAAACCCTTTATTTACCGCTAAAGCCTGTCGGCGTCTTTCCGGCTGTTTTCAAAATTGCAGGGCGGCAACCGCAAGGGAAGCCGCCCTATTAGTGCGTGGATTATTTACGAAGACCAAGTCTTGCAACGATTGAACGGTAACGCTCAATGTCAACCTTCTGAAGGTATGCAAGAAGGTTACGTCTGTGACCAACCATCTTGAGAAGGCCACGGCGGGAGTGATGATCCTTGTGGTGCTCCTTAAGGTGAGCTGTAAGGTCATTGATTCTCTTTGTGAGAACAGCAATCTGTACCTCGGGTGAACCTGTGTCACCTTCGTGGATAGCGTACTCAGCAATGATTGCACTCTTTTCTGCGTTTGTCATTTGTTTTCACCTCATTAAAAAATATTTATTCACAACCCCAGAACAGGGCAGGTGAGAACCTCGTTGAGGTTTACTCCCTGAACCGAGAGATGGAACATGCAAAGGAAATTATAGCACAGCAAGCAGCTTTTGTAAAGCTTTTTTTGCTGTATTATCTGCACAAAATATGGCGGAAATACATCCGCCATACTGTTCTTTATGCGTTATAGCTGTCCTTAAGACCCTGCTCATCGTAAAGGAATACTGACTCGAGGGCAATGTTGATACCTGCTTCAATCGACTTGAGGTCGAGGTTGTCGCCCGTGTCAAGTCTTGTGTGGTAGTATCTTGCGGGCGCGGGGTCCATAGCGGCAAGAGTTGCGCCCTTGAAGCCTGCCTTGCAGACTGCTGCTGCGTCGGATGCACCGAGGAAGATAGCCTTGTAGGGCAGGTCGAGACCTGCGTTGAGTGAAGCCTGCTTGAGAAGTGCGCATACCTGCGGGTCTGATTTGACGGTGAAGGTCATATCGCGGCTGTAGATAGCATAGAAATCGTAATCGTGAAGTGTATCAATGCCGATGAATACGGTTTCCATATCCTCAAGCTCTTTCTTGTGCTCTTTTGCAAATGCTTTTGCGCCTCTGAGACCTGCCTCCTCGGAGCCTGTGAGAACAGCCCATACCTCAACGTCTTCAAAACGAAGGTCGTTGTCCTTGAGGTACTTGAGAACGGCGATCGATGCAACGGAGCCTGTGAGGTTGTCGTTGGCACCCTCAACGGGAAGCTTGTAGTTGAGGAAGAAGATGGCGGCAACAAAAAGAATGCACCAGGCAAGCATTACCCAGCGGAGAATGTCGATGAGTATGCCGTCAAAACTGCCTGTAACAGTGCTGTAAATTTCTGCAACAAGTGCGATTACGATGCCTGCAACAGCGCCGCCGATAACTGTTGTGATGAGGGGAGGGCCGCCGAGGTATGTGTAGCGCCACTCGTAAGAGGAATCAACGTGACCGGAGATGATGATGCGCTTTTTAGCGGTGCCCTTTGCGTTGTATCTTGCAACGACGTTGTGTGACGTGCGTTTGGGGAAGAACGGATCGAGTGTTTCACCGTAGAAAAGAAACTCTGTGACGATGAAGAAAAGGCAGATAAGGCTGAGCGCGAGCGGAATAATAGGCAGCCAGCGAGGGGCGTCGGGAATGAATGTGCCTGCAAAGAAAAGACCGTTTGCGATGATCATAATGATTGCACACAGTCTGACCCAACCGAGGAATGCTTTCGGATGAAGCTCGAAGGGCTCAATCTTTACGTTATCTGCGTATTTTTCAAGCTCTGCGGCAAATCTTTCCTGAGCCTTCTTTTCGGCTTCCTCGCCCGGAGCGCGGGGGCCGATGGTTTTGCAGACGTCTTTGATCTGTCTTGCTGTGTAGTTTGCGTATTCACGCAGCTTAGGAGCATAATTAGGGATGCTCTCTGATGCTTTCATTGTGAAAAATCCCCTTTCGTGTAGTTTTAAATAAGCCAATAAAAAGTATATCAAATCTACAGAATAATGCAAGGCTTTAACGCGAAAAAGTGCAACTTTTTTCGTCAGCAGAATAACTTGCTTGAAAATCGTATTAATATATGATATATTAATCGTAACTATATATTCTGATAAAGGTGATACCGTTATGAAAAGAACAGTTGCACTAATTCTTGCCGTGCTGATTACGGCACTCACGCTTTGCTCCTGCAGCGCAGATAAAAGCAAAGATCTTGAAGAGGTTTACGTCGGCGTAATTACAGGCGCAGCTCCTCATATGGAGATCTTTCACAGCGTCGAGGCCCGACTTCCAGAATTCGGATACAAGCTTATCTACAAATCCTACGACACCGCTGCACAGGCTAACAATGCGCTTGCAAACGGTGAGATAGACTTTACTTGCGTCACAACTCAGAAGGAGTATGAACTCAGCAAAATGAGCGCCAGCGGTAAGTTTGTCAACCTGGGTGCTGCCTATTACTACCCCTACGTAATGATTCTTATCAGCTACGACACAAAGGACGAAATTGAAAACGGTGCAACGGTTGCCATTCCCTCAGATACCGACGGTATGACACGTGCGCTCACGCTTCTTGAATACTACGGCTTCATCAAGCTCAAAACGGCTGCTCAGACCACTCTCACGCTTGACGATATCGAAAAGAATGACCGCGAGTTTAATTTTGTTCCCGTCGGACCCGATAAAGTGACGGGTTATGATGCGGATATCATAATAACCGATTCGGTCAGAGCCATTGCGGCGGGCTACGAGATGCTTTACGACACAATCTATGTAGAGCAAAAGGATGCGCTTGCTACGCAGAGAAGCTCAACGGTTATTCTGTCAACTCCCGAAAAGATGTCCGGCGACAAGATGAAGGTTGTAAAAGAGTACCTTTTCACACGCCGTATGTTCAATGCAATTGACGGCTGCACAGACCATATCGTAATGCCCGCCTTTGAGGATGGCAAATGAAGGTAGGTGTTGCAATGAGCGGCGGAGTTGACAGCTCCGTTGCGGCGCTGCTTGTAAAGCAGGAGGGCTTTGACGTCCTCGGCGTTACTATGCGCGCTTTTGAGGGTGCGCCCGTCAGAGATGAGGAGGATGCAGCGGCTGTTGCTGCGCGCCTTGGCTTCGGGCACATAACAGTTGATTTGTGCGATGAATTCCGTCGCACGGTAATGGAATATTTTGCAAACAGCTATATCGCAGGTGAAACTCCGAATCCCTGCGTATACTGTAATAAGGTGATAAAATTCGGTGCTCTTTTCGACAGCATCAGAGAGCACGGCTGTGATATTATTGCTACGGGCCATTATGCCCGTGTTACAAAGTCGACAGCCTCGGGCAGAGTCCTGCTCGAGCGTGCCGCTTACCGCGAAAAAGATCAGAGCTACGTGCTGTGGCAGCTTTCTCAGAGTCAGCTTGCAGGCGCAATGTTTCCTTTGGGCGGCTATACAAAGCAGCAGGTGCGTGAGATCGCGGCTGAAAACGGCTTTGCTTCGTCAGACAGACCTGACAGCCAGGATATATGCTTCGTGCCCGATGGCTGTTACCGCGAATTCATCGAAGAATTTACGGGCAAAAAGTTTATGTCGGGTGAGTTTGTAGGTACTGACGGTAAGCTCTGGGGCACGCATAAAGGTCTTATCGGCTATACGGTAGGTCAGCGAAAGGGGCTTGGAATCAGCGCTCCTGCGCCATTGTTTGTCATCAGTAAAAACGTTGAGGAAAACAGAGTTTACCTTGGCTCGCACGAGGAGCTGTTTTCAAAGCGTGTGGACGCAAGAGATATTAACCTCATCGCAGTTGAGCGGATTGACGGCTCGCTGCGTGTTACGGCGAAGACGAGATACAGTCAGAAGGAAGCTGCCGCAACCGTTTATCAGACGGGCGACGGCACGCTTACGGCTGAGTTTGACGAGCCGCAGAGAGCTGTTACACCGGGTCAGTCGCTCGTGCTTTACGACGGCGAAACGGTAGTGGGCGGCGGCATAATTTGTTAAGATGAATGAAAATCATCCCGTGAAAATCACGGTTCGGTTTACTCCGTTCAACTTAAAGAAAGGCTGTGCATAAATGAACAAAAACTGTGCGGTGATTCTTGCCGCAGGTGAAGGCACGAGAATGAAATCCTCAAAGCCTAAGGTGCTCACGCAGGTGCTTTTTGTGCCGATGATAGACTGGGTCATTTCCGCGGTAAGAGAAGCGGGTGTTGACGATATCTGTGCGGTTACGGGCCACCTGAGTGAGACTGTGTGCGAACATCTGGGTGACACTTGCGAAACCGTGCTTCAGGCACAGCGTCTGGGTACGGGTCACGCTGTAGCGCAGGCAAAGGATTTTATTGCGCGCCATTCGGGCGGCAACATGCTTGTGCTCAACGGCGATGCTCCGCTGATTGATGCAAAAACCGTCATCGCTGCGCTGGATTTTCACGTATCAAATGGTAACTCCGCAACGGTGATTTCCGCAACTGTTGATGATCCCACGGGCTACGGCAGAATGGTAAGAGGTGAGGATGGCTCACTTGAGCGGATCGTTGAACAGCGTGATGCAACGGATGATGAAAAGAAGATAACAGAAGTTAATTCCGGCGCATATTGGTTTAACTGTGACGATCTTGTTTCCGCACTTGATGCCATTGCCGAGATGGGCAGGGAAAAGAAGGAGATATATCTGACTGATGCGGTGGAAATCCTGCTCAGCCGCGGCAAGCGTGCCGATGCATTTACGGCGGAGAGTGCGGATGTTATTCTCGGTGCAAACGACCGCTATCAGCTGATGGAGCTCAATGAGATTGCACGCAGAAAAGTGCTCAGAGAAAATATGCTGCGCGGTGTTGACATCCCCTGTACCGACGGTGTTATAATATCTCCGCAGGCTGTTATCGGCGCTGATACGCAGATTCTGCCCGGCACGATAATAACCGGCACAACGGTGATAGGCAGCGGCTGTGTCATCGGCCCCGACAGTAAGCTCGATTCGTGTATGGTAGGTGACGGCTGCGTTGTTGATGCCTGCCGCTGCGAAGGCTGTAAGCTTGGCAGAAACGTAACGGTGGGTCCGTTTGCTCATCTGCGTCCGGGTTCGGTTCTTTCTGACGGTGTTCACGCTGGTAACTTTGTGGAAATCAAAAACTCCACCGTCGGCGAAAATACAAAGGTAAGCCATCTCACCTATATAGGCGACAGCGATGTGGGTGAGGGTGTCAATTTCGGCTGCGGCTGTGCCACCGCCAATTACGACGGCTCGAAGAAATTCCGCACAACCGTAGGTGATAAGGCGTTTATAGGCTGTCACACCTGCCTTGTTGCACCCGTGAGTGTCGGCGAGCGCGCTTATACCGCCGCAGGTTCAGTCGTAACGCAGGATGTGCCCGACGGCACAATGGCAATCGCACGCTCAAGACAATCCATAAAAAGAAAAGTGAGGAAGTACAATGAAGACTAAAAGAATTATCGCACTTATGCTGGCAGTTGCAATGCTGTTTGCGTTCACGGCCTGCAAAAAAGAAGAAAAGAAAGGTGCTGAACCCGGCAAGCTTTATGCGGGTATGGATCTGATTTATGAGGATACGCAGGCCAAGGAGTTCTACCTTAAGAATCCCGATTTGTTTATGCAGGCAGCTCAGACCGAGCTTGGTATGAACGAAACCGCTGCGCAGGATTTCCTTAAGGGCGGCGATAACTGGGTTTTCTACAGCCTTAATATTGAAATCAGCAACAATACCGATAAGAATTACACTTTCGTCAGCTTTGACGGCAGCGAAACTCCCGACGGTATGTGGCTGAGCACCTGCCCGATGAACGGTGAGCTTGCCATACCCCCTGCCCAGACGGATGTGCTTCATCCTGCAACGGTGCTTGTCAATTCCGACAAGGTTGACGTCAACCTGATGTATGCAACGGTTGCCGGACTTGATCTCGGAATTATCTGCTACGAAACACCTGCAGACGATGAAATAGAGGTTCCCGAAGAGGATCGCGAGAGACTCAAGGTAACGATCAACATAACAGCTCCCGAGGATGATACGGTCAAGGCTGAGGATCAAATTTCCGCAAAGCGTACAAACGTTGAGGACGGCTTTGCTTTCCTTGATTCTTACAGATCAAACAGCGTCGCATTCTACAACGAATCAAAGCTTTACGGTATGACTAAAGAAATCGCCGCACAGGTTATAGCTGCAAACAGCGGCTGGGAGTGCTACGTTCTCAATATTGATATCACAAACAAAACAGATGAGGATCTTACCGTCTATGCTGTCAAGACCGAAAACAACGGCAATACAGGCGTATGGATATGCGGTGTTTCGCAGTACGGTGAGTTCGGTATGCCTGCAAACGATACGCAGACTCTTCCCGTTACCGTGCTTATCAACACGGCAGAGCTTGGCGGCAAGTCAGTTCAGGAAGCAATCTCCGGTATGGATATTTCGCTTGAGTATATCGCGGGTGAGGTTGTTGACGAATACGGAAACGAAAATATTCTTCCCACAAAAACGGTTAAGGTAAAATAACCGGCTGAATAAAAAACAAAAAAGGTTGTGTCTGTAAATGCGGATGCAACCTTTTTGCATTGCTGGAATTTTTCAGCGGTAGATACAGAAATTGTGACGAAAAGTGAGCATTTTTTTGGTATGTATATATAGACTTTTAAAAAACGTTATGATATAATTCGGATGTATGCATTTATAGAATAAGACCTATGCATATCGTACTCGCAGGGGTGCGGTGCTGCCGCAGCAAAAGGGCTGCACGGTTTTATCCACTCTACGACAAAGGAGGAAAAGTCGAATGCTTAAAAAAATCAGCAAAATCCCCTTCAAGGGCACACCCGAGCAGGAGGCAAAGCTCAAGGCAGTTATCGATGAAAACAAAGGCGATGACAGCATGCTTATGCACGTAATGCAGCAGGCACAGGCAATCTATGGCTACCTTCCCTTCGAGGTTCAGGTAATGATTGCAGAGGGTATGGATATCCCGCTTGAAAAAGTCTACGGTGTTTCTACCTTCTATGCACAGTTTGCTCTTTCTCCCAAGGGCAAATACAATATTTCAGTTTGCCTCGGTACAGCTTGCTACGTTAAAGGCGCACAGGCTGTTCTCGATGAGATTGCAAAGCAGCTTGGCATCCAGGCAGGTGAGTGCACAGATGACGGTATCTTCTCTCTCGAAGCAAGCCGTTGCATCGGTGCTTGCGGTCTTGCTCCCGTTATGAACATCAACGATGATGTTTACGGCAAGCTCACACCCGATCAGGTTGCGGGAATCCTTGCAAAGTACAAGGACTGATAATTTATGAGAGAGCTTTCACTCAATATTCTCGACATTGCGCAGAACTCAATTGCGGCAGGCGCAAGCCTTATCGGCATTGAGGTTGCGGAGGACACCGCCAAAAACGAACTGCTTATCAGCATTTCGGACAACGGCTGCGGTATGACGCCCGAGCAGGTCACAAACGTGCTCGACCCGTTTTACACGACACGCACGACACGCAAGGTCGGCATGGGTATTCCTCTGTTTCGGCTCGCTGCAGAGCAGACAGGCGGACACCTTAAAATTGAAAGCGAAAAAGGTAAGGGCACAACAACGTCGGCTGTTTTCAAAACCGACAGTATTGATTTCACACCGCTGGGCGATGTGACTTCAACGGTCGTAATCCTTATCTCAATGAATACAGACAGAGACTTCGTCTACACACGCAGCAGAGACGGCGAAAGCTTCTCGCTTGCCACGGCAGAAATGAAAGAGATACTCGGCGGAGTGCCTCTCAACGAGCCGGAGGTAGTTGAGTGGATGAAAGACTATATCAACGAACAAACCAATATTCTTTTCGGAGGTGTAACACAATGAAATCACTTGCAGAGCTTCAGGCAATCAAAGAGCGTACACTCAAGAATATGACAGCAAGAAATGACAGCGAGGACGCAACAAGAGTTGTTGTCGGTATGGCAACATGCGGTATCGCAGCAGGCGCACGCCCTGTTATGACTGCTTTCACTGAGGAAATTGCACGCCGTTCACTTAAGGGTGTTACGGTTTCACAGACAGGCTGCATCGGTATGTGCCAGTACGAGCCCATCGTTGAGGTTTTCGTACCCGGCCAGGAGAAGGTCACATACGTACAGATGACGGTTGATAAGGTAGCAAGAGTTGTCAATGATCACATTGTCAACGGTAATATCGTTACAGAATTCACAGTCGGCGCTATTGCCAAATAACAAGGAGGAAGCAAAATGTATCGTTCCCACGTTCTTGTCTGCGGCGGTACGGGCTGTACTTCATCTCACAGCAATGAGATAATCGAAAAGCTCGAAAGCGAAATCGCAGCAAAGGGACTTCAGGATGAAATCAAGGTTATCAAAACAGGCTGTTTTGGTCTTTGTGCTCTCGGTCCCATTATGATAGTTTATCCCGAGGGATGCTTCTACAGCGAAGTTAAGGTAGAGGACGTTCCCGAAATCGTAGAAGAGCACCTTCTCAAGGGCCGTATGGTTACACGCCTTCTTTATGAAGAGACCGTACAGGCGGACACAGTAAAGTCACTTGAGCAGACAAAGTTCTATGCAAAGCAGAAGAGAATTGCTCTTCGTAACTGCGGTGTCATCGATCCCGAAAACATCGACGAGTACATCGCACACGACGGTTATCAGGCACTTGAAAAGTGTCTCAACCAGCTCACTCCCGACGAGGTTATCAACATCGTCAAGGATTCCGGTCTTCGCGGCAGAGGCGGCGGCGGTTTCCCGACAGGCCTCAAGTGGAGCTTTGCAGCAAAGAACGCTGCAGATCAGAAGTATGTAGTATGTAACGCTGACGAAGGTGACCCCGGTGCATTCATGGACCGTTCAATCCTCGAAGGCGATCCCCACTGCATCATCGAAGCAATGGCAATCTGCGGTTACGCAATCGGCGCATCCGAGGGTTATGTTTACGTCCGTGCAGAGTACCCCATTGCTGTTAAAAGACTTCAGATTGCTATCGACCAGGCTAAGGAATACGGCCTTCTCGGCGAGAACATCTTCGAGTCAGGCTTCAACTTCGACCTTCACATCCGTCTGGGTGCCGGCGCATTCGTCTGCGGTGAGGAAACTGCTCTTATGACCTCTATCGAGGGTAACCGCGGTGAGCCCCGTCCCCGTCCTCCCTTCCCGGCTGTTAAGGGTCTGTTCGGCAAGCCCACAAACAACAACAACGTTGAAACCTACGCAAACATTCCTCAGATCATTCTCAACGGTGCTGAGTGGTTCGCATCAATGGGTACAGAGAAGTCAACAGGTACAAAGGTATTTGCTCTTGGCGGTAAGATCAAGAACACAGGCCTTGTTGAGGTTCCCATGGGCACAACTCTTCGCGAGGTTATCGAGGATATCGGCGGCGGTATCCCCAACGGCAAGAAGTTCAAGGCTGCTCAGACCGGCGGTCCTTCCGGCGGTTGTATCCCCGCACATCTTATGGACACAGCTATCGACTTTGACAACCTCACAGCTATCGGCTGTATGATGGGTTCAGGCGGTCTCATCGTTATGGATGAGGACAACTGTATGGTTGATATCGCTAAGTTCTTCCTCGACTTTACTGTTGATGAGTCCTGCGGTAAGTGTTCACCCTGCCGTATCGGTACGAAGCGTATGATGGAAATGCTTGAGAAGATCACAGAGGGTAAGGCTACTCTTGAGGATCTCGATAAGCTTGAAGAGCTTGCTCTTTACATCAAGCAGAATTCACTCTGCGGTCTCGGTCAGACTGCTCCCAACCCCGTTCTTGCAACGCTCAAGTTCTTCAGACACGAGTATGAAGCACACGTTGTTGACAAGGTTTGCCCCGCAGGTGTATGTAAGGGTCTTGTTCGCTACTATATCGACGCTGAGAAGTGTATCGGCTGCGGTATGTGCGCAAGAGCTTGTCCTGCAGATGCAATTGCAAGAACAGATTACATTGCTCCCGGCCACAAGCTCGCTTCCTTCGCAATCAATGCAGAGAAGTGTGTCAAGTGCGGTGCATGTATGGATTCCTGCAAGAAGATCCAGGCAATTTATAAGAAATAACGAAAGGAGTGTGCCACACAATGGAAATGGTAAATATCAAAATCAACGGCATGCCCTTAAGTGTGCCTAACGGTATATCAATCCTCGAAGCTGCACGTTATGCAGGCATCGAGATTCCCACCCTTTGCTACCTCAAGGATATCAACGAGATCGGCGCTTGCCGTATCTGTATGGTAGAGGTAAAGGGCGCAAGAAGCCTTGTTACCGCTTGTGTATACCCCGTAAACGAGGGTATGGAAGTGTTCACAAACACAGAGAAGGTAAGACAGTCACGTAAGATGACACTTGAGCTTATCCTCTCCACTCACAGAAAAGAGTGTCTCTCTTGTATCCGCTCCGGCAACTGCGAGCTTCAGAAGCTCTGTAAGGAGTTCGGTGTTGATGATGAGAATGCATTTGCAGGCGAGATGCCCGCATTTGAGTTTGACGATTCAGCTGCTCATATGGTCAGAGATAACAGCAAGTGTATCCTCTGCCGTCGCTGCGTTGCTGCATGTAACCAGCAGAAGGTCAGCGTAATCGGCGCAAACGCACGTGGCTTCGACACACACATCAGCTCTGCTTTCGATAAGGACCTTGCTGATGTTTCCTGTATCTCCTGCGGTCAGTGTATCGTTAACTGTCCGACAGGTGCTATCTACGAGAAGGATGATACTGCAGCAGTATTTGCAGCTATCAACGATCCCGAGAAGTTTGTTGTTGTCAATACCGCTCCCTCAATCAGAGTTACTCTCGGTGAGTGCTTTGGTATGAGCATCGGCTCAAACGTTCAGGGCAAGATGGTTGCTGCTCTTCGCAGACTTGGCTTTGATAAGGTATTCGATACCGATTTCGCAGCTGACCTTACAATTATGGAAGAGGGCTATGAGCTTATTGACAGAGTCAAGAACGGCGGCACTCTCCCGATGATCACATCCTGCTCACCCGGTTGGATCAAGTACTGCGAGCACTACTATCCTGAGCAGATCAAACACCTTTCAACATGCAAGTCACCCCAGCAGATGTTCGGTGCTATCACAAAGACATGGTATGCTCAGAAGATGGGCATTGATCCCAAGGATATCGTTGTTGTCGGCATTATGCCCTGTACAGCAAAGAAGTTCGAGACAAAGCGTGACAATCAGGCAGCTTCCGGCTATCCGGACGTTGACTATGCACTCACAACACGTGAGCTTGCACGTATGATTGAAACAGCAGGTATCTATTTCAACCACCTTCCCGACGAAGAGTTTGACAATCCGCTTGGCGAAGGCACAGGCGCAGCTGTCATCTTCGGCGCAACAGGCGGCGTTATGGAAGCTGCTCTGCGTACAGCTGTTGAGGTTCTCACAGGCGAAGAGCTTGAGAGCGTTGACTTCACAGAGGTAAGAGGCCAGGGCATCAAGGAAGCAACTTACAAGGTTGCAGGTATGGATATCAAGGTTGCTGTTGCCAGCGGCGCTGCAGCTGCACATGAGATCATGGAGAAGGTTAAGGCAGGTACTGCTGATTATCAGTTCATCGAGATCATGGGTTGCCCCGGCGGTTGCGTAAACGGAGGCGGTCAGCCGATCCAGTCCGCAGTTGTTCACAACTTCGTTGACCTTAAGGGCAGACGTGCAGCAGCTCTCTACGAGGCTGACAAGAATCTTCCCAAGAGAAAGTCACACGAGAGTGAGGCTGTTAAGAGAATTTATGCTGAGTTCCTTGGCGAGCCCAACAGCCATAAGGCACATGAGGTTCTCCACACAAGCTATGTAGCAAGACCCAAGTATAAATAATCTCAGATAATAAGAGCCGCAGGCTGAATGTTGTGTTCAGTCTGTGGCTTTTTTCTTTATTATTGGGCGATAAAAGTTTGATAATTGTATTGACAAAGACGGATGAATGCGCTATAATTACCGATGTTGTCACAACTTATGGACGTTTAGCTCAGTTGGTAGAGCACTCGCTTGACGTGCGAGTGGTCAGCGGTTCAAGTCCGTTAACGTCCACCACAGGATCCACATTTGTCCGTCGGGCAGATGTGGTTTTTTTATCTTAAAAATCCGAGGAGGCGGGGCATATGGCAAATATCAGACCTTACCGCGAAACCGATAAATATTTTGTTCAGCGCGTCTGCCTGCAGACGATTAACGATGATGCAGTGTTTGAAGGGCTTAACAGAGCAAATGCCGAGTTTTTTCTGGCATTATATAATGATTATTATACAGAGCACGAGCCGCATAACTGTTTTGTCTGCACAAACGAGAATGATGAGGCGGTGGGTTATATCATCTGCTCGGATGACGTCAGACGTTGGCGCAAGGTTTTTATGAGAGAGTATATGCCCAAAATCCGGCACCGTAACCTCGGCGACAGAATCAACGGATTCGGTGAGGTTGTTGCGCACAGCCTTTTTGCCGCAAAATATCCTGCACACCTGCATATAGATATTCTTAAAGAATACAGAGGTAACGGCACGGGTACACAGCTTATGGATACGTTGGTGGCTCATCTTAAGGCAAACGGTGTGCGCGGCGTTCAGCTTTGCGTTGACGGTGAGAACGTGCGCGGCATCAGATTTTACGAGCGTTACGGCTTCAAAACCCTCTTGAATTTCGGACGCGGCAGGGCAATGGGCTTCAGGATTCTTTAATTTGCCGATTGCTATTGATTTTTTTCACTTTTTGTTATACAATTACTTATACTGTTGATTTGCCGGTGTGTTGGAATTGGCAGACGAGGCGGACTCAAAATCCGTTGGTAGCGATACCGTGCGGGTTCGACCCCCGCCACCGGCACCACGAAAAAAGTCACTTTTGTCTACCTGACAAAGGTGACTTTTTTCAATGATATCCGTTCCTTTCGGAACGGGTGATATATCTTCGATATGATATCGCTCTGCGAGCGATGATATATGCCTGCGGCATATGAAGGAACGGATATTATATCATATTTGCAGAGCAAATATATCATGCGGCAACGCCGTATATCATATTGCGCCAGCGATATATCATTGAATAGTGTGTTAATTTGTGATATAATCAATTGCAAAGGAGGTGGCATTTTGAAAGAGACAATGTCAATGCGTTTCTTCTCTCCAATATGGAAATGTGAAGAAATTGAGTCCAAACTGGAACAACTGGAGAAAGATGGGTGGAGATTAGATAAAATCTCCGGATTCAGAAAATTTAGATTTATTCGGTCACAAAATAAGGAAGTTAAATATTTCTTTACTTGTTCTTTTGTCAAGGAAAGTGGAATGATAATAACCGAGCAAGCATTAAAAAGTCAACTCAAAGCCACCGAAATAGGCGGTAGTTTTATTGAACTGCTTAAAACCACCTCTGTTTATCGTATAACGAAAACAGAAGATTTGCTACAAAGAAAGTTTTACAGAAATATCTATTTAAGACATTTGGTAATGCAATATGTTCTGATTGGACTTCTTTCTACAGCGATAGCTGTTGCAGGTATAACCTTATCGTGCGTTGTTAATAAGAATCCTCTTTTAGACATTAGGCATCTGTTCTTAGCTATCGTTGGTTTTGTTGGATTAACGATTGCGCTTCGGCATTTATTCGGTTGGTTTCACTTACGAGAACAATATGTTAAATTTAAAAATACTACTTCCGACAAATAACCCGGCGATTCACGCACCTAATCGCTTTTTTCACCTCCCTTTACGCACCGTTATACTGCTCTTTCGCAAAAAAGAACCCACATTTGTCTATGACAAGTGTGGGTTCTTTTCAATTGAATCCACCCTTTAGGGCGTGGGATATATTATTGAAATGCCGTAAGGCTTGTGATATAATTAATATAATAATAAAAGGGAGAATGGAGTATGAAAAAACGGTTTGTTATAGCGGCGGTTGCTGTTGTTGCTGTTCTGGCAGCAGGCTATTTCGTTTTTAACAGCGTTTTCCCGAAGGCTGAAAAGCTGTCATTCCCCGATGAAACGCAGGTGATTTCCGTCGCAGTCGGCAGCGACAGCACGGCGGAATTTCCGTTGAGTGCCGATAAGTATGAGCTCTTGCTACCTATGCTGAACAGCATTGCTCCGACGAGAAAGCAGAGTGTTAACGATTACCCGTATGTGAAACCTTATTATTCCGTGACGGTTTCTGTGCCCGAGCGTCAGTACAGATGCTTTGTTTACAGCGAAGATTCGCAAGTTTATGTGGAACTGCCGTATGAGGGCGTGTATGAAGCCGACGGCGGGCTGATAGATTTTATACTGAGCAATATCAAGTAAAACCGAGGAGCGTAAAATGAAAAAACTGCTTGTTTTAAACGGCTCTGCCAGAAAAGATTCCGTTTCCTCTGCGCTGTGCGCCTCATTTGCGGCAGCTGCACAGGGTGCTGAAACAAAGGTGTACAACGCATATAAAATGAATGCAAAGCCTTGTATCGGCTGCGGCTGGTGCAGCAAAAACAAAGGCTGCTGTTTTGCTGACCTTGATGATTTTATGTCGGATTTCGAGCAGGCAGATTATTTTGTTATTTCAACGCCTGTTTATAACAGCGGCGTACCCGCACCGCTTAAGGCTGTTGTTGACAGATTTCAGCGCTACTATGCACTCAGGTTTGATCACGGCGTGAAGCCTGCTGTTGCAAAGCCCAAAAAGGCGGCGCTGATTATCGCGGCAGGCAGCAAAGGCGAGGGCAAGGAAGAAATCAAAGCGATGTTTGAGCGTCAGTTTACCGTGCTCAATACCTCGCTTGAGTCACTCGTGTTTTTCGATTCGACAGATTCGCGTTTGCCTGACGAATCTGCGCATAAATTTGTCGCAGAAGAGGGAGAAAGCTTCTTTAATTCATAAGGCTGGGATATTGACAAACACGGCTCATTTTGGTAAAATATCCGTTGTTGTACGGAGAGTTGTCCGAGTGGTCGAAGGTGCAGCACTCGAAATGCTGTAGGCCAAAAGCCTCTAGGGTTCGAATCCCTAACTCTCCGCCAGAAAAAGACCGATGCTTTGATACAAAGCATCGGTCTTTTTCAACGAAATAAATCCCTTACGGGATTTGTGAAATACGCTTCGCATATGAAATATTGCTTCGCAATGTGAAATGCGCTGCGGCGCATAAGGGATTTATTTCATTTCACTTGATGCGACAGCATCAAATTTCACAATTTACAAAGTAAATTATTTCACATTTGCCGCAAGGCAAATATTTCATTTGCTTGAAATCGTTAAAATACAAGTAATCGTTAAATTACAACCATAATCGTTGATTTATTGGGGTGATCGTTATATTACAGCCAGTAATCGTTGAAAGACAGTAAGTTATATGATATAATTTGTTCAAGGTGGTGATTATATGACATTGAACGACGTGAAGATTCTGTTATCGGAAAACAACATTGTTTTCGATGTGCGCGAATTTGAAAATGAAACAGCATATTGCCACCATGTGTCAATGTTCCCTTATACCAAAAATGCAAAAACTTGTAAAGTCATTGCTTTGATCATTCGAAGCAATAATGGAAGAAACGATATTGAACTTCAGTTCAATGCCGTTGATAGCACCTTTCATTTTGAAGAACTGTGGTTTGGTAGTTATAGTTTTGAAATGTTTGATTGCAACGAAGAAATGCTTGCTGACGATTTGTTGGATCGCATAAAAGAAATTCAAAGCGGCAATTTTGTTGTAATTATTGCAAATGACCTCAAAAACAGACGGTGGCTTGGGGATGCTTGTTTTGATCTGAATGACGAGGATGATGCCTTTGGCCGACAAGGCTTTGAAAAAGCAATGAGGCGAATTAACAAGCCCAACGGACTTCTTTCAAGATTGTTAAAAACGCAAAAGCAATACGAAATTTACGATTGGAATACTTATCAGTGCATAGTAAAGTGATTTGCACCCCCCCAGTGTGAAAATGCACCCCCTAAAATGACTTTGCACCCCCTTGATTCAAAAGGGGGTGCATTTGTATCAAAATTAGGGTTAGTCTTCATGTAAAAAGGTAAGGTGACGAAAGTTACCTTACCTTTTTTATGTTACAGAAAAGAGTTAGGGATTCGAAAGGGCGTAAAGAAAATTCTCCGGTGGAGCGTTTTTAGCCCGTCGCGCTGATGTTGATTAGCCAATAGAACAAAGGACGGGTTCGAGATGACGGTTGTTTTCAGATAAAACTACCCTAACTCTCCGCCAAAGAATAACCGTAATCTTGATACAAGGTTGCGGTTATTTTCTTTTTGTAGTATAATGTGAAAAAGGAGGGATTATAATGGAATTATTGTTTTTTGCAATATTCTTTTTTGTAATTCTTATTCCGCTGGTTTTGGGGATAATAATTCCCATATATAAGAAGCACAGTAGTGTAACCGGTGGCATTATCAACTACGATTCCACAATGAAAAAATTTGTTTATAAGATTAACCTCTCATACCAACAGGCAGTTGACTTGTTAAGTTTGAAGAACGACGTTGATGAACTATCCTGCACATTTGATTTTGAGAAAGCAATCATAAGATTTTCAGAATATGGTTCTCATAGAGATTACTATTTTCAAATACAAGAATGTAGTGGCTTTTCTATCTTAAAGCTGGAACAAGTTGAGTTGATCGGTATGTCAAGCCATGTTCCATATAAACTCAATCCGTTCATCGTCAGTAAATTGCAAGCAGAAATCGTGCCTTTTTCCCAGTACGGTTTTTAGTTTTGCACCCCCCTAAACCCCATTTGCACCCCCTGACAAGAAAATGCACCCCCTAAAATGACTTTGCACCCCCTTACCTCAAAAGGGGGTGCATTTGTATCAAAATTTGGGTCATTTGCCAGATAAAAAGGTAAGGTGACGAAAGTTACCTTACCTTTTTATGTTACAAATCTCACCGATTATTATTTAGCTTTTTCGTTTATGAATACTCTGAAAAGCGGCAAGCAGGATGAGAAAAACTTTTTGTATGCTTCGCAGTAGTCTTCGCTGAGCTGCGTTCTTTTGCATCCGCCGCTTCGGCAGATCGGATAGAGCTTGCATTCCTTGCATCTTTCCGGTATCACAAGGCTCTCCCTGATGAAATTCACGGCTGTTTCGCTGTGCTCCATCTGCGAGAAATCAGATTCGAGAATGTTGCCGAGCAGGTATTCATCCGTGCAATAAAAATCGCAGGGGTAAATGTTGCCGTTTGCTTCGCTTACAAACTGATGCGAACAATGCCCCTTGATTCCGCATTGCTCGGTGGGGTGACCGAGATACAGTCTGACCCAGTTGTCAAACTGACGTATGCTGACGTACCTGTGCTGCACGTAGTCCTTTACATAAAGATTAAACAGCTTTATAAGAAAATCGGCATATTGGTCGGGCGTCATATACAGCTCGCTTTTTTCCTTTGACCCAAAGGGGCGCAGGCAGGGAATGAACTGAAGGTATCTGAAGCCCCGGTATCGGAAAAAGCGATATATGTGCTCAATATTCTCTGCACAGTATCCGGTTAAAACCGTAAGGATATTGAATTCCACGCGGTGTTTTTCTAAGATACGGGCAGTATCCATTATGGTGTAGAATGAGTTTTCTCCCGCGGGATTTTTGCGGAATTTATTTGCCACGTGGTCACCGTCAAGGCTTAAACCCACAAGAAATCTGTTTTCACGCAAAAAAACTGCCCATTGCTCGTTAATAACGGTTCCGTTAGTCTGCATACTGTAAAAAACAGGGTTTTTTTTTCGGTTGAGCTCATTTACAGTATTTACGAAAAACTTGAAGTATTCAAGCCCTGCGAGTGTCGGCTCACCACCCTGGAAGGCAAAGGCGATGTTCTCGCCGTTGGCATATTTCAGCGCTTTTTCAATCAGCACACGTGCGGTATCTTTTTGCATAATACCAAAGCCGAGGTGTTCGCGGTGCTCTGAAACGTCACGGTAAAAGCAGTATTCGCAGGAGAGATTGCAAAGAGACGAAGCGGGTTTTATCATCAGCGACAAAGGTGGCATACTATGAAATCACACCTCGTCTGTTATTTTTGAAATCATCCGTTATTTCGTGCAGCTTTTCTCTGAACTGATCGGAAATTTCGGGATATACCGGAGTGCGGTTATAGTTTTCCGCATAGTCATCGTTGAGTATATGCAGCCAGTTTTTGCGGTTTTTATCGAAGAACGCAGAATTATCGTTCTGTATCTTTTCAAAATACTTGAATGAAATATAATCGTTATTCAGAACATCATAGTTGTATTCCGGGTAAAGTGCTTTTACTTCTGCAGTCGGCACGGCGTACTGAACAGCTTTTATAACCTCACGCTTCATATGAAGAATGGGATGCTCCGCAGTATGGATCACCTTGTCACTCTTTATAAGCTCTGCCATTGATATTCCGTCTATCACACGGTCGGTCGGCATATAGTTTGTACTGCCTCCGTTACCCGTTATTCCGCAAAGCTCAACCAGCGTCGGATAAAGGTCAACGAGCACTGCGCTGCTGTTTCTTTCCGTTTGCTTTTCGCCAAGTGCTCCGCTGTCGTTATCCCAACGGATCATAAACGGCACCTTCTGTCCGCCCTCATAGGCAAGGTACTTGCCGCCTCGCAGGTCCGCAACCGAACCCTCAAGAGCGGGACCGTTATCGCTTGTAAATACAATTATCGTATCATCAAGCACACCAAGCTCTTCCATTTTTTCAAAGAGTATACCGAGGTAATGGTCGAACTCCGTTACGCAGTCAACATATGTACCCATACCGGTTGTTCCGTCAAAATCGTCGCCGGCAAAAACAGGTCCGTGAGGCCAAGGTGAAGTATAATAAGCGAAGAAGGGCTCACCGTTTTCTGCCTTGTCGGTAATCCAGTCGGTGATTTCATCGTGAATCCACTTTGTGGCGGCGCTCTGGTCTTTTAGCTCGTCCGTGCCGTGGATGATCTGCCACTCGCCGTTTTCTTCCGTCACATGGTAGAAGGGCTTCATATCGTTTACATGGTGGCTGCCGTAGAAATAATCAAAGCCCTGATTTGTGGGCAGATACTCGCCGTAGTCACCCAGATGCCATTTGCCGAAGCAGCCTGTGGAGTAGCCTGCCGCCTTAAAGGTTTCTGCAATTGTGATTTCATCGCCGAGCATACCGTCGGCATTGTTGCCCATTTCAATTGAGTTGAAAATTCTTGTCTGTGCAAAAGGCGAAAGTGTTGCAACCGTGGGGTAGATTACGTTATCCGCATAGCCTCTGTAGGGATATCTGCCTGTGAGTGCGGCAAAACGTGCGGGAGAGCAGACTGAGTATGCCGAGTAGAAGTTTGTGAAATTGAGTCCGTTTTCACCGATTGAATCGATATTGGGTGTGTCATAAATTGCGCCGTTGAGAGATATGTCGCCCCAGCCGAGGTCATCCATCATAATAACAAGCACGTTCGGCGAATCGGCACCGCTTTTTTTATCGACACCGTTGAGATAATCGTCGTGACCTTCCCAAAGCCTTTCAGTATTGGGCTTTGAGCGCATATTCATCGTAAGCACATACAGAACGCTTGTGCCGAGAAGACACACGCACATAATTGCGCAGACTGCCGCCTTGGTTCCGCTGCGCTTGAATGAGCGCCTTGCAAAAAGGAATAAGCCTGAAAGTGAAAGGATCCACGGAGAGGCAAGAAGAATATTGCCCAGAAGTCGGGTGAGAAAATTACCCTCGCCCGTAAACAGAGGATTCTCTGCAGAAGAATAGCCTGCCAGACCCGACGTGAAAGCGCCGAAGCCTGCATCGGCACCGAAAACAATGTAGTAAAGCATAATACCGAGACCTGACAGCGCAAAGCCGAGCACCATAGGCGTATAAACTTTTCTTTTGATAATAAGGCTAAGCGTAATAACCGCCGCCATTATGCAGTTGAACGCAACCGCAACAACTGCCGCGATATTCAGTCGGATAAAAAGAAGCGATACCGCAAGCAGCGCACCGATTATCATAAGAATAAGCGGAAAAACTTTTTTGCCGGAATCAATATGAATTTCTCTTTTCATTGCAGTTCCCTCATTAGTTACTTATTGTATAATTAATTATATTATTGCACCGGAATTTGTCAAGAGAAAACGTTGCAGACGGCATACCGTGCTTTACATAACAGAGTGATTTGCGAATATTTATATTTGGAATTGGCGATTTTTAGACAGTAATTTAGCTGATGAGCACAAAAAAAATCCACAAAAACAAATTGATTTATGCAAGATGATGTATTATAATATGCTTATATATCTGTTGGCGATGTGAAACATCTTGCCGAACACAAGGAGATGATATAATTGAAAACCTGGCAAAAGGCAACCTTTATCATTGTTTTGGTATTATTTATCGCCGTATCAGTTACGATCTCATTTGTTTCCATGGCGCGTGCGCCGTTTGAGTATGAATATCAGACAGATATTGCGGACGCACAGGGAAACGAAGGGTGGGTTCTTTTCGGCTTTAACGGTAATACTTCCACGAAAGAGGTCTTTATCGACTACGTCCGTGATGAGAACGGCAACAATCCCGACAAAACGAAGCCCGTGTCCGCTGTAGGCGATTTTACAATGAATACGGATGAATACGTTGAGGTTATACATATCGGCAAGGACGTTAAATACATAGATGAAACGTCTTTCTTCTATTGTAAGGAGCTTAAGGCAGTAGAGGTAGACGCACATAACGAATACTATACCTCAGTAGACGGCGTGCTTTACACCAAGGATATGAAAACGCTGCTTGTTTATCCGATTAAGAAGAATGCGGTTGAAACAGAGGAAGACAGCGGAGAAGAGACCAAGAGAGAGGTTTCATTCACTATTCCCGAGGGTGTTGAAAGGGTAGGCGCCTGCGCTTTCTACAAGAATGAAGTTCTGACGCAAATAAATATTCCTTCAACGCTCAAGGAAATCGGCGATATGGCTTTCTTCAAGTGTGAAAACATTGCTCTTGTTACACTCCCCGACGGCCTTGAAATAATCGGTACCGATGCATTCAGCTATTGTCATGGTATGGAGCACGTTATGTATATCCCTGCTTCAGTCAAGGAAATCGGCAGCTTTGCATTTTATAACTGTAAAAACCTTAAAGAATTCTATATGGGTGCGCCGAGCGAAGACGGTATTGTTTTCGGCGACAGCTGGCTTCCTAAAAATATAGAAAAAGTTGTTGTCAATATTGCCCCCGATGAGGAATACGGCAAGACTCGCGCTCAGGCAGAGCAGAGAATAAATGAACTTATTGCGGAAGGAGGAGAGAAGTAATGGCAAAGTCCGCTAGCGGAGAGAAAATGAATATTTTTCAGGAAATGAAAAAATATTGGAATACACCTGCTGAAGGCAAGTATGTTCCGTACAAGGAGTACTTTTCAATTTTTGCGGCAGTCGGCGGCGATTATACGCTGAAATATCTTAAGAGCTTTCTCTCCTTCGGCACAGGCTGCTATTTGATTGCGTATTATTACGAAATTCCTCTGCTGACGTTCAGCGCAATTAACGTATTTTTCCTTGCTTTCACTTATTTCTGGAATCTTCTCAATATGGGTGTTGACGCCAACCTCGGCTTCCTGCCCCCGAAGATTGAGCGCAAATACAATGCAGTATATCTGTCCTTTGCATTGCTCGGACTCCTGATGCTGATTTTTGATTTGTCGTTTATTTTGCCCGACAGTGTCGCCAACATTCTTGACACACGCTGGAAAGGCATAAACAGCTTCAATATTTTCAAGATTTTCGGTGCGCATTTCCTTACAAACGGTTGGAGCGGCTTCAGAAACATTCTTATAAGAAAGAAGCTTCTCAAAAAGCTTGGCAGATACAAAATCTTTGCCTATGCCAACGTAATCCAATGCATTATCGTTGTTGTTCTTATCTGTTCACTTCCGCTGTATAAGCTTCCGCTTACGGACAGAGTATGGACTCTTTATCTTCTTTTCCAGTTTTACACAATATTCAATTTTGTCGGCTTTTCACAATCCGTTGCAGACAACATCAGCCCAAATGCACAGGAGAGGCTTTATGTTCGCTCCTTCCCCGTCAAAATCAGCCACTTTGTGCAGAATATAGTAAATGTTCTTCTTCCCACAATTGCAGGTGCATTGTTCATTGACGGTATCAAGGATATCGGTATGTTCAGATATCTTCTGCCGATATTCTTCGTTGCTTCTTCGGGCGTTATGTTCCTTGGTCTTGGAAAGATCAAGGAAAGAATCCCGATGCCTCCCATAGAAAACAGAGAGTACCTTTCATTTTGGCACTGTGTTTCGGGTGTTTTCAAAAACAAATATCTCTGGATATCGCAGATTGCAACTCTTCTGGATTCGTTGGGCAACGGTATGCTCGATATGAAAAATATTCTCCTCATCTACACCTGGCGTGAAACAGGTCTGTTCTTCTCGCTTGCAGAAATTCTCATTAAAATGGCAGGCAATCCGGGACAGTTCCTTGCACCGTGGATAAGAAAACGCTTTGAATACAAGCAGATGATTGTATTCAAGTACGCTGTACTTGCCATAAGAAATGCTATCTATATTCTCGCAATTCTGTTCCTTGGCAATACACATTTCCTTTGCGGTGTTGCTCTGTTCCTTGCTCTTTTCATGGCAGACGTGCTTCAGGCTGCGGTAAGTATTGCTCAGCAGGATACGGATGTACGAATCAAGGATTACCAGATGTACATTTCAGGCGAAAGACTTGAAGCATATCAGGGTATAGTCGGTTGGTTCACAACACCGATTACAACGCTCGTATCTCTTATCATTCCGCTTATGTTCTACCGTGTCGGCTTCACGTCTGACTGGGACGTTCTTTATATGAACGATATAAGAGTAAAGTGTATGCTCATCGGTCTCGGCTTTGACCTTGCAGGTTATATTCTTATGATTCTGCCTTATCTCTTCCTCTGGGATTACAGCGATGAAAAGCACGCTCACGTTATGGAGGTTCTCAAGCAGAGGGCTGAGGCAGGAAACGTAGTTGCCGACGATGCTGCTTCGGCCGAGCCCCACGATGCACCGACGACGGCAGAGTCCGTAAGTGTTCAGAAAAATGAATAGCAATTTATTTTGAGGTAAACTGATTATGAAATTTATAAATGTATTGCAAAATAAAACGGTTTATGCAGACGGTATGCACGATGACACAAAGGCGTTGCAGGCTTGTATTGATGAGCTCAAAGACGGCGGTACGGTATATTTCCCTGACGGAACTTATCTTATTTCCGCTGCACTTATTTTCTATTCGCATCAGCACCTTAAGCTTTCGGACAATGCTGTCATTCTCCGAAGCGATAAAAGTGAGCCGTTGACAAGATACCTGCTGGCGTCTTACTCTGAGCCTGAATGGGGCGGATATGAAGGCACGCACGACGTTGTTATTTCGGGCGGCATATTTGACGGTAACAAAGACCTCAACGAAAAATGCACGCTTGTAAATACCGTTCATTGCAGCAATATCACGATTGAAAACTGCAGATTCTGCCATTGCTCACAGTGGCACTTTATCGAAATTAACGGAACTGAAAACGCAACCGTTCAGAACTGCGTTTTTGATGGCCCGTCATACACGTTTAAAAGCGATATACTTTTCAATGAGCAGATTCAGCTTGATATGTCAAGGCACGGCTCTTACGGTCCCGTTTATAACTGTGACGGCACACTTATCGATTTCAAAAGTGATGACGCCGTCTGCAGTAACATTGTGATAAAGAACAACATTTTCAAATGTGACGGATTCCCCGGTGTGGGTCACCACGGCGATATCAACCACCACGACATTGTTATTGAAAACAATATCTTTGATGGCCCCTCGGGCAGAATCGGTAAGAGCAGGGGATACATTTTCTTCAGACCACTGGTTTATAACCTTACGGTCAGAAATAATGCGTTCATTGCGCCTGAAGAAACTGATTCACCGAGCTACGGCATAATTCACGAAAACAGCGACGTTTCTGCGCTGATTACAGAAGATAATCTCTTTGTCGGTAAAATAGATAAAGAAGTTATTAAAGGAGTACAGAAATAAAATTCTGCCTCCCTGTGTTAACAGGGAGGTTATTTTGTTTAAATTATCGGAGGGTTTCACTGTGTCGAGAAAGTATAATCACGTAATAGTTATCGGTATTGACGGTGCAGGCAGCTGGTTTAAGGATGCAGACACACCGAACTTTGACAGAATATTTGCAAAAGGCGCTGTCACATACGGCGCTCTTTCCTCAAAACCCACCATAAGTGCAGAGTGTTGGGGCTCAATGCTTATCGGTGTCGGACCTGAGGTGCACTCGCTTACAAACGGAATTGTTTCTACCGTTCCGTACGATGTGAATTCACATTTTCCGACAGTTTTCAGAAGAATAAGACAGGTTTATCCCGATTCTGTTCTCGGCTCTTACTGCGATTGGAATCCCATCATCTACGGCATAGTCGAAAATAATATCGGTGTTTCTAACGCCACGGCACACGACACAGAACTGACACCTATTGTCTGCGACTATATCCGTACTAATAAGCCGGATTTTCTGTTTGTTCATTTCGACAGCGTTGACGGTGTTGGCCACAGTTCGGGCTACGGAAAGCCTGCCTTTCTGGAGCGTATTCACGAGGTCGATAAGCTCATTGGCGATGTTCACGCTGCTGTCGGTCAGACAGGTATGCTTGTAGATACACTTTTCATCGTTGTTGCCGACCACGGCGGAACGAATGATGAAAACGGCAAGGGTAGCCACGGCGGATGGACTGATGAAGAAAAATTCGTTACCTTTGCGGCTGCGGGTAAGGGTGTGAACAAAACCGAAATAGAAGAGATGAACATTCGTGATATTGCCGCGGTTGTGCTTTACGCTATGGGTATAGACTTTCCCGAGTTTGATGAAACAGGTTGGACGGCACAGATCCCCGTCGGTCTGTTTGATGGCTGCGAAGATGAATACCGCGATATTTCTCATCTCACGGGAGCAGCACCGAGAATTTCAAAAACTCGTCACGAATCAAAGCTTGTTTAAAGGTGGCAGTTTTTGTGAGCAGTTCATGATTCAACGGTGATTATTTGCAAAAATCTACGGAAAATTACATAAAAGTGCAGTATGGTTGACAAAAATATAAATTGTGATATAATAATGCATAGTTTACAAATTAGTAACAAAGTGTTTACAATTTGGAATTATGAAAAAGAAACAAAGAAGGAATTATTATGAAAAAGGTTATCTCCGTGTTACTTGTTGCCGTGCTTTTTTTCATGTCTGCGTTCCCTGCCTTTTCGTGGGTTGATGCTAATGAGACCAGAAGTCAGATTCCTGTAATCCGTATTTCCGGTGACGGCGAGGCTCTTTACGATGCCGAAGGAAATAAGATATTCCATTACCGTGATATCGGCAAACTCATATCGGGCGATAAGGAATCAAACACCGAAATGTACAAATCAATGGCAGAAACTCTTCTGCCTGCTATCGTCAAAGGCCTTGCAATAAATGTTTGGGATGATTTTTATGACGGACTTGAGCAGGAAATCGGTAAAATTTTTGCAAACGCTCTGCTTGATGAAAACGGAAATGTGACAAATAATTCGGGTCTGTCACAAAGCAGAATCGACGAGATGGAGTATAAACGTCACAACAGCCAGAAGGGCGATAAGGGCTATTTCGCAATTAACGATTATTGGTTCCGTTACGATTGGCGTCTTGACCCGCTGGAAACTGCGGACGATTTGCGTGCGTACATAGCAGATATAAAGAAGTCAACAGGCTGTGACAAGGTTGGTATTGCCGCAACGTGCCTTGGTACTAACGTCGTAATGTCATACGTTGCAAAGTACGGTGTTGACGATATACAGGGTATTTCAATGGACGGCAGCGTTGTAGGCGGTGCCGAAATCCTGAGCGAGGTTGTGCGCGGAGAGTTTGACGTTGCTCCTGATGCGCTGATGCGAGTTCTGTGTGATGTAGACGGCCTTGGCTTGTTTAATCTCGGTGATTTCGTGATGGCAACGATTGAGATGCTTGTTCAGACAGGTGTGCTCGAGAGCGGTATCAGTGCGGTAGAGACCGTTTTCTACGACAGACTTATTGAGGGGGCAACCTCTGCTGTTGCGCTGTCAACCTTCTACACCTGGCCTAACTATTGGGCATGTGTTGCAGCGGAGGATTATGAAGCCGCCAAGCATCACGTATTTGGCGAAGAGGGCAGCGAAAAGAGAGAAAAATACGCAGGCCTTATCGAAAAGCTCGATAATTACGATAAGGTAGTCCGCCGCAGGGTTCCCGAGCTTATCAAAAAGATTCAGGACGGCGGTGCAAACTTCGGCGTTATTTCAAAATACGGCTTCCAGCTGATTCCCAACTGCGTCAGCGCCGATATGGTAGGTGATCAGTTTGCTTCTGTTAACTACTCTTCGTTCGGTGCTACCACAACAACCGTTTACGAAACCTTTTCCGATGAATATATCGCACAGAGAGAGGCTGAAGGTAAGGATAAATACATTTCACCCGATAAGCATATCGACGCTTCTACCTGCCTTGTTCCAGACAGCACGTGGTTTATAAAAGGCTCGAGCCATTCAAACTGGACGTGCTATGAGAATAAGATACTTTACGATGTTGCATCGGCCGATAAACAGCTCACGGTTGATGATCTCCCGTATTCACAGTTTATGGTATACAGTAAGGATACCGACACGCTTGTGCCGATGACCGAAGAAAACTGCAACACAGAGTATTGGGATGCTGACCCCGACATCTATCAGCCTAAGTCCTTCTTCGGCAAAATTACGGTTGCTATCCGTGCGTTTATTGAGTGGTTTAAAATTTTAATTGAGTTTATTTCAGAAAAAACCGCAGCCGGTACTTAATGTACCGACTGCGGTCTTTTATTTATATAAACCTGAATTTGAATCTGATAAGATGAATCAGCCTTATTTTAAGGCTGATGTTTTTATTCGTAATGAATGCTTTGAGGTGCTTATTGCCTACCTGCTTGCAGGTGCTTTCTGCAAGCTGTTCAAACTTTGTGCCTTTATACAGTCTTCGTTTGTGATTCAGCTGATAAAAAACAGCTCTGAGCGCGAATGATTTTATCTGTGCATTCTTCGAATCGGTAAGCATATCGCAAAGCCTGTCATAGGCATTGACGATTGTCAGCTTCTTTTCATTAAGTGCGGATTTTGTTGCCGAGCCCGGACGCCTGTAGTAATAGTAAAGCGGCGCGTCGGTTACAGATACGTTTATTCCTTCATTGAGCAGCAGCGCAACGTAGCAGCCGTCCTCACCCATTGCAATGCCGTCGAAAAAGCGCACTCTTTTGGCAACGTCAGCCTTTATCAGCTTTGCAAAGCAGCACTTGCCGAGCGTTTTGCCCTTGGTGAATAGTGAGTTGAAATCGGTTTTACTGAAGCTGTATCGGCTGATCGGTTTGCCTTTTTCGTCAAGGCTTTCCGTAACGGTATAATCACAGCAGACCATTTCTGCGCCCGTTTTCAAGGCACCATCAACGAGAATTTCAATAGCCTGCGCGTGCAGATAATCGTCACCGTCAAGGAAAAAGACAAAGTCGCCGGTTGCGGCGTCAAGCCCCTTATTGCGTGCGGCTGATACACCCGAATTAGGCTGCGATAGATAAATAATTCTGCTGTCTTTTTCTGCAAAAGAGCGTATTACTTGAGCAGAGCCGTCGGTGCTGCCGTCATCCACACAGATTATTTCAAGCTGTCCGTAGCTTTGGGCAAGCAGGCATTCAAGGCAGTTGGCTATATAGTTTTCAATATTATATACGGGGATGATAACGCTGACTGTCGGCTGCATTTTTTCACGCTCCTTTTACTGTTTTTCATTCTATCATAAAACAATATTAAAAGCAAATACACCTGTTTTATGAAAAAATTGAAAATACTCTTGAGAAAAAACAATATAAGTGTATAATTAAATTTAAGGCAAACTTATTCAGAGGAGCTGTTACCGTGAAAAAGACGCTGATAGTTGTTGATATGCAGAACGATTTTATCGATATGGCACTCGGCACAAAAGAGGCTGTTGCAATTGTTGAAAACGTCAGGGCAAAAATCAAGGAATACGTCGATAACGGCGATGAAATAATTTTCACAAGAGATACTCATTACAGTAATTATCTTGAAACTCCCGAGGGCAAAAAGCTGCCCGTGCCGCACTGTATCAAAGGTACAGTCGGTTGGGAGATTGCCGATGGGCTTTACGTTGATGGCTGCAAGATAATTGATAAACCGAATTTCGGCTGGCCGAATTGGGGTGAGGAATCGTTCGAGTCTGTTGAGCTGATAGGCCTTTGCACGGATATCTGCGTTGTTTCCAACGCGCTCATCATCAAGGCGGTTTTCCCCGATGCTCAGGTTAAGGTCGATTCCTCCTGCTGTGCAGGCGTTACACCGCAGACTCACTCAGCCGCACTTGAAACGATGAAAATGTGTCAGATTGACGTTATATGATAATTAAGGAGAGTTTATTATGTTTGATGCAAAAAAGGCAAAGGATGCCTGCGTAGAATGGATTCGTAATTTTTTTGAAGAAAACGGCAAGGGCTGTAACGCTGTGCTTGGCATTTCCGGCGGTAAGGACAGCTCAATTGCAGCAGCGCTTTGCGTTGAGGCGCTCGGCAAAGACCGCGTTATAGGTGTTCTTATGCCGCAGGGTGAGCAGCACGATATAGATAAGGCGTATATGCTGGTAAATCACCTTGGCATAAAGCATTACGTTGTCAATATCAAGGATGCTGTTGATGCTATTCTTAATAACCTTCCTGCCGATATGGAAGTAACCGCACAGACGGTGCAGAATATTCCGCCGAGAATCAGAATGTCAACGCTCTATGCAGTATCACAGAGCAATAACGGCCGTGTCTGCAACACCTGCAACCTTTCGGAAGACTGGGTCGGCTATTCAACACGCTACGGCGATTCGGTAGGTGATTTTTCACCGATGAGCAACTTCACCGTAGCTGAAATCAAACAGATTGGTTATGAGCTTGGTGTGCCGCGTGAGTTGGTTGACAAAACACCGATTGACGGTCTTTGCGGCAAAACAGACGAGGAAAATCTCGGTTTCACCTATGCAGAGCTCGACACTTATATCCGCACAGGTGAGATTGCAGACGAGGAGAAAAAGCAGATAATTGACAGAAAGCACAGATTAAATCTGTTCAAGCTTCAGCTTATGCCCTCATTCGATTACGGTATCCCCGTAAAAGCATAAAAGCATTTAAAATAAAAAACGCCCTCATATAAGATGTACTGTTAAGGGAAGTTTTAAGACGTTTTTTATCGCTAGACTTGTTGCCCCACAGGCTGCTATAAAGGACTAATGTAGAACTTCTTCAAGTTCGCTCAGTTTACTCTGACACTTGAGGATGCACAGGAATATGCCTATTCCATATCCACAACAAAGCGTGTAAGGGGCTGGCGAGATATTGAAGTTAACCTCTATATTTAAAATGAACTCCCCATCGAGCAATCGGTGGGGAGTTTTTGTGTTTGCAGTTTGTTGAAAAATAGTATGGACTGTGGTACAATTATAAAAACAAATTGGACAGGTGATAAAAATGAAAAGAATCATTGCAGCAGCACTTTCGATTTTAGTTGGAGCTTTTGGATATACAATAGTTGATGAAGTGATAGAAAATCGTGTTTCTACACTTGAAAGTAAGGTTGCGTATTTAGAAAGCATAGTTGCTGAAAACTCTACAACAGAAACAGATGACAATATTATGTATAGTGGTGCGTGCGGTGAAACAGCAACTTGGAATTTTTATGCTGACGGAACATTGATTATTTCCGGTACTGGAGATGCAAACAGTTTTACAGTACCGTGGGATGGTATAAAATCGCAAGTCATAAAAGTTACTATTGAGAATGGCATAACTGGTATCGGAAACAGTATGTTCTATCAGTTTTCAAATTTGAGTGATGTAACTATTCCTGACAGCGTGGGAAGTATAGGTTGGCTTGCTTTTTCTGGATGCACAAGTTTAACAACTATAACAATTCCAAATAGCGTAGAATTTATTGATGGTACAGCTTTTAAAGATTGCTATAATCTTTCTCATATTGATATAAGCAATTCGATAAAATCAATTAATAGCGAACTTTTTTATTATTGTAGAAATCTCAACAACGTAGTAATACCCGAAGGTGTTACACGTATAGAAGGATACAGCTTTTCAGATTGTTCAAATCTGACTACTATAACATTACCTGCAAGTTTGTCACAAATTGACGTAGATGCTTTTTATGGAACTGGCGTAACAGATGTATTTTATAACGGCACGGAGGAGCAATGGAATTTAATATCGATTGATTCTGGTAATGAAGTCATCAAAAATGCAACCATACACTATAATAGCCAATAAAATTAAATAAAACTATTTATTTAAAACTCCGTTTGTATATGAAGGCAATGAACGGAGTTTTATTAATGTGTTGAGTAACTATCTTATATTATGATATCAAGTGTTATTCTGCCTTACGACAGAGTGATATTATTGTCTTTAGACAATAGTGTTATTGAATCCTGCGGATTCAGTGTTATTTTATTCGCCCCAAAACTCGCGAAGCGAATAACACTGTGCGAAGCACAATAAAACTGCGAAGCAATAAAACTCGCCGTATGGCGAATAAAACTGGCGTTGTATCCTTACGGGTACAACGCCTAGGGGCGTTTTTTATTTTACGGTTTTAATTAAAGAACTATATCTGCAAATATCGGGAAGTGGTCGGATATATATGTTTCGTCGTAGATATCGCGTACTATGCGGTACTCCTTCACACAGGTGATTTTTTCATTTACGCACACAAAGTCAATCGGCACGCCGTCTTCACCGCCTTTGTAGGCATGGTATGTTTTACCGTTCATTGTCTTTTCAGCAATGTCCTGTGTGTCGGTGAGATTGCCCGAAATGAGTTGAGTGTAAAGCGGTTCTGTTTTTTCAAAGTTGAAATCACCTGTTACAACTACGGGCATATCAAAGCTTTCTGCTTTTTGAAGGATGAGAGCAAGGCCGTTTGTGCGTGCAAGCTCACCCTTGTGGTCGAGGTGTGTGTTGATGTGGGCATACTGCTCACCCGTCTGCTTGTTGCGCAGCACTACCCACGTGCAGGTCCGATGGTGCTTTGCATCCCAGCCGATTGAAACCTTATCGGGTGTTTCGGACAGCCAGAAGGTGCCGCTGTCGACAATGTCATATTTATCCTTACGGTACATAATTGCGGTTGCCTCACCTATGTACTTTATGCCGGTGAGTCTGCCTGTGCCGACAATGCCGTAGCTGTCCTTCAGGTAAGCTTCAAGAGTCATGTACCACGTGCCCTCACACTCCTGCAGGCCGACAGAGTCGGGCATATAGTCTGCAATGAATTGCGGCACGTTCTTGCCGCGGCTGTGCTCGCCGTTTCGTACGTTGAACGACATAATTCTTGTTATGCTCTCGTTTTCGGGTGCTTTTGAGCCGTAATCCTCAACCGTGTTGATACCGAGCAGGGGCAGGATGAGCGCAAAGAGCGCACAAACGATCTGTTTTACGTGATTTAAAACCTCTTTGAATGACATTCGGTTCACCTCTAATATAGTTGATGTCTTAAATATAATATATATTTTTCGTTTTTGCAACATATAAAAGAAACGGACAGCGTCGTACCGATGCTGTCCGTTTATATTTATATCATAAATTCTCGTTTAAGCTGTTTGGGGCTTTGCCTTTTTCGAGCCGATTTTCTGGAGGATGAAAACAAGCGCGATAAGTGCAACACCGATAAGGTCAGTTACAATACCGGGGATAACCATACAAAGTCCGCCGACAAGGCTGAGGATTCTTTCCCACCAAGGCATCTTTTTGTACATATAGCCTTCCATACCTGCCGAAATAATGTAGATACCGCAAAGTGCCGTAACAACAAGAAGAACGATTTCGTACCAGGGCTTGTCAGCGCCGATAATAAGCATCTCGGGGCTGAAAGCAAAGATGTAAGGCACGATAAAGGCTGTGATAGCAAGCCTTGTTGCGGTAACACCTGTCTTGAGCGGATTTGACTTTGCGATTGCAGAGCCTGCGTACGCTGCAAGAGCAACGGGCGGAGTGATATCGGCAACGATACCGAAGTAGAAAACAAACATATGGGCTGCAAGTATCGGCAGATCCAGGCTGCGCATAAGAATGGGAGCAACCATTGATGCCATAATAACGTAGTTTGCCGTTGTGGGCACGCCCATACCGAGTACGATGCACATAAGCATTGTTATTGCGAGTGCGAATATCGGGTGGATCTGCGAAGCAGACTGAACAAGTGCGGAAAGCACGTTTGCAAGACCTGTCTGCTGAACCATAGCCGAGATACAGCCTGCAACCGCACAGGCAAGTGCAACGCCGATTGCGTTCTTTGTGCCGTTTGCAAGTGACTGAATGTAGAGTGAAACGTCAAACTCGAATTTCTTATGTGCGATAGATTTAACCAGGCCTTCGATAAGTTTGACTGCAATTGCTGCGAAAATAGCAATGATAGCTGCCTTTGCAGGTGAATAATAGTTCATTGCAACAACAAGTGCAATAACGGGAAGAAGGAGGTAGCCCTTCTTTAAGACGAGCTTGAAGAAGTTGGGGATTGACTCCTTGGGCAGACCCTTGAGGCCGAGCTTCTTTGCTTCAAAGTGGATCATCATAAAGATGCCTGTGAAGTAAAGAACTGCGGGCAGAATAGCTGCAATAGCAATCTGTGAGTAGGGCATACCGGTGTATTCCGTCATAAGGAATGCTGCAGCACCCATAATGGGGGGCATAATCTGTCCGCCTGTTGATGCGGCAGCCTCAACTGCAGCAGCAAATTCGGGCTTGTAGCCGCAGCGCTTCATTGTCGGGATTGTAACAGAGCCGCTGCCGACTGTGTTTGCAACGGATGAGCCTGAGTACATACCCTCCATTGCGCTGGAAATAACGGCAACCTTTGCAGGGCCGCCTGTTGCCTTACCTGCAATTGAGTTTGCAAGGTCAACAAAGAATGTACCTATGCCTGACTGCTCGAGGAAGGATGCAAAGATGATAAACAGAACAATAAAGGATGCGCAAACATTGAGCGGTGTGCCTGCAATGCCTTCTGTTGTGTAGAAGAGCTTATACATTATGATACGCAGGGGATTTCGTTCAACAACAATGAACGCATACGCTATGAATGCGGCGGATACGCACACTATCGGCAAGCCGACAACACGTCGGCAGGCTTCAAACAGCAGCAGCGTACCGATAATTGCAACAGCGATGTCAAGCTCGTTGATTCTGGAAGCTCTGTCAACGATAGCCTGGCAGTTTATTGCGTAGTAGAAGAATGAGCCTGAGCCCAATACGGCAAAGATCCAATCATAAAACGGAACGTGGTTTGCCTTTTTAACTTCTTTTTTGCGGATGGGGTAAATGATGAATGCGATAAAGACGATTATGCCGATAAACCAGGCCATCTTCTGTCTTTCTTCCATTGTTCCTGTCCATCCGTCGAACATAACGTAGAGAGAAAACAGAACCATCGCGACCTTGATTATTACCTTGAATGCGCCTTTGAAGAGTCGCGTGTTTGACTCTTTGTCAAATTCAGCCATTATTTTGTCAACATCGATAACTTCATCAGCTTCCATGTTCAATGGCTTTGTGTTAACATCTGACATTAATACATCAATCCTTTCGTCAGAATTTTGAATAGGGGAGCAACCTCAAACACGATCTTTGCGTTTGCACCGCAGGTCTCACGCAGGCTTATCTGTTTGCCGTCTATAAACAGCACGTGGTCATAAGCGGCGCTGACAATATACCTAAGCGGGTCGTACGTTATGTCAAAACCCGTAATTACCATGTTTCCGTTATCGTCAACGGTCATTTTCTGCCCGTCTTCAAGTTGAGTCTGCACACCTGCGCCGAATGAGCGGTAGGTTGTTGAGTGTGCTCTGATTTTTCCGTCCTCTATCCTGTACGTATCCTTGACGGGTGTCTTGTTTACGGAGTGGATGAATTCAACGGAAAACTCAAAACTCTGCTCAGCCCTTCGGGTAAGATAGCGCTCACCCGTATCGGCATTGTAGAGCACGAGGTAATCTGTGCTGAGGAAGATAAAAATTACAGCAGCCGCTGTAATGATTAACATTAAAACGGCTGCTGCGAGAAAACTTTTTTTGTTATGAGCTGTGTTTCGGGAGCTCATCAGCTTATTGCGCCAACCTCTTTAAAGTATCTTTCTGCACCGGGATGGAAGGGAACAGAAATACTGGAAACTGCATACTCAATGCTCATTTCGGAAGCCTTTTCGTGTGCATATTCGTCCTTGTTTTCATAGATAGCCTTTGTGAGCTGGTAAACGGTTTCTTCATCAAGGGAGTTGCTTACGATGAATGTAGCCTTAACAGCAACTGTTGTTGCGTCCTTGTCGATGCCCTTGTATGTGCCTGCAGGAACTGTGTATGCAGCGTAGAAGCCGTAATCCTTCTGAAGGGATGCAAGGTGTTCAGCATCAATTTCAACGAGAACGATGCCTGTTGTTGTAGCAAGGTCTGTGATAGCAACTGTGGGAGCACCTGCTGTGCAGAAGAAAGCGTCGATCTTGCCGTCCTTGAGGGCGTCAGCCGAAGCCTGGAAGCTGAGGTTCTGCTTGCTGATATCGTCAAATGTGATACCGTAAGCGCCGAGGATCTGCTGAGCGTTGAATTCAACACCGCTACCGCTGTCGCCTACAGAAACCTTCTTGCCTTTAAGGTCTGCTACTGTCTTGATGCCTGAGTCTGCTCTTGCAACGATCTGGCAAACCTCTGCGTATACAGCACCGAGAGTTGAGAAGCTTGTGATTGCGCCGTCTTCAGCGAAGAGGGATGTGCCGTGGTAAGCATAGTCCATAACGTCGTTCTGAACGATAGCCATATCGACCTCACCGTCGTCGATGCCGAGGATGTTTGCCTTGGATGCACCTGAGGACTGGATCATAAGGTTTGCACCTGTCTTCTCCTTGAGAAGAGAGGAAACAACGTTACAGAAGCCGTAGTATGTGCCTGTTGAGCCGCCTGTACCGACCTGAATCTTGATGCTTGAAAGGTCGCCGCCGGCAACGTTGCCGTCTGCATCGGTTGAGGGCTTGTCACCGCAAGCTGTCATAAAGATTGTTGCGAAAACGAGAATGATAGAGAGAACGAGAGCTAACTTTTTCTTCATAGTTTTACCTCCTGTTATTCTTCCGCCGTGAACTGCGTGTTATGCGGAAGTGATAAAAACATTATACAATATCTTTATTAATTATGCAACCCCTATAAATAAACGGTATTTTAATATATATTTATGCGCTTATTAATTTTTATAACATACGTTTGCTTGTTTTATGCAGTTATGCTATACTTAATTTCATAAACCGAAGAAAAGGAAGTGCGGATATGTATAACATCGAGTTTGGAAAAAGCGGCCTGCAGGTGCCGACGGTTGCGGTGGGCTGTATGCGAATCAGCAATATGGTCGAAAAGGAAGCATCGGCTTTTGTAAATACAGCTGTTGAAAACGGTGCAATTTTCTTTGATCATGCTGACATTTACGGCGGCGGTAAAAGCGAAACCGTTTTCGGCAAGGCGATTGCGTCAATTCCGAGAGAGAATCTGATAATCCAGACCAAATGCGGCATCCGTCCCGGTAGGTTTGATTTTTCTTATGAGCATATTATGCAGTCTGTTGATGGCAGCCTTAAAAGATTGGGCACGGATTATATAGACGTGCTTTTGCTGCACAGACCCGATGCGCTTATGGAGCCTGAAGAGGTTGCAAAGGCTTTTGATGAGCTTAAAGCTTCGGGTAAGGTGCGCCATTTTGGCGTTTCAAATCAGAATCCGTATCAGATGCAGCTTCTTCAGTCGTGCCTTGATATGCCGCTTTGTGTCAACCAGCTTCAGTTTTCCGTTATGCACGCGCCGATGATTCAGTCGGGTATCAACGTGAATATGTATAACGATTCCGCTGTTAACCGCGACGGCGGTGTGCTCGATTACTGCCGCCTCAACAAAATTACGATTCAGCCGTGGTCGCCGATGCAGTTCGGATTTTTTGAGGGCTGTTTTGTAGATAACGAAAAATTCCCTGAGCTTAACAAAACGCTTGAGGAGATAGGTGAAAAATACGGCGTATCGAAAACAGCCGTTGCCTTCGCGTGGATTCTGCGTCATCCCGCAAAAATGCAGCCCGTTACGGGTACGACAAACCTTACGCGTCTTGTTGATTGTATCCGGGCAAGCGAAATTACGCTCACACGTGAAGAGTGGTACGAGATCTACCGTGCGGCAGGCAACGTGCTTCCGTAAAAAGAGAATATAAAAATCACCGCAGTTGTACATAACCGTACTTCTGCGGTGCTTTTTTATTTCAGTCGGAATTTATCAGATTCGCGAAGGTCGAGTGCTTCGATAACGTGTTCAAAGTTTTCTTTGGTGCCGACAAGCGCAGAGGCTTTGTGCGAGTCGCTGCCAAAATAAAACTTGCATCCGCAATCCTTGGCGACGAAGTATGGGCGCAGAAAAATTTCGCTTTCTTTTTCGCTCATACCGATTGTTTTAATGTTAAGTTCAATTCCGATGCCTTTGCGGGCACACTCACCGAAAACGTCATAAAGCGTGCTGTCGGAAATAAGCGGCAACACCTCGTGAGTTCTGCCCTTGAGAATGTGGCCTGTGGTCAGGTGTGCGATGCCGATTTTGTGCCACGGGAGTTCTTTTTTGAGCAGATTCTCGATTTTGTCAACCCAATGGAATGCCGCTTCTTCAGGTGCTTCAATTTTTCTTCTGACTGTGTTGCCGTCAAGGTGCAGGTGAGTTGTGGAAACGATGATAAAATCAAAAAGGTCAATTCTCTCACGGCTGATACCGAGGATGTTATTGAAATCCATATCCGTTTCCGCACCGAAAAGAAACCGTATTCCGACAGCCTGAGGGAGAGGCAGAACAGATGAGACGTGCGTGAAATCGTGTTCGTCACACCAATCGGCTTCGCTTTCAACCTTTTCATCCCAGAAGTGGTTTGTCAGACAGATTGAACCGAACCCGTTGCGTTTTGCATAGTTGAGAATTGCCTCGGGGGTCTGGCTGTCATCGTGACAGCAGAGTGATACCGTTGAGTGAATGTGATAATCGTGGTCTGCTATATATCGCATACGGTCAGCCTCACACGTTCTCTTTTCTCATTTCCTTGAGTTCTTCAAGGATTTTCTCGTGCTCTGCTTCGGAGAGGTTGTAGCCGTGGATCGGAAGCGCCTGGAGCACACAGCCTGCGGCAGGGATAAAGGTGATTAGGATAAGCAGGGCTGTTGTGATATCGGGATAATCCTGAGCAAAGTTGAGGGTGAATACCTGGCCGAGGTTGGCAGCCTTTTCGATTGCTGCACCGAGGGTCTTGATCGTTTCCTCGTAATTGACCGTTGCAAGGACACCGTTTGTGACAATAGCCGTAATGGCTGCCGTGAGCTTTGATACAAAGTTGAGGCCGGAGAAGAATACGCCGTCATTTCTCACGCCTGTCTTATGTTCCATATAGTCGATGCTGTCTGCAACCATTGTTGTGTTGTAAACGGTTGAGAAGCCTGTGAGGAAACCGCTGATGAAGAGCATAACAGCCATAAAGATTATATGCTCAAAGCCGACGAAGAAGATGAGCACGTAAGGCACGGCGTTGAGGTATGCCGTGACAAGGTACGTCTTCTTTTTACCGAATTTTGCAGCAACCTTTGTGCTGATGTTCATTGCAATTATCATACCGATAAGGAACGGGCCGCCGAGTTTTACGAGCCACAGCGTTTCGTCACCGCCGTTACCGTATACCCACTTGCAGAAATACATACCTGCTGTGAGCATAAGCGTTTTTGTGCAGCCGAGGATATTTGCTGCCATTGCACGCAGAAATAGCTTGTTCTGCCACATAATGCGCAGATTTTCTTTGAAGGTTTTGTCTTTCTCTTTAGGTGCCTGGGTGATTCTTTCGCGGATGAAGGGGAACGGTGTGCGGAAGAGAATACCGCCGACGAGAGCAATCGCCGCAACGGCAAACAGATAGCCCTGAGGCTCCGAGAAATATGCAAGGTCGGAGTTGGCCTTACCCGTGTTTGCAAACAGGCCAAGGTCGATAGCACCGAACAGGTCTTTGACGGGGTAAAATGCTACGATTATGATACTGCCGACGCTGGAAACCGTTCTTGCGGCAGAGATGAGCTTTGCGCGTTTCTGCTCATCGGGAGTCATAAGTGAGGTGACACCCCACAGCGGAATATCGCCGAGCGTATAAATCGTTTCCCAGAGAAGATAGCTGATGATAACAAAAATTATCTTTGCCGCAACGGGAAGATTGGTGAGCGGAAGAAAGAGGATAATTGTCATTATCGCGACGGGCATAGGGACAAATTTGAGGTACGGTCTGCACTTGCCCCAGCGGGTGTGCGTTCTGTCAACAACCGTGCCCATAAATATATCGTTGAGTCCGTCCCAGATTCGGGAAACGCCCATGATAATGGTGAGTGCGAGCGGCGGTATGATAAGCACGTCGGTGTAGAATACCTGGAGCACCGAACCGATGATTGCATAGATAAGGTTCTGGCCGAACATACCTATGAGGTACACGTTGCGCTCTTTGTTTGTGTAGTCACCGATGTCTTTTGTCGCGTTGGGGAAGGATTTGCACAATAACTCTTTAATTGCATTGAGCATACTGTTGACCTCCGTTTTTTATTTGAGCAGGCTTATTAAGACTGCTGCGATTACTGTTACTGCCGCTGCTATTCCGAGCACCTTGAGCACTCTTGACACAGCGTCGTATACGTTTGTCGGCATTATCTGATAAAAAGCAAACCGGAGCTTTTCTTTGACCTTTTTGTCCACAAGGCTTCTGTATCTCAGATCGTAGGTTTCAAACGTGCCGTCGCCGTTGAGGTTGATCATTCTAACACCTCTGTCAAGTCCCGGACCGTATATGTGAAAGCCTGCGCCCTGCGTATAGCCTATGTCGATGCCGTCTACCTTGCCGTTGAAGGAGTTTATGTGGTCGTGTCCGAAATATATGCCGATTACGTCGCCTTTTTCTGCCATTGCGGCAAATTCGCCGCTGTTTTCCATCGGGTCTGCAGGTGATTCTTTCATAAAGCCGTTTGCATTGACCCTTGCTCTGTTGAGGGTATACCACTTACCCTTATGGTTGCGGAAGCCCTGCACAGCACCCTTTGTTCCTTTTTTTACCTCATTGAGAAGCTCGAAAATCTCGGGTACGGGTATGTGCTGAATTACGATTGACGGTATAAGTCTGCCGTGTTTCTTTTCATATTCATCACGTGTTTTTCTGTACCATTCAATCTGGTTTTTATGTACATTGTCGTAGCCGATTTTAAGGCTCGTGTTGCTGTCGATGCAATAGAGTAAGAATTTTACGCCGTCACCGTCTGCAATCTCAATAACGTGGTTTGCACAGCCGTCAATGCCCTGCACGCTGTCGCCGACAAAGCAGGGGAATGATCGGTAGATTTCAAGCTGCTCCTCGTTTGTCAGGCCTACCTGCCTGTCGTGGTTGCCGAAGCATATGGTAAAGGGAATGCCTCTCGAATGTGCAGGCTCGGTGAGCTTAAAAAGCACGTCCCTTACCGTGTCGGGGTTGCCCTTGAATGAGGCGTAATTCCATATCTGATCGCCCGAATATACAACAAGGTCGGGGCTTTCTTTTTCAATTGCGGCGTTGATGAGGGCGAGAGTGTCGGGGCTTACGTTTTTGCCCTCCTGCGTGTCCGCAACCTGCATTATTTTAAACTGTGAGTTTTTGAAATTCAGCTGCATACGTCAATTTGCCTTTGCTCTTTTTTCTGCGATGTGGTCGTGTACCTTTGTGCGAAGCTCACCGTGAAGCCTGAAGCCGAAGCGGAAGATGAGCAAGGAAACCACCATAAGCACGGGCGGAATCGCAAAGCAGATGATGCCGATAACAGACTTTGTGCCGTCGTTGATGGCGTGTGCCTTAATCTGCTCATTGTAGTTCATCATACCGAGACCGCCGAAAAGCACGATCGTCTGTATCGTGTATGCCATCTTCTGCAGGAAGGCCTTCATTGAGAAGGTGATGCTTTCGTTTCTGGTGCCTGTTTTGTATTCGCCGTAGTCAACGATATCGGCAAGGAAAATCGTCTGGTTAACAAACATTGAGCCGATACCGATGCTTGCGAGTGTGTAGCTCAGGTCAAGCGCAATGTTGATTCTGAGAACGGGTCCGAATATGAACATAAGGACGTAGCCTGCAATTGCAAGACCGAGTGAAATCTGATATATCGTGCGGTTTGAGAATTTCTTACTAAGTACGGGTATAACAAGCAGACCGAGTGCCGAGCCGACAGCGCCTATTGTGGAGAAAAGGCTCTGTGCCTCGGGATCGCCGAGTACGTCGGTGAAGAAGTAAACCGCCGTGCCGCTTGTGAGGTACCAGCCTGCGTTTGAGATCATTGCAAACACCATAAAAACAACAAGCTGGTCGTTGCTTCTAAGTACCTTCAGCACTTTTTTAAAGCTGAACTTATCTTTGCTGTACACAACGTTTCTCTCTTTGGTTGAGAAGAATGAGATGAGGGCGAACGCTACAAGGAAGCCGCCGCAGATTATTGCCCACTTTGAAAAGCCCGATGCGCTGTAGCCCTTGTCAGTTGTCATACCGCTTGAAAGCTTGGGCAGAATGATGGGCGTGAGGATTGAGATAAGTCCCTGGCCGATGCCGCTGAACGTGCGGGCAACGGTTGCAATAAGGTTTCTGTCCTTGGGGTCATTTGTGAAGCTTGGCACCATTGACCAGTAGGGGATATCGACCATTGTGTTTGTCATACCCCACAGTACGTACATTACCGCAATGTAGATATAAAGCTTTGTGCCGCTCATACCGAAAGAGGTGAAAAGAAGAGAAAGCACAACTGCATTTGACAAAGCACCGATAAGGATCCACGGTCTGTATTTGCCGATTTTTGTCTTTGTGCTGTCAACGATTGAGCCCATCATCGGGTCGTTGATGCCGTCCCATATTCTTGCAAGGGGTGTGATAAGGAGCAGGAAGCCCTCTGCAAGTCCGAGTACGCTTGAAAGGTAGTAGGCGAGGTAGGAGTAGAAAAGGCCGTAAGACAGGTCGAGGCCGACAGCTCCGACACCGTATCCGAGCTTTTCGCCCCAGGTGGTTTTGTATTCGTTCATAGCTGAATTCTCCTTAGTAGAGATGTTTTGTCTAATTATAGCATAAATACAAGAAAAATAAATATAAATGATAAAACTTATTTTGTTTTTTACCAAAAACAGCCACACTCCGGTGAGTGCGGCTGTTGTGATTTTTATTACGGCTTCCAGATAATCCAGAGAAGTACATAGCCGGTGGTAACTGCGGCAAGAGTGAATGGTACACCGTATTTCATAAACGTTGTAGCCTTGACCTCATGACCCTCCTTGCGAAGGATGCCGATGCCTGCAATGTTGGCGCTTGCACCGATGGGTGTGAGGTTGCCGCCGAGAGTTGCGCCGCAAAGAAGACCGTAGTAGAGCAGAGTAGGCTCAATGCCTACGCCTTCAGCAATTACGGGAACAATAGACAGCATAGTTGCCGTGTAGGGGATATTGTCGATAAAGGCGGAGAGAATAACGGACATCCAGACGATGATAGTGTAAACAACAAAGGGTGAGCCGCCGCCCAGACTCTTGATTGCCTGGCCGATAACATCAATAACGCCTGCGCTGCTGATACCGCCGATAACAACGAAAAGACCTGTAAGCAGAACGATCGTGTAGTAGTCGATCTCCTTGAATGCGTTTTTGACGATCTCTTTGTTCTTCTTTACAAACAGCTCGCGGATGATGCCGACAAGGAAGAATGCGATACAGATTATGCCGTTTGTGATATCGGGCTTATAGAATTGACCCTCTGCCGCTGCATCCTTGTAGGGAATGAACGATACGGCGATGAGTAAAACGACCGTGCCGACAAGAAGGAAGGTCGGAAATTTATCTTCGACCTTTGTGCGTGTGTTGAAGGTGATCTTGTTCTTTTCCTTGCGGAACATAAACAGAATAATGAGTGCGCTTACGAACGCACCTGCCTGAACGACCCAGAACATACCGGGCTTGCCGCTGTCTACAAAGAAATCGGAGAAATCGAGATTGGCCTGCTTGGCAAGAAGAATAGACGTTGTGTCGCCTACAAGCGTTGCCGCACCCTGCAGGTTGGATGAAACCGCGATGCAGATAATTGACGGAACGGGAGAAATATTTATCTTCTTGCAGAACGCGAGTGCAACGGGGGCGATCATAAGCACGGTTGCAACATTATCAACAAAGGCGGAAACTATGCCTGCAAAAAGAGAAAGCGCAACAACCGTCCACTTGACGTTGGGCATTTTTGAGATGAGTATGTCGGACATAAGCTGCGGCATCTTTGACTCGATGAACAGATAAACCGTGCCCATTGTGCCGGCAATCATCATAATTACGTTCCAGTCGATTTCGGTCAGCGCCTGTATGATGCCGAATGAGAACTGCGTGCCGTCAGCAAGCTGAAAGAACGGGGACGTGGGGTTGAATGAAGCGGTGAGACCTAGGATGATGAAGATGAATGCAGACGCGACCGTTACGTAAGGTCTGATCTTCTGAAATGCCATCATCAGAATGTAGGTTACCGCGAACAGGACAAGTGCGGTGATGGTTATGGGGCTCATACTGTTTCCTCCGTAAACAGCGTGGCGGAATTTGACAAAAAATAAGCAGAACCCTTAAACTCAAGGATTCTGCCTCATAATCGGAATTAATACCGTAAAAGCACGGTGACCAATTACAATCCAAAATAAATAGAACACATCGGTGCTCTATGACAGACTCCACCACTCATTTTGATTGTGTGGTCATTATACTCCTAAACGGAACACTTGTCAACAACTTTAAAAGGGACTTAAGTGATTGCGGCGTTACTCGTGGTTTTTGATCTTTCGCAGCGCGCCTTTTTCAAGGCGTGATACCTGTGCCTGAGATATGCCGATTTCGTTTGCAACCTCAATCTGAGTCTTGCCTTTCATAAACCTTAGGTTGAGTATCCTTTTTTCTCTGTCGGAGAGATTTTCAATTGACTGGTATATCAGCATTTCATCTATCCAGCCCTCATCAGAACAACTGTCGCTTATCTGGTCCATAACGTATATCGTGTCGCCGCCGTCGTTGTAAACGGGGTCATACAGCGATACGGGGTCAACTATTGCTTCAAGCGCAATCACAACCTCCTCCGTTTTCAGTCCCATTTCGTCGGCTATTTCCGTTACGGTTGGCTCCCTGTCAAGTTTGTTTGTCAGCGCTTCCCTTACCTGGATTGCGTGGTATGCCATGTCACGCATTGAGCGGCTGACTCTGATAGGTGTGTTGTCTCGCAGATATCGCCTTATTTCGCCTGCAATCATCGGCACGGCATAGGTCGAAAACCGCACCTGCTGGTTAATATCAAAATTATCTATGGATTTTATGAGCCCGATACAGCCCACCTGAAAAAGGTCGTCCATATTTTCGTTTCTGTTTGAAAAACGCTGAATCACGCTGAGCACGAGCCTCAGGTTGCCGTTTACAAGCTCTTCCCGTGCTTTCTTGTCGCCACGCTTTGTTCTTTCAAGCAGCTCGCGTTTTTCGCTTTCCTTGAGTACCTTGAGTTTTGCCGTGTTTACGCCGCAGATTTCAACCTTGTTAAAATACATTCTTCCGATACCCTCCTTGCAGATGATGAGAGTATGGGCTGACTTTGTGAAGATAATACCTGCTTTGGAGCAATGGAAAAAATTTAAAAACCGATTGACCGATGGGGTGCAAGCTATTATAATTAGTAACATAATTACTAACTTAAGGACGGTGCGTGGGATGCTCTACATAGGTATAGACCTCGGCACTTCAGCCGTAAAGCTGCTGCTTGTCAATGAGTGCGGCGATATTCTCGGCGAGGTATCAAGGGATTATCCCGTTTATTATCCGAGGTCGGGCTGGTCCGAGCAGAATCCTTCCGATTGGTGGGAGGCAGTAAAGCTCGGCATTGCCGAACTGACGTCGGGTGTTGATAAGGCGCAGATTGCAGGCATAGGCGCAGGCGGTCAGATGCACGGACTTGTTGTGCTCGATGAAAACGATGAGGTTATCCGCCCTGCAATTTTATGGAATGACGGCAGAACACAAAGCCAGGTTGACTATCTCAACGGTGAAATAGGCAAGGGCGTGCTCAGCGAAAATACGGCTAACATCGCTTTTGCAGGCTTTACCGCGCCGAAAATTCTCTGGATGAGAGATAATGAACCTGAGCTTTTTGCAAAAATCAAAAAGATAATGCTACCGAAGGATTACGTGAATTTTATGCTGACGGGCGTTCATTCCTGCGATTATTCCGATGCTTCGGGTATGCTTTTGCTGGATGTCAGGAATAAATGCTGGTCTGATAAAATGCTCGAAATATGCTCGGTTACAAAGGAGCAGATGCCATCGCTTTACGAGAGCAGCGACGTTATCGGCACGTTAAAGCCCGATATAGCCGCAGAGCTTGGCCTTGATAAAAACGTAAAGGTTGTTGCAGGCGCAGGCGACAATGCCGCCGCGGCAATCGGCACAGGCACAGTCGGCAACGGCAAATGCAATATCTCTCTCGGTACATCGGGTACGGTGTTTATTTCAAGCAGCAAATTCGGTGTTGATCCGAACAATGCACTTCACGCATTTGCTCACGCAGACGGATGCTATCACCTTATGGGTTGTATGCTCTCTGCCGCTTCGTGCAACAAGTGGTTTATGGAGGATATCCTGCGAGATGACGATTACGTGTCAAACCAGGCTGATATAACCGATTCAAAGCTCGGCAAGAACAACGTTTATTTTTTGCCATACCTTATGGGTGAGCGCAGCCCGATAAACGATACGTTTGCAAGAGGCACATTCCTCGGTATGAGTATGGATACGACAAGGGCGGATATGCTTCAGGCTGTTTTCGAGGGCGTTGCTTTTGCAATACGTGACAGCTTTGAGGTTGCAAAGAAGCTCGGCATTGAGATAACGGCGAGCAATATCTGCGGCGGCGGTGCAAAAAGCGCCCTGTGGAAAAAGATTATGGCGAACGTGTTGGGTATTCAGCTCGACACGGTCAAAACAGAGCAAGGGCCCGGCTACGGCGGTGCGATTCTTGCAATGGTAGGCTGCGGTGAGTTTGAGTCGGTTGCCCGGGCGTGCGATAAGCTCGTTGAGATTTCCGATACAGTTTATCCCGACAGCGCTCTGATGGAGCTTTACAACAAAAAATATGAAACCTTCAAGCAGATTTATCCGTCTCTTAAGTCGGTATTTGCAGGTTTGAATTAAGGAGAATGAAAAGATGAGTGAGATTTTCGGCAACATTTCAAAAATAGCATATGAGGGTGCAAAGAGCACAAACCCCCTCGCTTTCAAATTCTATGACGCGCAAAGGCTTGTTATGGGCAAGCCTATGAAGGATTACCTGCCCTTTGCAATGGCTTGGTGGCACAACCTCGGTGCGGCGGGAACTGATATGTTCGGCAGAGATACTGCGGACAAATCATTCGGCGCAGATGAAAAGGGTACAATGGAGCACGCAAAGGCAAAGGTTGACGCAGGCTTTGAGTTTATGCAGAAGCTCGGCGTTGAGTATTTCTGCTTCCACGACGTTGACCTTGTGCCCGAGGCAGACGATATCAATGTCACAAACGCAAGACTTGACGAAATCACCGACTATATGCTTGAAAAGATGCAGGAGACGGGTATCAAGTGCCTCTGGGGTACGGCCAATATGTTCTCGAATCCCCGCTTTATGAACGGTGCAGGCAGCACAAACTCCGCAGAAGTCTACTGCTTTGCTGCTGCGCAGATCAAAAAAGCACTTGACCTTACCGTTAAGCTCGGCGGCAAGGGCTACGTCTTTTGGGGCGGCAGAGAGGGCTATGAGACTCTTCTCAACACCGATATGAAATTTGAGCAGGAAAACATAGCACGCCTTATGCGTATGGCGGTCGATTACGGCAGAAAGATAGGCTTCAAGGGTGATTTCTATATCGAGCCCAAGCCGAAGGAGCCTATGAAGCACCAGTATGATTTCGATGCCGCAACGGCAATCGGCTTCCTGCGTCAGTACGGCCTTGATAGGGATTTCAAGATGAATATCGAGGCTAACCACGCAACACTTGCAGGTCACACCTTCCAGCACGAGCTTCGTGTTTCGGCTATCAACGGTATGCTCGGCAGTATTGATGCCAACCAGGGTGACTATCTTCTTGGCTGGGATACAGACGAATTCCCCTTTGACGTATATGAGGCAACTATGTGTATGTACGAGGTTATCAAGGCAGGCGGTCTGACAGGAGGCTTCAATTTTGATGCCAAGTGCCGCAGACCCAGCAACACGTATGAGGATATGTTTGAAAGCTATATCCTCGGTATGGATACGTTTGCACTCGGCCTTATCAAGGCTGCTGCGCTTATTGAGGACGGCAGACTTGACGGCTTTGTTGCCGACAAGTACGCAAGCTTCAGCTGCGGTATCGGCGCAAAAATCGTTGCAGGCGAAACTTCTCTTGAGGAGCTTGCCGAATATGCGTCACAGCTCAAGGGTACGGAGATTCCGATGTCCGGCAAGCAGGAAAGGCTTGAGGGCATTGTCAACAGCGTGCTTTTCGGTTAACTAATGTTTTTATATAGAGCAGGTGCCGCAGGGCGCCTGCTCTTTTTGCTGTTATTGGGATAATTAACATAGCTTTTTGCAAAAATATTGGTAAAACCTCTTGACAATAAGCGGTTTCGGATATATTATAATGATAGTTTAGCACTCGAAACAACCGAGTGCTAAAATTAGCACAAGCAGAAAGGAGACGGATCAGACAATGGATATGACCGAACGCAAGCAAAAAATTCTTGCCGCTGTTGTTGAAAGCTATATCCGCACGGGTGAGCCTGTCGGCTCTAAGAATCTTCTTACCGAGCTTGACTTTTCCGTTTCTTCTGCAACAATCCGTAACGAGATGGCAGACCTGGCGGATATGGGCTACCTTGAGCAGCCTCACACCTCGGCAGGACGTGTGCCCACAACCCTCGGCTACCGATACTATATCGATAAGCTTATGAATAAGGTTGAGCTCAACGAAGCCGACTGCAAGAGCATCACCAAAACGGTTTCCTCCGGCAGCGGTGACCCCGAGCAGCTGCTTGAAAAAGCAGGCGAAGTTATCGCAAAGCTCACAAACTGTGCGGCAATCACAACCTTACCGACGGGCGACAGGGCAACCGTACGCAGGGCAGAGATTGTTCCCGTCAGCAACCGCACGGCGATGATCGTTCTGCTCACCTCGGCAGGTACGCTCAAAAGCAAGGCCTGCAGAAGTGATATGCCTATCACGCAGAAAACGGTCGAACGGTTTTACAGCGTTTGCGCTTCGCATTTTATAGGTAAGCCGCTCGAAGAGATCGGTATGGTAATGCTTCAGACGCTTGTTGCTTCACTCGGTGAGTTTGCGCTTGAGATGTCACCGTTTTTCGTAACGCTTGCCGACCTTGCGGAGGATGCGCTGAAATCGGACGTATTGCTCGAGGGCCAGTCAAACCTCTTTAACTACAGAGAGCTCGGCAGCAACATAATCGAGCTGCTGGAGTTTCTGCGCAAGGGTGACCCGATTGCAAAGCTCATCTCACAGGGCACGCACGACGTTGACGTACGAATCGGCACGGAAAACGAATACAAGCAGCTGGCAAATTCAAGCGTCATAATTTCCCGCTACAGCATCAACGGTGAGCGGTCGGGCGCACTTGGTATTATCGGTCCGACACGGCTTGACTACGCTAAGATGATTCCCTACATGCAGTTCATTTCAGGGCTCGTAGGTGAAATACTTACAGAAACGTTGGAAGAATAACAGGAAGGAAGGTTAAAAATGGAAGAAAAGGAAAACGTAACGGCGGCAGAAGAAAAGGAAGAAAAAAAGGAAAAGAAATCGAAGAAAAAGGCTGATAAGGCAGCCGAACTTCAGGCAGAGCTTGAGGAGCAGAAGAATCAGTACCTCAGACTTGCCGCAGAGTACGACAATTACCGCAAGCGTACTCAGCGCGAGAAGGATGCACTCAACTCGGACATCAAGGCTTATATCATCGGTGAGATACTTCCCGTTATCGACAATTTTGAGCGTGCAACCTCAAACACTTCGACAGATTACGAGACTTACAAGAAGGGCATGGAGATGATATTCACTCAGTTTGCCGATATCTTCAAAAAGCTCGGTGTTGAAGCTTTCGGGGAGCAGGGCGAGCCGTTTGACCCGATGATGCACAACGCAGTAATGCATATCGACAGCGATGAATTTGAAGAGAGCGTTGTTGCCCAGGTTTTCGCGAAGGGCTACAAGCTCGGCGATAAGGTAATCCGCTGTGCAACTGTACAGGTTGCAAACTGAATAAACGTAAAAAATATTTTTCATTATAATTATACAAAAGGAGTAATTAATCATGGCAAAAGTAATTGGTATTGACCTTGGTACAACAAACTCATGCGTAGCAGTTATCGAGGGCGGCGAGCCCGTAGTTATCGCAAACGCTGAAGGCGCCCGCACAACACCATCTGTTGTTGCATTCAGCAAGGATGGCGAAAGAATGGTAGGTCAGGTTGCAAAGCGTCAGGCTATCACAAACCCTGACCGTACGATATCTTCAATCAAGCGTCAGATGGGTACAGACTTCGGTGTTAAGATTGATGACAAGCGCTTCACACCTCAGGAGATTTCAGCAATGGTTCTCCAGAAGCTCAAGGCAGATGCTGAAGCATACCTTGGCGATAAGGTAACAGAGGCTGTTATCACTGTTCCCGCATACTTCACAGACGCACAGCGCCAGGCAACAAAGGACGCAGGCCGTATCGCAGGCCTTGAGGTAAAGAGAATCATCAACGAGCCCACAGCTGCAGCTCTCGCTTACGGCATTGATAAGGAGAACGATCAGAAGGTTATGGTTTATGACCTTGGCGGTGGCACGTTCGACGTTTCCATCATCGAGATGGGCGACGGCGTTCAGGAGGTTCTTGCAACTGCAGGTAACAACCGTCTCGGCGGTGACGATTTCGACCAGAGAATCATCGACTGGCTTGCTGACGGCTTCAAGGCTGAGCAGGGTATCGACCTTCGCGGCGACAAGATGGCAATGCAGAGACTCAAGGAAGCTGCAGAGAAGGCAAAGATTGAGCTTTCCGGCGTTACAACATCTTCTATCAGCCTTCCCTTTATCACAGCTGATGCAACAGGTCCCAAGCACCTTGAGGCAACACTCACACGTGCAAAGTTCAACGAGATGACAGCAGACCTTGTTGAGTCCACAATGGTTCCCGTACGCCAGGCTATCTCCGATTCCGGCCTTAACGTCGGCGAGATCGATAAGGTTCTTATGGTCGGCGGTTCTTCCAGAATCCCCGCTGTTCAGGAAGCTGTTCAGAAGTATCTCGGCAAAGAGCCCTTCAAGGGTATCAACCCCGATGAGTGTGTTGCAATCGGTGCAGCACTCCAGGCAGGCGTTCTCGGCGGCGAGGTCAAGGGTATGCTCCTTCTCGACGTTACACCCCTTTCACTCGGTATCGAGACAATGGGCGGTATCAACACAAGAATTATTGAGCGCAACACAACTATCCCCGTAAAGAAGAGCCAGATCTTCTCAACAGCTGCTGACAATCAGCCCTCCGTTGAGGTTCACGTTCTTCAGGGTGAAAGAGAGTTCGCAAGAGATAACAAGACTCTCGGCATTTTCCACCTCGACGGCATTATGCCCGCTCCCCGCGGTGTACCCCAGATCGAAGTAACATTCGATATCGACGCTAACGGTATCGTTCACGTTTCCGCAAAGGATCTTGGCACAAACAAGGAGCAGTCAATCTCTATCACAGCTTCCTCCAATATGTCTAAGGACGATATCGAGAAGGCTGTCAACGAGGCTGCACGCTTTGCTGAGGAAGACAAGAAGCGCCGTGAAGAGGTTGACACACGCAACAACGCTGACCAGATGGTTTACCAGAGCGAGAAGCTCGTCAGCGAAAACGGCGACAAGATGTCCGAGCAGGAGAAGACAGACATCAACGAGAAGATTGATGCTCTCAAGGAAGCTCTCAAGGGTGAGGATATCAACCTCATCAAGTCCCGTCAGGAGGAGCTTACAAAGGTGCTCAACGATGTTTCCGTAAGACTTTACCAGGAGGCTGCAGCAGCACAGCAGGCAGCACAGGGCGGTGCAGACCCCTCACAGGGTGCTGCTCCCGGCGGTAACGACGGCTACTACGATGCATCATTCGAAGACGTAACAGACAACAACTAAAATCACTTTTCCGTAATGGGGGACGGTTGCTCCGTCCCTCATTAAGCGGTTTATGAAAGAGGAACTACCTTGGCAGATAAACGTGATTATTATGAAGTGCTCGGTGTCGAAAAGACTGCGAGCGATGATGAAATAAAAAAGGCATACCGAAGGAAGGCCAAAGAATATCACCCCGACCTTCACCCCGGTGATAAGGAAGCCGAGGAGAAATTCAAGGAGGCTAACGAAGCGTACGAGGTGCTTTCCGATGCAGACAAGAAGGCAAAGTATGACCGCTTCGGTCACGCAGGTGTTGACCCCAACTACGGCGCAGGCGGCGGTTTTGGCGGCGGCTTCGGCGGCGGAATGGATTTTGACCTTGGCGATATTTTCGGCAGCTTTTTTGGCGGCGGTTTCGGCGGTGGCGGCAGACAGGCTAACCCCAACGCACCCCGCAGAGGTACTGATACGCAGGCCCGTGTAACTCTTTCGTTTGAGGAGGCTGCAAAGGGCTGTAAGAAGACAATTGAATTTACCCGTGTTGAGGTCTGCTCCGACTGTAAGGGCAGCGGCGCTCAATCCGGCACAAGCCCCGAAACCTGCCCTGAGTGTAACGGCAGAGGTCAGGTCAACGTTCAGCAGCGCACACCCTTCGGTGTTATCCAGACTTCTAAGTCCTGCTCACGCTGCGGCGGTAAGGGTAAGATAGTCAAAACACCTTGCTCCAAGTGCCACGGCAAGGGCGCAATCAACAGAAAAGTCAAGCTTGAGGTAAATATCCCTGCAGGTATTGATGACCGCCAGGTCGTCAACGTCAGCGGTCAGGGTAACAGCGGCGCAAACGGAGGCCCTGCAGGCAACCTGCACGTTGCCGTTTACGTGCGTCCGCATCCCTTCTTTGAGCGTGACGGCTATGACGTCTGGTGCGAGGTCACAATAAGCTATGCCCAGGCGGCACTCGGCGATTCGATAGAGGTTGATACACTCGACGGCAAGGTTCGCTACGATATCCCTGCAGGTACTCAGCCCGGCAACGTTGCAAGGCTCAAGGGCAGAGGCATTCAGTCCGTCAACGGCAGAAACAGGGGCGACCAGTACATCCGCATTATTGTCAACGTGCCCAAAAATCTTACCTCCCGTCAGAAGGAGCTTCTTCGTGAGTTTGATGCTGAATTCGGTTCAAAGTCAACTCTCGGCGGTGACGGCGATGATAAGAAAGGCTTTTTCGGTAAGAAGAAAAAATGATTGATACCGTAATTTTTGACCTGGACGGCACGTTGCTCAACACGCTCGATGACTTGACCGACAGCGTGAACTATGCGCTCTCTTCACTCGGCTATCCCGTACGTACGGCTGACGAGGTGCGTATGATGGTCGGCAACAGCGTGATTTATTTGATTGAGAAGGCGTTGCCGGAAAACACTGAAAAAGAGCAGTTTGACCGATGTCTGTCAATTTTTGAAGAACATTATAATAAAAATATGCGCAACAAGACCGCACCCTACGGCGGAATTGAGCAGATGCTCACCGACGTTAAAGCTGCGGGCTATAAACTTGCTGTGGTTTCAAATAAGCCCGACGTGTTCACAAAAAAGCTTGTTGAGGAGCTTTTCGGTGAGTATATTCCGCTTGCTATCGGCAGGAGTGATACCATTCCCCGCAAGCCTGCACCCGATATGGTGCTGTATGCGATGAATCAGCTCGGCAGCGAGAGCGAAACGACTGTTTACGTCGGCGACAGCGAGGTTGACGTCATAACCTCAAAAAACGCAGGCGTGCCGTGTATAGGCTGCCTGTGGGGCTTTCGCGACAGAGCAACTCTTGAACGTGAGGGAGCAGATTATCTGATTTCTTCGCCATCGGAGCTTATTGAAACAATAAAAAGCATATAATAAAAACGCACTTACCGTTCGGTCGGTAAGTGCGTTTTTTGTCTATACTGTTATTTTGTCTTGAATATCGTGAAAAAGCTCTTCTCCTATGCCGTTAACTCTCATCAGGTCGTTTGTTGTTACAAACAGACCGTTTTTCGTGCGGAAGTCGATTATCCGCTGTGCCTTGGCTTCACCTATTCCCTTGAGCTGCATAAGCGTTTCTTTGTCAGCGGTGTTGATGTTGATAAGTGCATCGTTGCGTGACTGAGAAACGGGCGCAACGGGTATTGGCAGCGGTTTGCCGAATTCCTCGTTGACAGCGTGTACCAAGATTGCAACGGCAGAAATAATCAGACACAGAAAAATAAGTGTGCGGACGGATGAACGGCTCATTTATGCTGTTGCGATTTCGATTGAGTTGATAACAACGTCCTCAACGGGCTTGTCACCTCTGCCTGTCTTAACGTTGGCGATAGCGTCAACAACGTCCATACCTTCGTATACCTGGCCGAAAACCGTGTGCTTGAAATCAAGCCAGGGTGTGCCGCCTACTGCCTTGTAGTTTTCAACTGTTTCAGTGGGGAAGCCTCTGTCGGTCAGCTGTGCCATCTGTGAGATGAAGCCGGGGTCAACGTCGTTTGCCTGCACGATGAAGAACTGGCTGCCGTTTGTGCAGGGGCCGGAGTTTGCCATGGAGAGTGCGCCGCGCAGATTGTGAAGATCAACGCAGAATTCATCCTCAAAGCTTTCGCCCCAGATGCTTTCGCCACCGCAGCCTGTTGCTGTGGGGTCACCGCCTTGAATCATAAAGTCCTTGATAACGCGGTGGAAAACAAGGCCGTCGTAGTAGCCGTTTTTAGCGTGTGTTGTGAAGTTTTCAACCGTCTTGGGTGCAAGCTCTGCGAAGAGGCGGATCTTTATATCACCCATAGAGGTTTTCATTGTTGCTGTTGTTTCGCCGCTGACGGGCTTATCGAGCTGATTGATCATTTTATTTCTCCTTGAATTTTATTTTAGTTTGCAAATGGGTTGTATGTGTAGAATACAAGCCTTACGTTGCTGTCTGCAGGCAGGCCGTTTGCTTCGTAATACTCATCGCCGTACCACTGTGCAGCAACGTATACGCCGCGGCGCTTGCCAAGCCAGGTTGCGTTGTATACGCCGTCATCAAGCTTCTCGGGCAGCATATCTTCGGTTTTCTGTGTGTTGAGGGGTGAGGATGAGTATATGCCGAAGCCTGCTTTTTCAAGCTCGGCTATATAACTGCGGAAGCTTTTATAATCGACGCCGTCAACAAAGAATGAATACGTGTAGCCGCTTTCATTCTTATTGTCCTGATACAATGTGATGGTGCCGTCTATTGCGGGTATATCCTTGAAGAAAGCGTTATCCGGCCAGACTGAAGAGGACAAGGTTGTGTTTTCATCGTTTCCTTCAGTCGGCTTTTTAGAGCAGGCTGCAAGCGAAAATACAACCGCAACAGCAAGAATGGCACAAAGGAATTTTTTCATATCGAAACCTACCTTTATCAGCATAATTAATACCATTATAGAACGATAACGCTTCTTTTTCAAGTGATAAGCACTCTTTTTTAAAAAAAGACTTGAAAAAATGTGAGCTGTCTATTATAATATACTGCGTCAATAAAATATTTGCTGGAATAGCTCAGTTGGTAGAGCAGCTCATTCGTAATGAGCAGGTCGCGTGTTCGAGTCACGTTTCCAGCTCCACGAAAAAAACCTCTTTTGTCTACCAAGATAAGAGAGGTTTTTTGTTGTAAAACTTCGTAGTTTTTTGATATAATCAATTTGATAAATAAGGATTTGACGAGGAGGTGTTCCCTGTGACTGAAAATAGTGTTTGGAAAAAGGCTCAGACAGTAGAACTGAAAGTTTCTGAAAATATCTTGCCCGAATTTAACATTTGCTTCGACAAAAGAATCCCAACAGATGTTGAGCAGGAACTTCGTTCTTTTGTAACTTGGGTGGAAAACAATTATCGTATTCCTATTACCTTGTGGGTCGATTTTGAATACAATCATTATCTGATTAGCCGTAGCGGTAAACGAGTTGGATATTTGTTTTATTGGGCTGATTTTTCCTTCTATCCAACATTTAGTAGTTGCGAGGATATTCCAGAGATTCGTCTCCCTGTGAGAACAGAACATAGCACAATTGAAGAGATACTTACTTCTTTCATCGAGGCAATAACGGATTATTATGCATGGCTTTGCAATGAGATATATGAGGGATATACGCCCAATGAGGATGAAGCAGAAGAAATCCTGCAAGCCTATCTTTGCTCTCGTCAATAGAAATCTGTTCGACAGATTCTAATTTGTAGAACAGAGTAAATACACTACTTTTAGGCTTTCTTATCTCAATTTTGCTCCCTTTAGGTAGTCTTTTGCACGAAGAAAGTCATCTTTGTCTACCGACAAAAGTGACTTTTTTCAATGATACCCGTTCCTCGCGGAATGGGTGATATATCTTTGATATGATATCGCACTTCGTGTGATGATATATCATTGAAAAGTTCCGATAATTATGGTGATGTCAGTATGGTTAGAGAAATTTATAGCAGTGAATTAAATGAGCTTTTAGAGCTGTATTTACATTTACACGAGAAAAATATGCCGGATATAACAGAACACTTAAACAGGGTATGGGATACTATTACTCAAGACAAAAATCATCACATTATCGTAAACGAAGTAGATGGTAAAATAGTTTCTTCTTGTGTTTGCGTAATTATTCCTAATTTAACAAGAAATATCAGACCGTACGCATTTATAGAGAACGTTGTTACACATAAAGATTATCGAGGCAAGGGATATGCGACACAATGTTTGAATTATGCAAAAGAAATAGCCGTTAAGGATAATTGTTACAAAATGATGTTGCTTACAGGTTCAAAAGATGATAAAACCTTGGGCTTCTATGCCAATGCCGGATATAACGGTTCGGATAAAACAGCTTTTATTCAATGGCTTGAATAAAGGCGCCATTAATCAGCCGAACAGCATTTATATTGCTTTTGATTTCTGTTGATAAAAAAGTCACACTTGTCCGCGGACAAATGTGACTTTCTGTTTTATATTAGCCGGTTTTATCAGACGGTTTCGTTTTTATAGTCCTCTATGATCTTTCCGTCCTGAATGCGGATAACGCGCTGTGCTTCGTCTGCTATGCCGTTGTCGTGCGTGATGAGGATAACGGTGCGTCCCTCCTCGTGCAGCTCGTGCAGAATTCGCATAACCTCTTTGCCCGAGCTTGTGTCGAGGTTACCAGTGGGCTCATCGGCAAGGATTATCGGGGGCTTCGCCGCAACGGCTCGCGCGATTGCAACACGCTGCTGCTGACCGCCCGACATCTGGTTGGGGCGGTGGTCCATACGCTTTTCAAGGCCGACGCGCTTGAGTGCGCTTGTGCTCAGCTCCTTTCGCTGTGCAGCCTTTACACCGCGGTAAACAAGGGGCAGCTCAACGTTTTCCTGCGCGGTGAGGCTGGGGATAAGGTTGAAGCCCTGGAAAATAAAGCCGATCTCCTCGTTGCGGATTGATGAAAGCTCATCATCCTTCATGGTTGAAACGTCAACACCGTCGAGCATATATGAGCCGCTTGTGCATACGTCGAGCAGGCCGAGCATATTCATAAGAGTTGATTTGCCCGAGCCGGACTGACCGACAATTGCTATAAATTCGCCGCGGTCAACCGTCAGAGAAACACCGTCGAGTGCGTGCACTTCGTTTTCGCCGGGGTTATATATTTTATATACGTCCTTGATTTCAATAAGGTGTGCCATAGGGTTACTCCTTTTGTTTCTTATATATGCTATTTTAAACTCACTTGAAAACTAAGTCAAGGAGAAATAAGTCATGTTGAAAATATATTAACTCTATGATACAATAAAAACAAATAATTATTGAGAAAAGGTGACAAGAATTGAAAAAATCTGTTATTTTCAGAGCTTTGACTCTCATTCTTGCGGCTGTAATCGGCGTTTGTGCTTTTACAGGCTGCTCAAAGGGCGGAGAAGGATCATCGGGCGAAAACACAACGGTTAAGTTTGAGATGGAAATTGCAGGCAAGGATGCAGGCTGTTTTATCATTGAGCTGTACCCCGAGCACGCACCGATCACCGTCGAAAACTTTATAAAACTTGTTGAAAAGAAGTATTATGACGGTCTCACATTCCACCGCATTATTGACGGCTTTATGGCTCAGGGCGGTATGAACGAGGATAAGCCTGCTGACTCAATTAAGGGCGAGTTTGCCATAAACGGAATAGAAAACAACCTTGAGCACGACAGGGGCATAGTTTCAATGGCACGTACGCAGGACCCCGATTCCGCAAGCAGCCAGTTCTTTATCTGCTACTCGAGAGAGCATACACAGCATCTCGACGGTCAGTATGCCGCATTCGGTAAGGTTATCGAGGGTATGGACGTTGTTGACTCATTCCTTGACGTTGAGCGTACGTACGGCGGCGACGGTGCAAAATCATCACCCGTTGAGGATATCGTTATCAAGGCTGCCTATATAGTCGATTATGAGAAGAAAGAAACATCGGGCGACGTCGGTACGGCTGAGACAGCCGGAACAACAGAGCAGACCACGCAGGAGCCTGCAAAAACCGAACCCGAGATTCCCGAGGGTCACCCGAAGGTTAAGTTTGAAATGAATATTGCAGGCAAGGCAGCAGGCTCTTTTGTTATTGAGCTGTATCCCGAGCACGCACCGCTTACGGTTGTGAACTTTATGAAGCTGGTCGAAAATAAGTTTTATAACGGGCTGACCTTCCACCGCATTATTGACGGCTTTATGGCGCAGGGCGGCAGAAGCACAACCGAAAAGGCTGAGCAGATAAAGGGTGAGTTTTCTGCCAACGGTGTTGAAAACAACCTTCAGCACGACAGAGGTATTGTTTCAATGGCTCGCACAAATATGCCTAATTCCGCAAGCAGCCAGTTCTTCATCTGCTACTCAAGAGAGCAAACGGCACACCTCGACGGCAACTATGCCGGATTCGGTAAGGTTATTGAGGGTATGGATGTTGTCGATTCATTCCTTGAGGTCGAGCTGACTTACGGCGGTGACGGCGCAAAATCACAACCCGTTGAGGATATTGTTATCAAAGCTGCGTATATTGTTGAATAAAGCTTTCTGAATGTATAAAGGCTGTGAGTGCTAATGCTCACAGCCTTAAATTTTTTATTTCACGTATTTTTCTATTGCCTTGCGGTAATTTTTAATCTGCAAATCACTCGGTGTACAGGGGCGCGAATTGCAGGGGATATTCGGCTCGGTGCCGTCTGAAAGCGGAATCGGGCAGAGCGTATCGTTCTCAAATTTTACCCTGTCCTCTTCCTTGTGAAAATCGGGCACGTCGTAGGGCTGATTGCCGCCCAGAATACTGCGGTGCGCAAGTATTGCAACCGATGCCATTGTTGTTGCAAAGTATACGTCAAACGGCGGCTTTTTGCCCATACGGATACACTCCAGAAATTCGCGTGCTACAAAGAAATCGCCTCCGCCGTGACCTGCGTTTTTGGCAAGCTCGGCATCTTCAGGATTTTGTTCGGGGTCATAGCAGTTTATTTCCTGCATACCTTCGGGAATCTGCCAATCGTTATAGCGAAGCATTATTTTTTCACCCATACCGCGTATGTTTTCAATCTGACCGTTTACACCGCAGATTCGGTAGGAGTTGCTGTGTGCACCGAATGCGGCACAGCCTGTTACCTTGAATACAGAGCCGTCGTTATTGAGCGTTGTAATAATTGCAGCCGCATCGTTTACGTATCTTGCTGCAAAGCAATCGGCAGGTATTTCGTTTGCGACAGGCAGTGCAGTGACCCTTACGGGTACAGAGCCTGTTGCGTACATAATCGGTGCGAGTGAGTGAGTTATGTAATATGTGCGTGGCAGGAAGTTTCGCCAATGTCTTTCGTTAGGTGCGAGTGTTGCACAAGCCTCAGCATCGTACATATCAAACGGATGGTTGTATTCACCCTCGGCATAAAGGATCTTGCCGAGCGTACCGCCGTCACATACACGCTTCATCTCTTTGTTAAACAGCATAAACGGGTAGTTTTCGGCGAGCATATAAATTGCGTTGCTTTTTTCTGCCGCTCTGACAAGTGCGACACCGTCTGCCATTGTGCTGTTTGATGTGCATTCGCTGAGCACGTGAATATTCTTTTCAAGGCAGCGTATTGCGTATTTTGCGTGCTCGGCAAAGTAGTTTGCAAGCACTACTGCATCCATCGGGTGCTCAATAAACTCATCAAAATCGTTATAGACCGCAGTCCCTTCGATTTTGTCCTTTTGCTCTCTGATTACTGTTTCGTCACGTTCACATACGGCAACTATCTCTGCACCGTTTGCTTTAAGGTTGCTGATGAAGTTTTCACCGCGTCTGAGTCCGAATATGCCAACACGAATCTTATCCATAAATTTCACCCTTTAAAAAAGCTCAACCTCCGTTTGTGAAAAAGGAGATTGAGCAAATTTTGTTATACGATATTACTCTTTGACGTTGTCAAGCCAGCCGAGCTTGTGCATTGCGAGTGCGCCGCCGACTGATGCCACGATACCGACGAAAAGGAGTGTGCTTGCGCCTGTGCCGCCCATACCGGGGATGAGGAGCACGGCTACCATAACGATGATCGGGAAGAAGGATATTCTCCAATGCTTGATAAAGTAGCCTGCGCCGAGTGCACCGAAGAGTGCGGGAAGCACCATCTTGAATGCGGGCTGAAGCAGGGGGCTGTTTGTGAAGCTGCCGAGGAAAGGAGCGAAAGCAATAACGCCGATTGCAAGAACAATTGTAGTAACGATTGCTGAGGTTGCAATAGCGATTGTTGAAACAACTTCGCCCTCTTCTGAGTTTGCCTTTACCTTTGCGCCTTCCATAGCGTTGATTGCGCAGGGAAGTTTGAGGTTGGCAATGTTACCTGTAACGAATGAGAGGTATGTGCCGCCTGCACCGAGCATAGGTGTGTAAACGAGAACCTCAACAACTGCAACAGTCCAGTAAGTCGGGATAAGCTTGAGCACACCCTGCAGGATGAACTTTATGTCGGGAGAAACGTCAAGGTAAAGACAGATTGCAACGGGGAACATCAGAAGCACGCAAAGTGCGGTAACGGATGAAATCCTGCCCCAAGAATGGACACGGTCGAAATAAGATTTATTTGTATTTTTAGCCATTTCTTAACCCCTCCATTCAATTAATGCGATGCCGTCGGGAAGAACGTTGTAAAGTATGATTGCAGCAATCATCGCAACTATCATACCGATAGGCATAACGAAAGGCTCGAGCCATGTGAGTTTAAGTTTTTTGACGATAACCTCAAGTACAATTGAGAAAATAACGGCAACGGCAAGAGTGCTTATTGAAAGTACGCCTGCACCGTCAAGCTCTTCGGGTACTTTGGTGCTGCCCTGGCCTGCAATGGCACGGGCAATGAATGCGCCGATAAGACCGATGAAGATTGCAGGTGTTGCAAACTTGTTGATAAATTCGCCGATTGTTCTCTTCTTTTTGCCGCCTTCGGGTGCTGCTTCAGCTGTCTTTTCCTTGTTGCTTGCTGCCATAAACTTCTTGTGAAGCGGCTTTGCAAGGAAGGGGAGAATAACAAGCGAGAAGCAGATGCCGATTGTCATAACCCATGCGATACCTGCGTATACGGTGGGGTCTGTAACAGCGTTTGCAATGCCGCCCTCGTGACCGAATGCTTCCATTGCGGCCTCAGCTGCAGTTGTTTCGTACATCAGGTTACCGATAACGGAAAGACGTACCCACGGAATAACAAGGCCGAGAGAGGGGGCGAGAGCAATAACCGTAGCGAGTACGGAAAGTGCAGAGGGAATTGTGAAAAGTGCGCTTGACGTAACCGCGTTACGAAGCTTTGATTTGTCCAGCCCCAGCTTTTTGCCCTGCTTCCATGCTTTGACAAGGAAGAAGACAGACTGAGCAAGGACGAAAATGATGACAGCGCCGGCTATAAGGTATAAGCCGAGGCTACCGTTGTTGAATGTACCATCCATTCAGTTTCACCAACCTTAATATGTTTGATCTCACTTTATAATATATTAAATAATTCGATATGTCAATAATTATCACTTAACGAATTCTTTATACTGGTAGCATTTTACGTAGTCTACAACGAATTCTGCGGGCCAGTTTTCTTCGGGAGTTTTGCTGATTTCACCAGTTCCGTGTCTGTCGGACCATTGCACGCCGTTTTCTCCTGCAAATTCGCAAGAGAGGATTAGATATTCAGGGTTCTGCGAAACGCCGCCTGTGGAGAGTCTGCCCGTTTCAACACCGTTGATGTAGAATATGTACTCTGTCGGGCTCCACTCAAGGCCGTAGGTATTGAACTCGTTGTATGGGTCGCCCTCAACGTATATCTTACCGATGGAATCACCTTTTTTATCTGCACCGTAGCCGTCGTAGACTATGCCGCTGATAACCGCATCGTTGCCCCACCAGTAATCCTTGTAGTACATGGATTCAAAGATGTCAACCTCTGTGCCGTCTTTGCCTGTGCCGTCAACATCTTCAACGTTGTGGTTCATCATCCAGAATGCACTCCACATTCCGGTTGCGGCAGGCAGCTTGCAGCGCACCTCAAAGTAGCCGTAGCATTGTTCATACAGGTCTGCTGTGCGAAGGCAGGCTGTATACCAACCGGGCTTGTATTCTTCGAAGTCTATTTCGTCTTTCCAATCTTCGTAATATCTGTTTTCGAGCGGCTCATCAAGATATTCAGCACGAATAATGAGGTTGCCGTCTTTTACGCTTGCCATATCCTCGTGCCAGTAGCCGCCTTTGCGCTCTGTTTCCCACCAGGGGAAATTCCACTTCGTTTTGTCGATTTGTGTACCGTCAAAGTTATCCTCCCACACGGGCTCATCTGTGAATTTGCTCATATCGACGGTTTTGGTTTCGTCGGGTATCCTGCCCAGATCAAGTGGTTTGAGCATTGCGGGGCTGATGAGCGTGACGATTGCGATGAGAAGTCTTACACCTCTTTTTAAAATGTTTCTGAGCATTTAGTTACCTCCTGAATGTATGTTTTCCGGCATCAACACGGTGTGAGCTGCCGTTTATAATTACCGTTGCCTTACTCGGTATGTTTACGGTCAGTGCGGTTTTGTCCCACTCAACGCAGATCTCTCGGTGTGTTGCCTTCACCCAATTGAGTGCTGCGAGAAAATTCGGCTCGATAACAAGTCCGTTTTCATCAAGCTTGATGCCTGCAACGTGGCGGTAAAGCCAATGGTCAACCTCGCCGTACATATGGTGGTTGAGTGAGTTTTTCATCTCCCAGTCTTCACAAAGTGTGGTCATACCGCTGTTTATCCAGTATGCGTAACTCGGATAAGTCGGCTCCGTTACCATTCTGTACAGCACATCTGCATAGCCGTTGTCATCAAGTGCCGAGAAGATGTATTTTGCGCCGAGGATTCCGCAGTCGATATGCCGGCCGTTTTCTTCTATAAGCTTTGCAAGCTGAGCCGCTTTTTGAGGTACTTCCTCAGGTGTGTACATTCCGAAATAAATTCCGCAGGCAAGGCAGGTCTGCTTCTTTTCAAGCTCCTCATCACCGAGGAATTTCTGCCGCCAGGCGAGCTTGATTTTGTCGGAAAGCTCTTGGTATGGTGCAGGGTCTTCGCCCATTATTGCGGCACATTTGGACATTTTTTTTGCAAGATCGGAATAATCCGCCGTGCTTGTTACAAAGTTGGGACAGCGGTCGGTGTTCTCAGGTGCGCACCAATCGGTAAGACCGATGTAGAGTATGCCGTTATCCTGCACCGTGTCAAGGTAGGCAATGTAGCGCTTCATATTCTCCCACATCTGCTTTATTGCGCTGTCATCGCCCGTGAGCTGATAAATCTGCCACGGTATGTTGATTATTGCGCCGTCCCACGCAGGGCCTATGTACCAGTCGTACCAGCTTGCCGTGGGGATTATTGCGGGCAGTGAGCCGTCGCGCCGCTGTGCATCCTTGAAATCGTTGAGCCATTTTTTGTATGCTTTTACCATCTCAAAATTGTGCATTGCGTGCTGGCAGGAAAGCTGTGCGTCTCCCGTCCAGCCGTTCTGCTCTCTGTGCGGACAGTCCGTCGGCAGACCCATAAAGTTTGTAAGCGTTGCAAGGCGTGTTGCGGCGTGAATTTTGTTGAGCATTTCATCAGAGCATTCAAACGAGCCTATGCTCTGCAGATCCGTGTGTACTACACAAGCCTTAATCTCAAAAATTTCCGGGGCATTGACAACCTTCACATAGCGGAAGCCGTGATAAACAAATCTCGGTTCCCATTCTTCAACACCTTTACCTTTGAGAATGTATTTATCGGTGTGGCGCTGAAACTCTGTGAATGAATTCATGTTTTCGTTGTCAATGTCGCTGCCGTCTTTTTTTAGCTGTTCGGCATAGATAAGCTGAATTTCGGTATCTCTTTCACCGCTTGTTTTGATTTTCACCCAACCTGAAATGTTTTCACCGAAATCGTATATTCCGCCGCCGATATGCTTGCCCTCAAGTGTGCGTATAACCTTTATCGGCACCCAATCGGCAGGCTCAATTATTCCGCCGGGACCTGCGCAGACATTAGCGTTTATCCAACCGCTGTCATCAAAGCACGGCAGATTCCAACCGGGGATTTCAAGCCTTGCATCGTAGGTTTCACCCTCGCGGATATGGTTGTAGGTGACGGGGCCGTTTTCGGTTTTCCAACTGCTGTCGGATACAATGCAGTCGCTTGTGCCGTCGGTGTATTCAATTTCAAGCTGCATTATCATTTTAATGTTGTTGCGCCAGGTTGCCGCCTGGTAGTGCCAGGTTTTGCCCACGTCATTATACCAGCCGTTGCCCGCAAAAACACCAAGCACGTTTTCACCCTGATTTATAAAATCTGTCACATCGTAGGTAAGGTATAGTGTGCGAGAATCAAACTTTGTAAACGGAGTAGAAAGCACCTCGTCAGTTATGATTTTACCGTTTATTGTATATTCACCGTAGCCGAGAACAACGGTGTTCATAACAGCCTTTTTGACCGCTTTTTCAATGTTGATGCTCTTGCGGAAAAGTCTGCTGCCGTCGTCACGCTTTGTGCCTTTGGATATCCACTTTGCTTTTTCAAACATAGGGCAAATCTCCTTGAACTGTTATAATTACAGTTTAGCAACCGTGTGATAAAAAATCAACAAAAAATAAAAAACAGCGTAACGAAAATTACGCTGTTTTTTTGTTAAAAATGAAAATTATCTCTGTACTCTGCCGGATGCGTTGCCGCCTGCGAGCTTTTCTACTTCGTCAACGGTGACGAAGTTGTAGTCGCCCTCGATTGAGTGCTTGAGTGCGGATGCCGCAACTGCAAACTCAACAGCAGCCTGAGTATCCTTACCGCTGAGAAGCGCATAAATGAGGCCGCCGCCGAAGCTGTCGCCGCCGCCTACACGGTCGATAATGTGCAGGTGATATACCTTTGAGAAGCAGTATTCGTCACTTGCAACATCGTAGAGCATTGCACTCCAGTCGTTATCGAAGGCACTCTTGCTCTCACGCAGTGTGATTGCAACCTTCTCGAAGCCGAATTTATCGGCAAGCTGACGTGCAACTGACTTGTAGCCCTCTTTGTTGAGCTCACCTGCGGTGATGTCTGTGTTTTCTGCCTCAATACCGAAAACATCCTTTGCATCCTCTTCGTTGGAGATGCATACGTCAACGTATTTGCAAAGCTCTGCCATAGCTGCTCTTGCTTCGTCACGTGTCCAGAGCTTGCCGCGGTAGTTGAGGTCACAGCTTACCTTCACGCCGTGTGCCTTTGCCGCAATACAAGCCTGCTTGCAGATTTCAACAAGGTCACCGCCGAGTGCGGGAGTGATGCCTGTGAAGTGGAACCATTCTGCACCGTCGAAAATCTTATCCCAGTCAAAATCCTCCGCCTTTGCTTCTGCAATGGCGCTGTGTGCTCTGTCGTAAATACATACGCTGCCGCGCTGTGAAGCACCCTTTTCGAGGAAGTAGATGCCTACTCTGTCGCCGCCGCGTGTGATGTCGGATGTGTTGACGCCGTATTTGCGAAGGCTGTTTACAGCCATCTGACCGATTGCGTGCTTGGGAAGCTTTGTGACATAGTGCGCATCAAAGCCGTAGTTTGCAAGCGATACGGCAACGTTTGCCTCACCGCCGCCGAAGGTTGCTTCAAACGAATCTGCCTGAACAAAGCGGAGATAATCGTAAGGCTGAAGGCGGAGCATAAGCTCGCCGAAGGTTACTACCTTTTTCATTTTGCTCTTGCCTCCTTAACGATCTGAACAGATTTTTCACAAAGCTCTGTAATTTCGTCCCACTTGCCGTTGTCGATAAGATCTGCGGTTACCATATACGAGCCGCCGCAGGCAGCGATAACGGGGCAGGAGACATACTCGCCGAGATTCTTCAGCGAAATGCCGCCTGTGGGCATAACCTTGAACATCGGGAACGGAGCGCTCATTGCCTTGATTTTTGCAAGGCCGCCGCTCTGCTCTGCGGGGAAGAACTTGAGCACCTGCAGACCTAACTTGTATGCTGCGTGGTAGTCTGTCGGTGTGGTGCAGCCTGCGTAGATCTCAATACCCTTTTCCTGACAGTATTTGACTATTTCGATATCAAGACCGGGCGTTACGATGAATTTTGCACCTGCCTCAATTGCTTCGTCAACCTGTGCGGTTGTGAGCACGGTGCCTGCGCCGACGAGCATATCGGGCTGGGCCTCACTCATAAGGCGGATTGCTGTTGCGGCGCCTGCTGCACGGAACGTGACCTCTGCAACGGGTACGCCGCCCTTGCAAAGAGCGGCCGCAAGGTCAGCGGCATCTCTTTCGGGATTGTTGAGCTTGATAACCGGCACAACGCCGATTGATGAAATTCTTTCTGAAATAGCGTTCATTTTTATTTACTCCTTTATACACCTGAGTATGCTGAGAAACCGCCGTCTACGGGGATGACAACACCTGTAATAAAGCTTGCGGCATCGTTGTTCAGAAGGAAGAGAAGGCTGCCGTCGAGCTCTTCACTCTTGCCGAATCTGCCCATGGGGGTTGCGGCGAGGATTTTGCCTGTACGGGCTGTGGGTGAACCGTCGGGATTCCAGAGAAGCGCCGCATTCTGCTTCGTTGAGAAAAAGCCGGGTGCAATTGCATTGACTCTGATGCCGACTCTGCTGAAGTGAACGGCAAGCCACTGTGTGAAGTTGGAGATAGCCGCCTTTGCACCTGAATAAGCGGGGATCTTTGTGAGCGGTGTGTAAGCGTTCATACTGCTGATGTTGATGATGTTACAGCCCTCGCGGCCTACCATCTGGCGTGCAAATGCCTGCGAGGGAATGAGTGTGCCGAGGAAGTTGAGGTTGAATACGAAGCCTACGCCTGCGCTGTCAAGGTCGAAAAAGCTTTTTGTGTCGGCATCAATGTCGCCGAGCTCAAAATACTCTTTGTCTGTTGTTGCCTTGGGGTTGTTGCCGCCTGCACCGTTGATGAGAATGTCGCATTTGCCCATCTCTTTTTCCACTGTGTCGGCAACCTCGTAGCAGATTTCCTTGTTGAGTACGTCGCATTTGTATGCTTTTGCCTCACCGCCCTCTGCTCTTATTTCAGCTGCAACCTCTTCTGCTGCAGCGTCGTTGAGGTCGAGCAGGGCAACCTTTGCGCCTGCTCGTGCAAGTGTTTTGGAAAAGGCGCTGCAGAGCACACCGCCTGCGCCTGTAACAACGGCAACCTTGCCGCTGAGGTCTGTGTTGAGAACGTTCTTCTGCATTTCTTCTCGCTCCTTTATTTTACTGCCTTTTCGCAGGCTTCAAAAAGTCCGTTGATGTATGCGGCACCGAGTGCACGGTCGTAAAGTCCGTAGCCGGGTTTGCCTGTTTCGCCCCATATCATTCTGCCGTGGTCGGGTCTGACGTAGCCGTCAAAGCCTGTTTCGGCAAGTGCCTTTGTGATTTCGTACATATCAAGGCTGCCGCAGGATGAGAGGTGGCCGCTCTCTTCAAAGCTGCCGTCCTCCATAATGAGTATGTTTCTCATATGCATAAACGCTATGCGGTCCATCTCGCTGTACTTGCGTACCATCTTAACCACGTCGTTTGTGGCAGCACAGCCGAGTGAGCCCGTGCAAAGGCAAAGGCTGTTTGCAGGGGAGTCAACTATGCTGAGCATACGGTCAAGGTTTTTCTCGTCTGTGATGATTCTCGGAAGGCCGAAGATCGGATAGGGCGGGTCGTCGGGATGAATTGCCATTCTCACGCCGCATTCCTCGGCTACGGGGATAACTTTTTTGAGGAATTTCTCAAGGTTTGCCCAAAGGCCCTCTTCACCGATTTCACCGTAGGCGGAGATGAGCTCTCTTACCTCGTCCTGTGTATAACTCGAATCCCAGCCGGGCAGGTGGATATCGTCCTTGAGGGGGTCGAGACCCTTCATCTGCTCCCAGTACATAACAAGGCTTGTTGAGCCGTCGGGGGCAGCCTTGTCAAGCTGTGTGCGTGTCCAGTCGAATACCGGCATAAAGTTGTACGTCACGCACTTGACGCCGTATTTTGCACAGCGGCGGATATTCTCGCAGTAAACCTCGAGAAGCTCTTCAACATTGCCTCTGCCGAGTTTGATGTTTTCGTGCACGGGAATTGACTCTACAACATCAAAAACAAGGCCGTTATCCTTGCACTGCTTTGCCATTTTTGCAATGGATTCCTCGGGCCATACTTCGCCGGGCTTAACGTCGTAAACCGCACTGACGATTGATTTCATGTTGGGAATCTGACGGATATATTCGAGCGAAATCGGGTCGGATTCGCCGTACCAACGGAATGAAAGTTTCATTTCTTTTCTCCTGTTCAGTTCTTTTTCTTGATTTTGTTGAGCTTTTTGTTTATGTCAAGAAGCTGTTCCTTTGTAACGCTTAAATTTATCATCCCCATCATACTTGAGGCTCTGAGAATTGAGAAACCGCCGAGCATCTTCATAAGGTCGGGTGTGATCTTGAAGCCTGAAACCGAGAATCCGCCTCCGCCGCTTTCGTTGGATTTGGATTTTGATTTGAGCTGCTTCATTATCATTGCGCCGACAGAGAGCATAACAAACTTGCCCTTGAAGGTTTTCATAACCTCGCTGATGGGTGTATTGAGTGAAAGTCTGCCCTCGGGCTCCGTAACGTCAAACCAGTTGAGCACGGCACCCTTTTCGCGCAGCAGGTAATCCTCGTTGAATTTGTCAACCTTGCGGATTACGCTTTCGTCTTTGTGTTCGCCTGCAACAGCAATGAGTGTTGTCTCACCTGCGTTGGGTACGTCAAAGTAGAAGAAGTGGTCCGCCGCAGTCTTCTTGCCCAAGGATTTTCCGTTTGCAAAAAGCTCAACCTCGGGCTGGTTTGAGTATACGGTAACCTTTGTTGTGTCCTCAACACGGTCAACATATCGCTTGCCGCAAAGGTGAACGAAGGGCTCGTCCGAAAGCCATGCCTTGTATGCGTAGAATGAATCCTTCTTGTATTTTCTGTCGAAGGTTACGAGACCCTTGTGGTTTTGTCCGTTTTCGCCGCCCTCTGCTCTTGCGTCTGCGCCGAAATCAAACATATTCCATACGTGAGTTGCCCAGATGTAGGGACGTGAGAAAAGCTGTTTGATGAGCTCCTCGTGGTAGTATGCCTGATACTCTTCGGAATAGTCGCCCTGTGACGGGTTGGAGTTGTGCCAGTTGAGTGCCTCACAGCCGTATTCGCTCATACCTATCGGGATTTTGGGATATTTTGCGTGGAATTTATCAAACCACGGGCCGTTCATTGATGTGTCTCCGCCGTACCAGCCGAAATAGTGGTTATACGAAACAAGGTCGGGAATCTGAAGATAAGATGCATCAATTCCGCACATTGAAACGACGGCAATTGTCGTAAGACGGGTCTTATCCATCTTGTGAACAAGGTCGTTGAGGATTTTGTGGTTTTCGATAAGGTCGGGATCCTCTGCACCGCCCATTGTGATTTCGTTTGAAAGTCCCCAGAAGAAGATTGAAGCATGGTTGTAGTTCTGCGCAACAAGCTCTGTCATCTGCGATACCGTGTTCTCTCTGCCACCGGGAAGATGCTTTGAGATGTAGGGAATCTCTGCCCAGATTACAAGACCTTTTTCGTCGCAAAGGTCGTAGAAATACTGATCGTGCTGATAGTGAGCAAGGCGGATTGTGTTTGCGCCAACCTCACAGATGAGCTCAATATCCTCCTTGTGGTGCTCGGGCAGTATTGCGTTGCCCAGACCCCATCTGTCCTGATGGCGTGATACGCCGCGCAGCGGATAGCTCTTGCCGTTGAGGAAAAAGCCTTTTTCGGGGTCTACCTTAAACGTGCGGCAGCCGAAGCGTGCGCTTACGTTGTCAAGCACTGTGTCGCCCTCGAGGAGCTCAACCGTTGCGGTGTAGAGGTAGGGGTCCTTGCGTCCGTTCCAGAGGTGAACGTTTTTGATGTCGAAATCTTCGTCATCATCGTCAGTTGTCTTGGTTTCAACAACGTTGCCCTGTGCATCCGTAACCGTGTAGCGCAGGGTCTGTCCGTCCTTTTTATTGGTAACAAAAACCTCGATTTCAACCTCGGCATCGCCGCCCTTTACTTCGGGTGTAACCTTTATGCCGGGTGCGCCGAAATAATCAAGGTCAAAGTGAGAGTCGCTGACACCGATTATGTTTACATCGCGGTAGAGACCGCCGTAGAACGTGAAGTCTGCCATCTGCGGATAAACCCTGTCGTTGGGCGCGTTATCAACAGCGATAACGATAAGGTTTGTGTCTTGAAGGCTGTCGGTCATATCGACGCGCCAGGTGGAGTAGCCGCCGTCGTGTGATTTGATTTTGCTGCCGTTTACGTAAACGTCGGCAGATGAGTTTGCACCCTTGATTTCAAGATAAATTCTGTCTGTCTGAGGAAGGTCTGCCTTTGCAATTTGCTTTGCATAGTAGCAGGTGCCTCTGTGGTAATCGTTGCCGCCATCCTGGCCGTCAACTGCGTTCCAGGAGTGGGGGAGGTCAACGCTCTCCCAGTCTGCCGGCAGGGCAGAGGGAACGGCAGCAGCTGTTTTTGAAAAGAGCCAGCCTGCGTTAAAACTGCTGATTTCTCTCATTGGTTTTTGTCCTCCTTCATCGGAAAAAGTGAAGCCGGAAACACTTCTCCTTATAATTAATATACATAGATTATTATATTATGTTTAACAAAATTAGTCAATAACATTGAAGTAAAGAAAGAAATATAGTGCTACAACTTGTGAAACCTTGATTTTTATATGCTGAAGTGGTATATTGTGTAATTAGGATAATAATTCTGAAAATACAAGGAGGATACATAAATGGATATGGGAGATATCGCAACCAAATTGCTCAAAAAGGTTGCAAAAAGTAAGGGCAAGAAGTTTGCAAAAAAGGGTAATGCACCCGTTGTTGAAGCAGCTCAGCCCATCAGAATGAAAAATAAGACGGATAATTTCTACAATGCCGGCTTTGCCTGCAAGGAGATTATGCCTGCTGACGTAACAGCTAAAAAATACTACATTGCTGGCTATAAGATGGATCATCCCGTTACCGGCGTGAACGATCCGCTTACGGTGCGCGCAATGTGGCTTGACTGTAAGGATGGCGGCGGTATCGTGCTCGTCAGTGCCGATATAATCGGCCTTACAGGCTACGATGTAAAGGTCGTTCGTGATTCACTCAGCGATTTCACGAAAGAAACTAACTGCAAGCTTATAAACATCAGCTGCACACACTCACACGCAAGCATTGACACGGTAGGCTACTGGGGCAGACTTATGCCTCCGCAGAGCGGTATGGATGACGAATATATGCAGCTTGTTTTCGATTCAATCAAGCAGGTCTGCATAGAGGCATACAAAAACCGTAAAGAGGGCAAGCTCTATATCGGTTCGGTACGTGTTCCCGACGTAATCAGCGAGGGCAGAGCCGCAAACAACGACAAGCTCTCCAGATTCCGCTTTGTTCCCAATGACGGCAGCGCAGAAACCTGGTTCCTCAACTTCGGCGCTCACCCCAACACAATGGGCGGCGACTGCACCAAGGTCAGCGCAGACTACCCCTACTACCTGCGTGAGGCAATCAACGCTGTCAAGCCGGTCAACGTTCTTTTCAGCGTCGGTGCAATTGCAGCTGTCAATATTGAGGACGTTGCAGAGGACAGACTTGAGCGCACAAAGCTCGGCGGTGAGATGCTTGCAAAGGCAGCACTCGGCATTGATAACGACGAAGAGCTTGACGCTGAGATGACAATTGTTCATCAGCCTTATTATGCCCCGATTGAGAACTACGTACTCGCATTTATGTTTATTCTCAAGCTTTGCCATTCAAGAGCTTATCATTGTCCCGAGAGCTCACTCGGACTCGGACTTCTTACCGAAATGAACTACATAAAGCTCGGCAAGCAGAAGATACTCACTCTCGGCGGTGAGGCTTTTGCCGAGAACGTCTACGGCGGATATTTTGATGCTGAAAATTCGGGCACAGGTATCGGCCCCGAGGTTAATGCAACACCTCTTGCAGAGATCGCCGGTGATCCCGACCTCATACTCTTCGGCGTTACAAACGATATGACAGGCTATATGGTGCCTTCAAACAACGCTGTTCTTCACCCGACACAGGCTTATCTTTCAAGCTACAGAGATAATCTTGACCGTAACCACTATCACGAAACAAACGGTCTGAGCGTTGAAATCACACACGTTATCGCAAAGATATTCAAAGACATTATTGACCGTACAGAAAAGTGAAAAGAGGAGAAGTCAAGATGAAGAAATTTTCTGTCAAACTGATTTCTGTGCTCCTTGCGGCAGTGCTGCTCTTTATGGCGCTGCCTACAAGCGTTTTTGCACAGAATACCGAAAAAGGCGCAATTCAGCTCGGCGTTATGACTGACGTACACTACTACGCACAGGAAAACATCGACGATAAGGACAAGGCGACAGAGGTATGCGAAAAAACAATATGCACCTCTCACCTTGCCGATGCAATTCTTATGACTGCACTCGATTTCTACAAGGTGCAAGCTGAGCAGGGCAAGCTTGATTACCTGCTCATCCCCGGTGACCTCACGAAGGACGGCGACTATGTCAGCCACGTGAAGCTTGCCTCGATACTTGAAGCGTGGGAAGAGGAAACAGGCGTTCAGGTTCTTGTAACAAACGGCAACCACGACGTCAACAACCCCAACGCACAGGTGTTTAAGGACGGTAAATTCGTCAAGGGTGCACGCTACGTAACACCTGAGGAATTCCGTGAGATTTATGCAGAGCTTGGCTATGACCTTGCTGTTGAAGAGTTCACCCCTCCCGCAGGTGAAAAGGCAGGCGCACTCTCTTATATCGCCGAGCTTGAAAACGGCTACCGCCTTGTTGTTATGGACGGCGGTATGTACACGGCAGATAATACCGAGAGCGGCCTTGACGAAAAAGAGACGGGCGGACAGTATTCCGAAGCTGTTTTTGAGTGGATTCTTGAGCAGATTGAGGAGTGCAAGCAGCTCGGCTACAGCGTAATCGGTATGACACATTGGAATATCGTTTCTCACTACCGCGAGAAAGAGGTTGCAACCTTTACCGATTTCCTTATTGAAGACTGCGAATACGTCAGTGAATGCCTTGCAGATGCAGGTATGCAGTACGTGTTCACAGGCCACCTCCACATTCACGACGTTTCACAGCATATTTCGGATAAGGGCAACATCATCTACGATATTGCTACAGCCTCCGTTATCAATTTCCCCAACCTTATCAGACTTGTAACTTTCGATAACACTCAGAGCGGCGTTCTTACAGCCGACGTAAAGAGCCACGCATTTGATGAGCTCAAGCCTCTTAGTTACAACGGCAAAACGTATGAGCAGCCCTTCTCAAACTACTGCTTCGGCATCAACTTTGTGGGTGATTCCGCAAAGGGTATGCTGATGGATCTTCTCAGCTACTACGTAGATACGTATTCTGTTGAGATTAAGGAAGCAGGCGGCCTTTATAATTTCCTTTGTGAGATGCTCGGGCTCGAAGAAATGCTTGACGGTCTGCTCAACGGCGGCATAGGCTTTGCAGGAATCACAATTATAGGAACAAAGAACGTTATGGGTCTTATCAAGGACCTTTGCAATCAGCTTGAGGCAGCATATCTCCAAGATCCCGACGTGCTTATGGACATTGTCGGCGAGCTGCTCGACAACCTTCTCGAAATTCAGTTCTCCGAAGTTCCCTGTACAAAGTTCATTGATAAATACGGCTTTGGCGATGCAAGCAGGGGCGGCACATTCGGCGATTTCGTTTCAAGCGTTCTGGCATATATGTACGGTAACGAAGGCACGTTTGACGATGACCCGTTTATGCAGGATATGGTCAAGAAGCTTGAAACAGGCGATATTACGGCGCTTCTGTTTGATGGCATAATCGAGTACGTGCTCAACGATTTCCTCCTTGGTGAGCTTTTCTCAACGCTTGAGCTCAACCTCCCCTCAGCTTTCCCGTTCGGCACATTCGGCGCAGGCATTGTTCGCACGCTTGATATAATTCTCCGCGTTGTACTTATGGGCGATATGTCGTTCACAAACGTTATAGATAAGGTTTTCAAGCTTCTCGGTGCTCTCGGCGTTCTTGATCAGTCAAGCCTTAACGGTCTGCTCGACCACCTTATTGCCGAGTATATCACGGTCAGCCAGATGGAAACAATCGACTGGGAGATAGGCTCATTTATTCAGGCCTTCTGCGTTGATGAGGCTCCCTCGGACCATAACCTTACGCTTACCGCAAACACAGACGGCGGCTACGAGGTTGTTGCAACAGCAGATAATCTCAGGCTTCCCGCAACGGTTGCAGTCACCTTCGGTGAAGATTCCGCAACGACGAGAAATATCAGCTGGTACACAAAGAAGGGCGTAAAAGGTACGGATATCGAGCTTTCTCTCGACCCCACGGACCTTGGCGCAACACCTGACGGAGTGAAGATTGATAAATCCGTTGAAACAGTCAGAAGAAGCTACCCCGGTATAGATATCGGTCTGGCAGGTCTGCTCACTTATGAGTTTGACGTAAACCGCCATACCGTGACTATTGAGGGCCTCAAGCCCGGCACAACCTATTACTACCGCATCGGTGATGCAAGCTACGGCTTCTGGAGTGACGTTGCAACAATCACCACAGCGGATAATTCCGATTCGTTCACATTCTTCCACGTCAGCGACAGCCAGGGCGGCTCCGAGCGTCACTACGATAAGTGGTCAAACCTTGTTGATACAGCTTTCACAATGTATCCCGATGCCGCATTCCTTATGCACACGGGTGACCATGTAGACCACGGTGACAACTTCAAGCAGTGGAAATGGATGTTCAATTCAGCATCAGAGCACCTTATGAGCAGCGTGCTTATGCCCACGGCAGGTAACCACGAAAACCACGGCGAGTATGCTCTCGACGATAACTTTATTCTTCCCAACGTTCCCGAGCAGGAGACAATGACAGGTGTCTACTATTCGTTTGATTACAACAACGCACACTTTATTGTTCTCAACTCAAACGATGATGAAGATAACGGTATTTCCGAAGAGCAGATCGAATGGATGAAGGCTGATGCCGCTGCAAGCGATGCCGAGTGGAAGTTCGTTATGCTCCACAAGGCTCCCTACTCAAACGGCTCGCATTATGACGACGGTGATGTAGTTGAGCTGCGTAAGGTACTCTCAAAGCGTATGCCTGAGCTCGGCATTGATATGGTGCTCCAGGGTCACGACCATGTATACCTCAGAACAGACGCGATGAACAACAACGAGGTTGTTGAGGTTTACGAAATGAGCGTTGACAACAACGGCAAAACCTACACGGCAAAGGTCAACCCCGACGGCACGATTTATGCTATCAACGGCTGTTCAGGTGTCAAATATTACCAGACGAAAGACCCTGCAGATACGGATGAGCTCTTCCCGAGGGCAGAGGCAATTGTGGATGCAACGTATCCCGTATTTGCCGCAATCAGAATCGAGGGCAATTCACTCTATTTTGATTCATACGGTGTAACCGAAAACGGTACAGAGTGCATTGATTCGTTCGCAATCGTAAAGGATTCTTCAATCGATACACCCAAGTATGAGCCCAATCGCTGCCCGATTAAAAACTGGTTTGCAGCATAACGCAAGTTAAATAAAAAAAGAGGTTTACGGATAACTTTTCCGTAAACCTCTTTTTTGTCGGCAAAAGAAAAAGCTCTGTGAACGAAACTGTTCACAGAGCTTGGAGCTGCTAGGCAGACTCGAACTGCCGACCTCATCCTTACCAAGGATGTGCTCTACCACCTGAGCCATAGCAGCAAAATATGGCGACCCGGAACGGGCTCGAACCGTCGACCTCTAGCGTGACAGGCTAGCGTTCTAACCAGCTGAACTACCGGGCCATATTTGCCTTGCCGCGAAAAATCACAGCAAACATAATTATATCAATTAACTTCTTTTTGTCAATAGTTTTTTTAAAAATGGTGCAGCTTCCTTGGCGGTATAGGCGTTTTTACCTGCTCTTTTTCTTCTTTGCAATAAGCACCGCTGCGGCGGCAACAGCAGCACCGCCGGCTGCGACAACAGCTACGGTGACGCCGACAGATGTTTGCTTTTTTGCAGTAACGCTGCCGTATACGCCCTGTGTTGTGAGAGCGTATATTTCCTTGCCGTCAAAGCTTTCTGCGTGCTCAACTTCAATATCGAAACGCACAAAGCTGTCTGTCTTAGAGCGGAATTCAAGCTGGCAGAGCACTCCTGCCGTGTCAAGCGACTTGGTCGAAGTGTAGCTCACCTTTATTTTACCTGCTTCGACCTCTGTTGCGGTGATGTACGGCTTAAGCCCGGCAACTATGTCGCCGCCCTTTTCGCTGTCCCTTACAAATGCAACGTCGGTCGGGTCAAATAAAATGTAGAATTCGGTTGTATACAGCGAAGAATCCTTTGATACTTTAATGTCAACAACGATGTTGCGTCCTTTTTCCTGAGAGGCAGAAACGGTGAAAATAACGTCGGGTGAAGCAAGGCAGGGGATGGCACCTGCCGTAATGCACAGCAGAGCGGTAAAGATGCAGATAAGCTTTTTCATTTAGAAGCATACTCCTTTGGTATATACGGTTTTTTAAAAGCCTTACCCCGACCGTGTTGCGGTCAAGGTAAGGCTTTGTGTCAATTCAGCGTGTGATTATTTCTTCTTGCCGAGGATAAAGAGGCATACGCCTGCGCCGATAACAGCAACAACGATTACAGCGATAATAACGATTTTCTTAACGTTTACGCCGCTTGTGTCTTTCTCTGCTTCTGTTGTTTCATCAGCAAATGTCCAGATGTAAGCTGTTGTCTGGTCGTCTGTGTACTCTGTTGTGGATTCCTCAACAGTAGTTGTTTCGGGCACTGTGGTTGTGGGCTTCTTGTTTGATGTGTATCTCTTTGTTGTGTTGGTTTTCTTTGTTGTGTTGGTTTTCTTTGTTGTTGTAACCTTTGATGTGAAGTTGCGGTCATCCCAGGTTGTTGTGGTATAGCCGGAATCATCATCTTCGGTTGTGGCCTGTGTCGGAGCCTGTGTGGGGGCCTGTGTGGGGGCATCTGTGGGAGCCTGTGTAGGAGCATCTGTCGGTGCCTGTGTGGGGGCGTCTGTGGGAGGTTCGGTTGTGGTTACTGTTGTGGGCGGCTCATTAGAGATTTCAGCAGCTGAGAACATCATAGTTGCTGAGCAGAATACGATAATGCCGGTCATAAGTAAAACGGTTGCTTTGAGGAATTTCTCTTTCACTTTTTATCTCTCCTTAAATATGTTGAATTTTGCTGAACCCAATCAGCTTTATCCCATTATAGCATAAAAGCTGTTATAGTCAACACAAATTATATAGAAATTATTCAAAAAAAGTTAATATTTCAGCGTTCGGGCAACAGAAATGAGAGATTTTTTCTCGTTTTTTGTCTCTTCGTCCATAACTTTTTCGAGCAGCGCGAATAAAACCTTGCCGATTTGCTTTGCAGGGAAGATGCCCAGCGCCGATATATCGATGCCGTTTACGGCAAGCTTTGAAAGGGTGAAGCACTCACCGCTTGCAATGATATCGTTTACCGCAGAAACAACAGCATTGTATGTTGCGTCGGTGATTCTTTCGCTGTAGAGATGGTACGCCAGCACGGTTTTTGCGTTTTCCTCGCCGTATTTGTTGAGCAGCCGTTTTACCTGCGGGCGTTCGGTGCCGATTGCGCTTTGTGCTGAATCAAGCATCAGGCTTACTCTGTTTACGGTGCTGTTATCGTACTTTAGTGCGTGAAGTCTGTCTGCAGCTGCTTGTGCGGATGTACTGCCGAAAAGAAGTGACAGTCTGAGCACGGGTTCGTCAGGTGCGGCGGCTATGCGTCGGAGTGTTTCGGAATCTGTTTGCACTTCCGGCAGAAAAACACGTATTACGTCGGCGAATTCCGCGAGTATTTCACAGCAGTTCCCCGTGAGCATCTTTGTGAATTCCTTCTGTATTCTTTCGGCGGCAATTTTTTTCAGCAGGTGTTTTTTTTCGTGAATCGCTTTTGCTGTTTTTGCTTCGATTTCGAAGCCGAGTGTTGCGGCAAAACGCAGGGCGCGCATAATGCGAAGCGCGTCTTCGTCAAATCTTGTTGTCGCATCGCCGACACAGCGTATGAGCTTTGCGGCAAGGTCTTCTCTGCCGCCGTAAAGGTCGGTAATTTCGCCGCTTGAGCTGAGCGCCATTGCGTTGACGGTGAAATCGCGTCGGCAAAGGTCATCACTTAAGTTCCGTGTGAAAGAAACATCACTCGGGCGGCGGTTATCGAGGTAATCACCGTCGATTCTGAAGGTGGTTATTTCAAGAGGCTCGTCTACGATAACTGTAAGGGTGCCGTGCTTTACACCTGTGGGTATAATGCGGAATTTGTCGAAACATTCTGCTGTTTGCTCGGGCAGAGCAGAGGTGCAGATATCCCAGTCATAAGGCGTGTTTCCGAGCAGGCTGTCGCGCACGCAACCGCCTACGGCGTAAGCAGAATGGCCGTTTTGCTCAAGAATTCCCATGGCGCGAAGTGCGTTAGCGGGTATTGAGATTTTCACGTTTATGCACCTCCTATGCGGTGATTATAGCATAAAATCCCGTTTTGAGCAATAAGCAGTATTTTTGTAAAGTCAACTTGCTTTACGTCAACTTTATAAACCTATTTGCATATGATGAATACAGTATGTGATCTGTAGGAGGAAAAATGATATGCCAAGCGTATATTTAAGTCCGTCAACACAGCAGAATAATCTGTACGTTATAGGCGGCACGGAGGAGTATTATATGAATCTTGTGGCGGATGCGGTCGAGCCTTATCTTGAGGCGAGCGGAATTGATTTCGGCCGCAACACACCCGATATGACAGCGGCTAGCTCGATACGTCAAGGAAATGCAGGCGGCTATGACCTCTACCTTGCGATTCACTCAAACGCGTCGCCGGATAGGATATACGGTCAGCTTATGGGTGCTGACGTTTTTTACTACCCGACAAGCCGCAACGGCAAAAGATTTGCGCAGATTATTGCGGATAATTTTAAGCAGATTTATCCGTATCCCGAGCTTGTTGATATCAGAGCAACCACCGCCCTGGGTGAGGTGCGTCAGCCGACGATGCCGAGCGTGCTTGTAGAGGTTGCGTACCACGATAACGAGGATGATGCAAACTGGATTGTTGATAACATTGATACGATGGGCAGAGCTCTTGCCGAATCTGTTGCTGAGTATTTCGGGGTGCCGTTTGTTTCGCCGATAGGCGGTCAGGTCGGTACTGTTAACGTTACATCGGGCGCACTAAATATCCGCCGTGAGCCGTCGCTTTCTTCGCCTATAGTTGCACGGGCATACGACGGCGAAAAGGTGCAGGTGCTGGGTGAAGACGGAGAGTGGTACAAAGTCAACTACGGCGGCAGGCAGGGCTATGCCGCAAAGCGGTACGTCACGCTGTAATCCAAATCTTAACTTTTCTTAACTTTCGCTGCTTTTATTGATTTGTAACGGCTGTTATGGTATTCTTTGGACATAAAAGCGAGAAGAGGTGAAGGCGTGAAAAAAGCAGCCGTTACGGTGTTTGTTCTATTTGCCGCGTTGGTTGTGTTTGCTCCGCATATTATGAAGGCTGTAAGCGTAATGATGGCTGAGGATGTAACGGCCAATATTGATGTGAACAGCAATGAATCGGTCCGTGCAACTTTGAAGAAAGGCGATTTTCTGTATTTCGGCTCGTATCTTGAAGAACCGCTGCTCTGGCAGGTGCTGGATGTAACTGACGAGGGTAGAATTCTTATTATGACCAGACACGTAATTACGTTCAAGGCTTTTGATGCATGCGGCGCAGCTCAAGGCTATCACGAAGCCGACAGCGCTCTTTACGGCTCCTCCTCTTGGGAAGCGTCTTCTCTCAGGCAATGGCTGAATTCCGATGATGATAAGGTGTCTTACTCTCACTCTGCTCCCGAAAAGAATTGCGTATCGCAGGGCTACAATTCCTACGCTGAAGAAAAAGGCTTTTTGCACGGTGATAACTTCAGCGAGGAGCTTGTGCGGTTGATTGACGGGGGCGGAGTTTTCATACTTTCAAAAGAGCAGATCTCATCGTACTTCAGCACAGGCGAGCGGCTGAAAACTCCGACAAAAAGCGCACTTGAACAAAGTGAGTCGCCTTATTTCGGCTCTGATTCAATGGCGGTATGGTATTGGACAAGCTCTCCCGTGTCTTCAAATAACGTCAGCGTAGCCACGGTTACAAGCTCCGGCGGATACTACAAAACCTTGGCGTTTGACGGCCTGACAGGTGTTGCGCCTGCCGTTTATCTTCGGTCACGTAATGTTATCTGCGGCGGCGGTGACGGCTCGAAGGAGCATCCGTACTTTGTGAGAGGCGGTGAAACGGCGTGAGAGAAAAAATCAAGCACTTTACACAGCATAAGTATTTTCCGCTCGTCTGTTATGCCGTTATGGTTACGGCTTTTTCACTCTTCTTGACACGCTATTTTATCAAGATGGATGACGGCAACTTTCTCGGTATTGTTTCGGCACCTGATTTTACATATAGGGGTTGGCTGACGGAACGTTATAACACGCTTTCGGGCAGAACTTTCGGCGAGCTTTTGCTTGCGTTTTTTATCCGTCGGGACGTTACCCTCTGGAAGCTTGCCAATTCTGCAATCCTTGTATACATCTCCTTCATATGGTTCAGGGTTGCGGAAGCTTTTGACGGAGAAATTAGCCTGCGTCGAAGGCAGATATTCTGCTGCTGTGCAATGTTTATGATGATGGTTTCGTGTCTGAATCCCAGCGTATTCTGGTTTGCAGGCTCTTTTACGTATCTATGGCCTTTTTTCGGGCTTGTTGTTACGGTTGTACCGATTCTTTTTTGTTTGCTTGAAATTAAAGTGAGCAAGTTCGAAACGGTGCTGAGTGTGCCTGCGGTGCTTCTTGCTACTGCGCAGGAGCAGTCGGCAGCGGCAGTTACAGCCCTGTATGTCATACTTCTGGCTGTATTGATTGTCAAAAAAATGAAATTAAGGTTTAGCTTTCTTGTTCCTTTGCCTGTTCTCGCAGTGTGCGATTTCCATCTGTTTTCTTCTCCGGGTGCGGCCGCCAGGTCTGTTATGGAGGCGCAAAGCGGTTTTGTCCGATATACCGAGATGGGGTTGCTTGAAAAGCTCGGCTGCGGTCTTGCCGTTTTCTTTGCAAACAGCTTTTATCTTTCAAATTTTCTGATTCTGCTGTTTATCGGCCTGCTGTGTCTGGCTGTTTATTCAGTTTCCGCCAACAAAAAGCGTTGCAAAAGACTTCTGACGGCCGTTTGGATATATGCGGCAGTTGTTTGTGTTGCGGTTAATTATTCGGTCAGCTTAGTTAAAAGAGGCCTGCCGCATATGTTTTTTCGCAGTCAGATTCTGAAAGGAGAGTACGACCTTTCGTTTTATGTGTTGTTTTCACTCGGTTGTTTACTGCTTATATTCATTGCCGCATTGTCCGTATGGCTTCTCATAAAGAATAAAAAGCTCGGATTTTTTGTGGCTGTGTGTCTTGCCGCAGGCTTTGGCTGTGCAATGGCAATGAGCTTTTCATCTTCGGTATTTGCTTCGGGTCAGCGCGTTTTCTTCTTTACAAATGTGTTTGTATTAAGCGCGTGTGTGGCGCTTTTGTCGTCCTTGCAAAGAACTAAAACTGCGGACAGGCTGTACTTTGCCGCAGTTATCTATGCAGTTACTTTTTTTGCTGTGGACTGTGTTGCCTTCAGGGTGATAGAGATGCCGCTTATGGGTTGATATTTACTTTTATTTAACGATGCTGTATTATAATAGCTGTGTAAAAAGCCCCAAGGAGGAGTTTTAAATGAAAAGATTAGTCGCGCTCGTACTGTCTGTATCAATGATATTCGGTATGGTTGCAATACACGTCGGCGCCGAAAGCTCAGTTACCGTTGACGGTGTGAAGTACACAAGCAGCTATCCCTATATTTTTGTTCACGGTATGGGCGGCTGGGCACCCGATAACGAGTTTTACGCAATGTCACCGTATTGGGGCGGTGGACTTGGACTCAGCGATACAGATATGATAAAAATGCTCAATGAAAAAGGTATTGAGGCGTATGCTCCCTCTGTAGGCCCTCTCAGCAGTGCGTGGGACAGAGCTTGCGAGCTTTATGCTCAGCTTATGGGTACGGTCGTTGACTACGGCGAGGCACACGCTAAGGCACACGGCCACTCGCGCTACGGTTTCAGCTACGTTGGCAAGGCACTTATGGGTGAGCCGTGGGATATGGAAGAAAAAATCAACCTTGTCGGCCACTCATTCGGCGGTGCTACAGTACGCCTTTTCACTTCGCTTATGACATACGGCAGCGAGGAGGAGCTTGCAGCAACAGGGGAGGATACAAGCCCGCTTTTTAAGGGAGGACACGACCTTGTTCATTCCTGCATTACTCTTTCTGCACCCCACAACGGCTCGCAGGTTGCAAATATCCTTACTGATCCGCAGATTACAATTCTGCTCATCAGCACGGTAATTAATCTTATCGGTACTGTTTTTGGCAACAACTTCCTCGTTTTCTCGTTCCAGCTCAGCCAGTTCGGTCTGACACCTGCGCAGGATCAGTTCAGAGCTCTTCCGACTTTGAGCGGCATCTGGAATTTCTACCGCAGCAATGATAACTGTGCGTACGATATGACGCTCAGAGGTGCTTCCGAGCTCAATAAGTCAATTAAACTCTCACCCAACACATATTATTATTCTTACACAACAGCTGATGACAGCATGAAAACGCTAAATCCGATATTCTGGATTTCGGGTGCGATGCTTGCCGCTACCAAGGGCGCAACGATTGACGGAATAAAAATCGAGGGCGATTGGGCGGTTAACGATGGTATCGTGCCGCTTGCGTCTGCGCTTTATCCGGATGTTGATGCCGCAACGGCAAAGGATTATGAGGACAGCGTTGCCGAAGGCGAAACGATCGAGCCCGGCAGATGGTACTATTTTGATACTATGTACGGTATGGATCACTTTGATTTCTGCGGAACAAAGCATTATCCCACATCGTTTGAGGATTTCTATTTCGGCATTGTGGAAACGGCTAATTCAAGATAACACTAAATGTAAAAGGCACGGCGGTCAGGTTGCTGACTGCTGTGCCTTTCTGTTGCTCAAACATACTTTATGTGATATAATTCAAGAAAGCCCCGGTTTTAACGGAGGCAGCAACACATCTTTTTTTGTTTTCGTGCACCGATAACTTAACGGATGAGCCGAAGGGAGACCTTGCTGAGGTTTAAAGATTTAACGAAGAGTATCACGATATTAAGTGCGTTTATATTTCGAAAATTGCACACCGTTAGTATGGAAGATTGACGGTGAAACAATATAATATGAGTGAAAAATGCATGAAAGAAAAGGAGATAGGCAATGGCAAAGTTGGAACAAACCGTAATTGCTGATTTTGATCGGCTTCTTGAAAAAATTGAAAATGGAATACTCAACGGCAGTATGTCGGCCACGCTTGAAGATTCGAGCGATATTTGTGACGGCGATGCCCGGTGCAGTGTGCGTGTGTTTGAGCGCTACAGCTATGCAGGTAACAACCGTGTGAGCCTGAATGTTACGCTGTTTCAGAATGCCGGAGGTCCTGTTCATATTACTGCAATTACATCAGGCGGAAGCCAGGCAATGTTCTTTAAAATCAATACTCTTGGTGAGGAGGCTTTCCTGGATAAACTCAAAGATTTGCTGTGAATGAGCTGAACAATGTGAAGAAGGAGGGCGATATCTTATGAAAAAAAGACTGTCAAATTTACTGCTTCCTGCTGTTGCTTTGATTTTGGAGATTCTCCCTTACGGTGCGGTGTGCAACTTTGCTGTTTCACCGGAGAAAACTCAAAGAAAGACTTTTTCGTATTTCAGTTTAGTCCCGTACGGTTATGCTAATTTCACGCCGTTCTTAACGGCACTCATTACGTGTGCTGTATTTGCTTTACTTTTGGTCTATTGTTTCAAAGGTAAACATCGCGTTGCCAAGGTTGCTGAGATATTGGTGGGTATTGGTGCTGTCGTTTCTTTTGGGCAGCTTCTTTTTGGGCTGGATTACTTCTCTCTTGTCAGTATGCTGATTTCACTCGCTCTGGTGGCTGAGTTTATCTTGCTTCACCATAAATTGAAAATTGATAAAATATAAATCCGTTTTTAAAACCTCAAATAAAAAAGCCTCCGTGTGACCAGAATCATACGGAGGTTTAGCTTGTTTTATCAGAAGAGGCCTGTGATTACGCCTGCTTCGTCAACATCAATTCTTTCTGCGGCGGGTACCTTGGGCAGACCGGGCATTGTCATAATGTCACCGGTGAGCACAACGATGAAGCCTGCTCCTGCGGAAATCTTGATGTTTTTGATCGTAACCGTGAAGTTTTCGGGTGCGCCGATCTTAGTCGGGTCGTCTGAGAAGCTGTACTGTGTTTTTGCAACACATACAGGTAGGTTGGAGTAACCGAGGTTGGTAAGCATATCAATCTGCTTCTTTGCGGCGGGAAGAATGCTGATACCGGCACCTCTGTAAATCTTCTTGACGATTGCTTCAATCTTGCTTTCAATGCTGCCTTCAAGCTCATAGGCAAACGTGAAATCATTAGGCTGCTCGCAGAGCCTTACGACTTCCTTTGCGAGCTCTATGCCGCCGTTGCCGCCCTCAGCCCATACGGTTGAAAGCACAACGTTAACGCCGAGCTCCTTGCACTTATTGATAACGAGCTCAATTTCGGCATCTGTATCTGTCGGGAAGCGGTTAACGGCAACGACGCTGGGAATTTTGTATACGTCCTTGATGTTGGAAACGTGACGCAGAAGATTGGGGATGCCCTTTTCGAGAGCCTCAAGGTTTTCTGCACCGAGCTCTGTCTTGGGTACACCGCCGTGCATCTTAAGCGCACGGATTGTTGCAACAATAACTGCAGCACTCGGAGCAATGCCTGCATAGCGGCACTTGATATCGAGGAATTTCTCTGCTCCAAGGTCAGCACCGAAGCCTGCCTCTGTGATAGCGTAATCGCCAAGGCGCATTGCAAGCTTTGTTGCCATAACCGAGTTACAGCCGTGTGCAATGTTTGCAAAGGGGCCGCCGTGAACGAGTGCGGGTGTGCCCTCAAGTGTCTGAACAAGGTTGGGCTTGATAGCATCCTTGAGCAGAGCTGCCATTGCACCTGCTGCTTTGAGCTCGCCTGCGGTAACGGGCTTTTCGTCATATGTGTAGCCTACGATGATGCGTGCGAGTCTTTCCTTGAGATCAGTTATAGAAGTGGAAAGGCAGAGCACAGCCATAATCTCGGAAGCAACTGTGATATCGTAGCCGTCCTCACGGGGTACGCCGTTGATTCTGCCGCCAAGACCGTCCGTAACAAAACGGAGCTGTCTGTCGTTCATATCAACGCAGCGCTTCCAGGTGATTCTTCTCGGGTCGATGTTGAGGCTGTTGCCCTGGTAGATGTGGTTGTCGAGCATTGCGGCGAGGAGATTGTTTGCGGCACCGATTGCGTGGAAGTCGCCTGTGAAGTGAAGGTTGATATCCTCCATCGGTACAACCTGAGCGTATCCGCCGCCTGCGGCACCGCCCTTGATGCCGAATACGGGGCCGAGGGAAGGCTCGCGCAGAGCAACCATAACGTTTTTACCGATTTTCTTCATGCCGTCGGCAAGGCCGATAGTCGTTGTTGTTTTGCCTTCGCCTGCAGGTGTGGGGGTGATAGCTGTAACAAGTACAAGCTTACCCTTTTTATCGAAATCGGCAGGAATGTCACCAAGGTTGATTTTAGCCTTGTATTTGCCGTAGGGCTCAAGGCAGTCAACGGGGATCCCTGCAGATTCTGCGATAGCGGTAATGGGCTGCATTACGGCTGACTGAGCTATTTCAATGTCTGTTTTCATTGGTTTTCCTTCTTCCGTATTTGTAGTTTAATGTTTATAACGATAGGATTATAGCACGGTTTTTCCAAAAAGTATAGCTGTTTTGTGCTGTTTTTCACAAAACAGGGGTTAAAAATTCGGTTCCTTATATATATTATAATAAAATAAAAAAATATTTGGTTTTTTTTACAAAAAACGTTGACAATCATTGTGCACTATGTTAAAATAACGGAGCATGCTAAATAGGATAGTGTGCAGATATGCGTTGAAACGGAAGGTGGCTGCTCTTTGAAGCAGGGAATTTCCGTGGAGCATGTCCGATCATTGAACCGGGCGACTAGTAATAGTTCTCACCCCACAGGTGCGCTCATCTCACGGGTGTACTGCGTGTTCATCTCACAAGCACGTATGGGTGAAATTGCACTTTAGCCAACCGGAAAGTATTCAGGGAAGGGTACTTTTCCGGATTTTGAATGCGGCAGGTAGAAACACCCGGCTGCGTGTGCTAAAAGTGTTGCCCGCCAAATTTTAGGAGGCGCAAAAATGGCAGTCAAAAACAAAATCAGAATCAGACTCAAGAGCTACGATCACAACCTCGTAGACAAAGCAGCAGAGAAGATCGTCGAAACAGCAAGACGTACAAACGCTCAGGTTTCCGGTCCCGTTCCGCTGCCGACCGAAAAAGAGGTCGTCACAATTCTCCGTGCTGTTCACAAGTATAAGGATTCCCGTGAGCAGTTCGAGCAGAGAACACACAAAAGGCTTATCGACATCATCAGACCCTCAAACAAGACTGTTGAGGCTCTCACAGCACTTGAACTTCCCGCAGGTGTTGAAATCGAGATCAAGCTGTAAAAATTGCCTGTTCCCTATATTATATACATCATAATATAGCTCTCACAGGTCATGTTGGCTGAACGCCAACCAATAACCGAAAGGAGAAAAGTCAAAATGCAAAAAGGTATCATCGGCAAGAAGATCGGTATGACACAGATCTTCGACGCAAACGGCAAAGTCGTTCCGGTTACTGTTGTTGAGGCAGGTCCTTGCCCCGTAACACAGATCAAGACAATCGAAAACGACGGTTACGAGTCCGTTCAGCTCGGCTTCCAGGATGTAAAGGTCGAGCGTCTTACAAAGCCCCTCAAGGGTCACTTTGCTAAGGCAAACGTCGCTCCCAAGAAGGTTCTCAAGGAGTTCAGACTCTCTGATGTTTCTTCAGCTAATGTAGGCGACATCATCAAGGCTGACATCTTTGCAGTTGGTGACAGTGTTGACGTCACCGGCACAAGCAAGGGTAAAGGCACAGCAGGCGCAATCAAGAGATGGAATTTCTCACGCCTGAAGGAAACTCACGGTACCGGCCCTGTTGCAAGACACGCCGGCTCACTTGGTGCATGTAGCGATCCCTCCCGTGTTTACAAGGGAAAGAAGCTTGCAGGTCACCTCGGCCATGAGAAAGTTACAGTTCAGAATCTGAGCATTGTCAAGATCGACGTTGAGAACAATCTCATCGCTATCAAGGGTGCCATCCCCGGACCCAAGGGCAGCTACGTCGTAATCAAAGACACTTGCAAGAAAGCGTAAGAAGGGAGTGTACTTAAATGCCTACAGTATCAGTATTTGATATCAACGGAAAGAAAGTTTCCGATATTGAGCTTGCAGACAGCATCTTCGCTATCGAGCCGAACATGTATGCAATGCATCTCGTAGTAGTCAACTATCTGGCAAATCAGCGTCAGGGTACACAGTCAACCCGCACACGCTCAGAAGTCAGCGGCGGCGGCAAGAAGCCCTGGAGACAGAAGGGCACAGGCCGTGCACGTCAGGGTTCAACAAGAGCTCCCCAGTGGTATCACGGCGGTATCGCTCACGGACCCAAGCCCCGCACATACGGCGGCGACATCAACAAGAAGGTCAGAAGACTTGCAATGAAGTCTGCACTTTCTTCTAAGGTAGCAGGTGA
>JAZUSN010000025.1:0-11669 GCA_045606785.1 Acutalibacteraceae bacterium | reverse complement strand
CTTTGCAACAAGCACACTTTACACAACACTCAACACAGACTTCTATGCAAACTTCTCGGAAGCAGAGAAGGCAGCTATCACCCCCACAACAATCACTTACGATTACTGGGATGCAACAGCTAAGGCAAAGGTTACAGGCGCCACTCTTTCAGCTAACGTCGTACTTCCCGATGCTTCAATGACATCTGCTCTCGGCGTTGCTTACCTTAACGGAACAGCTACAGCCTACTACCTTGCAAGCGCAAGAGCTGACAAGGCAACCGACGTCGTTGTCAACGTCATCTCAAAAACAGGTAGTGCTACAAACGCATCCGGTACATCCAAGACAGCGACCGGCTACCGCCCCGTTATCACACTCAAGGCAGGTAACTTTGCTAAGTTCCCCGCAGTTGACGGCGTAAGCTTCACAGTAAACGACAACGCTGTTACATACTACGCAACAACATCCGCTGTTACATTCAAGGCTGTTGTTGATACAGACAACTACTCAGCAGACAACATGGCAGTTACACTTGACGGCAATGCTCTCGTAGCAACTGACGGCACATACACACTTGCTGCAGGCTCAAAGGGCACTCTTGCTGTTACAGGTCTTGCAGTTCAGCCTGCTGACTTCACAGCTTACAACGAGGCTCTTGCAAAGGCAGCAGAGGTTGACAGAGACCTTTGCGAAACAGCAGACCTTGATGCAGCACTTGCAGTTGACGTAAGCGCATGCACAAAGCTCGAGCAGGCTAAGGTTGACGAAGCTACTGCAGCTATCCTCGATGCAATCGCTAACCTCAAGTACAAGCCCGCTGACACAGAGGCTTATCTCGAGGCGGTCAAGGAGCTCAGAAAGATCCTTGCTAACGAGCCCGTAGAGATCACACCCACACTTTCCAAGCCTCTCTATAACCTCAACGCTCAGGCAAACGAAATCGGCGATAACTTCACAGCTGTTATCTACGACGTACTCGACAAATATGAGGACGCAACTGATACACCCGTAAGCGGCTACACCATCGACAAGCAGGATGACGTTGATGCTGCAACAGCAGAAATCGAAGACATCATCGCACGTGTTCCCCTTATGAGAGGTGACACATCCGCTTGGTCAAGTGTTCTCGGCGGAATCAGAAACCTTTCTCCCACAAGATACTCCAACGCTTCAGAACTCATCGCTCAGGCAGAGGCTGTTGTAGCTGAAAACAACTACGTAGCTCTTAACCTTGATATCACACATCAGGCTGAGATCGACGCAGCAACAGCTAAGCTCAGAGAGATCTTCGCAAAGGCAGAGGTTATCCCCTCCGACTTCTCAGCACTTGATGCAGCTATTGAAATAGCAAAGACATATGTTGCTGAAAACTACTACACAGAAGAAGAGATGGCAGGCGCACAGGCTGCATGGGACGATTTCGTTAAGCAGCGCGACGCAGCAATCGCTCTCGACAGAACTACAAACGTTACATTCGCTGACCACCAGGGTAACATCACCAATGCAACGGTTGCTCTTGTAAAGTCAATGGAAGCTCTTGCTCCGTTTGAGCGTCTTACCAAGATTGAGGAAGACTTCATTAATCCCACAAAGGATTTCTTCACAAAGATTATGGACTTCTTCGGTATGATCAACGGCCTTCTTGTAGCACTTGCAGGTCTTCTTCCTCTCGTTATCATCGGTGATCTCGTTCTTTACGATGTATTTGTTATGATCGGTGATGAGGATCTTCTCGCATTCGTTGAAAAGATCGGCATTAAGCCCGCTCCCGAAGAGCCTGCTCCCGAGGAAACTCCCGAAGCATAATCGGCCACGGACATAACCATTAATTACATTAAAACTGATTAAACGGAGGAAACAACAGTGAACGCAACAAAAAGGATCATTTCCCTCGTGCTTGTGATTGCTACAATGATGTGCATCGCCATCCCCGCAATCGCAGCCGAAGGTGCAAAGACAGAAGTTTTACTTCCCAACGGAGCAAGCATTGCTCTCAGCCAGCACGCTGAAGACACCGCCACCGAAGCAAAGCTTTGGGAAGGCGACAGCAACACTTACACAGATGAAGACGGAACAAATTGGAAATATATTTATGGCCGCAACTACATCGTATCTGATGATAAGTATCTCTACAGAGAGCTTGCAGACGGCGAGATCGCAATCGTTTACGATCATGACGCTGAAGCATTTGACGGCGAAGCAATCATCCCCTCAAAGGTTGACGGCAAAACTGTTGTAAAGCTTGATGCTTATGCATTCTACAACTGCTTCGACGTAACAGGCATCCGTATTCCCGATACAGTTAAAGAGATCGGTTATTATGCATTTGCTTACTGCACAAAGCTTGAAAGAGTTGTTATCGGAAACGCTGTTGAAAAGTTCAACCTTCAGGCACTTGTCGGCGTAGCCGGCGAGCTCCAGATCTTCTTCACAGGTTCAGAGGAAGCTGCAGACAAAATCGTTGTATGGGACAAGGAAAAGCTCACAGCAAAGACAACATTCAATTGGCACTCTCTTACTAACAACAACAAGGAAGAAGAGAAGGCAAACTTTGTACAGTACAATGTAGACGCTGATAAGCTTGAAAGCACAACAACAGAGTACAACCTTTTCGTATGGTTCTTCAAAGTTTACTTAAAGAGCTTCATTGATAACTTTATTGCTTTGACAAAAGCAAATATCGAAGGCATCAAGACACTCTTCAAAGGCAAGTCAGCATAAGCTTTAAAACAACCAAAATGCCCACCGGTTTTTTACCGGTGGGCATTTTTTATACCTTAAATGAATCTTATTTGAATTGTTCGCTGTTGTTGAGAACAAGCGTGCTGTAGAGGAAAAGTACGTCTGCGTTTTCAAAATCTATAAAGTTGCCGAGAATATGGCTGTTTATATAACGTATATCAACAACCGTCACCTTACTGTAGCCGGACGCAAGCAGCGGTGCAATGCTGCTACCAAAGGAATCGCGAAAAACAACTAGCTCTTTTTCCGACACAGCCTGAGGATTATCAATACTCAGAAGTGAAATTGAACCCGAAAGATATATTTCATAAGGGTCTTTACCGTTTGCCTTTTCCATATCATAAACGGGCATATCTTTGGAATGTTCAAAGTCATATACTTTGAGCGAATCTATATAACCGCCCGTAAAATACTGCAAATCTTCGGCCTCAAGCGGCAAAGCAGACTGTCCGCAATACACGCCGTAAAAAGGCTTATTGAGGCTTTTTAGCGACAGATTTTTGAAATCGGACGAGGTATCCATTGCATCAAGCAACTTATCAGCAACAGGTATAAGGTTTTCCTGCCTCCAATGGGTATCGGTCTTATAGTAATCCTCAAGACCGAGGTCACCGAAAATATCTATATACTTATCTACTTTAACCTGCGAGCTGAGCTGAGAAACCAGCGCACCGTAATCGAGTGAAAGCCTGCCGCTTGTTTCGGACAAGAAGTAGTTTTTATCGGGTATTATGCTCAGATAAATATTGTTGGAGTCTGTTGTGTATTTATCAATTATTGTGTTGAATCGTTTTGCTGCGTTTTGAATTGAATCGGATTTCAGCGGATATTCAACTGCCGCCGCATATCCGTCTTTGACGTATATATCATTATTATCCTGCTTCATAAACAGCTTGGTTGAAACAATCGCCTTTATAGTACGGAAGCTGTCACGCAGCGGAAACTGGTCAAGCGTATATGATTCGAAATCGCTCATAAATTTGCCCGACAAAACGGTTTGCACACTCAGCTCGGGAAATTTCAAGAGTAAGCGTCTTTCGCTGTCAGAGAAGTCGTTAGGCGGCTTTAAAACAAAGCCTGCACACAAGCCGAATATCAGAACAATAAAAACTGCAGATACCGCAATGTTTTTAAATTTCATATTTAACTCCCCTCCCCTTAAAATCTGAAGTAAAGGAACGGGTTGAATGAGCCGTCCACAAGATACGCAGTCATAACGATCATCAAAGCGGCAATTGCAACAGGCTCAAACACCTTAATTACCTTACCTGTATTTTTGCCGTTTTCAAGCTTAAGTGCAAGATTTTTCACTATCGGAGTAGAGCCGATTATTGCAAGAACGATCACAACTGCATAGCTCTTAAGATAGTAAAGCATTTCGCTGTTTACAAACGGAATACTGCCTGCACCAAACATACCGCCGATATACACAAAAGCCTCTGCCATATCGGTTGCGTTGAATATTACAAAGCTGATAAGAACGGCAAGCGCGATATATATGCGCTTTATAACCTTACTTTTATTTAGGAGCTTTAGCAGGAACAGCTTTTCAATCACAAGCAGAACCGCAAAGAAAAGTCCCCACACAACAAAGTTCCAGGCTGCACCGTGCCAGAAGCCCGTAAGAAGCCATACCACAAGAATATTGAAAAACCATCGCAGCTTTGATACTCTGTTGCCGCCCATGGGAATATACACGTAATCTCTAAACCACGAGCCCAGCGACATATGCCACCTGCGCCAAAATTCGGTAACGCTTGACGATATGAACGGATAGTTGAAATTCTCGAGAAAATCAAAGCCTAACATTTTGCCCAGGCCGATTGCCATATCGCTGTATCCGGAGAAATCAAAGTAAATATGAAGCGAAAAAGCAACCGCATAAAGCCAGTAATAAAGCACCGCCTTTTCGTCAGTGACACGGAACGTATCACAAAGCTCGCCTAGCGTATTTGCAATCAATATCTTTTTCGCAAGACCCACTACAAACCTGCGCACACCCAGAGCAAACTTTTCAAAGCTGTGTGTTCTGCTGACAAGTTGCTTTTCTATATCGGAGTAGCGGACGATCGGGCCTGCAATAAGCTGCGGGAACATAGTCACGTACGCTGCAAGGTTTATCGGATTTTTCTGAGCCGGTACGTCACCGCGGTAAACGTCAACCGTGTAGCTGAGTATCTGGAAAGTGTAAAAGCTGATACCGATCGGCAGAGCTATCCGAAGAAGCGGTAAGGAAAGACCTGTTGCCGCGTTGAAGTTCTCAATAAAGAAATCCGCATACTTGAAGTAGCCTAACGAAGCCAGACAAAGCGCAACCGACAAAACAACAAATACCTTTGAGAGTGCCTTGCCTTTGAATTTTTCAATCAGCAAGCCAGCAACGTAGTTTACAAGAATTGTTGCCGCCATAAGAATTACATATTTCGGCTCTCCCCAGGCGTAAAAAAGCAGGCTGACGAGCATCAGCACCGTGTTTTTCAAACGCTTCGGGACAGCAAAATATAAAAGAAGCACACACGGCAGGAAGAAATACAAAAACGGTATACTCGAAAATAACATAATATAACTTCCTTTCGTGTGTGCAATTGTTAAAAGTATCGGGAGATGTTAAAGGAATTATGCGATGGGTTTCTCAACAAGAATCTGTGCGGAAGCAAACTCCTCTGCAAGCTTTGTCTTGAAGTTTGTAACGATATCGTTTGCACCGAATGCAGTTACAACGTAACCGTCAACAGAAACGATGAGGAGTGTCTCGGGGATGCCGCACATCCACTGTCTTGTTGCAAGGTGTGACTCGATTGCAGAAGCAAAAGCAGAAGCATCTGTACCTGCTACAAGGTGGTAAGCTGCGCCTGTGAATGTGTTTGCATTCATTGCGTGCATAAGTGAAGCTGCATCGTCAATCTGTGCTGCGTTTGCCTGGGGCAGACCGAGTGAACCGTCAAGATCCTCTACCATTGTGATATCGTACTTGCCTGCTGCACCGTCAACAGGATTTGAGAAGTGGCCGCCCATTGCAAAGAACTTCTCATCCTCTGCAAACTTTGCCCAGACCTTGTTGAGAAGGCCCGCTGCATCTGCTGTGCTGTCAGAAGCTTCGGGAGCTGTTGTTCCCTGGTCAGCTGCTGTTGTTTCTTCGTCAGCGGATACGGTTGTTTCATCTGCAGGTGCGGTTGTTTCGTCTGCTGCTGTGTTGTCGCCGCAAGCTGCAAAGCTGAGAAGCATTACGCCTGCAAGGATAAGTGCTAAGAGTTTTTTCATAGTTATTCTCCTTTATGATAAATTTTAATTGCGCGCTGATAATACATTTCCGGAGCATCAGCATCCGACGCTCCGGAAATAATTTTGTTTTATACTAATCAGAACTCGATAAGGCTTGCAATGTGTGCCTCAAGCTCGTCAATACTGATTCTCTTCTGCTCCATTGTGTCACGGTCACGTACTGTTACGCAGCCGTCCTCAAGTGACTCAAAGTCAAACGTGATGCATACGGGTGTACCAATCTCGTCCTCTCTGCGGTAACGCTTACCGATTGAGCCTGTTTCGTCAAAGTCAACCATAAACTTTTTCTGAAGCTTTTCATAAACCTTGAGTGCTTCACCGGAGAGCTTCTTTGAAAGAGGAAGAACGGCAGCCTTGTAGGGAGCGATTGCGGGGCTGAGATGAAGAACAACTCTCGTGTCGTTCTTTTCAGCGTCAATAACCTCTTCGTCGTATGCTTCGCAGAGGAGAGCAAGAACAGTTCTGTCAAGGCCGTAGGTTGATTCAATGATGAAAGGAATAAACTTTTCGTTTGTTTCGGGGTCAAGATAATCCATCTTCTGACCGCTGTATTCCTGGTGTCTTGTAAGGTCAAAGTTTGTTCTGTTGTGTGTGCCGTTAACCTCACCCCAGCCGAACGGGAAAAGGAACTCGATATCACAGGCAGCCTTTGCGTAGTGAGCGAGCTTCTCGTGGTCGTGGAAACGAAGGTTCTCTGCAGCAATGCCGAGATCCTTATAGAACTGAAGGCCGTACTCTTTGAAATAGTCATAAAGGTCGGTATCTGTGCCCTCTTTACAGAAGGTCTGGAACTCCATCTGCTCAAACTCAATTGTCCTGAATGTGAAGTTACCGGGAGTGATCTCGTTTCTGAAAGCTTTACCGATCTGACCGATGCTGAATGGAAGCTTTGCTCTCATTGTACGCTGAACATTGAGATAGTTAACGTACTCACCCTGAGCATTTTCGGGGCGAAGATAGATAACGTTTTTGCTGTCGTTTGTAACGCCTCTGAAGGTCTGGAACATCAGGTTGAACTCTCTGATGTCTGTGAAATCGTGCTTACCGCAGTGAGGACAGGGAATTGAGTTTGCCTTGATGTACTCAAACATTTCTTCCTTTGTCATACCGTCTGCGTGTGCATCGGGGTTGAAATCGTCAATAAGGTTGTCGGCTCTGTGGCGCTTCTTGCACTCCTTACAGTCGAGAAGAGGGTCGGAGAAGCTGGCAACGTGGCCGCTTGCCTCCCAAACTCTGGGATGCATAAGGATATCAGCATCAACTTCATAGCTGTTTTTGCGCTCCTGGATAAATCGCTTTCTCCAGGCATCCTTAACGTTATTTTTCATTCTTGCGCCGAGAGGGCCGTAGTCCCATGTGTTTGCAAGACCGCCGTATATTTCGCTGCCTGCAAAAATAAAGCCTCTGCCCTTACAAAGAGCAACAATTTTGTCCATTGTTTTTTCTGTGTTATGCATTTTGCAAAATTCCTTTCACAAATCAAATTCAACCTATGATACCATAAAAAGCACGAAGTTGCAATAGTTTATATATTTATATTATTCTAAATTCAGCAATAATCGGCAAATGGTCCGACACAACTTCCTTTACGGTTTCAACCGAGGCACACTCAAGACCGCGATAGAAAATATAATCAATCTTTTTAAACGGCTTATCCGACGGGAAAGTGCACTCCCCTGTTCTGTCCGTATCCGTCATACGCTCATAAATCGGCCTGAGCTCCTCACCGTCGGGTGTAACGTTGAAATCGCCCATAAGCACACAAGGCATATCGGTTTCATCGAGCAGAGAACAGACTGTTCTGACAGCGTTGATGCGCTCTGAACGCATAAGCCCCATATGAGTTATGAGGAACATTACATCCCTGCTGTCAACCTCGATAATTGCCTTTATTACACAGCGTGTTTCGTAGTAGCCCTCCTCATCCTTGGGAGGGTCAGGAACAATGAAGGTTTCAACCGATTTGAACGGAAGCTGACTGAGCACGGCGTTGCCGAACGGATTGCCGTAATCAAGCGTGACCGCCTTGCCGAAATAGCCGTTCCAACCAAGTCCGTCAGCGAGAATCTTGGTCTGATTTTTGTATACGGGTATCCACCCTTTGCCTCTGACCTCGTTGAGTCCGCATACATCGGGAGAATACTTTCTGATTGCCCTGATAAAGAAATCGTAGTCAATTACCTGCCGCTTATAATCAAGTGCGTGCTGGATATTAAAAGTCATTACTCTCATAGCTGAAACCTCCTCGGATAATTTAAGGTGCCTGCCATAAAACACGGAAGACCTTTTCCGTATCTTCGCGTGACATACGGGCAAAATTTTCAATCAGGCGTATTCCCATATCGCGCGCTCTGGCACGCAAGTATCTGCCCTTGGCATTGTCGCCTATCGGCTGAGAAGCAACCAGCACCTTGCGTGCATATTTTCCGCCGAAACGCTCTGCCACAACTGACAGCTTATACAGTTCATTTACGTTGAAGCTGCCGTTTTTGCAGGATATAAATACAGGGGTCAAACCCTTCATTGCCATAACGTCAATTTCGTTTGCAACGTCGGGCGAAAACTCCGGCTCGATAACGCTGTCCCAATCAATGCAGACGCCCGATAAAACATCGGTATATATCTTTTCACCTTTTTTGTCTGTGGCTTTAAGTGCATTGACGGCAACAGTCAACTCAAGCAATGTGCCTGCCGTGGTAAGGCAGCGCTTTATTCTGCTGTTTTTAAAGCTGAATGAAATGCTGTTTTCATCAGCGATTAAGTTTATGATTGCTCCGCAGTCTTCAAGCGAACGAAGTAGCGAAACAAAAGAATCAATATACTCACCGCTTTTTTTCATAACGGTTTTTATAATCTCCGTGCTCACTTCAAAATCAAGGTCGTTTTCGCTCCGCGACTCTGCACAAAGTGCGCAAAGGCAGGCTATCCTATTATTCCACCGCGCAGGATTTTTGGCACACACAGGCCACATCAGCTCAATGTCTTTTATAAACTCGCTGTCATAATCCCATTTATAGGTGCCGCTGTTGCCGTTATACGCAACCACGCTGCCGCCGTAAATACGCACATTTTCTTCGATGCTCAGGTCAAAATCGGAAGTGCTGCAAACCTCGCCGTCAGCATCACAGTCAACGATTGAGCTTGTGTGTATATTAAATCGGTGAAGCTGCATTTTATCGGAATACTTATCGAAAACAATTCCGACAGCAGTAAGGAAGAGATCTTCCCCACCCTCAAGGTCGAAAACACATCCCGGCTCATTTTCAACGATTTCGGTAAGCACCTGAACGTTGTGCATAAGATTATTGCGGCTGGCTTTGCGGTATTCAAAATTGACATCAATCCCACGTTCACGTGTAAGCTGAGAATAAATCTCTATAGATTTTATCATCCTCTTTTCGTTGTCACCCACAAGAATCACCTTATCGGGCGCACAAAGCAGCGCACTTGCGATATTTTCTACCGAGCAATTATCAAAAAACTCAACAACGGTCATCCGCTCACCTCCCGATTTCTATGTTTAGATTTTATCAAACAAAGCGTTGCTTTGCAAGCTAAATATATATTTATATAAAGGTGACTAATTTTTTCAAAAAAACATTGACATTCAAAAAGATATTTGATATAATTCAAAAGCTGTTGATTTTACAGCCATTTGGGCCATTAGCTCAGTTGGTTAGAGCAACCGGCTCATAACCGGTCGGTCCGGGGTTCGAGTCCCTGATGGCCCACCATTTTCATATAGGGGTATAGCTCAGTTGGTAGAGCAGCGGTCTCCAAAACCGCGTGCCGAGGGTTCAAGTCCTTCTGCCCCTGCCAAAGAAAAAAGTGCTTGTAAACGGCTATGTAGAGCCATTTGTGAGCACTTTTCTTTTTTGCTTTTCGATGTTTTATTTTTCTTTTTTTGCGGTTAAAATCGGTTGAAATCGGGGCAAATCTGTTCAATATGCAAGTAAAGATGCAAGTAAAAAAGCCGCCCGAATCTAATTGGAAACGGGCGGCTTAAATTATGGCAGATTATTTTATTCAATTTGGTTTATCATACTTCATAGCTCTGTCACTATCGCTTACACCTTTTGTTGTCGGGTCGACTACTATGCCAAACTGTGCGAGGACTGCGACAAGTGCAAGGAAAAGATTCTGCACGGTGTCCTGCGTGATTGACGGCGCAATTCCCACAAGTGCAAGCACCGAATAAACAAAGGTTATCACTACGGGGATTGTCGCAATCCAGAAAGAGGGCTGTTTGAGTCTTACTTTCCAGTTTATTTTCATAATGTTTCTCCTTTACTTAATAATATAGGTTATGAATGCTGTTGCGGCGGCACCGATGAGGGCAAATACGAACTTGTCCCACATCGTGCCGGGTCTGCTCTGTATCTGCACTACACTTGCTTTAAGTTCACCGAGCGTGACTAATATGTTGTCGAGCTTGGTTGTAACGGTTGCAAGCTCTTCGTTGAGTTTGTTTCTGCTTTTGAAAAGCGTTTCGATGTCTTCTTCGGCTTTTATAAGTCGGTGTTCAACTTCTTCAAGGGTCATTTTCACTTAACACCCCCTGCGTAAGCAACAAACCCTGCCTTGGTAGTGCCGCCTGCAGAATATGTAACAAGGTAGCAACTATCGACTATTGCAACGCAGGTTGCCGCTTCTTTTGCATCAAGTGAACCGATGCTGTTCTTCTTTGCCTTGCAGTCAGCAACGGTCTGATACACCTTTTCAGTTGTACTGCCGTTTTTCCAAGCTTTTGCCATAAAGTCACCTTCTTTGTCGCTGAATTTCTCCCAATTAATTACGCTGTTGGGATTTATGAGATTTTTGCCGTAGCCCCATGTTTTTGAATTCTGCACTTCGATATGCAGATGTGCACCGTAGCTGTTGCCCGTGTTGCCCATTCTGCCGAGGATCTGACCGCTGATAATTCTATCGCCAACCTTTACTGCAGGCTTATCTGCCATATGTGCGTAAAGAATACTGCGGTTGTCGTCGGTGCGGAACACAATGTGGTTGCCGTAGCTTGTACCGCAGGAATTGACACGGGTAATTACACCGTCGGTGCAAGCAACAAGTATACGGTCAGTGTCGCATACTCTGTCAACACCTGTGTGATATCCGAGCTTCCAGCTGCCTTTTTTCTTGAACGCTGTGGTCTGTCGGGATATTGCCCGAAACGGTGAACGGTACATCACGTAAACATCACCTCAATCAGATGAACAAAATACGCTATGTACAGTCCGAACATAGATAAAAATGCGTGTATCATATTGTCACACCATACCTTTCAAATAGAGCCTTTATAGCTTCGTTTTTAAGCAGTTTCTTTTGCTGACCGCTGTTAAGCTCGTTATACACCGTCTGCAACGCTGCTTTTGTTTCGGCCTTGCAGATGTCTACTGCTGCATTCAATTTGGCTTTATTCATCGAAATTTACCCCCAATTCCTCAAGAGAATTTATGTAATCATCTTCTGTTGCTTCCGGATCATACTCAACCTTTTCCCACCTCTGCACGATCTTCCCGTCGGCTTCGGTATAGGCAGGCGTGAAGTAAAAGTTCTCGCCGCTTTCGGGCTGCTCTGTTTTGATAATCGGCAGCCAACCGAGCAGAGCGTAATTTTCCGCAGAGGCATTTATGATCTGCTCATCTCCGACAATAAGTATATTCGG
>JAZUSN010000024.1:0-5358 GCA_045606785.1 Acutalibacteraceae bacterium | reverse complement strand
TTTTCGGCGGTAATGCCCGTAAGAGGCTGAAACCAATGTGTGTAGTGGGTTGCACCGTTTGCAACCGCCCAATCTTTCATTGCGGCGGCAACTGCATTTGCAACACCGATATCAAGCTGTGCACCCTCATCAATAGTCTTTTTCAATGAATTATAGACCTTTGATGAAAGTGTTGCTTTCATAACTCTGTCGTCAAAAACAAGACAACCAAAATAATCCGATACTGTTTTCATAATAAAACCTCCTGAAAAAGAAGCAAAGGCGCCTTCGATGGTAAACATCAAAGACGCCCTTGCCTTTTTTAATATTATTCTATAAATTAAACGATGCCCTGAGAATTCATTGCATCAACAACCTTTTCAAAGCCTGCAATATTTGCACCGACAACATAGTTACCGTCAAACCCATATTTTTTTGCAGCAGCATCAAGGTTGTGGAAAATATCCTTCATAATGTGCTGAAGTTTATCGTCAACCTCTTCAAACGACCAGCTGAGTCTTTCGCTGTTCTGTGACATTTCAAGAGCTGATGTTGCAACACCGCCTGCATTTGCAGCTTTGCCCGGAACAAAATAAACTCCGTTTTTCTGAAGATACTCGGTCGCTTCAAGCGTTGCAGGCATATTTGCTCCCTCGCAAACTGCAATAACACCGTTTGCAACAAGTGCTTTTGCATCCTCAAGATCAAGTTCATTCTGAGTTGCACAGGGAAGAGCAATATCCGCTTTGATGCTCCATACTCCCTTGCCTTTATGATATTCCGAATTCGGTCTGTATTTCTTATATTCGGAAAGCCTTGCACGGTTGACTTCTTTGATTTCTTTAAGTGCTGCAATGTCAATACCTTCAGGGTCATAAACCCAGCCTGTTGAATCGGAAGCGGTAACAACCTTTGCACCGAGCTGATGCGCTTTTTCAATCGCATAGATTGCGACATTACCCGAACCCGAAACAACAATAGTTTTACCCTTTATATCTTCGCCGTTGCATTTAAGCATTTCTTCGGTTATATAGAGAAGTCCGTAGCCCGTAGCTTCGGTTCTTGCAAGCGAGCCGCCATAGGTTAAGCCTTTACCGGTGAGAACACCTTCAAAAAGACTGCGTGCTCTTTTATACTGACCGAACATATAACCGATTTCTCTTGCTCCCGTTCCGATGTCGCCTGCGGGAATATCGGTATATGCACCTATGTGTTTGCAAAGCTCTGTCATAAAGCTCTGGCAGAAAGCCATAATCTCTCTGTCTGATTTGCCTTTGGGGTCAAAATCCGAGCCGCCTTTACCGCCGCCGATCGGAAGTCCGGTAAGAGAGTTTTTAAAAATCTGCTCAAAGCCAAGAAATTTTATAATACCCAAATTAACCGACGGATGAAGTCTTAGACCTCCCTTATACGGTCCGATTGCACTGTTGAACTGAACTCTGTAACCGGTATTTACATGAGCATTTCCGTTATCATCTATCCAGGGAACTCTGAATTTAATCTGGCGTTCAGGGTTAACCAGTCTTTCGAGAAGGGCATCTCTTCTGAACTGTGCTTCATTTGCATCAACAACAACACGGAGAGATTCAAGCACCTCTCTGACAGCCTGATGAAATTCGGGTTCTGCAGGATTTTGTTTTATAACCTGTTCAATTACTTCATCAACATATGACATTGATATTTCCTCCTTCAAACAGAAAAAAGGCGTCTCTAAGGGGATTAACCCTTAAAGACGCCTTTGCCTTTACGAACTGCATTATACACCCTCAAAATTTGTTTGTCAAGCATATTTTGCAGCTTTTTTTTGAAAAAAATTCATTTTTGTCGTGAAATTTCATTTTATGCTTGACAATTTTAAGGATTTGGTATATACTTCTTGCAAATGAGCAAAGGCGTTCATTTCAATTCGGACAGATGTCCGGGCTGAAATGAACGCTTTTTTATTATCCCGAAAGGAAGAATCAATATGATTAAGGAAGGTCAAGTGAGAATACCTTCAGGCTGTGCCATTGCCGCAGTTATATCTAAAGAAGGAAAAAAGATGAGCGGTGAAATGATAACCGAAGCCATGAAACCGATGCATGACCGCTCCAACGGCTTGGGCGGCGGTTTTGCGGCTTACGGAATCTATCCCGAATATAAGGATTTTTATGCTTTACATATGTTTTTTGACAACCGTGAAGCAAGGAAAGACTGCGAACGGTTTTTAAAGGAACGGTTTGAAATTGTAAAATCCGAAATTCTTCCTACAAGAAAAATTCCTGCAATTACGGATGAACCCGTTATCTGGAGATATTTTCTTGCCCCTCTTAAATCTATGCTTGCCTCCCTGCAGCTTGATGAAAAAGAATATGTTGCAAGAACGGTAATAAAAATCAACTCCGAAATGAAGGGTGCCTATGTTTTTTCAAGCGGTAAAAATATGGGAACTTTCAAGGCTGTAGGTTTTCCCGAAGATATAAGCATATTTTATAAGCTCGAGGAATATGAAGGCTATTCCTGGACGGCTCACGGCAGATATCCGACCAACACTCCCGGCTGGTGGGGCGGCGCTCACCCATTCACCCTGCTTGATTATTCGGTCGTGCACAACGGAGAAATCTCCTCTTACGATGCCAACCGCCGCTACATTGAGATGTTCGGTTACAAATGCACTCTGCAAACCGACACCGAAGTTATTACATATATAATGGACTACCTCGTTCGAGTTCTATGTCTTACTCCGGAAGAGGCCGCAAGTGTTATTGCGGCCCCATTCTGGAGCACGATTGAGAACAAAACGGACATTGAAGATAAAAACAAACATATATATCTGCGTACTGTTTTTCCGAGTCTGCTGATAACGGGACCCTTTTCCATTGTTCTCGGTTTTGAAGGAGGACTTATGGCTCTCAATGACCGTCTGAAGCTTCGCTCAATGGTTATAGGCGAAAAAGACGATAAGATATTTATTGCAAGTGAAGAAGCCGCCATCAGAGCGATGGAGCCGGATGCGGAAAATATATATGCTCCCGCAGGCGGTGAGCCTGTTATCATCAAAGTAAAGGAGGGTGCATTCTGATGAGTATTGAATTTATATATCCCGAATTTGAAGTTATCCGAAACGATAAACGCTGCATTGCCTGCAGAGTTTGCGAAAGACAATGTGCAAACGAAGTGCACTCTTTTGATGCAGAAAACAATATACTTATAAGCGACGAGTCAAAGTGCGTAAATTGTCAAAGATGTGTTTCACTCTGCCCCACAAGAGCACTGAAAATCGTAAAAAGCGATTGTGTTCTCCGAGAAAACGCCAACTGGCAAAACGATACGATTAAAGAAATCTATAAGCAGGCAAACAGCGGCGGTGTCCTGCTTTCTTCAATGGGCAATCCGAATCCGCTGCCTGTATATTGGGACAAGATCCTGATCAACGCTTCACAGGTTACAAATCCTCCCATTGACCCTCTCCGAGAACCGATGGAGACCCGTGTTTTTTTGGGTAAAAAGCCTGAAAAAGTTCAGCGTAACGAAGACGGAAAATTAAAATGCGAACTGCCGCCGCAGATTGAACTCTCTATGCCGATTATGTTCTCGGCAATGAGCTACGGTTCCATCAGTTATAATGCTCACGCTTCTCTTGCCCGTGCCGCTACGGAGCTTGGTATTCTTTATAATACCGGTGAAGGCGGTTTGCACGAGGATTTCTATTGCTACGGTGAAAACACCGTTGTTCAGGTTGCATCGGGTCGTTTCGGCGTTCACGAGGACTACTTAAAAGCTGGTGCTGCCATTGAAATCAAAATGGGACAAGGAGCAAAGCCGGGTATTGGAGGACATCTGCCGGGCGCAAAGATCGTTGGCGATGTAACTCGTACCAGAATGATGCCTGAAGGCTCAGACGCTATTTCTCCGGCTCCACATCACGATATTTATTCCATAGAAGACCTCCGTCAGCTTGTGTTCTCGCTGAAAGAGGCTACAGAATATAAAAAGCCTGTCATTGTAAAGGTTGCCGCCGTACATAACATTGCCGCCATTGCAAGCGGTATTGCAAGAAGCGGTGCAGATATTATCGCTATCGACGGCTTTCGTGGCGGCACAGGTGCGGCACCAACCCGTATCCGCGATAACGTCGGTATCCCGATTGAACTTGCTTTGGCTGCGGTAGATCAAAGACTTCGTGATGAAGGTATCCGAAACAATGTGTCTCTTGTTGTCGGCGGCAGTATCCGCAGTGCGGCGGATGTTGTTAAGGCGATTGCCCTCGGTGCGGATGCCTGCTATATTGCAACAGCGGCATTACTTGCTCTCGGCTGTCATCTTTGCCGTACCTGTCAGAGCGGTAAATGCAACTGGGGTATCGCAACCCAGCGTCCTGAGCTTGTCAAGCGTCTCAATCCCGATATGGGCAGTGAGCGTCTTATCAATCTGATGAATGCATGGCGGCACGAAATTAAGGAACTGATGGGCGGTATGGGCATCAACTCCGTTGAGGCTCTTCGCGGAAATCGGCTTATGCTGCGTGGTGTCGGACTTACGGACAGAGAACTTGATATTTTGGGTATTTCTCATGGCGGAGAGTGAGGGAAATATTATGAGTAAAACATTAAAACTTGTCATTTCCGCGTTAATGGCTTCAATGGCATGTGTTGCAACAATGGTTATAAAAATCCCTATCCCCGCTACGGGTGGATACATTAACCTTGGCGACTCTATTGTACTTTTATCGGGTGTCGTGCTCGGTCCATTATACGGCGGACTTGCAGCAGGTCTTGGTTCAGCACTTGCAGATCTGCTTGGCGGATATGTTGCTTATGCTCCCGCAACCTTTATAATAAAAGCACTTATGGCCGTAGTAACAGGATTGATTATACGAACAAATCCCCAAAAACATATAGTGAACTTTGTTTTTGCAAGCCTTATATCTGAAATAATTATGATTTTGAGCTACTTTGCATTTGAAGCAACAATTATGGGTTATGGTTTAGCTGCAGCAGGAGCCATCCCCGGGAATGCCATTCAAGGAACTGCAGGAATCGTAATTGCAACAATGTTAATGCCAATTCTCGGCAAGCTTAATCTTTCTCCGTTAAGAAAAGACAAGCCTGCCCCGAAACGGAGGAATGATGAACAGTGAAACGAGTATATGTAAATGAAGAGTGGTGCCTTGGCTGCCACTTATGTGAATATAACTGTGCTTTTGCCAATTCCGGTATGACCGATATGGCGGCACTCAAAGGCAAACCGATTTATCCACGTATCCACATTGAGGGAAATGATAAAGTATCTTATGCGGTATCCTGCCGTCACTGTACCGACCCTATCTGTGTCAAAAGCTGTATTGCCGGTGCAATCTCAAAATCGGATGGCGTTGTGCGTGTGGACAAAAATAAGTGT
>JAZUSN010000023.1:0-18953 GCA_045606785.1 Acutalibacteraceae bacterium | reverse complement strand
GTTTGCAATTGCAACAGCGTCTACATCTGCAACGGTTGTATTTGCCGCTCTGAGGCAGGCTTCAGCCATAGGCAGAAGGGTCTGCGAATGGGTGAGCCCTGCGTTTACAAAATTTTCGGCAACAATTTTACCGTCAACACTCACAGCCGCACCTGCGCTGACCGCAGAGCTTTCAAGCGCCAATATTTTCAAGCCGCTCATCCCCCTCAAAGGTAAATATTCTGTCCGTTTCGGTTTCGCCTTTTTCTATCGTTACGAAAATTGTATTATCCGGCAGAATGTTTTCGATATTCTCGCTCCACTCAACGGCAAGCACCGCATCATCCTCGAGATATTCAAAAAAGCCCGTTGTACACAAATCGTCCCAACCGTCGATACGGTACATATCGAAGTGGCAAAGCTTCGGAGAGCCGTCATAAACATTTACAATAGCAAAGGTAGGACTGCTGACGTGACAGTCAAGCCCCATACCCTCTGCAATGCCGCGTGTAAAAGCGGTTTTACCCATACCGAGTCCGCCGAAAAACGCAACAACGTCACCCCGACGCAGTAACGCGCCGAGATTCATTCCGAGCTTGTGTGTGGCCTCGGGACTGCTGACATTTATGCTTTTCTTCATACTTTCTCACCCTTTATCCGATAGATTATAACACAACCTGTCAAATATATAAAGTATTACTTGTAATTTTTTTGCCGCTGAGATATAATATCTACAGTATTTTTTCAGAATACGAGGTGATGTAATGCGAAATGCAGGTAAATTCCTGAAAGAAACTGACTTATATCTGCTGGCACTTTGTATTGCCGCTTCGGTTGCGGGAATTATTGCAGTTTTCAGCGCAACGCGCTTTGACCTTGAAGAAGGCGCATTTATTGCACGTGACACGATCGTTATGATTGCCGCTGTTGTGGTCGGTATAATAATCTGCCTTGTTATTTCGGCAATTGACTATGAGGTGATACTTAAGCTGTGGCCGTTTGTAGCAGGCGCATCGGTCGCGCTGATGCTCGCCCTGTTTATCTGGGGCACGGGACCGAGCGAAAGAAGCGACGTTATAACCTGGCTTCCTTTCAGAATCGGCAGCTTCAGCATCTATTTCCAACCGTCGGAGCTGTTGAAGATTGCTTTCATCATAACCTTTTCAGTGCATATCGAGCTTGTGAGCGACAGAATTGACAAAATTCTCAACATACTCCTGCTGTGCGTACACGGTGCGGTACCTACGCTCCTTGTCGTAATCACGGGTGATATGGGCTCAGCACTCGTATTCCTTATGATTTTTGCAATTATGATGTTTATGGCAGGTATCAAGCTGCGCTACTTCGCAATCGCCCTGCTTACCGTTGTTGCCGCATTTCCTCTTGTATGGGTCAAGGTTTTCAACGATATTCAGCGTGACAGATTCCTCGCCCTCCTCTACCCCGAATCATACTCCGATATTATCTATCAGCAGCTTCAGGGCAAAAATGCAATAGGCTCAGGCGGATTTACGGGAGAGGGACTTTTCAAGGGTGCATACACACAAAACGGTGTTGTGCCCGAGGCTGAAAACGATATGATTCTCAGCGTTATCGGCGAAGAGCTCGGATTCATCGGCTGCTTTGCCGTAATCTTACTCTTCCTTCTGATTGTATTCAGGGTAATCAAGGTTGCGCAGATGGCAAACGACAACCCCGGCAGAATGATGTGCATCGGCGTTGCGGCTATGATAGCCTCGCAGGTAATAGTCAACGTTGGTATGTGCCTTATGCTCCTGCCCTGTATCGGTATCACCCTGCCGTTTATGAGTGCGGGCGGTTCGTCAAACCTTTGTATCTATATTGCAATGGGCGTTGTATTCAGCGTATACCGCATCAACTGCGATACGACCCCCGTTGATTTCAGAATGATAAACGTACGCACACCGTACAGATAAAAGCAACCTCGGCTGAAGTTTTCTTTCAGCCGAGGTTTTTTATTTTTATCTGAGAATCTTATAACTGCCTGCGCGAAGAACGCTGACAAGTTCCTCACCCGTACGTATACGTCGCTCGCTTTCTATTCCACCGATACACAGCATATCTGTAGTATGAGCATCTGCTCCGCTGACAACTATCTTATCCGGATTTTCACCGTAAGCGCCTAGTGCTTTGTTGTTATCTTCCTCACAATTGGCAGCATTATATATCTCGAACCCATCGATATATTGAAAATCCAGCAAACCGGGTGAATCTACATACCAAACATCCCTGAAAGGGTGTGCCTGAATACACAGCGCACCGCAGCCGCTCATAATGCTGTGCCAGCGCTCAACACCCGATTCGCGAAGCTCGGGATGGGCTAGCAGCATTTCCGGGGTGACGCCGTAGCACAGAATCTCCCGACCTGAGCCAACGTGCTCCTCAAGCCCGAAGATAATATCAATATCCCATTTCTCGGCTGCGGAAACCGCCTTGCGGTAGTCATCCGTAAAGCGGTCAACAAATTCCTCCCACGGCAAACTGCGGTCAATGCCCGTGTTGCCCCAATAAAAATGGTTAGTCAGCACGCAACCGCTGTAGCCGCCGATACGAAGCGCTTGAGCAAGCTCCTCAGGCAGCATAGCACCGCAATCGCTTGCAGGAAAAGTATGAGCGTGCATCTGATATTTAAAGCCCATAAAATCCTCCGTATTATTTCAAAAGCTCCTCAGCAAGCGCCTCAACAGCGGCAACGGAATCGGCACCGAGAGCAGATTTAACCGTAACTGTATTTTCGGCAAATGTGATATTCTTGAGGTCTGCCATCCTCTTGCGAGTCAGATTTGCCGCAACGGGAGCCCAGCTTCCGTTTTCTATTATGCCGACCGTTCTGTTTTTGTAGCCGCGCTCGCACAGCATATCAATAAACGCTCTCGTATGAGGAAAGAGCTCAGAATTATATGTCAGTGAAGCGAGCACAAGCTTTGAGCAGCGGAAAGCCTCGGCAAGAACGGTGTATTTATCACTTCTTGCAAGATCAAAAATGCGAACGTAGCCGCAACCCTTTTCGTTAAGCTTATCGTAAAGCAGCTCGGCAGCCTTCTTTGTATTACCGTAGATGCTTGTATACGCAATCACGACGCCCTCTGTTTCGGGTGTATAGGATGACCACTTATCGTAAAGGCCGATATAATGGCTGAGGTTTTCGGTGAGCACGGGACCGTGAAGAGGACAGACCATATTGATTTCAAGGGCAGCAGCTTTTTTGAGCAGGGTCTGCACCTGCGCACCGTATTTGCCGACGATGCCGATATAGTATCTTCTTGCCTCATCATCCCACGGCTCATCACAGTCGAGCGCACCGAACTTGCCGAATGCGTCTGCCGAGAAAAGAATCTTATCCGCAGTATCGTAGGCAACCATAACCTCGGGCCAATGCACCATAGGTGCAAAAACAAACTTAAAATTATGCCTGCCGGTACAAAGCTCGTCGCCATCCTTGATCTCGACCTTTTCAAACTTAAGCTCATTGCCGAAAAACTGCGCAATCATCATAAAGATTCTTGCATTTGCAACAACCTTTGTCTGCGGATATTTTTCAATAAACTTCGCTATACTTGCAGAATGATCAGGCTCCATGTGCTCAATCACAAGGTATTCGGGCGTTTTATCGCCCAGCACCTCGTCGAGATTTGCAAGCCATTCATCGCTGAAGCGTGAATCAATCGTATCAAAAACCGTAATCTTATCATCTAGTACAACGTAGGAATTGTAAGCTATACCGTTTGGCACAACGTACAGCCCTTCAAAAAGGTCAATATCCCTGTCGTTTACACCTATGTTAAAAATTCCGTCTGCAACTTTCATATCTTTTTTACCTCGCAAAAAATTTATAATTAGTATAACCCTATTTTACAATTGGTTATTTACAAAGATGAAAAATAATAGTATTATTACATTATCCCATTATACAGGAGGAATTGAAAAATGGCAAACCTTAAAGGCACAAAAACCGAAAAAAATCTGATGGAAGCTTTTGCCGGCGAAAGTCAGGCAAGAAACAAGTACACATATTTTGCTTCCAAGGCAAAAAAAGAAGGCTATCAGCAGATTGCCGCACTTTTTGAAGAAACAGCAAACAACGAAAAAGAGCACGCTAAAATCTGGTTCAAGCTTCTTGGCGGAATCGGCACAACAGAGGAAAACCTCAGAGCAGCTGCAGCAGGCGAGAATGAAGAGTGGACAGATATGTATGCACGCATGGCACGTGAAGCAAAAGAGGAAGGCTTTGATGACATCGCTGCACTTTTCGAAGGCGTAGCAGCAATCGAAAAAGAGCACGAGGAAAGATACCTCAAGCTTCTTGCCAACGTTGAGAAGGACGAAGTATTCAAGAAAAACACAAAGACAGTATGGATCTGCCGTAACTGCGGCCACATCGTCGACAGTGAATCCGCACCCGAGCTTTGCCCCGTTTGCGCACATCCTCAAGCTTATTTTGAGCTGAGAGTTATCAACTATTAATTGAAAACCAAATAAAAAAGCAACCCTCTGCCGAGGGTTGCTTTTTTATGCACACGGAAACTGTCACCGTGACTCCTGTTTTTTGAAATATCTTACGGTAAACACAACAAGGACCGCACCAACAATAGGGAATATTGAAGTCACAATCATGCCTGCCTTAAGGCCAATCTGCTCGGCGGAAAGATTTAACGCAACAGCCAGCTCAGCAGCAAAATCGGTTGCCGAAACCTTATCAACAACAATACCCATAAGCTGAGGCGAAACCGATGCACCCATATCGCCGCCTGCCGCCATCAGCGCATAAGCGGCAACACCGACACCCGATAACTTTTCTTCCATCATAATCAGAGCACCGGGCCAGAGCATAGAGGTAAAAAGACCTGTGAGAATGCAGGCAAGAAAAGCTAAAACTGTACTGTTTGAAAAACCTACAACAAGATAGCAAACTGAAGCACCAAGCATACCGATTAACAATACCCTGCATATATTTTTGCCGAACTTAGCATACGAAATTCTCGCTATGCCAAGAAGCACGGCAAACATAGCCATTCCGAGAATATCGCCAACGGTTTTGTCGATATGAAGAGCATTTTCCATATAGCTCGAAATCCAGTTAGACATCGTGTTTTCCGCACAGCTGCCAAAGAAGATGCAACCTACACACAGAGCCAGACCCAGACCTCTTCTTTTGGTTTTGCGCGTATCTGACGCACTCTCGCTCTCTGACATATCAGGCATAGGTGAAACAAAAAACAAAACTGAGGCTATAACAGGCAGCAACGCAAGGAAAAGCGTAAGGAACATCCAGTTTTCTTTGCCGAAGATTTTCAGAAATAAGGTGCTGACCGTTACCATTGTGAAAACACCGAAAGCATACAGGGAGTGAAGCATACTCATATCTCTCTGAGGATTATCGGAGGGCATTGCCGCAATAGTCGGGCTGAGAAGAACCTCCGAAAGGCCTGCAGACACGGAAAATATCACCGTACCTGCCAGCAAACCTATGTAAGCAATATTCGGAAAAAAAGTCGGCACAAGCGCGTATATCGCAAGGCCCAAAGACGTGATAAGCGGCATTACCCTGACAACCGTTTTCACGTTGAAATGCTTGGAAAACGCCGTAAAGATCAAGTCAATCAACAGCTGTGTGCAAAAGTTTGTAAGCACCAACGTGCCAAGCAACGTATACGAAATATTATACGTCTCACGAAGCGTTACAAACAGCAACGGCGGCAAACAAAAAACAGATGACATCGTAAAATATGCCAAATAACAGGCAAACTTTGTTCTTTTGAACTTATGCATTTCAGATTCCTTTCAGTCCTATGGAAAGATTTATATTTACACCGCAGATTACAGCAGAAAGATGCCGCCCGATACGGTCAGCATCTTTTTATCAGGAATTGCGTTCAATCAGAGCAGCAAGCTTAAGCACCGCCGCCTGAGTTTTACCGTCCTTGATCTCATTGTTAAGCACCATATCGACAGCCTTTTCAAGCGGAATATATTCGACGTTGAGGAATTCGTCCTCGTCGAGATCCTGCTCAACCTGAGTAAGGTCACGCGCACCGTAGAGGTAGATAACCTCATTTGTATACCCGGGTGAGGGATAAAATTCACCGAGGTTGATATACTGCGAAGCGATTACTCCGCCCTCCTCACGCAGCTCTCTTTTGCCTGCGGCAAGCGGATTTTCACCTTTTTCAAGCTTGCCTGCGGGGAGCTCAAGCACCTCTTCCATATAAGGATAACGGAACTGCTTTACGAATATGAGCTGAGCGTCATCAGTCAGCGCCGCTACCGTAACACCGCCGCTGTGCTCGACAAACTCACGCGGTGCTTCCGTGCCGTTGGGCAGGCCTGCAATATCAACGCGCAGGTTGAGTATTTTGCCTCTGTATATCGTGTTTTTAAATACGGTTACTTCAGTTGTGTCCATAATCCTTCTCCTTAATAGTCGGGGTGCGGCTGACCGTTGCGGTAAGCCTCCATAATATCTTTGAAGACCTCACCGTTTGACGGCGGAGTCCACGTGATCGCGTTAGCGCCTGCCTCGATTGTTGCCATAATAGTCTCGTCAGTCGGACCTCCCGTTGCTATAATCGGTATATCGGGATATTTCTCTCTTATGCTTCTTACGACCTCAGCCGTTTTACCCGCTGCCGAAACATTGAGAATATCCGCACCAGCCTCGATCCTTGCCGAAATATCGGTATCAGCCGAGGCAACGGTTACAACAACCGGAATATCTACAGTCTCTTTGAGCGACTTTACTATTTCATTTTTTGTAGGTGCATTGACAACAACACCTATCGCGCCTTGAAACTCGGCATGCAGCGCAAGGTTCAGTACCCTCGTACCTTGGGTCAATCCTCCGCCTACACCGACAAAAACAGGCACATCAGCCGCCGTTGTCACAGCCTGCGTAATTATCGGCTGGGGTGTAAACGGATAGACGGCTATAACAGCATCGGCATTCGTATTACGTATTATGCTGACATCCGTTGAAAACAAAACGGACTTTATACGCCTGCCGAAGATCTTGATTCCGGAGCATTTGTAAATCGGTTCAGGCACGTGAAGCATAAAATTGCGAAGGTAACCTTTCACTTCGGGAATTTTCTGTTCAGACATCATTAATCCTCCGATTCAAAGATTCAGCTGCGTTCTTTGAGCCACGCTACGGTTTGGCGGATGCCCTCCTCATAGCTGACCTGCGGCACAAAGCCGGTATCAGCAGACAAAGCGGAGATATCCGCGCAAAGATACATAACCTGATTATCGTTATACGGCAAGGCACCGATTTGCACCTTTGAATCAGCACCCGAAGCCCTGCGCATAATCTCAATATACTCCTTCAGCGGTCTTGCCTGACCGCTTCCGAGTGTGTAAACAGCCCCGTTCTTACCAAGCTGAGCCATAAGGTAAAATGCTCTTGCGGCATCGTCACAGTAGAGGAAATCCCACATCTGTTCAGCCGGAGTGAACTGTGCCGTCTGCCCTGCAAGCATCTTCTGAAGGCTTGAAACGGTAATTGTAAAATCATTATCTCCAACGCCGTAAACGCTGAGAATTCTCGCCCATATATGCCTTATACCGTGCTTACTGCAAGCGATCCTGGATTGCTGACCGGCCGCTAGCTTTGCCGCACCGTAAGCGTTTTCCGGAAAGGTCGCGGTTTCCGGAGAAAGCTTTCCTTCTACCCTACCGTATTCAGCTTGAGAGCCTGCGCCAACAAACACCTCACAGCCGAGCAAATGAGCGAGCTCAACGGCATCAAGCGTATAGCGGATGTTTTCCGACTGAATGCAGCTGTCATTACGCAGGGCACCTGACGTGCCCTTCCATGCAAAGTGAAAAAAAGCATCACATCCGCAGTCGATATGCTGACCGACTGCGGTAATATCTGAAATATCGGAATGAACGATATGCACACGTTCATCCTTTATAATGTTGTCAAGCTTCGCAGAACCTGGGCGACACAGGGCATAAACCTCGTGCCCCTGTGCAACCAGAAGCCTGATAAGTGCGGAAGCTATCATACTGCTTGCACCCGTTACAACAGCTTTCATAACTAATGAATCTCCGAAAAATTAAAGATTAACTGCTTCGATTATAGTATTTGCCATATAGTCAATCATCTCATCAGTCATACCGGGGTAAACACCGACCCAAAAGGTATCCTCCATAATTCTGTCGGTGTTTTTAAGTTCACCCACAACCCGGTACCCTTCACCGCTTGCACGCATCTGATCAAAGCATGGGTGCTTGATGAGATTACCCGCAAAGAGCATACGTGTCTGCACACCCTTGCTCTCGATATAAGGAACAACCTTTTTGCGGTCAACACCCTCCTTGCAGGTGAGCAAGAAGCCGAACCAGCTGGGGCGTGAATTTTCGCAGGCTGTGGGAAGAATGAGCTTATCGGAAACGCACTCAAGCGCTGCACGCAAACGGTTGAAGTTTTCAATTCTGCGCTCAACAAAGTGCGGAAATTTTTCAAGCTGAGCACAGCCGATTGCCGCCTGCATATCAGTTGCCTTGAGGTTATAGCCAAAATGAGAATATACATATTTGTGGTCATAGCCGAAAGGCAGCTCACCGTATTGACCGTCAAATCGGTGCCCGCAAAGATTATCCTGACCCGATGCACAGGAGCAATCGCGGCCCCAATCACGCATCGAATGCATAATCTTTGAAAGAAGCGGATTGTCGGTATATACGGCACCGCCCTCTCCCATAGTCATATGGTGAGGCGGATAAAAGCTTGAGGTACCAAGGTCGCCGAAAGTGCCCGTAAGGCCCTCCTTGCCGTCGAGGGTGTAGCGTGAACCGAGTGCATCACAGTTATCCTCAACAAGCCACAGACCGTTTTTATCGCAGAATTCTCTGACAGCCTTTATGTTGAAAGGATTACCGAGGGTGTGAGCGAGCATAACGGCCTTCGTTTTCGGGCTTAGTGCTTTTTCAAGCTGAGTAACGTCGATATTGTACTGTTCAACCGTAACGTCAACAAAAACAGGCACTGCACCGAACTGAATTATCGGTGTTACGGTCGTAGGAAATCCCGCTGCAACGGTTATGACCTCATCGCCCTTTTTGACAGCTCTGTCGCCGAGCAAGGGTGAAGTTAGAGTCATAAAAGCAAGCAGATTTGCACTTGAGCCGGAATTGACAAGAGCACAAAAGCGCACACCAAGATAGGATGCGAGCTGTTTTTCGAATTTTGCGGTATATCTGCCCGCAGTCAACCAGAATTCAAGCGCCGAATCGACAAGATTGACCATCTCATCTTTATCGTAAACTCTTGAAGCATAGGGAATTCTCTGACCTTCCTCAAAGGGCTTTTTCTGATTATGATAGTTTTCGCAATACTCCGCTACGGCCTGAAGCAATTCTTCTCTTGCCTGTCTTTCGTCTTTCATATTGTCTTTCCTTTATGCAAAAAATTCGTTAATCTGTTCGTCAAGCTTTGCAGGCACGTCACCGCCGCCGGCATAGACCTTTGTCCACTCAACAGTTTTTTCCACAGCCTTTTGAGCAGACCACACGGGCTGCCAGCCGAAAACCGATTTGAGCTTACTGCAATCAAGCTTGAGAAAATTAGCCTCGTGAGGTCCGTTTTTACTGAGAACCTCAAAGCTCTGTCCCTCGCCCCAGCAGTTACAGAAGAGGGTTGCAAGCTCGCCCGTTGTAAGGCAATCACACTCATCCGGGCCTACGTTGTAGTAATCGGCAAGCGCAGGGTTTTCATACTGAGCCGCAGCTATCATAAGATAAGCACAGAGCGGGTCAAGAACGTGCTGATAGGGTCTGACCGAGTTGGGGTTACGGACTGTTATGACCTGCGAAGCCATCGCTGCGCGTACACAGTCGGGAATTATGCGGTTATCAGCAAAATCTCCGCCGCCGATAACGTTGCCTGCTCGTGCGGTAGAAACAGCCACACCGCCATTATCGAAAAATGAACGCTTATAGCTGTGCGTCACTAGCTCAGAGCAGGATTTTGAATTTGAATAAGGGTCGTAGCCGTCAAGCGGCTCATTTTCCTTTATGGGGGTACCGCTCTCATTGTTTTCATACACCTTGTCGGTTGTGACGTTGAGCACAGACTTAACGCTGCCGGAAAGTCGCACACACTCGAGTATATTTACAGTGCCCATTACGTTTGTTTCGTATGTGAAATGCGGCTGTTCGTAAGACGTGAGCACAATCGGCTGCGCCGCAAGATGAAAAACGATTTCAGGCTTTGCATCATCAAACGCAGCCTTAAGGCTTGCGAAATCGCGCACATCACCGATGACAGAGGTCATCCTGCCCTCAAGGTCTGCAAGCCCGAAAAGATTCGGATTGGTTGGCGGCTCAAGCGAATAGCCCGTGAGCACCGCACCTGCATTGATAAGGATACGGCTCAACCATGCGCCTTTAAAGCCCGTATGGCCTGTGAGGAACACACGTTTGCCCTTATAGAAAGATAAATCGAACATAAGCGTTCTCCTTGAATTTTGTTGGGAAAAATCACCATTTCTTCCAGGGAGCGGTGCCCTCTGCCCAGAGCCTCTCGAGAAGCTGTTTATCGCGCAGAGTATCCATACACTGCCAGAAGCCGTGGTGCTTATAAGCGCCGAGCTGACCGCTTTTTGCAGCCTGCTCAAGCGGATATTTTTCGAACACGGTGGAATCGCCCTCAATAAGGTCAAATATTTCAGGCTCAAGCACCATAAAGCCGCCATTTATATAGCTACCGTCCTGTGCGGTTTTCTCGCGGAATTCGTGCACGGCATCGTCGTGATCTATATCCAGCACACCAAAGCGCTGGCTGACAAGGATAGCGGTAAGCGTTGCCATTCTACCCTGCTTTTTGTGGTACTCGACAAGAGCTGAAATATCAACGTCGGACACACCGTCGCCATAAGTGAGCATAAAAGGCTCGTTGCCGATATATTTCTGCACCCTTTTGACTCTGCCGCCCGTCATTGTGTCGAGCCCGGTATCAACAAGAGTTACCTTCCAAGGCTCTGAAAAATTATTGTGAACTGTCATTTCTCCGTTAGCAGAAAAATCAAACGTAACGTCACTGCGATGCAGAAAATAATCTGCAAAAAACTCCTTGATAGAATGCTGCATATATCCGCAACAGATTATAAATTCATTGTAGCCGTGGCTTGAATACATTTTCATAATATGCCAAAGGATTGGCATACCGCCTATCTCGATCATAGGCTTGGGTCTGAGATGGCTTTCTTCGCTGATTCTTGTGCCGTAACCGCCGGCGAGAATAACAACTTTCATTCTGACACATCCATTACCTATTTATTTTCTAAATTATAACATCGCGCTATAATAAAAGCAATAGCAAATTTAATCAGCAGTTCTGCAAACAAGTTACAAAGAAGACAGCTGCGCTGTAACCGATTGTTACACATTTGCAATAAATTTCACCCCAACGGTAACAAAACTGTTTTCATTTGTTACCCGTTTGTGGTAACTTTTACCCTGCCGCGGCAGTATAATAGCAGCAAAGGAAGGAGAGATTTTTATGAAAAACTACATCGTAAAGAACAAGGCAACATTATTTTCGCTCGGATTTGCAGGTGCATTTATGAGTGTCATTACGGCTGCGGCTTTTTTCTTGAGCGAAGTATCCCCTGCTGCGATTTTCTGAAAATCTCACAAAAAACGGATGCAGTATCAATTCTGTACTGCATCCGTTTTAATTTTGTTTCCGAACAATTGCATATTCATCGTTTATCGTAAAATAAGGACAGCTTCTTACCGCGCCGCCTATATATCGCTCGGTATCATCCATATCCATATCGACCGTGCATTCACATTCACCCGTCTCGTCGTTATATTCGTAGTTGAGACAATCTTCACACATTTTCAACAGCTTCACCCTCCTCTTCGACGGTAATTTGATTATAGCACACTATTTGCACTCCGTCAAACATCTCACACTTAACGAGTTAAGGTAGTAGCGAGTAAACTTGTTGACATTTTGCACAAATCGTAAACAAAATCTTAAAGAGTGTGCATAAGGATTGACTAAAACGAAAGAAAGTAGTATAGTAAGGGAGATTAAATTCCGGTTCAATCAACCCGAAAGGAACGTGAAAAAATTGAAAGGCATTGTCCTTGCAGGCGGTTCAGGCACAAGACTGTACCCGCTTACGATGGTAACCAGTAAACAGCTTCTTCCTGTTTACGACAAGCCGATGATATATTATCCGCTGTCCACACTTATGCTCGCAGGAATCCGCGAGATACTTATTATATCTACACCCGCCGACACACCCAAGTTTGAAGCACTCATGGGTGACGGCTCAAAATTCGGCCTTCACCTTTCCTACGCTGTTCAGGAAAAGCCCGAAGGTCTTGCTCAGGCATTTATCATCGCTGAAGATTTCATCGGTGACGATGACGTTGCTATGGTTCTGGGTGACAACATCTTCTACGGCAACGGCTTGGGCTCACTGCTCAGAGGTGCCGCAGCCAACAACAAGCGTGCCACGATTTTCGGCTACTACGTCGAAAACCCCAACGCATTCGGTGTTGTTGAGTTTGATGAAAACGGCAAGCCGATCTCAATTGAAGAAAAGCCCGAAAACCCGAAATCAAACTATGCGGTAACAGGCCTTTACTTCTACGATAACCGCGTTGTCGAATACGCAAAATCGCTCAAGCCCTCCAAGAGAGGCGAGCTTGAGATCACCGACATAAACCGCATCTACCTTGAAAACGGTGAGCTTGACGTAAAGCTTATGGGTCGCGGCTTTGCCTGGCTTGACACAGGCACGGTAGATTCACTCATCGAAGCATCAAATTTCATCCGAAGCATTGAAAAGCTTCAGGGCATCCAGATTTCGGCTCTTGAAGAAATTGCATACAATATGCGCTGGATCTCCAAGAAGCAGCTTCTTGAATCCGTTGAGAAATACGGTAAGTCACCCTACGGCCAGCATCTTCGCAGAGTTGCCGAGGGCAAGATACTTTATTCCAAGACAAGTGTCAGCAACGAAAGACCCATCTGGGGCAGAGGAGATAACATTTATGACACAGAGTAAATCGCTCGCCGCTGTGCGCACAAAGCTCGACGGTGTCATAATGGTAGAGCCGCTTGTTCACGGTGACAGCAGAGGCTGGTTTTTCGAGAGCTACTCCAAGCGCAAATACGAACAGCTCGGTATCAGCGCCGATTTTGTTCAGGATAACCGCTCATACTCCTCGCAAAAGGGTATAATCAGAGGTCTGCATTGTCAGCTTGAGCCGTATGCTCAGGCAAAGCTGATCACCTGCACAAGAGGTGCGATCCTAGATGTTGCAGTAGACATCAGAGAAGGCTCACCCACGTATATGCAATGGATAAGCGTTGAGCTTACAGCAGAAAACAAGCGCCAGCTTTTCATCCCCAGAGGCTTTCTTCACGGCTTCCTCACGCTGACGGATGACGTTGAGGTTATGTACAAGGCAGATAACTACTACGAGCCGAGTGCGGACCGCAGCATAAGGTTTGACGACCCCGCTTTCAGCGTTGAATGGGGTATCGACACACCTCAGCTTTCGGCCAAAGACAGCTCAGCCCCTCTTTTTGCTGACAGCGATGCAAAATTTACATACCGATAATAAAGCAGCAGGGGCAAATCCCCTGCTGTACTTATGTGAGAGGTAAACAGATATGAAGGTTTTAGTTACAGGCTTTGCAGGGCAGCTCGGACACGACGTTGCAAATGAGCTCGCTTCAAGAGGCATCAGCTGCGTTGCTGCTGACAAAGACGAGTTTGACCTGACAAACGCAGAATCAGTCAGAGGATTTGTCGGTGCGTGCAGACCAGACGTTATTGTACACTGTGCGGCATATACTGCCGTTGACAAAGCTGAAGATGACTGTGCCGCCTGCTACAGCGTAAACGTAAGCGGCACACAAAACCTATGCCGTGCTGCAAGTGAGCTGCAGGCAAAATTTGTATACATAAGCACAGACTACGTTTTTGACGGAGAAAAGAGCGAACCGTATGAGGTTGATGACGCAACGGGACCGCAGACGGTATACGGCACCACCAAGCTTGAGGGCGAAAACAGAGTACGCCACATCTGTCCCAAGCATTTCATCATACGCACGGCGTGGGTATTCGGCAAAAACGGAAACAACTTTGTAAAAACAATGCTCAGGCTCGGTCAGGAGCGTGAAACGCTCAACGTTGTCTGCGACCAGACAGGCTCACCGACATACACCAAAGACCTTGCAAGACTTATCTGCGATATGATACAGACCGACAAATACGGAACCTACCACGCAACAAACGAGGGCTTCTGCTCCTGGGCTGATTTCGCGTTTGAGATAATGCGCAAGGCAGGACTTACCGCAAGAGTTGTGCCGATATCATCGGCAGAATACCCTGCAAAGGCAAAGAGGCCGATGAACAGCCGCCTTTCAAAGAAAAAGCTTACCGACTGCGGCTTCACTCCCCTGCCCGACTGGCAGGATGCACTTGCAAGATACCTTGAAGAAATACAATAAAACTGCACAAAGATAAAACGGAACAGAGTTCAACTCAAACTCTGTTCCGTTTCTTTTTCTTTCTGTTGTTCGGTATAAAATTTGCGCACGTTGATAAACGCACATATTACACAGTACAGCGCATAAACGCCGTATATGAGATAGGTGGTCTGCTTGTAATCATTCATAACCATCTGAACATTGAGAAGCAGACCTATGACAGCCTGGATGATCCACAGATACGTGTACTCGATATATGCGAGCATTGTAAGAATCGGTATAACAAAACCGAAGAGGAAGGTTATGCTGTCAAGCACCGCATACTCGTACTTGAGATAGGTAAACACAGCCGCAAGCGCCGCCCACGCAGCCAGCAAACCGCCAACAAACAGCACCCTTTGCTTTGCCGTCATCTTCCTGAAGATAACCGTATGCTTATAGGCTTTTTTCTTCCAGTTGAAGAAGGTGCCCAGCTGAATCGGAAAGCTGAAAAGCATTGACGACGCCGCCGAGGCATATACCCCCATATAAACGTACGCTGCCGTATAGATTACCGAATTGATTGCACCGGCAAGCGCACCCAGACGGTGAGCCTCAGACTGAAAAGACATTACGAAAAGTGAAACAAAAAGCGGTATCATCAGAAAAAATTCCTGTTTGCAGATTATTCCCGTCGCAAGTATCGCAATGCCTGTTATAACAATTATGATTTTTTTACTCAGTTTCATTTTTACCACCGATATCTTTTTTGCTATCAGCGTAGAATTATAACACATATCGTATAAAAAGAGAAGAGAAAAAATCAAACAATAACTTTTCCGAACGAAGAATAAATCCCTAACGGATCCCCCTCAAGCTGGCGGCAGCGCACAACGGAATCCTTACCGTAGCGTTCACGTATATCGTCAACCTTGCTTTCAAGGCGCTCCATCTTCTCAAGATGATCCCAATCGCACCCGAAAGAAAGCTGAATGCAGTCCTCATCACTCAACAGCTCGCAGGCTCTTATACCGATTGAGCGAAGCGGGGTTTCACCGTCCCATATTTCACCGATAAGCTCCGCTCCCGTCTTAAACAGCTGCTCTGTGAGCCTTAACGGCTGCGCGAGCTTACGCTGATGCTCCCTGACTGTAAGCTCACCGTCACGTATGTGCACCTGCACAACTCCTGCCAAGGCGTGATTTTCGCGCAGGGAATGCGCCACACGGTCGCTGAGCTTCATCAGAATCAGCAGTATATCGTTCCATGTGCACATATCCTTCTCCGGTGTCGTGCTTCTGCCGATACTTTTGGGAGGCGGTGCAAATGCCGAGCTGATAACAGGTGAATTATCAAAGCCGTTTGCAAAGCGCCACAGCGACTCACCGCCCTTACCCAGCACCATACGTAATAAATCCGGAGATGTACGCGCGATATCGCCTATAGTAATAATACCGATTCTGCGAAGGCTCTGCTTTGTCGCCCTTCCTACACCGAGCAGCTCCGAAGCATCAAGCGGCCAGATGATATCCCTGAAACGTGCCTTATCTATCACAGTGACGGCATCAGGCTTTTTGTAATCGCTGCCGAGCTTTGCAAAAATCTTATTGAAGCTAACGCCTACAGACACCGTCAGCCCCGTTTCTTTTTTGACTGTTTGTCGGATCTCTTCGGCAATTTTCTCACCGGTGCCGAACAGCATACCGCTGCCCGTAACGTCAAGCCAACACTCATCAATACCGAAAGGCTCAACAACATCGGTGTATCTGTCGTATACAGCTCTCACCTGCTGTGAATACATATTGTAAAGCTCGTAATGAGGCGGCAAAAGCACAAGAGACGGGCACTTCTGCTGTGCCTGCCATATGGCTTCTGCTGTTTTGACACCGCATTTTTTTGCCTCCTCGTTTTTGGCAAGAATTATGCCGTGCCGCTTTTCCACGCTGCCTGCAACCGCAACAGGCTTACCCTTCAGGTCGTCTCTGCCAAGGCATTCGACCGATGCAAAAAAATTATTCAGATCGCAGTGAAGTATCACCCGCTCCGACACTACGTCCACCTCCAGAACATTTGTTCGATAGAATGATAGCACAACTTTTCCGGTTTGTAAAGTGTTTTTTTTCTTCCGTTTGACTTTTACGCCACCGTAATATATAATTTTTGCTGTACGTGTCCCTATAATGCTTTTAAAGGAACGAGATGAAACGATGTACAAGGTTGGCATATGCGGTTATTTCGGCTTCGGCAAAGAATTTGTCAGCGGACAGACCGACAAAACAAAAGCTGTATATAACGCCATAGCCAAAGCTATAGGCGAAGAGAATATTGCCGTGCTCGACTCCTGCGGCTGGCAGAAGAATCCGCTGAAGCTTGTTATGAATTGCCGCAAGCTTCTTACCGAATGCGAAAACGTTATAATGATGCCCGCAAGAAATGGCTTCAAGGTTTTCCCGAGTGTATTTGAGCTGCTCAACAAAGGTCTTAACAGAAAGCTCCACTATGTTGTTGTCGGCGGCTGGCTGCCTGACAGACTCGAGAGCAATCCGAGCCTTATCCCCCCTATCAGAAAGCTTGACTGCGTTTACGTCGAACTTGAGCAGATGCGCGATAAGCTCAACGCCCTCGGACTTAAAAACGTTATATACATGCCGAATTTCCGCGAGACAAACGCACTCAGCCGCGACGAGCTGGTATACAGCACCTCGGAGTCTTACAGACTCTGCACGTTTTCACGCATACTGCGAGAAAAAGGAATTGAGGAAGCGATCGAAGCCGTACGTTTTGTCAACAACACCCTAGGCAGAACTGTTTATACACTTGATATCTACGGTATGGTCGAGCCTGTTTACCGCGAAAGATTCGATGAACTCGTAAAAACCTTTGAACCATATATCACATACAAAGGCTTTATTGACACAAACGAGAGCACAAGCGCAATCAAAAGCTGTTTTGCGCTACTTTTTCCGACGTTTTGCGAGGGTGAAGGATTCGCCGGCACAATTATAGACGCTTTTGCCGCAGGTGTTCCCGTAATAGCAACAGACTGGCACTATAACGCAAGCATCGTGCGCCACCTTATTGACGGCATAGTATACGATGCATCCAAGCCAGAGCTGTTGGGCAAAATACTTCTTGATATTCACGATAAACCCGACAGCATAAACGCAATGAAATTAAACTGCCTTGAACGCACCTGCCACTTTGAGCCCGATGAAGCTTCGCTGCCGCTGCTGCGTGAGCTCGGAATACAAAAAGAGAGCGAGGAAAGCAACGTATGAGCGTAAAACGGCTTCTCTGCTGTATGAGCAGCATGAACACAGGAGGCGCGGAGACATTTCTGATGAAGCAATACCGCCGCATTGACAGAGAAAAATATCAGATGGATTTTTGCGTCAACGTTGCCGAAAGAGGATATTACGACGACGAAATAGAAGCCCTCGGCGGCAAAATATACCGTATTCCCTCAAAATCGCAGGACTTTAAAAAATCGCTGAAGGCACTCGAAGAAATCGTGCGTGAAAACGGCTACGAAAGCGTGCTTTGCTCCTCGGTCAAGCCCGGCACCGCACTCGAACTTATTGCCGCAAAAAAAGGCGGCGCAAAAAGGCTGATTTACCGCTCGAGCAACTCAAGCGTTGACGGCGGCACAAAGCAAAAAATTCTGCACAGTACCATCGGTCAACTGGCAAAGATAGTGCCGACGGTAAAAATCGCCCCATCGAAAGAGGCAGCCGAATACTGCTTCGGCAAGGGCTGCATCCGAAAAGGCAAGGCATTCCTGCTTCACAACGGAATCGACACAGACGTTTATCGCTACAGCGATGAAACAAGAGCAGAAATGCGCAAAGAATTCGGTTTCACTGACGAATACGTCGTGGCTCATGTCGGCAGATTCTCAAAGGCTAAAAACCACACTTTTCTGCTTGATGTGTTTGAAGAAATGCTGAAAATTAATCCCGACAGCGTGCTGCTGCTTGCAGGTATCGGTGAGCTTGAGGATGAAATAAAACAAAAAGCAACAGACAGAAATCTCATAGACAAAATAAGGTTTCTTGGTCTCAGAGGTGACGTGCCTAAAGTGCTTTGTGCGGCTGACGTATTTGTTTTTCCTTCGTTCTACGAGGGTATGCCCAACACAGTAATCGAGGCGCAGGCAATATCACTTCACTGCGTTATATCGGACAGAATAACACCCGATGCGGATATAACGGGGCTTGTTGAATACCTGCCGCTGGGTGATGCGAAGCTCTGGGCGCAGACGGCGGCAAAATATGCCGACGGATACGAAAGACACGATATGAGTAAACTTTTCAAAAAGCAGAAATACGACTCTGAAACTACCGCAAAAGAATTTGTGAAATACTGTTTCGGTGAATCATAACCACCAGTTGAACTGGTGGTTTGCACAGGCCCTATAAGGGCCGCCTACTGGCATGCCGACTAAAAGTCGGCACTGAAGTTTGACACCGCATTACTATCTCAAGCAGCCGCTCTCGTGCGGCTGTTTGTTTTT
>JAZUSN010000022.1:0-24391 GCA_045606785.1 Acutalibacteraceae bacterium | reverse complement strand
CAGGAGGAATTTTTCCACACCTTCAACGCACTCACTCAGGAAGGCAAGCAGATAGTTCTTACCTCCGACCGTTCGCCCAAGGATATAGAAGTTCTTGACGACCGCCTCAAGAGCCGCTTTGAATGCGGACTTCTTGCGGATATTCAGCCGCCCGATGTTGAAACAAGAATGGCTATTATTCAGCGTAAGGCACAGTCGCTCGGTCTGGAGCTTCCTCCCGATGTTATTCAGTTTATAGCTGAAAAAATCAAATCAAATATCCGTCAGCTCGAAGGTGCGGTAAAGAAAATAAATGCACTTGTAAACATTGAAAAATCCGCAATCAACATTGCAATGGCACAGAATGCCATCAAGGATATTATGACCGACAGCAGACCCGTTTCGGTTATTGTTAACCGCATTATCAGCGAAACCGCAAGAACCTACGGCGTGCCGCAGGAGGATATTGTTTCAAAGAAAAAGGATGCGAAAACCGCAAAGGCAAGGCACGTTGCAATTTACATAGTAAGGGAAACAACAGACCTTACGCAAAAAGAAATCAGCTCGTTCTTCGGCGGAAGAGACAGAACAACCATTCTTCACTCAATCGAATCGATGACCGCCGAGGTTGAAAGAGACCCGTCGCTCAAAAAGACAATCGATGCGATTATAAAGAATTCAAAAGACCAATAATACATTATTATATATCAGCGAGGTACGCTATGGGATTATTCAAAAAAATCAATCAGGGACTCAAAAAAACCCGTGACAGTATGTCCGGTGCAATCAATGCCGCACTTTACGGCAAAAACGAAATTGACGATGAATTCTATGAGGACCTTGAAGAAATACTTGTTATGGCTGATGCAGGCGTAACAACCGCCGAAGAAATTGTTCAGCGTTTAAGAGATAACGTTTTCAAGAAAAATCTTCACAAGGTAAAGGATGTCAAGGCAGAAATCCGCAATATCTGTGCAGAAATGCTCAGCGGCGGCGAAGAACTTGATTTTGTTACCGTGCCTTCGGTTATACTTGTTATCGGCGTTAACGGCGTTGGCAAAACAACATCAATCGGCAAAATGGCTGCAATGTTCAAGGAAGAAGGCAAAAAGGTTATCCTCGGTGCAGCCGATACCTTCCGTGCTGCTGCTATTGATCAGCTTCAGATCTGGGCTGAAAGAGCAGGTGTCGATATCATCAAGCATAAGGAGGGTGCAGACCCTGCCGCTGTTGTTTTCGATACTATCAACGCAGGTAAAGCGAGAAATGCCGATATTATCATAATCGATACCGCAGGCAGACTTCATAACAAGAAAAATCTTATGGATGAGCTTGCCAAGATTTACCGCGTTATTGACCGTGAGCTTCCCTGGTCTGACCGTGAGAGCCTTCTTGTTCTCGATGCAACAACAGGTCAGAATGCCGTGAATCAAGCAAGAGAATTCAAGAACGTTGCCGAAATTACAGGTATCGTGCTCACCAAGCTTGACGGTACGGCAAGAGGCGGCGTTGTGCTTGCAATCAAGCACGATCTCAATGTTCCCGTTAAATTTGTCGGTGTCGGTGAGCAGATGGATGACCTGCAGCCCTTTAATCCCGCAGCGTTTGCAGAGGGACTGTTTGATGTAGCCGAAGACCCGGAAGAGGAAGAATAAATGAAGTATATCATTGCAACCCACAATATGAAAAAACGCAACGAGCTGGCCCGTATTCTCGGGCCTCTCGGTGTTGATATCCTCACTGCCGAGCAGGCAGGCGTTGAGCTGACCGACGTTGAGGAAACAGGCACAACGTTTGAAGAGAATGCACGCCTTAAGAGCCAAAGCGGCTGTAAAGAGAGCGGTATGCCCTGCATCGGTGACGATTCGGGTCTTGTCGTAGATGCGCTCGACGGTGCTCCCGGTGTTTATTCGGCACGCTATGCAGGTGAGCACGGCAATGACCCGGAAAACATTGCTTTGCTTCTCAAAAATCTCAAGGATGTTCCCGATGAGAAGCGTACGGCGCGCTTTGTGTGTACGATTTGCTGCACCTATCCCGACGGCAGGGAGATTGTTGTCAACGGTACCTGCGAGGGTAAGATAGGCTATGCACCAAAGGGTGAGGGCGGCTTCGGCTATGATCCCGTGTTTATGGTAGGGGATAAGAGCTTTGCCGAGCTCACAGGCGAGGAAAAGGATAAAATCAGCCACAGAGGCAATGCGCTTAAAGCACTTGCCGAAGCGTTAGCTAATAATAATTAAGGATTGGATAAAATGACAGGTAAAGAAAGAGCTGCGTTCCGTGCGCAGGCAAATTCACTCGAGCCTCTTTTTCAGCTTGGTAAGGGTGGTATGTCCGATGCTGTTATCAAGCAGACGGATGATGCACTCCGCGCAAGAGAGCTTATAAAGGTTAAGGTCTTGCTTGAGTCAAGCCCCATCACACCCCGCCAGGCAGCAGACGAGCTTGCAGCTGCAACGGGTGCTGACGTTATTCAGGTTATCGGCGGAGTTATCGTGCTCTACCGTTACAGCCCCGAGCTTCACGGCGAAAAAAAGCCGGGCGAGCAGAAGAAGCGTCCCGCAACCAAGAAAGAGGCAAAGAAGCAGGGCTATAAGGTTCACTTTGTCCGCAAGAGCAGACGCACAAGCGACAAATGAGCAGACTTGGTATTTTCGGCGGTACGTTTAATCCGCCTCATATCGGCCACACAAGGCTTGCCGAGCATTTCGTAAACGAAATTTCGCTCGACAGGCTTCTTGTTATTCCTACGGCACAGCCGCCCCATAAGGTAAGCCCTGACCTTGCAGGCGGTGATGATAGGATGAATATGTGTACTCTCGCTTTCCCCGATGCGCTCATCAGTACTATTGAGCTTGCCAGAGGCGGCAAGAGCTACACCTTTGATACGCTTACCGAGGTGCGTGCGCAGTATCCTGGGGATGAGTTGTTTTTTATCGTCGGCTCCGATATGCTTCTGAGCTTTGACAAATGGTATAAACACGAGGAAATTCTCGATATGGTTACACTTTGTGCCGCTGACAGGCAGGAGGAGGATTCGCTCCTCAAAAAGCACGGTGTGCCGAAATTCTTCGAGGGTAAGCGCCTTATCGTTTCTTCACTTTCTCCCTTTGAGGTCAGCTCTACACAGATAAGAGAGCTTATCCGAAACGGTGAGAGCACCGACGGCTTGCTTGACCCTGCCGTGCGTGCTTATATTGATGACAGGGGGCTTTACAGATGACGTGTATTGAAGAATATAAGGAGTTGCTCAGAAGCCGCCTTTCCGATTACCGCTATCATCATTCGCTCTGTGTTGCAGACAGCGCGGTTGAGCTGGCTGAACGTTACGGTGCGGATGCCCGTAAGGCACTTGTTGCAGGCTTGCTTCACGATATTACAAAAGAGGCAAGCAGGGAGGAGCACTTTGAGCTTTTTGAGCTTGGTTGTGTTGAACTCTCTGAGCTTGAGAGAGTCAATCATAAGCTTTGGCACGCGATGAGCGGCGCGGTATATATAAAAGAAAAGTTGAATATAACTGATGGTGAGATACTCGATGCCGTGCGCTATCATACAACGGCACGCGCAGGTATGTCGCTGCTGGAAAAGGTAATATATATTGCTGATTTCATATCGGCAGACAGAGTTTACGATGACGTTGATGTTGTGCGTGAGCTGGCTTTAAAAAGCATTGAGGACACAATGTTTTATACTCAGCGCTACAGCATAAATGAGCTGTTGCTAAAGCAAGCTTGCATTCATCCCGACAGCGTTGCGTGCTACAATGAAATCGTGCTCAATAAATAATATTGGAGTGGTATTATGTCTTTTAAGGAAATAAACATCCGTGACGTAAAAGAGTCTGCAGTTAAGCTGATAAATGACGAGTGGGCTCTTGTTACTGCTGCGGCAGATGGTGCGGTTAATTCAATGACCGTCAGCTGGGGCGGTATGGGTGAGATCTGGGGTAAGGATGTTGTTTTCATTTTCATCCGTCCGCAGAGATACACCTATGAGCTGCTCGAAAAAACCGATGTTTTTTCAATGAGCTTCTTTGGCGGTGAATACAAAAAAGAGCTTACCTATTTCGGCCGCAACAGCGGCAGAGACGGCGACAAATATGCTGCAACGGGCTTTACAACCGTTACGCTCGACGGTGCGGAGTGTGTTGAGCAGGCAAAGGTAAACGTTGTTTGCCGTAAGCTCGCTTTTCAGGATATTGACCCTGCAGGCTTCCTTGACGAGAGCATCGAGGGCAACTACAACGGCGATTATCATCGTGTATATATCGGTGAGATAGTTAAAACTTATATTGCTGAATAAAACAAAAAGTCCGCGATGCTTAAAGTATCGCGGACTTTTTTAATTAAAGTTTGATTTTACGGAATTTGCATATTCACGCGGTGTCATGGCGCAGACTCTGCTGAATGCTGTTGAAAAATACTGCGGCGAGCTGAAGCATAAATATTCGGAAATTTCGGTGAAATTCATCTTGTTTTCTCTTATGAGCTGTTTTGCACAGTCTATCTTCAAATGCAGAAAATGCTCCATAATTCCGCAATTCAGCGTCGATTTGAACAGCCGCTTGATAACAGAGCCCGAAACGTTGAACCGCTTTAGTACATCCTCAAATCTCAGCGGTTTATCAACGTTGCTTTCAAGATAGTCGCAAATCTCGAGCAGCAACGAGTTGCTTGCTTGTGTATTGCTCTTGCTTTCGGAGCCGTGTGCTCTGATAAGGCTGATAATAAGCAGCTCAATAGATGAGCGTATCGTTTGCTCGCAGGCAAATCTTCCGCTGTCGGATTTGTCCATTTTTGTTGTGTACGGCGAGCCGAGAGGGTTGTCAAAGGCTTCGGCTGCCTCGGACACAATTAATCCCAAAAGCATTTTTTCTTCGGCATTGCAGGTGATTTTTTTGCCTGCAACGGAGTATAGCTCAGGGCAGTCGCAGTCAAATGATACAACGACTGCGTTTGCGGCGTGTGTGCCGTCACATCTTATTTTGTGGAATTCGTTAGGGCGGTGAATAAACATCTGCCCTGCTTCAAGTACGGCTTCGGTTGCATCTGCTGTGATAAGCACGCTTTTTTTGTCTGCGTAAACCAGCTCCCAGAAGTCGTGGAATTCACCCGAGTAGCTGAAATCCTTTGTGTATTCAAAATAGTGAATCGTATAAATTCCGTCGATTTTAACGGGGCAGGAGAGTAAAGTTTTTTCATACGGCATAGTTTTCTTCCACCTCTGCCTCACATTATATACCGTATCGTTTTATTTTTCAATATAAAATTGGTCTGAAATCATAAATATACAGACTATAGTTATAATTAAATTTGTTTTTACTGTGCTAAAATGATAAAAAGTATTAATCCTTAAAAACGGAGTGGATGTCAATGATTAAATTCGGTACAGGCGGATGGCGAGCTGTAATAGGTTCTGATTTTGTTGAGTCAAATATCAGACGTGTTGCGGCAGGTATTCTTGCACTTGCACGAAAAGAGAACAAAACCGAAACCCCGATAATAATCGGATATGACCGACGCTTCCTTTCTGTCGATGCGGCAAAATGGGTTGCAGAGGTGCTGGCACAGGGGGGCATAGAGGTATGGTTCCTTAACCGTTCGGCACCTACTCCTCTTGTAATGCACACGGTCAAGGATAAGGGTCTTCACTACGGAATTGAGGTAACCGCAAGCCATAACCCTGCAAACTACAATGGAATCAAGCTTTTCACCGATGAGGGCAGGGATGCCGACGTTGAAACAACTTCATTGCTCGAAGAGCTTATCGAAGAGATTGATGAGGTTAACTACTGTGATTTTGATACCGCAGTAAAAGAGGGTAAGGTTATTTATCTTCGCAATCCTTTCAATAAGTTTATTGACGATATCATTGAGCTTATTGATATGAACGCAATACGCGAAAGGGGCCCCCGTGTTCTTTTCGATACAATGCACGGCTCTGGTGCATATCCGCTTCAGGTTATTCTTCACACAGCTCGCGGTACGGTTGACACGATAAACCTTAATAAGGATGCTTATTTCGGCGGCGGAATGCCTGCCCCCACCGAGCAGACACTCGGTCACCTCAAAGATATGGTAACAAAGGGTGGGTACGATTTCGGTATTGCAATGGACGGTGACGGTGACCGTCTGGGTATAATTGACAGTACGGGCAGATACATTGATGCCAACGAGATCCTTTGCGTGCTTTACTACTATCTTATTAAATATAAGGGCTGGAAGGGTGCTGTTGTCCGCAACCTTGCCACTACGCATATGCTCGACAAAATTGCCGAAAGCTTCGGCGAAAAGTGCTATGAGGTGCCTGTCGGATTCAAGTACATTTCCGCCAAGATAGACGAGGTTGATGCCGTGTTGGGCGGCGAATCCTCGGGCGGTCTTACGGTAAGGGGACATATCCACGGCAAGGATTCGGTTTATGCAGCCTCCCTCTTTACTGAGATGGTGAGCGTTACGGGTAAATCTCCTGCCGAGTTAGTTGATAAGCTTGAAGAAATTTACGGCACGCACGTTATGATAGAGGATAACCTCAGGTTTGCTCCCGAGAAAAAAGCAGAAATAATGAAGCTGATATATGAGGATAAGGCATTGCCAAACTTTGAAAAAGAAGTTGTGCGTGTTAATTATGAGGATGGCTGCAAGGTCTACTTTGCAGATGACAGCTTTGTTATCTGCCGTTTCTCCGGCACAGAGCCGCTGCTCAGAATCTTTGCCGAAAGCAGTGATGCTTTTACGGCGCAAGGCTACATAAACGCTTTTAAAGCAATGCTCTGCATATAAAGAAAGACAGGTTGGTTACAAATTCTTTGTAACCAACCTGTCTTTTTTCGTGTTAGGTTTCGAGTGAAAACTCCTGAATAGCTTCATTGTTGTTGATAAGCTCAAGCACCGTTTTCATCGAAGCTTTTTTCTTTGTTCTGACCGTCAGCTCAGCCTTGGTAATTCCGTTGTCCTGCTTTTTGAAGCGTATACCCGTAACGAGAATACCTGCGTTTGTAAGCTCGTCGGTTATCTGGTCAAGGCCCTGCGAGCCTTCGCTGACCTTTATTGTGATGATGTTTGTTTCCATATTCTCAGAGAACGGCATAAATCTGTGAAGCAGAAGCTGAATTACTATCATACCTACCGTGCAGGAGATACCTATCGTGTACATACCTGCACCGAGTGCCATGCCGATGCCGGCTGTTGCCCAGATGCCTGCCGCTGTTGTGAGGCCCTTGATTGAGCCTCCGCGCACGAAAATAACACCTGCACCGAGGAATGAAATGCCGGTAACAATATTTGATGCAATTCGTGAGCCGTCTGCATCAACGTTCTGCGCAGCCAGATCGTAGAATCCGTATTTTGAAACGATCATCATCAGCGCTGCACCGAGCGCAAGGATGACGTGTGTTCGTATACCTGCTTCCTTTTGTCTGAAGCTTCTTTCAACACCGATTATACAGCCGCATACGCAGGCTATCAGCAGACGCACAAGCAGTTCCCACTGGCCGAGTGTAGCCTGAAGAAAATCTTGCCAATCCATTGTGTTCCCTCCATAAATTATTCCTAATATAAATAACTATTATACGGGTGCAGGTGTTGTTTGTCAAGCGGAATTTTCTGTATGGGCATTATAACATTTCGCAAAATAATACAAAAAAGGAGCTGCATTGCAGCTCCTTTGAGGTTGTTTGCTTATTTGTAGAGCGGACCGTATGTCTCGCAAGCTCTGAAATCAGCGCCCTCGAGATCCTTTGTGCCGAATGCACCCCAGCAAGCGGGACGGAAGATCTTCTCTTCCGCTACGTTGTGGAGAGCAACGGGGATGCGGAGCATTGAGCAGAGTGTGATGATGTCAGCGCCGATGTGGCCGTAGCTGATTGCGCCGTGGTTTGCACCCCAGTTGTTCATAAGGTCATAAGCTGACTTGAACGGGCCTTCGCCGTTGCAGCGGGGAGCGAACCATGTGCAGGGCCATGTGTAGTCTGTTCTCTTCCAGATTGTGTCGGAAACTTCGTCGGGCAGAGCAACTGTCCAGCCTTCAGCAATCTGAACAACAGGGCCGAGACCTTTAACAAGGTTGAGACGGATCATTGTAGCGGGCATCTCGCTCTTTGTAAGGAAGCGTGAGGAGTAGCCTGCGCCGCGGAAGTAGCCGTTGTCAGCGGGGCACCACTCTGTAGCCTTGTTGCAAGCGTCGATATCAGCCTGAGTCATTTCATACCAGGGCTTGATAACTGCATCGCCGTTCTCATCCTTAACCTCGCCGCAAGCATCAAGGCAGCAAGCACCTGAGTTGATAAGGTGAATGAAGCCGTCTGCATCCTTTGCGTGGCCTTCAAGGTCGTAATCAGTAACGCGCTTAACAGCGTCTGTTGACCAGTATGTACGAACGTCAGCAAACATCTGAGCTCTGTTTGTAAGTAACTTCATAAAGAGCATGGAAATGCCGTTGAGAACGTCGTTCTCTGTTGCAAGAACGTACGGCTCTCTTGCGCCGTTCCAGTCAAATGATGTGTTGCAAAGTGCCTCTGCAAAGTCAGCATTGGGATAGAAGTCTGTCCACTGTCTCTGACCCTGGAAGCCTGCTGCAATAGCATTGTGGCCGACCATTTCCTCTTCGCAGCCTGCGGGGAGAGAATCGTTGCCGTTCATAAGGTCCTTGATGATAACCATCATCTTGACAACAAATTCCCAATCCTTTTCCTTCTGCTCGTCGCTCTTGCGTACGAATTCGGGGTTCTTGTCGAAGCCTTCCTTGCAGTTTTCCTTTGTCCACTTGAGGGCTTTCTGGAACTCTTCCTCGTTGTAGATGCCCTCTGTCATTCGTCTGATGATTTCTACCTCGTCAACAGACTCTACGCGAAGGCCAAGGTACTCCTCAAGGAAGTTGGGGTCAATTGAGGAGCCTGCAATACCCATGCAGATAGAGCCGATCTGAAGGTAGCTCTTGCCCTTCATTGTTGCAACGGCAACAGCGCTGCGTGCAAAGCGGAGAAGCTTCTCCTCAACGTCTGCAGGGATGTTAGCTGATTCGTCAGCCTCCTGAACATCGTGACCGTAGATGCCGAATGCGGGAAGGCCCTTCTGTGCGTGTGCTGCAAGAACTGATGCAAGGTAAACAGCACCGGGACGCTCTGTAGCGTTGAAGCCCCATACGCCCTTGATTGTGGAGGGATCCATATCCATTGTTTCTGAACCGTAGCACCAGCAGGGTGTAACGGAAAGGGTGATCATAACGCCCTCTTTCTTAAACTTCTCTGCACATGCAGCAGCTTCTGCTACACGGCCGATTGTTGTGTCAGCGATAACTACCTTAACGGGCTCGCCGTTTGAGTACTTGAGGTTTTCTTCAAAGAGCTTCTTGGCTGCCTTTGCCATGCCCATTGTCTGGTCCTCAAGTGATTCTCTTACCTTGAGGGGTCCTCTTCTGCCGTCGATAACCGGGCGGATACCGATAACGGGGTAGTCACCGATAAGTCTGCTTTTTGCCATAGTGATTTCGTCCTTTCTTATGTAGATAAATTTATTTTTTTATTAAATACAGCGCGGAGCCGTATTGTTTACTTTGTTGCTTCAAGGTATCGGCTGTAAGCCTGTGCCCATTCGTCCGTGTTGGCGGGTGTGTACGTTGTAACGTTTTCGCTCTCTGCAATAATTCTTCTTGCATCGGCAATTGACTCAATATCTCCGCTTGCCATAAGCTGAACGGCAATGTTACCGAGCACCGTTGCCTCAATCGGTCCTGCAACAACGTTTCTGTCGCAAGCGTTTGCGGTAAGCTGGCACAGCAGGGTGTCCTTTGTGCCGCCGCCGATTACGTGTATAACCTCGTAATCTCTCTCAGTACATTCGCAAAGCTTTTCAAACGTCTGTCTGTACTTCATTGCAAGGCTCTCGTAAATACAGCGCATAATCTCACCGACAGTTTCGGGCACGTGCTGGTTTGTTCTTCGGCAGTATTCTCTGATACGCTCGGGAATATTGCCGTGAGGTACAAATTCGGGAGCATCCGGGTCAATAAAGCAAGCGAAGGGCTTTGCCGCAAGCGCCTCACGCTCGAGGTCTGCATAGCTGTACTGTACGCCGTCGCGTGCAAACTGACGTCTGCTCTCCTGAATCAGCCACAAGCCGATAATGTTTTTGAGGAAGCCTGTCGATTCGCCGTAGCCGCCCTCGTTTGTAACGTTTGTTTCAAAAGCTTTCTCGTTGACGATCGGTTCAGCGAGCTCTGTGCCGAAAAGTGACCACGTGCCGGAGCTTATGAATGCAAACTGTTTGTCGGGGCAGGGGACAGCCGTGATAGCTGACTGCGTATCGTGACCGCATACGGAAACAACCTTGATTTTATCAAGGCCGCATTCTTCGCAGACGCTGTCCGAAAGCTCACCGAGCACGGTGCCGCTTTTGACAATGTCACACATTATATTCTGCGGAATGCTGAGCTTTTCAAAAATCTCACCGCTCCAGCCCTTTGTGTTGATATCAACGAGCTGCGAGGTGGTTGCGATTGAGTATTCTGTTGTCTTTTTACCTGTGAGCATATAGCCGAAAAGGTCGGGCATAAACAGAAGCTTGTCTGTGCGCTCAAGGATATGCGGACGGTTTTTTGCAAGCGAGAGAAGCTGAAAAACGGTATTGAGCTCCATAAACTGGATGCCCGTCATCTCATACAGCTTCTTGAGCGGGATTATCTTATCCGCCTCTTCGATCATACCCTTTGTGCGAAGGTCGCGGTAGTGTATCGGGTTTTCAAGCAGCTGACCGTATTTGTCGATAAGGCCGAAGTCAACGCCCCAGGTGTCAATACCGATTGAAGATATCTCACCGCAGCCCTTTGCCTTGATAAGTCCCTGTTTGATTTCATGGAAAAGTCTGAGCACGTCCCAGAAGGTTGTGCCGTTGACGCTTACGGGGTCGTTTGAGAAGCGGTGGATTTCTTCAAGTGTGATTTTCTTGCCGTCAAAGCTGCCGACAATGACTCGTCCGCTTGAAGCACCGAAATCTATTGCAAGTACTTTTTTCATCAGATTACAACACCTTTTTTGAGAATGATGTTGGCGTAAATAGCTGTTTCACCTGTAGCAACAACAGCGTAAGCCTTCTTTGCTCTGTCGTAGAAATCAAAGCGCTCAACAAGCTCAAAGCTCTTTTCGCCCTCGTTGGCTGTTACAATGCTCTTGTAATCGGCCCAGATAGGCGGCTGGTTAGCTGCATCGCCGTTATCCATAAGTGCTACGGGGCTCTCTACATAGGTATCGAGCGGCATAAGCTTGAGCACTGCGTCAAGAATCTCGGGCACGCCGTGGCCGTCGAGTCTTACAAGGCGCTGTGCAACGCTTGCTGCGGGGAAATTGCCGTCACCGATGACGATTTCGTCACCGTGACCCATTTCCATAAGAATCTTGAGAAGCTCGGGTGAAATGATGGGTGAAATGTTTTTAAGCATATTATAAAACCTCCATGGTTAATTAAACTGAGTAAAGTGCGTACATATCTGCGTACATACCGCTTTGCTTTATAAGCTCATCGTGGCTGCCCTGTTCGGCAATGCCGTTTTCGGTGAGCACAAGTATGTGGTCTGCATTGCGTATCGTTGTAAGGCGGTGTGCAATGGTCAGCGTTGTTCTGCCCTTTGCAAGCCTTTCGAGCGACTGCTGAACAAGTCTTTCGCTTTCGTTGTCAAGTGCGCTTGTTGCTTCGTCGAGAATCAGTATTTCGGGATTTTTAAGGAATACGCGCGCAATTGAAATCCTCTGCTTTTGTCCGCCGGAGAGCTTTACGCCTCTTTCGCCGACGTATGTGTCGTAGCCGTTGGGAAGCTGAGTTATAAATTCGTGTGCACCTGCATCCTTTGCAGCTGTGATTATGTCTTCGTCACTTGCACCGGGTCTGCCGTAGGCAATATTTTCCTTGACTGTGCCGGAGAACATATATACATCCTGCTGAACAACACCGATGTGTGAGCGAAGTGACCTGAGCGTGAAATCGCGTATGTCCTTGCCGTCAATCGTAACACAGCCGTCGGTTACCTCATAAAAACGGGGGATGAGGTTGCAAAGTGTGGTCTTGCCGCCGCCGGACGGGCCGACAACAGCAACACTTTCACCGGATTTTATCCGGAAGTCGATTCCGCTGAGTACGTTTGAGTCGGTGCCTTTGTATGCAAAGCTGACGTTGTTGAATGAAATCTCACCTTTGACGTCTGTCAGTTCACGGGCGTTTTCGCTTTCCTTGATTTCGCTCAGCTCCGATACGACTTCGTCAAATCGCTCGATGCCTGTCATACCTCTGGAAAACTGCTCGCTGAATTCAACGATTCTGCGGATTGTGCCCATAAGTGTTGAAACCATAAGCGTGTAAGCTGTGAGGTCTGCGGCTGTAATTCTGCCTGCATTGATGAAAAGCGCGCCGCCTGCGATAATAAGTATGTACATCATACCGTCAAAAAGTCTGACGGTTGTGTGAAAGCGTGCCATATACTTGTATGACAGTCTTTTTATCTTAAGGAAAAGGTTTGAGCCCTTGTCAAATTTCTCTTTTTCAATCGGCTCGTTTGCGTATGACTGCACAACTCTGATACCGAGCAGGCTGTCCTCGGTGATTGCGTTGATTTCGCCTATCTGATGGCGTGAATCCTTAAAGGTCTGGCGCATCTTTGTTCTGTTGCGCTTTGTGAGGAAAAGGATGAGCGGGAACATAGCGAAAATCAGAAGCGTGAACCATATGTCCATCTGTGCAAAGATGATAAAGCAGCCGATGATTTTGATTATTGCTATCAGAACTTCCTCGGGCATATGGTGCGCAAACTCAGTAACGTCAAAAAGGTCGCTTGTAAGCCTTGACATAAGCTGACCGATTTTTGTGTTATCGTAGAACGAGAAAGAAAGCCCTTGAAGATGGGAAAATAAATCGTTTCTCATCTCTGTTTCGATCTTCGAGCCCATAACGTGACCGCCGCAGGCCATATAGTAGTTAGCGGCAGCATCAACAATGCGCAGGAATATGTAAAAAAGAGCAACCTGAAGAATCAACCTTACGGTGAGGTCTGCGGGGTTATTCATCGCCGTGTCGGTAATCATACGCACGATAAGCGGCAGCGCAAGCTCGCACACCGTTGTAAGCGACGCACAGAAAAGGTCAAGCGCTATCTCACCCTTGTGCCGTGAAAGGTAAGGAAGAAATGTTTTGAAAAGCCGTACGTTCTTTTTCCTGTTTTCTTTTCTTGTAGAAAAACTCATTTTAATCACACTTCTGCTTGTAGTATAGTTTACATTTATACATATTATAATTAATTATTAGAACTTTGCAAATACTTTTTTGTTAATTTCTTGATATTTTTAGTTAATTAATATAAAATGGGATTGTAATCAATAAGAAAGGATAGATTTTATATGAAGATCCTTATTTCTCCGTCAATTCTCGCTTCGGATTTTTCCAGGCTCGGTGAGGAATCACAGCGTATGCAGGCTGCAGGTGCGGATTGGCTTCATATCGACGTTATGGACGGACACTTTGTGCCGAATATCACGCTTGGCGCACCGATTGTAAAATCACTTCGAAAAAGATGCGAGCTTGTTTTTGACGTTCATCTTATGATAAGTGAGCCGCTTAAATATGTCGCAGACTTTGCCGCAGCAGGTGCGGATATTATAACTTTCCACGCGGAGTGTGATAACGATGTGGATGAAGTTATTGATAAGATTCACTCTCTCGGCTGTAAAGCGGGCCTTGCCGTCAAGCCGGGTACGGATGCTTCTGCGGTGATTCCCTACCTCAAAAAGCTTGAAATGGTGCTTGTTATGACGGTTGAGCCGGGATTCGGCGGGCAGTCCTTTATGCACGAAACAATGCCTAAACTCAGACAAATCCGTGAAGTGTGTAAAGCAGAAAACCTTGACGTTAACCTGCAGGTTGACGGCGGTATTGCCGAAAAGACGGTTTCAATTGCTGCGGAAAACGGTGCAAATGTTCTCGTTGCAGGCAGTGCTGTGTTCGGTTCGGACGACCCGAAAGCGGCTGTTTCAATGCTCAGAGAACTCGCAAATCAGCATTATTGTTGAAAAAATATTAGTTTTGTACTCTTACCACCCGATGAATATTCAGCTGAATATTCATCGGGTATTTTTTTGTCGAAATTCGCACTAAAAACGCCTCGCAAGTAAAAACCTTGTCAAAAACTTATTCTATAGTTCTTTTAAAGAATAAAGAATACGTGTTTTTCACATTTTCCACACAGTTTTCCACATTTGTAAACACGTCGGCTTTACAATTTTTTCTTCGCGATTTTAGCTGTAAAGGCAAAAATTTTTGTATAACGGTAATAAATATCCGGTTTCGGCTGTATATTTCCGATTTTTTTATACAGAGTGGTATTGTGAGCGGTTGATTTATGGATTTTTGTTCAAAAAAGGCAAGAATTATTCGCTATTTTGTTCAGTTTGCAGAACTTTGAAAATGTCAATACCTTTTAAAAATTTATTTTTCGGGGCTGTTTTGTAAAGCTGAAAGCTTCACATTATAGCTTAATTCAATTTCAATATTTAGTTGATACAGCTTTTCGGACAACAAAATAGTGAGGTGTAAAATCTGTGACTTTACACCCCACTGTGTCTTTCAGCTTAAAAAACGGCCTTATCTATGGGCATTGTAGCATATGCGTTGAGTTGAGCACCTGCTTTTTTGCCCGAAATGTACTCGTAATAGCCCTGTGCGCCGACCATTGCGGCGTTATCACCGCAGAGGAAAAGCTCGGGATAATAAAGCTCAAGTGAGTGGGTTTTACAAATGTTTTCCATTTCTCTTCTGAGCACCGAGTTTGCCGATACACCGCCTGCAAGGACGATTTTTTTCTGCCCTGTTATTTCTGCTGCCTTAAGAGTGTTTTCCGTCAGACATCTGACAACGGCAGAGATATATGATGCACCGAAATCGGCAATGTTGATTTCTTCGTTTTTCTGTTTTGCGTTATGTATCGCATTTACAGCTGCGGTTTTGAGTCCGGAAAAGCTGAAGCTCAGTTCGCTTCCCTGTACCCTGGGTTTGGGGAATGAGTATGCCTTGGGGTTACCGTCTTTAGCGGCTCGGTCAAGGTTTAGTCCGCCGGGGTAGGGAAGTCCGAGTGCTCTTGCTGCTTTATCCATACATTCGCCTGCGGCATCGTCCATTGTCTGGCCGATTATTTCAAAATCGGTGTAGCTTTTAACGTTTACAATGTGGCTGTGACCACCCGAAACTACAAGCGAAAGGAAAGGCGGCTCAAGCTCTGTGTGGCTGATATAGTTTGCCGCAATGTGCGAGCGCAGGTGATGCACGGGTACGAGCGGATTACCGCTTGAGATGGCGAGTCCTTTTGCAAAGTTAACGCCGACAAGCAGCGCGCCGATTAATCCGGGCGCATAAGTTACCGCTATGGCTTCAATATCGTTCATTGTGCATTCGGCCTTTTCGAGTGCCTGTGCCACAACACCGCTTATTGCTTCAACGTGCATTCTCGAGGCAATTTCCGGCACGACACCGCCGTAAACGATGTGTGCATCAACCTGAGACGCGATAATATTTGAAAGAATTCTTCTGCCGTCCTCGACAACCGCTGCCGCAGTTTCGTCGCAGGAGGATTCAATTGCGAGTATTTTCATCTTGACTTATCCCTTTTTAAAATATTTAGTCATCAAAAATGCATCTTCTGTCGGCTTTTCATAGAAGTTCTTGCGTTTTCCCACTTTTTCGTATCCGCATTTCTCATACAGCGAAATTGCCGCCGTATTGCTGACTCTGACTTCAAGCGTGATACTTTCGCATTCACGTGCTGTTGCGCCGTTTTCGGCTGATTTGAGCAGCATTTCGCCGATTCCGAAACGTCTGTATTTCAGGTCAACCGCAATGTTGGTTACGTCAGCTTCACCGCATATCTCATTCACGCCGATATAGCCTGTAACTTCATCTCCGAGTAGCGATGTGAGAAAATGAGCGTTGACGTATTCAAGCTCCTCCTCAAACGAGCTTTCAGACCACGGCATGGAGAAGGTATCCCTTTCAATCCGTGCTATTTCCGCTATGTGCTCCTTTGTCATTTCGGTAATCACGGTATTGCTTCGGATTATGTCCTTGAGCAGGTCGGGTAGTGCGCTGTTGATCTGCTCGGCACACATATCATACATCTCCTGCGTGCCGCCGTACGGGTCTGCCACACCGTTACCTATAACAAAAAGTCTGTTTTCATCAAGGTAGGGTGCCAGCGCCTGCATGTGAGATGCTGTCATACAGACAAATACTGAGTCCTTAAGCATATATTCACTTACTCTGCGTGAACGGTGTGCGGAAATATCAACGCCGTATTTATGCGCGGCAATAACGGATTTTTCGCTCACCTCATCGCCGGGGTACGCGGCAAGTCCTGCGCTTGTAACGCTGATTGCATCAATTCCTCTGTCGTTAAGGAGCTTTTTCATCAGCCCTTCCGCAAGCGGACTTCTGCAGGTGTTGCCTGTGCAAACAAAAACAATATTAATCATATCTTATTTCAGCTCTTCATCATAAACGGCTCTTTCGCCGCCCGTGAATTTGGGTCTTGTGCGTGCAGCTATAATGAGCGCGTTACCTATGTGTTTTGTTTTCAGTCTCATCGGCACGGCAACATTTTTCAGATGCATACCGATAAGCACTCCGCCGATGTCTAGGCCTGCGTGTGCCTTGAGGTCTTCAACGGCAACGGGATTTTCAAGCGCCGCGTAAAGTGCCGTGGCAAATGAACCGCCCGCCTTGGGCTGAGGCACAGCATTTACCTGCTCGAGGTTGTATTTTTCCATTGCGGCTTCTTCAATAATGATTGCACGGTTTATGTGCTCACAGCATTGAGCGGCAAGAAATATTCCGTGCTCGCGTGTGACGGGCAGAATGCCGTCAAGCACAGCCTTGCCTACCTCGGGGCCCGAGTGTGAGCCGAGGTCATAGCCCTGAATTTCGCTTGTGGAGCAGCCAACAACCATAACCTGGCCTGCCTTAATTCCCGAGCGTTCAATAAGCTCTTCTGCTGCGTCGTGTGCCTGTTTTGTGATTTCTTTAAGTTCCATTTTTATCTCATCTTTCGGGGTTGAATTTTTTTATCCTTTAGCGTCGTACCAGGTTTTGCCGCTGTTTACGTCAGCGAGCATACTCACCTTCATACTTACCGCGTTTTCCATTTCTTCCTTGAGCAGAAGCGAAACTCTGTCCTTTTCTGCCTCGGGTGCCTCAATAATCAGCTCGTCGTGCACCTGCATTATGAGCTTTGCACGGAGCTTTTCTGCCTTGAGTCTGCCGTATACGCGCACCATTGCAATTTTGATTATGTCTGCGGCTGTGCCCTGAATCGGCATATTGCGCGCAACACGCTCACCGAAGGCTCTGAGCATACCGTTGCCCGAAGTCAGCTCGGGCAGGTATCTGCGTCGGTTGAACAGCGTTTTTACATATCCCGTTTCCTTTGCCTGCTCAACGATTTTTTCCATGTAGCTGTTAACGCCTGCGTAGTGTCTGAGGTAGCCCTTGATATAGGCGTCAGCCTCAGCGCGTGTGACTCCAATGTTTTGCGCAAGCGAGAATGCACCTATGCCGTAGACGATGCCGAAATTTACAGCCTTGGCGCGGCTTCTCATCAAGGGTGTAACCATCTGAAGCGGCATATTGAACACCTGCGATGCAGTTATGGCGTGAATATCGTCGCCGCTGTTGAAGCCTGCAATCATCTCGCTGTCGTCAGCAATGTGCGCGAGCACTCTCAGCTCAATCTGTGAGTAGTCGGCGTCAACCAGCACACAGCCGTTTTTAGCTTTGAAAAACTTTCTCATCTCTCTGCCAAGCTCACTCCTGACGGGGATGTTCTGAAGGTTAGGCTCTGCGGAGGAAATTCTGCCTGTTCTGGTTTCTGTCTGATTAAGTGTTGAGTGTATTCTGCCGTCTGCACCGATTGATTTGATAAGTCCCTCACAGTAGGTTGATCTGAGCTTTGCCCAAGTGCGATACTGCAGAATTTTTGCAACGATCGGGTAGTCGGGTGCGAGCTTTTCGAGTATGTCAGCGTTAGTTGACCAGCCGCTCTTTGTCTTTTTACCCTTTGGGAGAGCGAGCTTTTCAAATAGTGCTTCGCCAAGTTGTTTCGGGGAGTTGAGGTTGAATTCGTATCCTGCTTCCTCATATATCTCCTGCGTGATTTTGTTTATATCTTCCTCAAGCACCTTGCCGAATTCGGTTATGCCGTTGCGGTCAACCTCAAAGCCCGTAAGCTCCATATCGGCAAGCACCTGCGCGAGCGGAATCTCCGTTTCGGTGAGAAGCTGTGTCTGTCCGTTTTCCCTCAGCTTCTCCGTCAGCTTTTCCTGCAAGTTGGGCAAAAGCCAGGCCGCAACTGCCGCGCTGCCCTCGTCCTCATCCTGCGGCAGGGCAACACCGTATTCAAGTGCGAGCCTGTCAGAAGAGTAGCTGTTGGAGGAGGGATTGAGGATGTAGCCTGCAAGCTGTGTATCAAACACCACGCTGTTAAGCTCAATGCCGCTTGCAATTGCAAAGGAATAAGCCGTCTTGCAGTCGTTTGTTACTTTTTCAATGCTGCTGTCTTCAAAAAGCTCTTCAATAAAGCTCATAAAGCAGAAATTGAGAGCGTTGAGATGCACAACCTCATTATCAACACGCATATATATATCAGAAACTTCATCTGTGCCGTCAAGTGTGAAATATGCTTTGCCCTGTGCCTTGATGCGCTGTGTGAGTGCGCTTGCGTTGTCGCATTCTATGCAGCAGTATTTTTCCTGCGGCTTTGCTTCTTCGGTTACAGGTGCCGCCTTAGGGTCAAGGTGAAGCCTTTCGATCATACTGAACATTTCAAGCTCAGTCAGCGTTTTTACAGATTCAAAAGCATCGGGCTCCCCCTTTACGTATGAAGCGTAGTCAGTATCAATAGGAGCTTCACGGCTGATCGTGCCGAGTGTGCGGCTTAAAAATGCCATATCCTTGCCGTCGGCAAGCTTTTTCCTTACGGAATCCTTTATATCTATTGTGTCAATTTCGCTGTAGATATTGTCGATGCTTCCGAAGCGTGCGATGAGATCGCCTGCGGTCTTTTCACCTATGCCGGCAACACCTGGAATATTGTCGGAGCTGTCGCCCATAAGTGCCTTGATGTCTATGAGCTGTGGCGGTGTTACGCCGTATTTTTCAAACACAGCTGACTCGTCATAGCGTATGGTCTGCGGTCTGCCCATCTTTGTGGCAGTCAGCAGTACGTTAACCTTGCTGTCAACAAGCTGCAGGCTGTCGCGGTCACCCGTAGCAATGAAGCATTCATCACCGTCCTTACAGGCTGCTGCGAGTGTGCCGAGAATATCGTCTGCTTCCCAGCCCTCGCATTCAAGAAGCTTGTAGCCGAGTGCCTTGAGCAATACCTTTAGTGTCGGCATCTGCTCAGCAAGCTCGGGGGGCATACCCTTACGCTGTGCCTTATATCCGTCGTACATCTTATGGCGGAAGGTGGGTGCCTTGACGTCGAAAGCTATTGCAACCGCGTCAGGCTTCACCTCGTCAGTGAGCCTTAGCAATATTGTCATAAAGCCATATATTCCGTTTGTGAATTTGCCGTCCTTTGTGGTCAGCAGCTTAATTCCGTAAAAAGCACGGTTGAGTATGCTGTTGCCGTCGATTACCATCAGCCTCATTATGCTTTCTCCTCTCATTTGACTTGAAAGTTCAGTTATGTTAAAATACCTGTCGGTGATTTGATTTGCAGATTAAAGATGTAAAGTGGAACGGCTGTGCCGCGCTTGCTCCTATGGCAGGCGTTGCGGACAGAGCCTTCCGTGAAATATGCTGTGAGTTCGGAGCGGGCTATACCGTCACCGAAATGGTCAGCGCAAAGGGGCTTTGTATGTGTGACCGCAAGTCGCAGTCGCTTCTGAAAATATCAGATGTTGAGCGGCCTGCAGCGGCACAGCTCTTTGGTGATGATCCGAAGTTTATGGCTGAAGCGGCGGTTAAAACGCTTGGCTTCAAGCCCGAGATAATTGATATAAACATGGGTTGTCCCGCTCCTAAAATTGCGGGCAACGGCGGTGGCTCTGCGCTGATGAAGCAGCCTGAGCTTGCCGAAAAAATTGTTGAAGCCGTGGTAGGGGCTGTTGATATTCCCGTAACGGTCAAGATGCGTATCGGTTGGGATGATGAGAATATCAACTGTGTAGATCTTGCAAAGCGCTGTGAAAACGCAGGTGCCGCGGCGCTTACCGTACACGGCAGGACCAAGGTGCAGATGTATTCTCCACCCGTATGTCCTGAGTATATTTCAGCTGTAAGGGAGGCTGTCAGCATTCCCGTTATCGCAAACGGCGATGTTACCGACGGCGTGTCAGCCAAAAAGCTGCTTGACGCAACAGGTTGCGAAGCTGTTATGGTCGGCAGGGGAGCACTTGGCAGGCCGTGGGCATTTGAGCAGATAAACGCTTACCTTGAAAGAGGTGAGATATTGCCCGAACCATCCGTAGAAAAGCGTATGGAGGTTATGCTCCGTCACATACGGCTGCTGTGTGAATATAAGGGCGAAAAGGTAGGTATGCTTGAAGCACGCAAGCACGCCGCGTGGTATATGAAGGGTATACGCGGTGCTGCGGCACTCCGTCGCGAAATATGCGCCCTTCAGACAATTGATGATATCAGAATAATCGCAGAAAAGGTAGTTGCAACGGCTGAATGATCAGCCGTTGCTTTTTTATTATTTTTATTCGTTCTTTTCAGCTTGTTCTTCAGCTTCAAGTATCTTATCTGCACGCTTTTGTGCAAGTGTTCGCATATCCTCGTTCGATACGCTCTTCTTGCTTTTCTTTGGTTCAGGCTCGGGGAAGTAATCCACGCCCTCGATGGGTTTGGGGTGCTTCTTCGTTCTTATAAGCATAAAGACAAGTACAACGAGGAAGCACATTGCAACGGCAAACGAAAGCACCTGAGATACGCGAAGCGTTGTGTCACCGATGTAAAGGCTGTCTGTACGGAAACCCTCAATGATTGCTCTGCCTATGCCGTAGAGTAAGCCGTAGGTGAGGAAAAGCTGACCGCTGAATCTGCGGAATTTTTTGTAAATTACAAGCAGCACAAGGAAGCTGCCGACACACCAGAGTGATTCGTAAAGGAAGGTCGGATGAACGGGTGAGTAGGGGTCAACCGTCATGCCGAGTGCTTCAAGCTGATCCTGGTGGTCGAGGAGGTATACGGTCGTTTTTTCGCTTATCATACCCCAGGGCATAGTTGTGTTTGTGCCGAATGCTTCCTGGTTTGCAAAGTTGCCCCAACGGCCGATGCCCTGGCCGATAAGCAGGCTCATACCTGCACAGTCAAGCAGATTGAAGAAGTTGAGCTTGTTGAAACGGCAGGTGATAAAGGCCGCAATAATACCGCCGATAATGCCGCCGTAGATTGCCAGACCACCGTTCCATATCTGGATAATCTCACCCGGGTGAGCGGAGTAGTAATCCCAACGGAATATTACGTAGTAGAGTCTTGCGCCGATAATTGCCGCAAATGTACCGAAGATAAGCACGTCAATCATTTTATCGAGGCTCATCTTCCACTTGTAAGCCATTCTGCCGCCCCAGAGCACGGCGAGCAGAAAACCGAATGCGATAATCGCACCGTACCAGCGTATGGTTATCTCGTGTCCGAAAATCTCAAAGTTTGCAAGAATGGAGTTTACCGTAAAGCCTTTTTCAAAGGCGGAAAAATATACTGTTGTCGAATCCATAGCTTTTCACATCCTGACTGAAGTTTATTCAATAGGTCTGATAACCGAAAGTGCCGCGTATTCTTCACGCATTGTGCTGTCAAGAACTTCTTTTACGTCATCAACAGTTATCGTGCGGTAGATCTCAATATCGTCAAATACACCCGTGCCGTCAAAATGAGCGCCTACAAGGTCGTTAGCAACCTCATCAATATCGTTGAAGCTCATAACTGCTCTGCCGTAGAGCTTGCGGCGTGTGCGCTCAAACGCTTCTTTGTCAATGCCTTTTTCGCGGATGTCTGAAATATAGGCGTTGATCTGCTTTGCAACCTCTTCGGGGTTTTTGCTCTCGCCGTTGAAAATTGTTGCGGCGTAGCCGAAGCCCGTAAATTGTTCAAATCCGAAGCTTGTGTTTATAAGCTCTTGCTCAAGCAGGCTGTTGTATAGCTGTGAGGTTGAGCCTGCGAGCATCTCGAGCAGGATTGAGCCGGCAATTCTTTGCTTGAGGGTGCGTTTGGGAAGACCGTAATTTTCTTTGTAGCCGAAGGAGAAAATCGGAGCTGCAACGGAAAGCTTTTCTTCAATGTAGTTCCGTACTATGCTTTCGGGCTCGTCGTGCGGTTTTCTTTCAAACTTAAATTCGTCGCAGGGCTTGAGCATCTCGTCGCATATTGAAATAATTTCGTCAACGTCAACGTTGCCTGCGATTGCGAGCGCCATATTATTAAGGTTGTAGAAATTGTTGTAGCAGTCATAAAGTGTCTGTGCCGTAATCTGAGCAATTGATTCAACGGTGCCTGCAATGTCTATTCTTACGGGATGGCTGTGGTAAAGCGCTTTGAGAAGGTTGAAAAGCACCTCCCAATCGGCAACGTCCTTGTACATCGTGATTTCCTGGCCGATAATTCCCTGCTCCTTGGCAACTGTCTGCTCGGTGAAGTATGGCGACTGAACAAAGTCAAGCAGAATCTTCAGCGAGGCGGCAAAGTCGCCCGTGCAGGAGAAAAGGTAGCAGGTGGTGTCAAACGATGTGTAGGCGTTTGCGTTTGCGCCCGTCTTTGCATATCTTGCGAATGCGTCGAGATCCTCACTCTCAAAGAGCTTATGCTCGAGGAAGTGAGCCGTGCCCTCGGGGATATCTTCTATTTCACCGTTTTTGTTGAGTATCTTTGTGTCAATCGAGCCGTAGTTAGTGCCGAATACGGCGTATGTGCCCGAGTAGCCGGGCTTAGGCATAACGTAAATGTTCAGCCCGGTCGGATGAACTATGTGGTAACATTTTTCATCAAGAAGCTTATCTTTTATTTCGTTGATCTTAATCATTGAGCCACCTCTTCCTCATCGTCTTCCGTTCCGGTGCCAACAAGCATATATACCGTGTCGAGCGTTACCGCCTGAGCGGCCGCAATTACCTGCTCTCGCGTTATGGTGCCGATTGTTGCGGCATATTCTTCGGGTGTGATGATGTCGCTGTCGAGCATCTGCCCGCTGTACCAGCGGTCGATACCCTCGGGTGTGTCACTTACACCGTGAGCGAGGTTTGTCAGTCCCTTGATTGAAGCGTCAAACTCCTCGTCGGTGAAGTTGCCGTTTTTAATGTCCTCAAGCTGAGCGAGAATCGCATCAATTGCCTTCTGCTCATTTTCGTTTTCAATGCCGCTTTGTACCATAATCAGGCCCTTGCTTCTGTTGTAGCCTGCCGAGCAGTAGTAACAAAGGCTCATTTTTTCGCGAACGTTGTTGAACAGCTTTGAGTATACGCCGCCGCCGAAAATATCGCACATTACCTTGATTGCATAGTAGTTGTCGTCAACGTCAACCATACCTGCACGCATACCGAGCACGAGCTTGCCTTGCTTTACGGGCATCTCTTCGCTGACTCTCTTGACTTCGCTTGCACTCGTAACAAACTCCGTGTGAAGCTCTGCAAGCTTTGAGCGGTCAACATCTTTAAACTTTTCAATAAAACGGTTTTTGATAATTTCTGCATTCATACTGCCCGTAACACCGATGTGTACAACTGCAGATGAGAGCATATTCTTCCATGCGGCTACAAGCTTGTCGCTGTCAAGTGTCTTTATTTCCTCAACCGTGCCGTAGCGGCTCAGCGCGTAGACCTCATTTTCGCACATTATCTCTGTGCAGCGTTTGAGTGCGTAGTAGCGCTTGTCGTTGAGCTCGCTTTCAATCTGCTCGATCATAAGGCGCTTTTCACGCTCAACGTCAGCCTCGCAGAATTTTCCGTCAACAAGGTTTGGCTCAAAGAGAATATCAAGCATCAGGTCAGCAGCTTCAGACGATATTTTCTCGTCGGATAGTGAGAATCTGTCCTCGAGTACCGTTACGCGCAGCGTGATAACCTGGCACTCACCGTCTTTACCTATGCCGCCGCCTACCATTGCGCCGTAGAGGGAGGCAAGGTGGCGGTTCATCTGTGTGATCGTGGGATATTTTTTGCAGGTGCGCTTTAGCAGACCGGGCAGGAGGGCGTTAGCTGCCGCATCCTTTCCGAGCGGAAGCGCAAAGCTTGCCGTAACAATGGCAACTTTGAAGTTTGACTGTGTATCAACCGATAAAAATCCGAGTCCGTTTACAGGGCTGGAATGCTTGAATTTGTACTCCATAGTAAGCTCACTTATCCTTTCATAAAAGGGTAATAATACATTATTATAACATATTTTTTTAT
>JAZUSN010000021.1:0-48535 GCA_045606785.1 Acutalibacteraceae bacterium | reverse complement strand
GGTAACTACCAGGGTTTTTTAGGGCTCGGGCTGGTGACGGCGATTTTCCATTTGGCTGGAATTTTAGCGGCGGTGTATTTGTTCAGTTTCCCGTTCCGCGATCACCGCGTCCGCGAATTTTTGCTCCTGCACCGATTTTGTTGAACAGACCCGAATACTGTGAGTAGGTTGCAGTAGACTCTGTTGAGTGAAGCGCCAGACCGTAAATCTTGTAGTATTCCTCGCTGTTGAGAGGTGCAAGAACAGAGTAGGTGCCCGCAAACGCATCGTCACGGCTGTAAACGGTTGTACCGCTGTCTTCACCGTAAACATCGTATCCGGTTGCAACTATATCGCCGACAATTTCCGAAAGAAGAATATCTCCACGGGTTGCGGCAGTCGTATCGTACATCTCATCGAAGGTTACAAAGCGCGGCTTCGCTTCAGTTCCGTCCCATTCGGGATTGGGATGCTGATAAGTACCGAGATCTGCAATAAATTCCGCTGAGTATACATCAGAAAGCTTCTTGCCGGATACTGCAGCATTTGCAGCAGTAATTGTATTGGAATCACTTACGGTCCAGAAAACATCGTAACACTGTATGATGTTGGATGTAGCAGATGCCATTGACTGAATGTAGCTGAGGTTTGCCGCATTGAAAACGAGGATATCGTTTACTTCAGCATTACCGCTCTGCGGTCTGAACCAATAATCCTCAGGCTTGATTTCAATCTCAAGCTGCATACAAAGCGTCGTGCCGTTTGAGTAATTGAACTCAAGGTAAGAAACAACACTTTTAGTAAGCGGAACGGTTGAAATTGTGAAATCACCATGTACAAGGTCAACAACTTCAATTGTTACGCGAGGATCAGGACAAGTAATACTCTCAAGGATAAACTCGCTTGTTTCATCGCCTGTAATAACGTTAGCATTAGCATTAGCCCTCGCCTCAAAATGCATAACATTATTATTTATTACGTATATGCCATCTTCTTCTCTTATATCTTCTACTTCGTCAAACGTATTGATCTGATAAGTTGCAGAACTCTCTGATACCTCTTTATTGAGCTTGAAAGTGGCAACATTGAAAGGATACAGCGTGTTTGTAACAAAGCTGCTGTTAAGCTTGTAGATAAACTTCTCTGACTCAACAGGAGGATTGGCAAGCTGAATTCTGTAGGATTCGTTGCCGAAGTCGATACCTGAAGTACTACTTACTGCTGACATTGAAAGAGCAGTTGTTCTGTTGAGGTTATAGATATAATCGGTATAGTAGCCATAACCGTTAAGTGAATAAGTACTACTTGCGGGCATACCGTAAAGTCGAACGAATCCGTCACCTCTATATACATCATCTGAGAAGTAGATATTATAGAAGGGGTAGTTTACATTGGTAAATGACTTACCGGTAGTCGGATGCAGATATTTACTGTTACCTGTATTAGTGACAGCCAAATTAGAGTATACAGGATTACCGATAATAACGCCTGCGCCCAATGTACTGACGCTGAAAGCAGATTTGTAACCACCGGCACCATCAGGAACTTCGATTTTTGCCGATACAACACAGTTTTCGGCATAGTGATGTTCCATAGTATAGAAATATTTCGCAGTATTTTGGGACCAAACAGCACCGACAATACCACCGATATTACCCTTACCTCGTACAATACCGCCTGCCGTACAGTTGCGAATATAGGTCTCTGCATAAGAAGCCGTTACACCTATATAGCCAAGAATTGCACCTGCGCCGATATTACATCTATTAGTAGCATTTACCGAAAAAGCGGTATTTGTAATCTCAACAGTTGCAAAAGTTTTGCACGAATCTACAATAACGGGATAATTTGCCGTGTACTGAGTTGCAGTTGTGCTCCAACCGACACCGGCGGACTCGTAACAGCCTATGATACCACCTGCGCCGAATGGTGCTTTAACGTATGTATCTCTGTCGAGAGTACAGTCAACAATCTCGTGTTCAACTCCGCTTGCATCAACACGTGCAAGAATACCGCCAACCGCACTGTAATTGTATGCTAGGGTATTACTTACGAGATTTTGCGAATGCGTGCCTGTAACTGTCGTTGCAACAACATCTGTACCGCTGATTTTAAGCTCAGTTGCACGGATTGCCGGGTCGGTAGTTGTTACATTGTTACTGTTATTAATAGAATAGCTCTTCGCTGCTGTCGAGTTGTATGTACGCGCAATAACACCGGCTGCGATTTCACCTGTAATTGCACAGCCTTCAATTTTGTTGCGGTTTGTGCCGTTTGCAGTGATGTTGCCCGAATAAGCAAGAGAGATACCCGCTGCACCGTAATCGTACTTAGTATTGTCAGCACCGGTGTATTCTTGAGTAATCCGAGCATCCGCAACGGTGATACCGGACATATCGGTATTGTACTGGCTTGTGTGAGCCACGATACCTGCTGCACCGAATCTGCCGCTGATAACGTTGGAATAAATCTTTGCGCCTGTTTCCTTATCAACATCACTTATGTCGCCTACAAGACCGCTGTTTGTAATAGTTGAGGGTGTTGTAGCAGAGCTGTAAACAATGCCGCCAAAGAAACCACCGACATAGTTAAGTCCCGAAAGATTAAGACCGCTGAGAGTAACGTTATTGACTGTAACGTTATCCTGAACAAGGGCTGCAAGAGAACCCATATAGTTTACGGTGGTAGCGGTATTCGTGGACGTCGCCTTTACGTTTGCAAACGAGAAATTCTCAAAAGTTGCACCCTTTGCATATGCAAACAGACCAACATGTGTGAGATTGGTCGTACCGTTCTTCGTTGCAAGCTGAATACCGGTAATTGTATTGGCGTTGCCATCAGAAACATAAGTTGTACCCTTATCCGTGGTGAATTCACCTTCGGGCATTGAAGTAATAGTACCTGTGAACGGAAGTGAATTTGTACCTACAGGTTGAATACCTCCGTCATAAACACCGTTAGCGACAAACAGCGAATCTTCAAGCATAATGTCATTGGCAATCCAGTATGTTGCCGACATAAGCTCTGTGCTGAGCGTCTCAGTATTCTCAGGGTTTTTACCGATAAGATTAACATCGTAGGGATTAGAAATGATGTAGTACTTCTGACCCTCTATTTCAACATATTCAAGCGGGGTCTGAGTTGTAGAAGTGAACTTAAAGCCTGCCGGCAAAGAAACCTGTCTTGACCAGGTGCTGTCGCCTACCGTACCGACATAGTTGATTGAAACCTTGATCGTACCCGAATTCTTGGGAATGATTGTGAGAGAATTCGGGCCGTTGCTATCGAGTGTTGCAATATCTGTATTGGAGCCATACCAGCTCTGGCCGTCTACAGAGTAAGCGTTTGCACCGCCTGCAGGACGTGTAACGAGAGGATAGTTGCTGTCAGGCAGAGTGAATACTTCACCCGATGAGGCATCCGTAAACTGTTTGGTAGTATTGTCATCCTCCATATTAACATCTTCATAACAGTTGATAAGGATTGCCTTTGCATTTGCCGATAAAGAAGTATCGGCCGAAGTTGTAGTGTTTGCAGCATTGTGATAGCCGAAAACAGGGAAATTAGCTGCATCAACCTGGAAGGATGAGAAGTAAATTCTGTTGAATACACTTGTGACATCGGTACCAGCAGCAACATCGAAGACATAGTGATCATCATTTTCTGCTACTATGCCGTCAGCCGTAACAGCCATATGACCGACAACAATACCGCCGTGGTAAACAGCAGTTGTAAGTGTTGATTCAAGCTGACCTGTAATTGCTACATCGCTGATAAGGTTTTCGGGGAGATCGTTTGCACTTGTATAAGCGGATGCAGCAGAAATAACACCGACAATACCGCCGATACCGTCTGTACCTACGATTGAGCCGCCGAATATACCGTGCTCAATTTTAATCTTCGAAAGGTCGCATACCTCATGGTCTTCAGGTTCATAAGTATCGTACTGAGTACCGCTCAATGCACCGACAAGACCGCCGGTTGCAGTAAGGGTGCTGAAGAAGCTGACATTAGCTGCAGGAAGTGTTGTATTGTTAGAATAGCTGTTTTCCGTTATGAGAGTAGCGTAGACTTCGTTATTCTTAACGGAGAGTTCGCCGGTTTCAATACCATTCTCGAAACCTGCACCGAGAATACCGCCTGTTGCAGAGTGGATAGCAATTTGTAAGTTGTCTGTCGCGGTGATAATCTCATTAATAATGACCGTTTTATCATCGACATAGCAACGACTGACAGACGTATGCATTGCATAGCTTGTGAGGGAGCGACGGTTTGTGCCTAGAATGCCGCCGACACCGTATGCTACTGCACCGTCACTTGCTTCTTCAACCGGAGTGACTCCATCAATTGTTCTGATTTCCGAACCGAAGACAGAACAAGAATCTATATGGATCGCATTTGAATAAACAGGTCCGTTAATGCGACCGTAAGCATTGGATCTGCCGTAGGTATCTATACATGAACCGACAATGCCGCCGATAACGATACCTTCAAGATGGCTCGAAGCAAGCACTGATGAAGCAACGGCTGTTGAATCCTTATAGCCGTTGATTGCACCGACAATACCGCCGACCGTGACATTGCGTGTGAGTGTAGTGCCTTCATCTATGACAGCTCTGATATCGGCATTTTCTACTTTACAGCCGTTGACAGAGCCGTAAACCTTTTCGAGTGAAGGATAATAATGACCTTCATAGTTTGTTTCGGGAACAACAGAGCCCATATAGCCTGCGATACCGCCGAGGTAAAGCTCAGTTTTACCCCAGATTCTTGTAGGAAGTGTTTCAAGCTCTTCCGACTCGACACCTATCGGTGACTTACTTCCTGTTACGTTGGCGTAATTGATACTTGACTTGACGTTAGTTGCACCGAGCACGCCGCCGCCAACACCATAGGTCATAACAACAACGTTATTGACAGTTACATCATAACCTTCGCCGCTGAATGACGGATTACCGATTGTCAGCGTTGCGTACTTTGTCGTCACATCAGAATATGTTGTATAAAAATTACCGACAACGCCGCCGACATTTGCCTTGGCGTACGTTTTTCCTTGTTCGCTGATACTGCTCAGAGAAATACCGTCAATCTGAATGTCTGCAATGGTGACATCCATTGCCTCATCCATATTACCTTCGCGGGTTTCTCCTATGTTACCGACAACGCCGCCGATACCGGCAGTAGAACCATTAATAAAGTATCTCGGATTTGTGGGATAATAACGTGTCATAACCTCAACATTATTCAGGCTGATTGAGCTTATGTTGAGCTTGACATTTTCTGCACGGGCAAGAATAACAGCTGCCGACTTGCCTGCATTTACATTGCTTGTTGAGCCTGCAATTACAATAGAATCTGTAACCTTAATATTGGAGATGTTGACTTCTCCGTAATATTTATCGCCTGTCAGATCCTGAGCCAAAGCCACAAGCACTGCCGAGTTCTCGCCGCCTTCAACTCTTGCGCCTGAGATTGCAATGTTGCTGATACCGCGCTGCACAGCAACCTGAGAAGTGCCGAGAATCAGATCCTCACCGCTTGAATCAACCGCAGCAAAAAGAGCTACGTTGCTTAGCGAAACATCGCCTGCAGTTGCATTAAAGGCAAGCTTCTCTTTGTCAAAAACAATTGTATAAAGAGGATCACCGTTTTCGTCAACCGGACCTGTGAACACACCGGTGAACGGTGCGCCTGCATTACCGATGGGATCAAGAGGCTCGGACACATAAATATCTCCGTCCAGCATATATGCTGCCTGACTGTATGCATAGCCGGTTCTGTTCGGATCCCCTTCGCTAAAGTTTGCAGCAATGAATCTGAGATCTGCCTCAGACATAATGTGATAGTAGCCATCCTCTGCATTGTAGGTAAGGCCGCTTTCTTTAACATAAACCCTTACGAAAGTAGTAAGGCCGCTGGGCTGATGGAAAACGCGAACCCAGTCATTCTCATTTTTAATCTCTTGCTCCTCTGCAAACGGCTTTGCTTTTACAATAACCTTGAGCTTACCATCTTCAGCGGAAAAGCTTGTAATTTCTATCGGGCCTTCTGTTCCCTTGTTGACAGAAACAGCAAAATCCGAAACTGAGAAGTTTGTAAAGGATTTAATGTTCTGAGGGATTGAAATATCAAAGCTTACGGAATTACCGGCAGCTACCGTTTTCTCGGGATAAATGCCGTTAGAAGCAGAAGCACCCCAAAGAACGATCTGATCAGCATCATAATCTGTAGCACCGTTAATTTTTCCTACAGGATAGAAGGAAGCGTTAACGTTAGCTGTATTACTGTTGCCGAAGTTCTTAGACCAAACGATGTTCTTATATTTATTAAGGTTTTTGATATGATCCATCTGACCGAAAACAACTGCACAGTGTCGGCCACTAACGCCCTCGACACCTGAGCGGAAATAAACCCATGTACAGATAGCACTATTGAGAATAAAGCCTTCGTTTTCGGAAATGTTACCAAGGAACACAGCACGGCCGAAATTACCTTCATTGCCGCCCATAATATACATATTACCGTTGACGTAACAGTTATCAACGGTTACCTTGCCGCTAAGCTTTGCAATAAACAAAGCAATGTCATTATTGGATGTGTTGCCTGAATTTTCAACGTAAACCGATACGCTGCTTGAACAGCCGTAGATGTATGAGAATCCGTTTGCAGCCGCAGCAAAAGCAGCCTCGCGCTTATCGCTGATAGTTGCGTAGAAGCCATCAAACGTAGCATCATCACCGTCGTCTGTTGCAATGTCACCGTCTGTAAGAGAAACATTTACAAGTGTCGAATTGATGATATTACCGAATATGGATTTTGTAATATTTTCGCTCAAATCAACCGTAAGGTCATATACATAGCCTTTATTGAGGTATCCTTTAGTATCATTTGCAGGATCAGTTGACAATATTGTTGCATTTTTATTTGCATTATCAGAACTGTCGAGTATCTCCCCTGTTCTTGCACCGACTATCGCATCGAAAATAGGACCGTCAGTCGTGATCGTACGATTGTTACCGTTGAGTGTACCGGTAAATACGGGAGCATCCCAAGAGGATGTAGAAACAGAAATATTGTTCGTAAGCTTGTAATGACCGTAGGGAACAAGGCTGATATACTTAGCCTGAGCAGATGATGATATCTGCATAGGATCATTGATATCATCCGGGTCACCCTGAGCAGTTGTAACAAGAACGTCAATATTAAATGAAACCGACATTTCGCTCTTATCGGATGAACCTATACCTTTAGGAAATGTTGCTTTGACAGCATACGAAGCGGATGCAAGAGAATTTGCAAGGCCGCTCGTAGGAACAGAAACATCCTGAGCAGGAGTGCTGATCTTTACACCGGAACCATCCCAGCTATGTGTAAGCGATGAAGCAGAAACCGTTACACTTGAATTTCTGGATGCAACAACCGCTTTGTTAGCCGAATAAAGGTTACCCTTGGTTGCCTCGGCGTTTGCTATGAGATCCACATAAAATGCATCACGCTGAACATAGGCAACTGTGCAGCCGCTGATCTGATCTGACCAGTAGCAGGAGTTGAGCGTTGAAGCATTACCTCCCCAACCTATAATTGCACCCACATAAGCTTTGCCCGGATTGATAATCTTAAACAGTGCATATGTATTCTTTATGGCGCCGTCAGCGATATCACTTTGAGCAAAGCCGATGATACCGCCGGCATAAACTTCAGAATCGTCAGATGCTGCAAAAACACCGGAAGCAACACAGTTAAAGATCGAGTCGGCAGAGACAACTGTAGAAGTAATACCGCCGAAGTAAGACTGCTTGATTGAATTGGTTGCATGAGAGTAGAAACCAAGGTCAGAAACAGTAACGGCTGAAATAACTCCGGTGCTGATACCTGCTGCGCCGCCGAAATAGGTCAGATTCTCGCTGGTTGCATCTACGTAGCCGAGAATATTGTAAGCAGTTGCAGTAGTTTTCTGTGCAGAGGTGAAAGTACCTGTAACGGATGAATTGAAAAGATAACCGTCGTTGCTGCCGACCAAACCACCGACGTATGAACCGCCTGTAAAGTTATTTACCTTGCGTGAACTGCCGGACATATTAACAGAACTGTTCTGTACACCAAGTGACGTATCGTCGGGCTCATTGTAGCCTGCTATACCGCCTATGTAGTGGTTATGAGACGTTGCTTTGATTTCGATACCTGAAACAGCTGCCGAATCAATAAGGCCTCTGTTCTGAGCAACAACAGCACCGATATAGTCATCCTGACCGGTAACTGAGATTGAAATATCATTTACAGAAAGCTTTCTGATCGTGCCGCCGTTATCTGCAACAGCACCTGCAATACCATGGTAGAATTTGACACCGTCAACAGAGGAATAGGGGTCATCATAATATTCAGCAAGAGATGATTTAACCGAACAGTTGTTGATGCTGCAGTTTTCAATAATACCGTCATTCTTGTTAGCAATGATAGAAATCTGGCGGGGCTTTTCAGCAGTCACATTGACGTGAATGTTTTCGAATATAATATTGCTGATAACGGAATTCTTGCTCAAATAACCGAAAATCGAAAAATACTGATGACCGGAAATTTCAACATTCCAACCGTTTGTACCACCTGTGATCTTATGGCGCTGCTCGATACCGTTTTCTTTGTAAGCACCGTCGATATTTATGTACACATACGGTGAGTTGGAGTCCATATGGTTTGTTGTGACAAAATAAGCATCTTGATTTTCCTCGACAAAGGAAGTTGCATTACTGATGTCGATATCGGTGGTAAGGATAAAGTGCTTATTGTTGGGATTATCAACAGATGAGCCGGTCTCATTAACGAGGTCATTGACCGCAAGAAAGTGCTCGAGTGAAGCAATTTCATAGGGATGCTCAGACGAACCGTCATTAGCAGTTTTTGCACCATCCGCATTAAGATAATATCCCCAATAATACTCATCAGAGCCGTCAGGACTGTCTTCAGCATTAGTTTCAATCTGAAGATCACCGCCCTGAACAGTGATGTTGGGTTCGTAGGATTCGCCTGTTTCATCTGCAGAAAGAGTATCAGAAACGATCTCCTGATTAGCATAAACCAGAAGATTATATGCACTTGTAGAAGACAGCAAGGTTATTGCTGCCAATACTATTGTAAATGTGCGGAAAAGTAATCGTTTTTTCATAGTTTATGCCTCCAAAAAAATTAGGTTATTCCTCTTTCGCTCCCGTCACCGGGTCTGCCTCTTTCTGCGTTTACAAACTCAGCTTCAGGAGCAGGAATGATGTGTCAGTTAATCAGCTTTCAGCCGCTTCATCAGGGTTTGATGGGGTTGAGTTTTTCTTGGCGAGCTTTTGCTTTTCCTTCGCCTTTTGCGTTTTGGCTTTTTCAGCCTGTAAAGCCTTTTGCCTTGCAGCCTTCTCTTTTTCCTTTTGTTTTGCCTTGGCTGCCTTCTGCTTTTCAAGCTCTAAAGCACGCTGTTTAGCCAGTTTTTCTTTTTCCTTGGCTTTCTTTGCTGCTGCTTTTTCTTTTTCAGCCTGTAAAGCTTTTTCCTTTGCCGCCTTTTCTTTTGCCTTCAGCTTTGCAGCAGCTTCCTTAGCTTTTCTCTCTTCTTCTGCTTTCTGCTTAGCTATGCGTTCTTTTTCTTTCTGTTTTGCCTTGGCAGCCTTTTCTTTTTCGGCTAAAGCAGCCCTTTCTTTCGCTGCTTTCTCTTTTGCCTTCTGCTTTTCAGCGTTTTCTTTTGCTTTCTGAGCTTCAGCAGCCTTCTGTTTAGCTAAGCGCTCTTTTTCTCTCTGCTTTGCCTTAGCTGCACGTTCTTTTTCAAGCTGTAAAGCTTTCTCCCTTGCCAGCTTTTCTTTTGCTCGCTGCTTGGCTGCACGCTCTTTTTCTTTAGCGGCCTGCTGAGCTGCAAGCTCTTTTGCTTTCTTCTGCTCGGCAAGAAGAGCAGCCTTGCGGGCTTTTTCTTCTTCAATAGCCTTAAGTTTTTCTGCTCTCGCCTTTTCTTTGGCGATTCTTGCTTTTTCTTTTTCTTTAGCAACTCTTGCAAGCTCCTGCTCACGCAGCTTTGCCTTGCGGATGCGCTCTTTCTCTTTTGCCTTGCGCTCTTTTTCGAGTGCAAGCTCGCGTTCTTTCTTTGCTTTGAGTCTTGCCTTTTCTCTTGCTTTGCGTTCTTTTTCGAGCGCAAGCTCTCGTGCAATCTTTGCTCTTTCTCTTTCTTTGCGACGTTTTTCGATTTCCTTCTGACGCTGAATCTCTGCCTTGATTCTGGCTTCGATTTCTGCCTTGCGGTCGCTTTCGGATTTGAGAGCACGATCAATTGCTTCGTTGATCTTGGTCTCGCCTGCTGTCTTCTTCTTGTTAGCTCGCTTTAACTCATCAACAAATACCCTGCGGATTTCAACCTCTTCCATATCGTAATTAAGGACAAGGTCTTCTGCAAGTCTCTTGAGAAGTTTGGGCTTGAGCTTACGCTTTTTGCCTTTGAGCTCACCGGCCTCAAGCTCGCCGGTATTCTTCTTGAGGAGCATATAGTTAACGGTTGCAAGTCGGAACAGATCGTCCTTATATTCATCGTTAACCATTTCGTTAGTTTCTTTAGCTGTTATTTCATAACCAACCTCGTCATATGACGAAATGAACTGCCAGAGATTAAGGCAGGCACGGAAGTTGGGGTCTTTCTGAATTACGTTTGTACGCATGATGGGAGGACGTACGGGAGTACAGTGCTCCAGATCACGCATAAAGGATGAGGAACAGAAGCCGTTGACAACTCGTTTGATTCGTTCAATTCTGGCAAGTGCTGTTGCGTTCTCATCACCCTGATTTGCTGATTCTGCATTCATTGTGGCAACTGCCTGTGAGGAAACCTCAAGCTTATAGCTGATTTTCTCGTTTCCTGCACGAAACTCACTGTTCATACTGAGTGAGGATTTCTTTTCGTCCTGCTCCATATTGAACAGAACGTTGTATCGCGTATCGATAAAGTGGCGGAGATTACGGAGAAGTGTAAAAATAAATCTGTTTTCGTAGATTTCAAAGCTTTCTTCACGGAAAACGTTAAGAATCTGGCTGGGGGTAACACGATCGCCGTCAACACGGGCAATCATATTAGTATGCTGAGCAAGATGGCGAACAGACTCAGCTGTAATTTTTCTGGCACGTTCAATCGGAACGATTTCTTCTTCCTGAACGATGAACTTACGGGGGTTACGCACAATAGTATCGAGCGCAACTGTACATGCCTCGATAGCTTCAACCCATCTAAGATCAATTTTCTTCTCAAAGAAACGATTGAACAGCGATATTTCATGCTTGCCGCCCTGCATTGCGTCGAGCATATCGCCATAATATTCGTCACCGTCAAAAATTGAGAGTGAACCACTCTTGTATTCACTGTAAAGTTCTTCGTATGAAGTGCCCATTTAAGTTTCGCCCCTTAAATATAGAGTTGCTTTGCATATGCCCCTGCCCCTTAGACAGAGGCATATGCAAAAGAGAAAATTCAGATAAAATCAGATCATCTTCTGGAGACGCTCAAGGTATTCCTTGGATTCGTTCATATTTGACTTACCGAAATGTTTGTTGAGGTATGTAATAAGACCGGAGATTTCATCACGGATGAAGGAAAGGTTGAGAGATTCAAACTTACGGAGGATCTTATGACAGAGAACGAAATCAAGACCGTCGATTTCAGTACCGCCGCAGCCGACATATGCAGGAACAAACTCCTGAAGCTGCTTAACAATACGGTTACCGAAAGCAAGACGGAAGTGTTCGATGACGTAGTCATCAAGCTCTGCCAGCTTGCGAAGGCTCTCTTCAGAAACCTTGTACTTTTCTTTACACTCTGTGAACATTGACTCGAGGTGCTTGTAGCTGAGTGTAAGGTTATCAGTCCAGGGAGCTTCAAAGAACTTACCCTTTGTGTTGATATCAATCGGGATAGCACGGTCGTAAACCTTATCTGTAACAGCGAATGTTGAGTCATCGTTATTGATTGTACCGATGTACCACATGTTCTCGGGAAGCTTGAGCTTACCGTCGAAGAGGTGCTTCGGGTCAGTCGGCCAAACTGAGGGAACGAGAGAAACGATCCACTCATCACGGCTGGGCATTTCAAGGATTGAAAGCATTTCAGCAAAGTAATACTCAACACGGGCGATATTCATTTCGTCCAGGATGGTAAGGTAGATATCCTCTTTGTATGTAGCTTCGTACATCTTCTTGAGAACTTCTGTTTCGTTGAAACGCTTTGTAAATTCGTTGAAGTAACCGAAAAGCTCGGTACGGTCACGCCATGAGGGCTGAACGGAAGCGATGGTAGCATCATTCTGAAGGAACTTACCGAAAGAGTAAGGAAGTGATGTTTTACCGGTACCGGAAATACCCTGCAGGATGATAAGACGTGTTGAAGCAAATGCAGCAAGGAAGAGACGAATCGTCTTGGGCTCATAGTAAAGACCCATTCTGGAAGCTGCAAAGTTGCGGAACATATCAACGATGCCGGGAAGTGTGATTTCGTTATTATATACGGGAGGTACATAGTCAGCCATCTCAAGGTCAACCTGAGTGAGCTTGTAGAAACGGCTGTAATCTTCATCGAGTGTGGGATCGCCCTCAGCTGCTGCATCTTCAGCACCCTCTGCTGTTTCAGGCGTACTGCCGTCTGCAGCCTCGAGATAGGGATTCTCGCCGGGTCTGAGTCCGAGCTGAGAGACCTTCATTGCAAGGATCTTATCCTTTTCGATTGAAAGCTTCATAACTTCACGGTTGAGAGTGGCAACTTCGTTAAGCAGCTCCTCCTGGTTAACAACCGTCTTACGGAAACGGATATATTTTCTGATAAGAAGAACGACAAGGAAAATAATCGCAGCGAGAAGAATGAGGACAAGCAACATACAAAGAGCACCGACGATAATGCCGCCTACACCAAGTGTGCTTGAGTGATTCTTAAAGATTTTGACATATGCAGGAACATTAAAAATGTTAGCAACGCCAAGGCCGAAGCCCTTGATTATTCCCCAGAAGCCCTTAACAAAAAGCTGTTCGAGAAAATCGCCTAAAAACTGTAAAATACCGCTCATTTCGTAGCCACCTCTGCTGTATTTTTTAAAACTTTTATTTACTGACCTTAATTATTTGCTTTCGGGTTCATCGTCTGAACTGTCAGCCGATTTGGTTTCGGCAGCTTCTGCCGCCTTTTGCTGTGCGAGGAATTCAGCAATGATTGCCTTAATCTTTTCTTCCTCCGCCTTAGCCTTTTCCTGTTCTTCGATTTCTTTCTGCTTAGCAAGATATTCTTCAATTATCTGCTGTTTTCTGGCCTCTTCAGCTCTCTGCTCACGCAGATATTCCTGAATAATAGCCTCTTTTTCGCTTTCCGCTGCAGGAGGGTAATACTGCTGCGGCGAGGTTGCCGCCGTGTTATTGGCTGCGGGTACGGCTCTGCGTTTTTCGAGAGAACGGAAGTAGCCAATCAGCTGCCAGATTACTATCAATGCTGCAGGAAGAATTATAAGAAGAATTACTCCGTTGGGAGTTTTTGTAAATTCAAGAAACTTACCTAACTTAGCGACGCGGACACCTGTATAAACACCGAGCACGTTGCGGTAATCAACGTGGCTCTCATCCACCATAGCTTTCGGATGGTCGCCCTTGGTGACGTAGCTTCTGCCGCTTGCACCTTCAATAACATCAACTATACGGTGTGTGTTAATGAAATGCTCGCCCGTGTTGTTCTTTGCAACAAAGGATATAACGTCGCCAACCTCGTACTTATGTTTCTTTTCGGGCTTATATCTTCTGACGATTACGAGGTCGCCCTCATAAAACGTCGGATTCATCGAGTTGCTTTTGACAGTCAGGAAAGAATAGTTACCGAAATTCGGTACACCTATATCGGCATTTGCCGATAAAACTACATTCACACAAATGATGATAGAAATAACAAGGATCACCGTAGACACAATATTCATTGCAGTATTAAATTTTCTATTATCTAATACGTTAATGTCCTTAACAGCTTTTAATCTCTTCATTGAAGTCTACCCTTGTGTGAAATATTATACTGACGGATTTGTTACGGAGTCTCTGTCTGTGACTCAGATGATGAGCCGAAGGTGATCTTTGCTGAAAGGTGCTTTGCGCTGAGCTTTTCACCTGTACAGTCTGTGTCGTTGCCTTCGATCCAGACACGAACAATTATTTCATCTGAACCTGTGTTACCTGAAACACCGGGAAGCTCCATTGTTGCCTCAAATCTGTTTGCATCAGCAGCAGACTGAGAAAGCTCTGTAACAGACTGAGCTTCGAGAGAAACAGGAACACCCTGTATTTCGTTGGAATCGATAATGCTGTTGTTGTTGGAATCCATAACAGTTGCCATGGGGATATCGTTTGATGTTACAGCCTGGGTAGCATCGCCTGCCATAGCGAAGATTGTTGTGTTGCCTTTGTATGTAACCGATACACGGGCTGCGCTGACAGCTTCATTCTCGCCGTCACGGCCGGTAAGGGCAATATTCATTCTTGCGTTAACAGGCTCTGTTGTTGTTGAACGGATTTTAATGGTCAGCTCGTTGTAATCAACGCCCTTTTCGGGAGTAAGAGAAGCGAAATAGCCACCCTCTAGGCCAACCTTTGTGAAAGCTGAACCGTTTGCACTTGATACGGGAGAGTATTTACCGTCTTCTGCGATAAGCTCGCCGGCAGCAAAGCAATCACGTCTGAGGTAAGAACCCCACTGTACAGATGATGCGTTTTCATCTGTTGTTGCGTAAGCGATACCTGCTGAGCCCTGAAGCTCGATACCGCCGCTGGCTTCAATTACGTCGAAGCCGAGATCGAACAATTCTGCGAAGCCACCGACAAGGAACCAAGCATAAGTACCTGATACCATTGTTGTAGCAGCAACGATGAGAACAATGATCGAAAGTCCTAATTTGCGTTTTGCCATTTTTGTTACCCTCTTTACTAAATTTTTATTTTAGAGCTTACGCTCTTAAATACTACTGTTTTTTATTGCGATTTATTCTGAATCTTCTTCAGAGGCTTTCTTTTCTGCCTCCTGCTGTGCAAGGTACTCTGCAATTGCCTGCTTTTTGATTTCTTCTTCTCTTTCGGCAGCTTTCTTTGCAGCCTCTTGCTGTGCTATATACTCTTCGACAGCCTTGCGCTTGATTTCTTCTTCGGATTCTTCGGCTGAAGGAGCTTTTTCTTCGGTAGTCTTGGTCTTGGCCTTAGCCTTATTCTCTGCCTCCTGCTGTGCAAGCATTTCGGCAACAACCTTCTGCTTAATTTCTTCCTCTGCATCCTTGACAGCGGCAAGTGCCTTTTCTTTCTTATTTTCCATAAGAACAGAAATGAACTTGAACAGCTCAAAGAGGAAGAATATTGCGGTAGGAATAACTACGCAGAGCATAAAGCCGAGCTGTGACTGAAGGAAGCCCATTACAGCACCGAGGTGAGGAATCGCAACACCTGTCCAGACTGCAACAACACGTTCATTACTCAGATAATCAACTGCGAGGTTCTGATGCATATCTATGTCAGGTGTGTTATCACCCTTTGTTATGTAGTAAGGAGTGCCGCCGTGAATCCATACACCGTCAACGACCTCTTTTGGGTTAGCGCGTGTGTCTTCAACAATTCTATGGGTTTCAAGGTATTTCTGGTCCTCATAGTAACGCCAGAACGTTACAACGTCGCCAACCTTGTAAACCTTTTCTGCATCCTGGTCGTGATCGACAAGCTCAACAATGATGAGTGCGCCCTTATCAAAGCCCTGCTCACTAAGCATTGAATCGGTTTCAACATTGAATATCGCTTTGCCGAAAAGATTGGGCAAGCCGGATTCGCTTCTTGTGGTGGAAAGAACGGCAACCGTCATAATGATTGAAAAAATCAGTATGATTGCCACAACCACATTTGATAAAATATGTCCTACTTTTTTCATTTAGCGTACCTCACAGTTCAGATTTTTCGGAAAACTGCTCAATTATATATTGAAATAAATATTTATATATTTTCAACACATAAGTCAGAGTTTTTCCACCGAACCGTCCGACCCGGCACAAACGGGCCGGACGACAGGTGTAGGAGCTGTGTTAAACAGCCCTGCTTTTTGTGCTTTAGCTAAATCACTTTGGAAGTAGGGCAGCTTAGCGCCGCCCCTACCTTGGGGGAGAAAATGGGGGGACACCGGGTCAGGTCAGCCCTGACCCGGATAGAAATTAGGTTTAAACCTTAAGTATCAAGCTTTAACTTATGCTACAGCGAGTGTGAAGTTGAAGCCTGCTGAAGCAGAGTTAACAATACCGGAACACTCAGGATCCTGACCTTCTGCCCATACGTAAACCTTGATGTTAGCTGTGGTTGTTGCGCCTGCAGGAGCTGCAAAGAGGTCAAAAGCTTCGCCGCTTACAGCCTGTGTAGCTACAGTTGCAACATTAGCAGCCATATCAGCTGCCTGATAACCTTCGTCTTCATCATCGATGATGTTGTTACCGTTGGTATCCTTAACTTCGCCGGCAGAGAGAGCCTTAACGGGAACATAGCTACCGCTTGCTGTATCGAAGAAGTAGTATGTTGTAGCGCCATCTGCTGTTACCTCAAGAAGACCGTAGAGGAACTTACCTGCAGCGTCAGCAGTAAATGTGGGAGTCATCTTGATTGTTGCATCTGCCTCGCCACCGTTGATGTACTCAGCGTTGAACTCATAGTAGAGATACTCTGCGTTCTTTGTTGCTGCTGTAAACTGATCAAACTTAGCTGCATCATAAGCAACCTTGTTAACCTTTACACCACCGTCGATGTAGAGAGATACAGGCTGAAGAACAGTTGTGAGACCTGTGAAGTCTGAGGATGTAAGAGTTGTCTTCTTAGCACCGGGTGTACCATTGTTGACAGCCTGAACAGTAAGAGAACCGCTGTTGTTTGTGACAGTTGCGCTGAACTTATCAACAGCTGCTGCTGATGATGTTGCGAACCATGCGTAGGTTGATGATGTGAGAACAATTGCGGACACTACAAGCATCGCAAGTGCTGCCACGAGTGAACGTTTTTTCATAATTGTTGCCTCCAATTCGAGAGTTTGTGTTTTTCAACACAATTTATATCCGTAAAGTGCTTTCGGACATTGCGGTGTGCGATTTCTTTTGGAACGTGATTACCTTGTTAAGTCTCCCCCAACTCACTCGGTATCAAGTTTCTCAAGAACGTTAAACTCCATCTTGAGTTTAACCTCGCCCGCCATAATGTCGTTGACACATTCGGGATCGTTGCCTTCGAGCCAGATGACGACCGTGTATCGGTCAACCGAATCCAGCTCAAAATCATTGCGTACATACTCCATAACCACTGTGTCGGAAACGAAGTTTTTGTCTGCAGCAAAGATTTCTTTGATGTTTTTTGTGCCGAGCTGCGGTTTTGCGTAAACCGTAGGCTCGCCATTTATGAATACCATGACTCGCATCGCTTCATCAGCACCGTAAGGAGCAGCGCCACCGTCATCGACGGGTCTGTTTACAGATGTGATTTCGAGGCTTGTCACGTAATCAACTGTTGCGTCCTTGCCGTTCACCTTCTCGCCTGCGTTACGCACGAAGAAAGTGTAAGCAAAGTAGGCACCGTTACCTTTTTCCTCACCCTCTGCCGGGAAGTAGGCGTTGTGTGAGCCGTAGGCTTTCTCGAACTCTTCATACGAGCTGTAAACAGGTGCTTCAGAGCCGAGCCTGCCGTCGGTATTGAGAATCCAGTCTTTCGTGATGTTATCGAGATTCTCAATCGCTTCGCCGTAAAGCTGAAGCGTAGGTGCATCGAACGTTGGGGTTGCCGAAAGCTGTATGCCGTAGCTGTTGTGGCTCATGCTGACTGTAAAGCGTCCGCCGTGATTCATAACGCTGACGCAGCCGAAGCCGATGCCGAACAGGAGTAACAGCACGCCGACTATGATGGCGACTATTCTCAGCAACCAGTTGCGCTTATAAACCTTTTCGGCTGACGTATTGACGTCGTACTTACCCATCGGGTCATCAAGCGCCGGTATGTAGGAGCCGGTTGCGCCCGGAACAAATCCGCCCGCAGGCTGGTTCGTGCTCGGCACATCCGATTTCTTCTTTCTTGCCAAATGGATCATCTCCGATTCTTTGTGAGATTTATGTAAAAACTGTGTTACTTGATCTTCTTTTCGTCCCAGGGCTCTGTACAGTAGAACTTACCGTGCATCTGATCGGCACCCATCTTTGCGATAAGAACCGAAAGCTCCTGTGTATCGACACCGCCGACCTTGGTTTTGACACCGAGTTTTTTTGCGAAATCAATCAGACCTTGAACAACGATTCTCGGTTTGTCTTCATCCTCGTAGAGGTCAGGCTGAATCGGCTCAACGAGTTTGCGGTTGATGCCTATGTAATCAACCTCGTACTGTGAGAGGTTTGACATTGAGGTATACTCAACTCCGATATCGTCGATTGAGAAGAAAAAACCGAAATCACGAAGCTCTCGAATATTTTTGAGAACCTGCGCGCCAACTGCTTCGTAGATACTCTCAGTAATGTTGAAGCAGAACTTATCGGGCTCAACACCGTACTTCTCAAGAATCTTTTTGACCTGGGTTGCGAAATAGGGTTTTGAGAGGTAGCGGACTGAAACGTTAACGATCAGTCGGTTAATGCTTGCGTCTCTCGCCTCTGCCCTATTGATAACCTCGCAGCCTTCTTCAACTGCCCAACGGTTTATTTCGCAGATACGGTTGCTCTTGTTTGCAACAGGCTCGTAATACTCCGGGAGCATAACACCCATCTTGGGGTCGAGGATACGGACCGTTGCCTCGTAATCAAGCGCCATATTGAGATGAGTATCGAAAACAGGCTCAAACATAAGCTCCATAGCACGCTGACGTCTGCCGCCCCTCTTGGCGGGCTGTACACTATCCTGCTCAACGGCGAGCTGCTTGTTATCATCCATTTGCCTAACCCCTTACGTCAAAAATTTCTGCTAAATTTGCTATTATATATATTTAAATATATAGAGATAGTTATAGACATTAAGATTTTAGCACTTCGTAACAAAAAAGTCAACTAAATTGCTGATTTTAAAAATATGTAGGTAAATTTTGTAACATCCGTAGAATTTTTACAAAATATTATATGAAAATCGACAAATAAAAAGCAGCATATCACCGAAGATATGCTGCTGAAACTCTGTAAAAATTCACTTTAAGTCGTAATAATCTCTGACGCCTTTGATATCGTCAACAACCTGCTTGCCCCATGAATCGCGCGCCATACAGACAACGTTGGGAACTGATGAAACAATACCGTCGGCACAGTAGCTCAACGCTTTCATCGTACCGAAAACCTCATTTTCGCACCTTACCCAAACGAGCATTTCCAGCTCTTTCGCCTTATTGGCAAGCGAGCGTGTCAGCTTATCTGATGAGCAGATAATTCCGTCTGCCCCCATCTCCTTGAGCTGCATCAATGAGCTTTTTGTGCCGGAATCATAGTCGCATAGCACCGGCACGTCATTAAAACATTTCACAACTGTCGCCAGGGCATTTTCATCGACACCCGTGATAACGGTTCGAGCCTGTAAACCCTCTTGACAAATGGCCGCATTAAGTCCTTCGAGATACGTGTATTCGCGCAGATTAAGCACAAATCCGGTCTCCTTGTCTTGCTGCTCAGCAAGATAGAGGAGCACCCTTTCAAGCAAAACGGGTTTCTCTCCCAAGGTGTCATAAGAATCCGCCAGACACGGCCTTTTCTGAGCATCAAAAGCAATGTCGAGCTCGATATACGAAGCATCGGTATCGTACCTGTTCAGGAACCACAGAAACGTGTTTTTTTCAGCTGCTTCACTGTCATTTGAGGCAGCAACATTGACAAAATGCAAAGGTTCACCGCTTTCTTCGTCAAAAAACGGATTAACCGAAACATAGCTGTCAACCGCCATTCTCTGAGGCAGAGTAAGACAATCTCCACCCTTGAAAAACAGCAAAAAAATCAGCAGAACCGCAATGACGGGAACAGCTATCAACAAAAGCTTTTTTTTCACTGCTGTTTCCCCTTTCGCAACTTATTTTATAACCGAATAGATCGACCGTGTAACAGAGAGCATCTCGACGTAGAGCTTCTCAATTTCTTCAACGAGCTTGAATTGAGTGCGACACCTGTCAAGATTCTGCTCAGGGTATGCAATTCGGAAATAAACATCACCGTTGAGATAGTCGGTAAGGAAGCGTATTCCGCACTCAAGAGTCATAAGCTTACACGAGAAAGGCAGATAGTAAACCTCTGTTTCGGTAAGGCTGTCGCCTGCTGCAGAGAGGTATCCCTCCGTGTAGCTGCGATAATAATTCATATTGAATTTAACCTTTGAAAGGTCCTTTTCATCCTCATCTGCCGTATTTCCTGCGAAACGAAGACTGTCGCCGAAATCATAAAGGGAAAGTCCCGGCATAACCGTATCAAGGTCACAAACACAAATACCTTCGCCCGTTTTCTTGTCGAAAAGAACGTTGTTGAGCTTAGTATCATTATGTGTTACGCGAATAGGCAGCTCGCCCTTTTCCAACAAGTCAAGCAGCACGGAGCAATCCTTCTTGCGGCTGACAACAAAGTCGATTTCCTTTTGTACAGATGCCGCTCTGCCTACCTTATCAGCCTTAACAGCTGCCTCGAAATCAGCGTAACGGGATACCGTATTGTGGAAATTGGGTATAGTTTCGGCAAGTGTCTCTGCAGGGTAATCAGCAAGAATCTTCTGGAAATTACCGAAGGTTTTACCTGCTCTGCGGCATATATCGGCATCCTCCGGGAAATTATAGCTGACAGTATTGATAACATAGTTGATAACGCGCCAATATCTGCCGTTTTTATCCTTGTAATAAGGCTTTCCGTCATTGGTTTTGTATACCTTTATCGACTCTCTTTTAGGATTGCCGCCGGCCTCGGTTACCTTCTTGCGAACGTGCTCGGTAACACCGACGTAATTACTCATAAGTGCGTCGGGATCTTTGAAAACATTGGTGTTTATCTGCTGAAGGATATAGCACTTCTGCGTACCTTCAAAATCGAAATTAAGCAGATAAGTGTTGTTGATGTGGCCGTTGTTAAGAGTGCTGAAATCATAATAATCACCCTTAAAAGTATAGTTCGCCATTATCTCGTTGATGTCAAAAAGATTATTGATCATTGTCAATCCACCCTTTCCTCGGTGAAAAGTATTTTTTTAAAAAATTCAGGTCTGTGAAAATCCGGATTTTCCGTCTGTACGGGAAACATCGACGAATAGTGAGGCTCAGCCGCAGCATCACCGCACTTGTAAAAATTTGCTCTGATGTATTCCGTGTCGGAAACCTTGAATTCACGACCGTAAGCATCACTTATAAGCTGCTCGGGAATAAAGAGCAGCACGCTCCAGCCGTCGGCATTCACCTTTGCCGATACGGTAGGATCACAAGCAGATTTTCCCTTGAGAAAAGCTCTTTCAAACCTATCTTTACCAATAGCGCAAAGATATGCTCCGTTGGGATTTATCTCAAAATTTATGTAACGTTCATCATCGGGAAAAGCCTGAAAGAAAAACTCAACACAGCTGTCGTTATAGACAGGGTCGTCACGCTTGGTATACACAGCACTCGGCGAAGGCTCATCCGCCTCAAAGCTGACATATAAGCCATCGTTTTCGACAGCATAAATACCTGCCCTGCTGCCGATGAAGCAAGGATAAGCAGATGACCAGAGATGGCATCCGATAGGTGACATATACGGTCGGCATATGCGGTCTTTTCCTCTGTAGACAAGTACCTTTTCCATACGTCAGCTCGCCTTATACTCTGACCAGAGACGGTCGAATGTTTTACCCGTTTCGTTAACCCAAAAATCATCCTCAAACCACTCATTCGTATTGAGCATTTTGTTAAGACGGTAAACTATATCTACACCGCTTCTCGACCTGATCCAATGGAGAAAATCCGCACCGACCTCATCGTCGGTTTCATATGAGCCGCCGCTGTACGAGCCCGAGAGCCCATAGCCTGCTGCACCGAACTCTGCGGCAATACAGTAGTTTACCGCTTTTTTTATCCATTCCGGAGCTGATGAGTTATAATCCATAACCGTAGACGCAATATAGTAAGTGATGACGGACACTTTGTCGGGATTGTCGTTGAACCAAGTGATATTGATATTGATTGTATTACCTACAACATTAGCCGGATTGTCACGCAGATACGTCGGGTCAAAATTAAGCGTAATTACAGGCTCGTAATACTCCTTACCGTACTTGTAGTATATGTCGGGATAAGTCGTATTGAACGTATGTATAATAGCACTGTAGACCTCAGCATCAACGAGCACGCTGCTGCCTGCAACTCTGTAAAGAGCGCTGGGATCGGTAGCTGCAACGCTTTCTACCTCACCCGCATCAGCCAGGTGGTCGTAATAAGATGCTCTTTCATCGAAAGAGAGCGTCGTATGCTCCGGAGCACTCGGCTTGCCGTTATCACAGCCGAAAAGGCACACCGACAAAAGCACCGCAAAAACCATAATCAATGATATTTTTCTCAAATCGTACACCTCTTATCTGCCTGATATTCAGACGAGATTATCCTCGGGAGACGGAGTCTCGGGGCATTCGATTGAAGGCTGACGGTATATGGGAGCAGCCCAACGCACAGCGTTTGTGATTATGCGCTGCACCTCGGGGATATAGTAAGTGGGATTACTTTCGTGACCGGGCTGAAAATAGAAAACCTTGCCGAGGCCTTTGTTCCAGCAGCAGCCTGAACGGAACACCTCGCCGCCCTTGAACCAGCCAAGGAAAATAAGCTCATCGGGAGTCGGGATATCGAAACGCTCACCGTACATTTCCTCTTCGGGAATTTCGAAATAATCGCCGATACCCTGTGCAATCGGATGTGAGGGCATAATGTTCCAGACGCGCTCTCTGTCTGCATCACGCCAGCAGAGTGAACAGGTTGTACCCATAAGCCTGCGGAAAGGCTTTGAAAAATGAGCGGAATGAAGCGCAATAAAACCCATACCGCACATTACCTGTTCATATACTCTTTCGGAGATTTCGTCGGGCACCTTGTGATGTGCACAATGACCCCACCAGATGAGAACGTCTGTATTTTCAAGAGCCTCTTTTGTAAGCTCTTCAACAGTAGAAAGAGTTACCGTTTTAACGGCAATATCGTCGTTTGCGCCGAGGAAATCCGCAATACAGCCCTGAATACCTTTGGGGTATACAGCGGCTATGCTCTCGTCCTCAAGCTCGTGAACATACTCGTTATAAACCGTTACGTTTATCATAAAACCACCCATTCTGACAAATGTACTTTCTGTTATCTTACTTTAAAATTTACCCTAAGTCAATAAAAACGCAACAAAAAAAGAGACAAGCGACATAAAACTTGCCTCTTTTATGCTGTTATTTCGGCAGAGCAGTAAGCGGCTTAAACACGTAGCCCTGCGAAAGTGCGTAATCAATTATTTCACCCAGCGCCTGCGCATTATCGGCAGAAACAGAATGAAGCAGAATTATCGCGCCCGGATGAAGCCTTGCCGTAACGGTTTTAAATGCGTAATCCTTACCCTTCTGTGCCGACGTATCCCAATCCGCATAAGCAAGTGACCAGAAAACGCTCTTGTATCCGAGGGACTGGACAAGCTCCAGCGCACAGTCGCTGTAAGCGCCTTCGGGGAAACGGAAATACGGTGAAGAATAGCCGTATTTTGTGCGAAGATGGTTTTCGACGGTTTCTATTTCCTCTGCCATTCTCGTGCGGCTTATCTTGCTGAAGTTCGGATGCTTTGTTGAATGATTGCCTACGATGTGTCCCTCTTTTATCATTCTCGTAATAAGCTCGGGCTCTGCCTTGATATGATCAAGCGTACAAAAGAATGCCGCGCTGACGTTCTTTTCCTTGAGGGTATCAAGCACATTGTAGGTGTAGCCGTTTTCATAGCCGCAATCAAATGTGAGATACAGCACCTTTTCGGTTGCTTTCGAGTCATAAGTTACCGCGTTAAACGAATTATTGTCGAAATAACGCTGCGAATCAATACTGACCTGATGCGGCTTTGAATCCTTGGCTACACCGAAGCTGTGGTTAATTGCAGAGGTGGAAAGCCCTCTTGTATTTTCGGGATCGTTAACGGTGAAATCCACGGTGGGAAGCGGTTTGTAGCCCGTGTAAGTGCCTGCCGACGGGTCGTATGCACCCGTGATGTTTTCGGGTCTGAAAGTGGGATTTTTATAGGTTGTCGCAGGAGCCGTGGGCTTCAACGCTGTTGCGGGAACACGTGTAGTGGGAGCCTGCGTTACGGGAACAGTTGTCGGTGCGACGGTTACCGTCTGAGGGCTGACTACCTGCTCCTGCGTTGTGGGCTGAGCGGTTGTATCGCCTTCGCCCAGCAAAAGCTCTTTATTGCCGACAAATACGCCTAAAGCAACAACCAGCAAAGCGATACAGCCGAATATCAAAACTGATTTTTTCACAGTATAATCCTCCGTTTTTTATGTTAAGCGGCTGAGCCGCTTACTCTTCTGCCGACATTATATCACATTTTTCGAGCAAAAGAAAGTTATTTCATCATACTCTGAACGCTGTCGAGTGCAGAGCCTACCGTCTTCATCGCTTTCATCATATTTTTGCGTGTCTGCTTGCGCATTGACGGAGTCATCATAGATGCACCAATTGCTGCGGCAACACCGCCCACAGCCATACCTAGCGCAACCTTTGACATTGTTGATTTCAAACCGTATCACCTCACAAATTCAAGTTAATATTATCTTTACCGCAATTGCCGATAAAATAGGCTGAAGTTAATGGAAGAAACGGTTGTATTGAAATCACAATTGTGTTATAATAATTTGGCAATTTTTTCATCAAGTGGTGTTTAAAGATGGACAGAATAAACCGCGCTCTCGCAATACACGATATATCGGGCTTCGGCAAATGCTCGCTGACAGTTGCGCTGCCCGTTATTTCTGCCTGCGGCATCGAAACAACCGTTATGCCGACAGCCGTGCTTTCGACGCACACAGGCGGATTTACAGGTTATACCTGGCGCGACCTTACAGAGGATATGCTGCCGATGGCTCAGCATTGGAAAAGCATCGAAATCGGCTTTGATGCGATATATACGGGCTATCTCGGTTCATTTGAGCAGATAGAAATCGTAAAAAAAATCGTCAGAGATTTCAAGACTGAAAACAATTTTTTCCTCTGCGACCCCGCTATGGCAGACCACGGAAAAATGTATGCGCTTTTCGATATGGACTTTGCTCAAAAAATGGCTGAGCTTTGTGCGCTTGCAGATATTATAGTGCCCAATTTTACCGAAGCCGCTTTTATGACAGGCGTTGAATATAAAGAAGGCCCGTACACGAAGGAATACGTCGAAGATATGCTGGCAAAGCTCGCCTCACTCGGCCCGAAAAAAATCGTGCTGACGGGCGTATATTTTGACAGCGGCAATCTCGGCTGTGCCTGCTGGGATAACGGCAGAATCGACTACATTATGATGCCCAGACTTGACGGAATTTACCACGGCACGGGCGACGTTTTTGCAAGCTCGCTGTGCGGTGCGCTCATGTGCGGCAAAGATTTGACAAAAGCAGCGGAAATCGCCACAAAATTCACCTGCAAATGCATTGAACGCACGCTGAAATACACACCCGACGTACGCTACGGCGTAGCGTTTGAGGGTGAACTGCCCTCGCTTATCAAGGAGCTTGGAATTTATGAGTAAACGTACACTTAACATAGTGCTTATTGAGCCGGAAATACCGCAGAACACGGGCAATATCGCACGCACCTGCGCCGCTACGGGTGCCAGACTTCACCTCGTTGAGCCGATGGGCTTTAAGGTTGACGACAAAAAGCTAAAGCGCGCAGGGCTCGATTACTGGCATCTGCTTGATATAACGTACTACAAGGATACGGCGGATTTTTTTGAAAAGAACAAGGACGGCAACTTCTTTTATTTTTCAACAAAAGCAACGCACAGACACACCGACGTCACCTACCCCGACAACACCTATCTCGTATTCGGGAAAGAGACAAAGGGGCTGCCCGAGGAATTACTTAAAGAAAACGCCGAAAAATGCGTCAGAATACCGATGATAAACGATTCTGCAGCCAGAAGCCTTAACCTTTCAAACTCCGCTGCAATAGGCGTTTATGAGGTTCTCAGACAATGGGATTACCCCGAATTATTATGCGAGGGCAAGCTGACAAAATACGAATGGTAAAATAAACGCAAACCACAACGGGCGGATGATATCCGCCCATATTAAGTTGTATCGCATTTACTCAAAGCAAATGTAGAGAACGCTCAAGAGCGTTCCGCTAAACAGCTACAGACCTAACGGAAAGGTCAAGACCTTTCCCTACGATGCTAACGTACATTGATAAAATCCGAGGCTAAAACTATGAACAAAAACTCAGCTGCTAAATTCATTTTGCAAAATGCCCGACCGCTTGAATTATCTCTCTACAAATACTTCTTTGAAAACAAATCAAACCGAGCTGTCATTAATGAGCTTTCAAAATTTCAAAATACTGACGGCGGTTTCGGCAATGCTCTTGAGCCTGATTTTTTCAATCCTAATTCAAGTCCTATTGCAACAAACGATGCTATAATTACTCTTCATCGCATTAATGCAATTAACAAAGACTCGGATATCGTAAAAGGAATTGTCAGATATCTTGAATCTCACGATTCCTTTGATGAAGATAAAAAGCGTTGGCTGTTTGCAATAGACAGTAACGAGGATTATCCCCACGCAATCTGGTGGAAGAAAAAAGGCGACGGTATCAGCGGCTTTAATCCGTCAATATCTTTGGCGGCATTTTTGATTTGCTACGATAATCGATCTTTTCTCTATGAAGAAATCATAAGAGAGGGTTTGGCATATCTTGAAAATACAGAAGAAATCAGCGGAGATTCACTGAAATGTTTTCTGCTTGCATACGAGCTTTTGAAAGCAAACAACATCAGCGATATAATTGATTTGAAGCAGTTTAAAGATTTATTGTGTAAAGCTATTGATAATTCCATATGCAAAGATATCGAAAAATATGGTGTTGAATATGTATCGATGCCATCCGACTTTTTCTCCGGTATATATTCTGAATTTATTACACCTGAAATAAAAACTCTGATAGTTGCAGAAAAAGATATTTTAGGCAAACTTCAAATGGAAGACGGCGGGTTTGATATCACTTGGAAGTGGTATACACCGTATCCCGAATTCGAACAGGCAAGAGCTTGGTGGCGTCCTCGAATTACAATTGAAAAGCTTCTTTTTAATGAGGTGCAAATATGAAACCCGACATATTAAAACAAAACGAAAAAAGCTGGAATGCATTAGCTGAAGATTTTTTCGGCGTAACTGCTTTGCCTGTACTCGGTTGTTCAATTCCTACAGAGGATGAACTCCACCTTTTCCCTGACCTTAATGGCAAGGCTGTATTTGAAATGGGTTGCGGAAGCGGTCACTCGCTAAAATGGTGTGCCGAACACGGCGCAAAAGAGCTTTTTGGTCTTGATATATCCGAAGAACAGCTTAAAACAGCAAAGAAACTTCTGAATGAAAGCGGATATTCCTGCGCACTCTTTCACCAGCCTATGGAAGATAACACAAATATTCCGCAAAATTATTTTGATGTTGTGTATTCAATCTATGCAATCGGTTGGACTACTGACCTTGAGAAAACAATAAAGAATGCTGCATCATATCTGAAACAAGGCGGTACATATATTTTCTCTTGGGACCATCCGCTTCTGCATTGCGTTGATTTGGAGAGCGTTGCCATTTCGGGCGGCAACAGAACCGTTGCAACCGAAGAACGAATTGTTTTCAGCGGCAACTATCTTGAAGAAGACTATTACACTTTTGAGAAATACGGCAATCCTCTCACTCTGCAAAACCGAAAGCTTTCAACATACATAAATACCCTTGCCGATGCAGGCTTTGCAGTTGAAAGAGTTGTTGAAGAAACGAGCCAAACTGTTCTTGAAAAATCATCAGACTTTAGTTCAGGTTATTACGCCGATTTCAAAGCAAAGCATTTTCCGTTATCAATAGTTATCAAAGCAAGAAAGCTTTAATTTGTTACAAATCAACATAAAAACGGCTGTCTTATTCGCTATAAGACAGCCGTTTTTTGCGATTATTTTAAGTTGAACATAATTATAAACGCTTTTTCGCCTTCGGGGAGGTTAAGTTTAACACCTGAATTCATAAGCTCTCCGCCCGTCATTTCAAACACGTTTTCGGGTGAATCGTAATCGTAAACACTGTAAGCAGCATCGGGAACAAGTCCGTTAAGCTTTACGGTATACTCACTATCCTTTACGTCTGCACGCTTATATACAAGAGCCATACCGTTTTTTGCATCGTAGGATGAATACTGCATTGCAAGCATTCGGTCGGAGAAATAGCCGCCTGAAGAGAGAGGATAATAATACCCGTTCATCATTGAACGCTGAGCGATATATTCGCCGTAATGCTCACCGTGGACTGTACCGAAGGTTTCAAGGCCGAGAGGCATAATGCTCGAGCGTGCAGCATACTCGGATTCGCTGTAAAACAGAGTACCTGTAAGAGGAAGCCAGAATGAAAGGCCGTAGGTCTGTGCCTGGGTTGCCTCAAGAATATTCTCGTGAGGGTTGCAGTTATAGTCGCTGCGCCATACCGGCACACTGCGGCGTGCCATTTCAAGGTCAAGCCTTCTGCCGCCCGAAGCGCAGTTATCAATAATCAGACCGTCAATGTTTTCGCAAAGCGTATCAAGGTATCTGTAAAGATTTGAAACATATCTGTTTTCGGTTATACCGGTTCTGCCGTCATAATAATTCTTGTCAGCATATTTCCAATATACATCAGGTGAAAAATTGAAATCCTGCCTGTAAATCGAAACTCCGTTATCCTTGAGGAAGGTTGATATATAATCGCTCAAGTAATCGGTTGCCTCATCTTCCGCAAGGTTCCACATGAGATTATCTTTGTCCTCAACCTCAATAAGCCAATTCCGGTTTTCGGCACCCTTTTGGTGGAAGAGAGAATCCCTGCACACGCGCTCGGGCTCAAACCACAGAACAAGACCGCAGCCTTTTGTTGAAGCATAATCGGAAACCTCGCCGATACCTTTGGGGAAGCGTGCGGGATTTGCAACCCAAGAGCCGACAGAATCGTGCCAGCCTTCGTTGTACTTATACCAGCCCGCATCCATCCAGAAATAATCTACCTTGCTATAGGTTTCCTCGCCGTAGCCGTCAGCAGCCGCAAAGAGCTCTGCAGCAGTCTGAGTATGCATCGGACCGGAAAACTCAAGCATTGTCATTGTATCGGGAATATTATCGGGATAGACGCAATTGCTAACCCAATTTCTAAAGGAATTGAAACCCTTAAGAGGATTTGCGCCGTCATAAAAGCTGAGAGACACGAGGGGCGAACGCACCTCTTCACCCGGCATAAGATAGGCCTTGAACTTTTCCTGCTTTGCCTTTATCTGAGCATTTTTACCGTTCTGACTTATGTCAGCCTGCCACAAGCCCGTCCAGCCGATGCCGAGAACAGCGCCGCCGTTTTCACCGCTGATGTTGAAATAAGAAAGATAGTTATCTGTCGATCTGCCGTCATAGCTTGTAAACTTCGCCGGAATAAACGAAAGTTTTTTCTGCATCAGCGCAAAATCGTACGGCTCATCATAACTGCCCTTTGAGTAATAAAGCTGAGCCTTTTCTGCCTCAACGGCAATTTTCGCAGCATAAAAATCGCTGATTACGGGCGAATTCACTTCACCCTCGTTTGAGATATAGACAGTCCACTCGCAGGTGGCGTTTTCTTCATAGATCGTGGCCTCAACCACAGCCTTGAGAGAGCTTTTTTTGTGAGTAAGCGTTATGTAGGAGGTTTTGCCGCCTTTGTACACGGCACCTTTCCGGCTTTCGCCGCTCACATCGATATCCCACTGCTCAATATCTTTGCTGACGGATTTTCCGTCAACCTTAAAATCATACGGCAGATTTTCCGTACCCTGTGTCAGACGCAGATTTTTATCAAACCAGTCGCGGCATCGCTGCTTTTCGTTTTTGCTGATTGCGTTTTCTTCAGCGGTGATACTGTCAAAAACAATGTTGCTGTTGTACTTATTCTCCGGCAATCTTTCAAGCTGAACGACAAAATCGCCGAAAAAAGAAGAAATGAGCATAAAAAATGCCATCAGAAATTCACGCATAAGAATCCCCTTTCACGACCTTAACCGACCATTTGACCGATATCAGACATCCTTTGAAATAACGTCATCATAGGTTTCACGCCTTACAACGACCCTTGATTTACCGCCGCTTACCATAACAACGGGAGGACGCGGGATGCGGTTATAGTTTGATGCCATAGAGTAGTTATATGCGCCTGTCGAGAGCACAGCCATAATATCGCCCGGCTCTACCTGCTGAACAGGTGCATCCTCCTGGATGAGGTCACCGCTTTCACAGCAGCGGCCTGCAAGAGTGATCTTGAAATCTCTGGGCTTATCCGCCTTGTTGGCACAGACAAGCTCATAGGTTGACTGATAGAGAATATAGCGCGGATTATCGCCCATACCGCCGTCGATTGAAACGTAGGTTCTGACGTCGGGAATGGTCTTGACAGCGCCGACGGTGTAAAGAGTTATACCAGCAGAGCCTGCAACAGAGCGACCCGGCTCAATGATGATAAACGGCTGAGCAACACCGTGCTTTACGCACTCTGCCTTGAGAACGGTTGCAACCTTTGCCATATATTCCGAATACTCCAACGGATTATCCTCGTTTGAATACTTGATGCCGAAGCCGCCGCCAAGGTCAAGCTCCGTAACATCAACACCTGTCTGAGCCTTGATTTCAGCCATAAACGCTACCATAACCTCGGCTGCACGCTCAAACGGCTCAACATCAAAAATCTGTGAGCCGATATGGCAATGGATACCCTTGAAGTCGATATTATCTGCGGCAATTGCGGCTTTGACACCCTCCATTGCCTCACCTGTTTCAAGAGCAAAGCCGAACTTACTGTCGATCTGACCCGTCATAATAAATGAGTGAGTATGAGCATCAATACCGGGCTTTATTCTGAGGATAACTCCTACGTTTTTGCCGCAGGATTTGGCTATTCTGCTGAGGTTTTCAAGCTCGTAGATGTTATCAACCATAATTCTGCCGACACCTGCATATACGGCCTCCTCAAGCTCGGAAAGAGTTTTATTATTGCCGTGGAAATAGATTTTTTCCGCAGGAAAGCCCGCTTGAAGTGCAGTATAGAGCTCACCGCCCGAAACTACATCCAGACCCATTTTTTCTTCATTGACAATACGGCACATTGCCTTGCAGTTGAACGCCTTTGAGGCATAAATCGCAATACCGTTGCCGCCGTAATTTTCCTCGATAGACCTGACGTACGCACGGCAATTTGCCCTTATCTGATCCTCGTCGACAACGTAGCACGGTGTGCCGTACTCAGCTGCAAGCTCAACCGTATCAAGCCCACCTATGGTGAGATTTCCTTTTTCATTCACCGATAAACAATCCGAAACAAACATATCTTTCACCTTACCTCAACATACCTTCTCAATTTCAGCCTTAACGGCCTCAATTCCGTCACCTTTGACGGAGGAACAAGGTATTCTTACAATGTCTTCATAGTCAGCAAGCTCTGTTTCAAGAGCTGCAAGCCTTGCGTTGAACTCAGTTTTGTTGAGCTTATCGCACTTTGTCAGCGCAATGATAAACGGATAACCCATCTCGCGAAGGAAAGATAGCATCATCATATCGTCAGCAGTAGGCTTATGGCGCATATCGATAAGCTGAACTACAAGGCGGATATCACGCTCTGTTTTGAAATAGCCCTCCATAAGGTCTGCCCAACGGCGTTTCTCGCCGGGGGCTGCCTTTGCATAGCCGTAGCCGGGAAGGTCAACAAGCCTGACATCGTCAACGGAATAGAAATTGACGGTGATCGTCTTGCCCGGCACAGAGCTGACGCGGGCAAGCGACTTGCGGTTGAATATTTTATTTAACAAAGACGATTTGCCGACGTTTGAACGCCCTGCAAACGCTATCTCCGCTTTGGTTGACTTGGGAAGCTGTTTGAGAGTACCGAAAGCAGCCTCAAACTGAACCTTGTTGTAATTCATATCGGCTCACCTCATTACTGTACAAAATCGCGCACGGCAACGCTCTTATCCTCAACGGGAGCCTTTGCCTTTTTGCGCGGCATTTCTCCGCCCGGCATTCTGACAAGTGCTGTTTCAAGCACCTTCATAACGTCGCTGACAGGTACGAATTCAATATTCTCCTTTACAACACTCTCAACCTCATCAAGGTCTGATACGTTACGCTGAGGAATAATGACCTGCTTTGCGCCTGCAATGTATGCCGCCATCGACTTTTCCTTAAGTCCGCCGATAGGCAGCACCCTGCCACGCAAAGTTACTTCACCTGTCATTGCAACGCTTGATTTTACGGGGATTCCCGTAAGCGCTGAAACAAGAGCGGTTGTAATCGTAACACCTGCAGAGGGGCCATCCTTAGGCACAGCACCCTCGGGGAAATGCAGGTGAATATCCTTTGTTTTGTAGAAATCGGAAGCAATGCCGAGCTGTGCGGCACGGCTGCGGATAAAGCTTACCGCCGCATGGGCAGATTCTTTCATAACGTCGCCGAGTGAGCCTGTGAGCTCAAGCTTGCCTGTGCCGTCAAGCACAGCCGCTTCAACATCGAGCATTTCGCCGCCGACAGCAGTCCACGCAAGACCTCTTGCGACACCGATTTCGTCCTTGACAAATTTATCTTCCTTACGGTATTTGCGTGCGCCGAGGATTGTTTCAAGATCCGCAGGCTTAACGCTGAAACATTTTGCACCCTCTGCAACGGCAACAGCACCCTTACGGCAGACGGAAGCAAGCTCTCGTTCAAGCTTACGCACACCCGCCTCACGCGTGTAGCCGTCAATAATCTCGCGCAGAGCCGCATCACTCACACGCAGCGTTCGTCCGTTAAGGCCGTGACGCTTTGCCTGCTTGGGAAGCAGATGCTTCTTCGCAATACAAAACTTTTCCTGTGCGGTATAGCTGCCCAGCTCAATTATCTCCATTCTGTCGAGAAGCGGCTGAGGAATGCTGTCTCGGTCATTTGCGGTTGTGATAAAAAGCACACGACTAAGATCAAACGGAAGCTCGATATAATGGTCGCGGAAGGTATCGTTCTGTTCGCCGTCGAGCACCTCAAGAAGTGCAGAGGAGGGGTCACCCTTGTAGTCTGCGCCGAGCTTATCTATCTCATCAAGTAAAAGAAGAGGATTACAGCTTCCTGCCTGAGTGATTGCGTTTACTATTCTGCCGGGCATTGCGCCTATATAGGTTTTTCTGTGGCCTCTGATTTCAGCCTCATCCCTTACACCGCCAAGCGAAATTCGGGCGTACTTTCTGCCCATAGCACGGGCAACAGAGCGGGCAACGGAGGTCTTACCGACACCGGGAGGGCCGACAAGACAGATGATCTGCCCCTTGATGTCAGGAGAAAGCTTACGGACAGCAAGCATTTCTATCATTCTGTTTTTGACCTTTTCGAGACCGTAGTGGTCATCGTCAAGCACCTTGCGTGCCTTGGCAAGGTCAAACGAATCCTCTGTGTAAACTCCCCACGGAAGAGCAATACAGGTTTCGAGGTATGTGCGTATGACCATAGCCTCGGGTGAGGATTTTGTTGTTTTGTCGAAGCGTGAGCACTCCTGAAGAAGCTTTTTGCGCACCTCATCGCTTACGTTGAGCGCATTTATCTGCTCGCGGAAAATCTCCGCCTCATCCGCCTCTTCGCCGTCAAGCTCAACGGAAATTGCCCTTAGCTGCTCACGCAGATAGTATTCGCGCTGGTTGCGGTCTATCTGCTCCTGCACCTTGTCCTGAATCCCTTCTTCGATGCGAAGAAGCTCGGTCTCACTTCGAAGAATGGCGCAAAGCTTTTCCATCCTGCGAAGCGGATTGAGTTCTGCAAGAACAACCTGCTTTTTGGCAGGGTCGATTGCAGTATTGCTTGCTATGAAATCAGCGAGCACACCAGGCTCTTCGTGAGAAAGAACATCGAGGATAAAATCCGTCGGCATACCGGGCGCAAAATCTGAATAATTCTGAAAATCGTCCTTACATACACGGACAAGCGCCTGGACATAATCTTTGTCTTCTGCCTTGATGCGTGTTGTGGTACGCTGCTGAACAAGGGTCACCAGATGGGGGCTTGTACGCTGAATTTCAACAACGCTGCCTCGGCTGACGCCTTCAACCACAACGCGAAGATTTTCACTATTCGGTGCGCTGAGAATCTGCTGAACATCACAGATGACACCCATAGGATAAAACTCCTCGAGCTGTGTCGGCTGCTCTGTGCGAAGGTCACGCTGCATTACGAGGAAAACCTCGCGGTTGCCTGCCATTGCTGCCTTGAGAGCGGAAATGGACTGCTTGCGGCTGACCTCAAAATGAAGCTGCATATCGGGGAACACAGCCATGCCTCTGATGGCGACTGTGGGTATTGAACGTATAATTAAATCTCTTGCCATTTTCTCTTTGTTTCCTTTCGCTCGCCGCATATATACGCGACAAGCCTTTAATAGCTAATTATTTTAACATAAAGATTTTTTTAAGTCAACAGCAATAAGCGTGTAATAAGTGGAACTACCGATTGTGGTTATTTTGGCATATGTAAAGTTTTTCCTCTTTACAAATTTCGCATTTTTCACCCAAACCATAAATTTTGGCAAAAGCGCCTAAAAATCCCGATTCTGCGTGTATTCATAAAATCGATCTGAGCAAAAATGATTCGTTAATCAGCACAAGGTAAAGCTAGGCAGCTTTACACAAAGAAAAACAGAGTCGGATTACCGTCAAACGGAATCTGACTCTGTTTTGCTCTTATGTCGGTTTTTTCAAGCGTGTTACATATTTCTCAATCGCTCATACTCCTCATCCGTAATTTCAATTACGCCGCCGTGCTTGAAGCCGTAAGGGAAAGAAAAAAGCTCGTCACAGCGCTTGAAATCATTTGCACCGGGCTTTGATGCAACAAACGGCACATAACCCATTTTTGATTTTTCACAGCCGAAAAAGTCAATCAGCAGGCACCATCTGCCATCGGGAAGCGTGAGGGTTGTAGGTGCCTCATATGCACCCGGTTTTTCGAGTGAAGCCATAAGGCTTTGAAAATGCTCGTCGTTTTCAAACGGACCGTAAAGGCTGTACGACGTTGCGTGCATATTCATTGCGGGAGAATCGGAATTCTTGTAGAAAAGATGGTATTTCTCCCCTGCTTTTACTATGTGTGAATCGAGGATTTCGTTATCCTTTGTAAAATAAAGCTTCGGCTCGGAAAACGTTCTGAAATCCTTGGTTGTGCAGCAGTATATCGACATATGAGTAAAGTTATCCTCTGCAACGGTAGAGCCCCAATGGATGAGATACTCTTCATTTTCGTCATCAAAGAATATTTCGGGCGCCCAAAGACAGCCAAAATCGTCTCTGCCGAAATATACCAGCTCCTGCTCGGAAAAATTGACGAGATCATCAGTTCTCCACAGAGAGAGACATTTGCTGCCCGTGCTGTTTACCTTTTTCCAATCAACCCAATAGTTTTCGTCCATTATGTTTGCAATGCACAAATCGGTTGTAAGTATCACGAAGCCACCCGTATGCAGACGAATTATCTCTATATCACGGCAGCCACAGGTGCCCAGAGTGCTTGTCAGCACAGGCTCACCGCCGTTCACCTGCTCCCAATTCAGACCATCCCTGCTTATTGCAAAATATACCTGTTCCCCGTCGGGAGTAACCTTTTCTTTGAAGTGTGAAAAAAGATATGCCATAGCCCAAACCTCCGTGAAAACATTTACATGTCAAGTGTACCAAAGGACAGACAAAAACGCAATACATAATTAAATTGCAAGTCAATTATCATCGTACTGTAAATCGCAGCTTTGCGCCAAACCGGAATAACAAAAAAAAAAATTTTCTTCACCACATAAGGTTGTAAAAAGCTGAAAATAGTTATATAATTAATGTCAAGAACCAAATATTTACCAAAAGGAATGAACCAAGATGTTTGAAAACCCCGAATTCAATGCAGACGGAATACTCACCCTTTGTGAAATGGGTGGCAAAAACGCAGATATGCTTATGACGATCAGAGTCAAGAGATTCAAGGCAAACGAAACCTTTGAGCTGCTTGACAAGGAATGTGAAACTGCGTTTTTGATTCAGAGAGGCAACGCCACAATCAGTTGGTGCGGCAACACTCAGCAAATGAAGCGACGCGACCCGTTTGAAAAAACACCCTACTGCCTTCACGTGCCAAGAAACACAGCAGTCAGCATAACAGCTGACGAGGGCACGGAAATACTTATTCAGCAGACGGACAACGAACGCGATTTCGAACCCGTTTTTTACACTCCCGATATGTGCCTTTATCAGGAATTCGGTAAAGGACAATGGGGCGGCACAGGCCACCGAATCTGCTCGACGCTGTTTGACTATGACAACGCACCCTACTCAAATATGGTGCTCGGCGAGGTATTCAATCAGCCCGGAAAGTGGTCAAGCTATCCGCCTCACCATCATCCGCAGCCCGAGGTATATTACTATCAGTTTGACAAGCCCCAGGGCTTTGGCGCCTGCTTCATAGGAGATGACGTTTTCAAGAGCACAAACGGCTCTGTTGCCTGCATTACTGACGGCAATGACCACCAGCAGGTTGTTGCACCCGGCTACGAAATGTGCTACGTGTGGATGATACGCCACCTTGAGGGCGATCCGTGGTATAAGACAACAAGATTCTATGCACCCGAGCACGAATGGCTGACAAGGGAGAACTGATAATGAAGAATTGTGATATTCATATCCGTGACCCGTTTATTTTGGTGCATAACGGTAAATATTATATGTACGGCACGAGAGGCAAAAACTTCGGACAAGGCGTTGGCGGCGTTGACGTATACATCGGCACCGACCTCGAAAACTGGTCAGACCCGATTGAGGTTTTTGACAGCGTAAAGTACGACCTCAACAAACAGGCAAACTGGGCACCGGAGGTACATAAATTCGGTGACAAGTATTATATGTTTGCAACATTTATGAAGCCCGACGGAATGCGCGGAACTATATACTTGTAGGTGAAAGACCCGATGGTGAATTTGTGCCGCTCACGGGCAAAGCAATCACACCCGAAGGTTGGGAATGTCTTGACGGCACGTTTTACGTGGAAAACGGTATCCCCTACTGCGTATTCTGCCATGAACACACGCAGATTCTTGACGGCACTATTAATTATATTCAACTCTCTGCTGACCTGAAATGCGCAGTAAGCGAGCCTGTTGAACTGTTCAAGGCGAGCTCATTTCTCGGCAAAGAGGCAACGGAAAATAGCCACAACATCACAGACGGACCGTTTATGTACAGAAAAGCTGACGGCAAGCTGCTTATGATATGGTCAACCTTTGTCAACGGATACGCTCAGTGTGTCGCGGCATCCGACGACGGTAAGATAAGCGGAAAATGGTCTCATCTGCCCACACTTTTTGACAAAGACGGCGGACACGGTATGATATTCACAAGCCTTGAGGGTAAGCTTATGCTTTCCCTTCACAGACCTAACGGACAGCCCGATGAAAGGCCCGAATTCTTTGAGATCCGCGAAACGGAAGAAGCACTCGAAATAGTCAATAAATAATCACATAGACGCCGGTATAATGCTGTATATCGGCGTTTTCGTATAGCCTGCACTTCAACCTGCGGTTGAATAATGTCGCTTTATATGTTATTGTCTGCTCGCGGAGAGTGTGTTATATTTCAGATAACAAAACACGGTGGTGATAAAACTATGAATATCGGAAATAAAATCAAAGAACTGAGAAAATCGACAGGGGTAACACAGGAGCAGCTTGCAGGTGCGATAGGCATATCATTTCAAGCGGTGAGCAAGTGGGAAAACGGTATTGCGCTGCCCGACATAACGCTTGTGCCCGCACTTGCCAACTATTTCGGTGTTTCTATGGATGAGCTTTTTGACTTCAGCCTTGCAGAAAAAGAAGAGGCAATCAAAAAAATCACGTATGAAGCATACAAATACAGAGAAAGTGACCCCGAGAAAAGCAGAGAAATTCTTGAAGAAGGGCTTAAAGAGTATCCCGAGAACGATATTTTGCTCAATAACCTGCTATACGTTACGGCAGACCCCGATGAAACGATCGAAATTGCATCCAGGCTTGTTGAGAGAACACTTGACAACGAAGTCAGATATGACGCTTTCAGATTTCTTGCCTACGCTTACAAAAAGAAAGGCGACCTGAAAAGCGCAGAGAATGCGATTGAACAGATTCCCGAAATATATTTCACAAAGCTTACGGAGGTTGCATTTCTTTTGGACGGCGAGCCGAAGAGAAATGCCGCAGAAAAGCAGAAATGGATCTCATTTGAAAACCTGCTTCAGATGATGTGGAAGCTCGCGGAATGCCACGAAGCCGACGGTGAAACCGCATACGCAATAGCCGAAACAGAAAAGGCTCTTACGCTGTTAAAAATTCTGGATCATCCGAATTTCAACGATGTTTATTCCGACTATTTTGAAAAACAGATAAAGAGAATGAAAGAATCTCAAGCATAACAAAAGGAGCCGTAAAAACGAAAGTTTTTACGGCTCCTTTTTACTTTTAGTTACTTGTCAACCGATAACTCTGACTCTGTAAACACCTTCAACAGCAGCGAGTTTTTCCGCAACACAGTCGCAGTTCATATCTGCTACAGTGTAGGAAACGCCCTTGCGTGAAGCTGTGTTGACGTTGGCTGTGTTACCCTCCATAGCGGCAACAACGTCAGCAAAAGCGGACTCTGCGTGAATTACGCAGACTCTCTTACCTGCAGGAGCTGCAAGGCGCATTGCAGGCACGTTAACGGAGTTGACGATCTCACCCTTTTCAAGGTATGCCTTGATTTCGTCAGCTGCCATAACTGCGCAGTTATCCTCAGACTCGGGAGTTGAAGCACCAAGGTGAGGCATTGCAACAACACCGTCAACACCGATCTGCTCATCAGTCGGGAAATCGGTAACGTATGCAGCACACTTGCCGCTTGCGAGCGCATTGATAACACTTGCATTGTCAACAAGCTCACCGCGGGCAAAATTGAGGATACGTACGCTATCCTTCATCTTTGCAAAAGTATCAGCATTGACCATACCTCTTGTGCTGTCGTTGCAGGGAAGGTGGAGTGAAACATAATCGGATACTGCATAGACCTCGTCAAGGCTGCCGACAACCTTAACCTCGGGAGCGAGAGCAGCTGCAGCCGCATCACTGAGGAAAGCATCGTAGCCGACAACGTCCATACCGAGTGCGACAGCTGCGTTAGCAACCTTTGCACCGATTGCACCAAGGCCGATAACACCGAGAGTCTTGCCCATAATTTCGGGGCCGACAAACTGTGACTTGCCTTTTTCTACGAGCTTGGACACGTTTGCGCCCTCACCCTTGAGAGTCTTGCACCAATCGATAGCTGCGGGAATTCTTCTTGAAGAAAGGAAGAGACCGCAGAGCACAAGCTCCTTAACTGCGTTAGCGTTTGCACCGGGTGTGTTGAAAACAACGATACCCTTTTTCGTGCACTTATCAAGCGGAATGTTGTTGACGCCTGCGCCTGCGCGAGCAACGGCAACAGTATTTGCGTCAAACTCCATATCGTGCATTGCTGCGGAGCGAACCATTATCGCGTCGGGAGCCTGAACGTCGTCAGCAACCTTATAGTTGTCACCGAGTCTGTCTGTGCCGCAGCTTGCGATTTTGTTGAGAGTAAGAATATTAAACATTTAAATCACCCTTTATGAATTGTTCTTCTCGAATTCTGCCATAAACTCAACGAGCTTCTCAACGCCCTCGTAAGGCATAGCGTTGTAGATGGAAGCACGCATACCGCCGACAGAGCGGTGGCCCTTGAGGTTTACGAGACCTGCTGCAGTTGCCTCTTTGACAAACTTTGCATCAAGCTCGTCGCTGCCTGTGACGAAAGTAACGTTCATCATTGAACGGTCCTCTTTGTTGACACCGTTTTTGAAAAGCTTGCTTGAATCGAGGAAATCATAGAGAAGCTTTGCCTTGACAGCGTTACGCTCCTTCATTGCCTCAAGACCGCCGATGCTCTTGATCCACTCAAGAACGAGCTTGCAGATATAGATTGAGTAACAGGGAGGTGTGTTGTACATTGAATCGTTATCAGCCATCTCCTTGTAGTTGAGCATTGCGGGAGTATAATCTCTTGCATTGCCGAGGAGATCCTCACGTACGATAACAACAGTCAGACCTGCAGGGCCGATATTCTTCTGTGCACCGCCGTAGATAAGGCCGAACTTTGTAACGTCCATCGGCTCTGAAAGGAAGCAGGATGAAACGTCTGCGAAGAGCGGAACATCGCCTGTGTCGGGGATATACTTATAGGTTGTGCCGAAGATTGTGTTGTTGAAGCAAACGTATACATAGTCTGCCTCGGGGTCGAAATCCGATCTTTCGAGCTTGGGGATATATGAGAAAGTATCCTCTTTGGAGCTTGCGACAACGCGGCAATCGCCGTACTTGCAAGCTTCTTTGTAAGCCTTTGTTGAGAACTGGCCTGTAAGGACATAATCAGCCTTCTTACTGCCGTTCATAAAGTTGAGGGGAATTGCCGCAAACTGAGTTGATGCACCGCCCTGGAGGAAGAGGACTTTGTAGTTTTCCGGTACACCGAGAACCTCACGGAAGAGAGCTTCTGTTTCTGCTGCGATCTCCATAAATACCTTTGAGCGGTGTGACATTTCCATTACGGACTGTCCGCTGCCCTTGTAGTCGAGCATTTCTGCCGCAGCTCTGTTCAAGACGGATTCCGGAAGCATTGACGGACCCGCCGAAAAATTGTAAACTCTTGCCATTGAATAAACCTCCTGATAATGGGTCAATATTATATACGAACTATTATATGCACTCGTTTTTGCAGTTGTCAAGGAATAATTTCTGTAAATAGAAAATCTTGGCAAAATCAACAAAAAGCAGCGATTATCGCAAAAAAAACTGCAACAATTATATGTTGAAAATAATTCATTTTTGGTATAGAATATTACAGGCGATACTTCCGCCTCAAAATCATCAACAAAAGAAGTAAATATATACAACCAGAAAGGATGTCCCGTAAAATGAGCAGTGCACTTAACAAAAAGACCGTTGAAGACATTCAGGTCAGCGGCAAAAGAGTTCTTGTTCGTTGCGATTTCAACGTTCCGCTGAAGGACGGTGTTATCACAAGCGACAAGAGAATCGTATCCTCTCTCCCCACAATCAAGTATCTCCTTGACAACAACGCAAAGGTTATCCTTTGCTCTCACCTTGGCAGACCGAAGGGTGAAGTTGTTCCCGAGTTTTCACTTGCTCCCGTAGCAGCACGTCTTTCCGAGCTCCTCGGTAAAGAAGTAAAGATGGCAACAGACGTTGTCGGCGAGAGCGCACAGGCACTCGCAGCTTCCCTCAACGACGGTGACGTTATGCTCCTTGAGAACGTACGTTACGAAAAGGGCGAAACAAAGAACGATCCCGAACTCAGCAAGGCATTTGCATCTCTTGCTGACATCTTCGTTAATGATGCTTTCGGTTCAGCTCACAGAGCTCACTCCTCCACAACAGGTGTAGCAGATTACATCCCTGCTGTCTGCGGTTACCTTATCCAGAAGGAAATCTCCTTCATCGGCGGTGCTCTTGAGAATCCGCAGCGTCCCTTCGTCGCAATCCTTGGCGGTGCTAAGGTTTCAGACAAGATCGGCGTTATCACAAACCTTCTTGACAAGGTTGACACACTTATCGTCGGCGGCGGTATGGCATACACATTCATGAAGTACCTCGGCCACAACATCGGCACATCACTCCTTGAGGCTGACAAGGTTGAGCTTGCAGGCGAGATGATGGCTAAGGCTAAGGAAAAGGGCGTTAACTTCCTCATCCCCGTAGACAACAAGGTCGGTAAGGAATACGCTCCCGATACAGAGGCAATGATCGTTGATTCAGACGATATCCCCGAAGGCTGGATGGGTCTTGACATCGGCCCCAGAACTCAGGAATTGTTCGCAAACGCTATCAAGGGCGCAGGCACAGTTATCTGGAACGGCCCGATGGGTGTTTCCGAGTGGGAGAACTTCGCAGCAGGTACAGTTGCAGTTGCTAACGCAGTTGCTGAGTCCGGCTCAATCTCCATCATCGGCGGCGGCGACAGCGCAGCAGCTGTTCAGAAGCTCGGCTTCGCAGACAAGATGAGCCACATCTCCACAGGCGGCGGCGCTTCTCTCGAGTATATGGAGGGCAAAGAGCTTCCCGGCATTGCAGCTCTCAACGAGAAATAATTAACCAATTCGCTTTATTCGCCCGTGTATCACAAAATACACGGGCTGATTTATAGTAAATCATTTCGAAAGGATGTTAATACAATGGATAAGAATCTCCGTAAAGTAGTTATCGCTGGTAACTGGAAAATGAACAAGACTCCCGATGAGGCTACAGCTCTCATCAACGCTATCAAGCCCCTCGTTGCAGATGCAGATTGCGACGTTGTTGCTTGCGTTCCCTACATCGACCTTTTTGCAGCTATGGAAGCAGCTAAGGGCTCAAACGTTAAAATCGGTGCTGAGAACTGCCACTGGGCAGAGAGCGGCGCATTCACAGGTGAGGTTTCCGCACCCATGCTCAAGGCTATCGGCGTAGAATACGTTGTTATCGGCCACAGCGAGCGCAGACAGTATTTCGGCGAGACAGACGTTACGGTTCAGAAGCGCGTAAGAGCTGCTCTTGACAACGGCCTCAAGGTTATCCTTTGCGTTGGCGAGCTCAAGGAAGAGCGCGAGCAGAATATCACAATGGAGATCGTTCGTATGCAGACAAAGGTTGCTCTTCTCGGCGTAACAGAGGCTGAGCTTGACAACATCATCATCGCTTACGAGCCTGTATGGGCTATCGGCACAGGTCTTACAGCTACAGCAGAGCAGGCTAACGAGGTTAACGGTGCAATCCGCGCTCTCATCGGCGAGCTCTACGGCAAGGCAGCAGCTGACAAGATCGTTGTTCAGTACGGCGGCAGCATGAACGCTAAAAACGCTGATGAGCTTCTTGCTCAGTACGACGTTGACGGCGGCCTCATCGGCGGCGCATCACTCAAGGCTGAGGATTTCGCAGCAATCGTAAAGGCAGCAAGCAAATAATTTCGGATATAAAGAGGTTATCAGATATGAAAAAGCCTATTCTTCTTTGCATTATGGACGGCTTCGGCAAGAACCCGAGCGACTACGGCAACGCTATCGTTTCCGCAAAGACTCCCAATCTTGACAGCCTTTTTGCAAACTATCCCCTCACATACATCGGCGCTTCCGGTCTTGACGTCGGCCTCCCCGACGGACAGATGGGCAACAGCGAGGTCGGCCACACAAACATCGGCGCAGGCCGTGTTGTTTACCAGGAGCTGACAAGAATCTCCAAGTCAATCTCTGACGGTGATTTCTTCACAAATGCCGAATTCACAAAGGCAGTTGAAAACTGCAAGAAAAACGGCTCTGCACTTCACCTTATGGGTCTTGTATCCGACGGCGGTGTTCACAGCCACAACACTCACCTCTACGCTCTTCTCGAGCTTGCAAAGAGAAGCGGCCTTGAGAAGGTTTACGTACATTGCTTTATGGATGGCCGTGACGTTCCTCCCACAAGCGGCAAGGATTTCCTTGTTGAGCTCTACAAGAAGTGCGGCGAGATCGGCGTAGGCACGATCGCTTCCGTAATGGGCAGATACTACGTTATGGACAGAGAGAAGAAATGGGACCGTGTTGAAAAGGCATACCGTGCAATGACAGCACTTGATGCTCCCAAGTTCTCCTGCGCCAAGGAAATGATGGAAAAATCCTACGCTGACGGCGTAACGGACGAATTCATCGTACCCTGCGTAAACGAGAAGGCTGAAGCTGTTAAGAGCGGCGACAGCGTAATCTTCTTCAACTTCCGCCCCGACAGAGCAAGAGAGATAACACGCGCATTTGTAGATGCTGATTTTGACGGCTTCAAGCGCGATGAAATGCTCGACCTTTGCTACATCTGCATGACTCAGTATGACGAGACAATGCCCAACGTTGAGGTTGCTTACAAGCCCGAGCGCATTACAATGCCTCTCGGTGAAGTAATCAGCAACGCAGGTATGAAGCAGCTTCGTATTGCAGAGTACACAAAGTATGCTCACGTTACGTTCTTCCTCAACGGCGGTGAAGAGACCGTTTACGAGGGCGAGGACAGAAGCCTTACAGATTCTCCCAACGTTGCAGCCTACGATATGCAGCCCGAAATGAGCGCTTACATCGTAGCTGACAAGGTTGTCAAGGCTGTTGAAGAGGATAAGTACGATGCAATTATGCTCAATTTCGCTAACTGCGATATGGTCGGTCACACAGGTATTTTCGATGCTGCCGTTGCAGCTGTTGAGGCTGTTGACGAGTGTGTCGGCAAGGTTGTTGACGCTGTTATGGCTAAGGGAGGCGTAGTGCTCATCACTGCTGACCACGGTAACGCAGACAAGATGTATGAGGATGACGGCTCACCCTTCACCGCTCACACAACATTCCCTGTCCCCTTCTGCGTAGTCGGCTACGACTGCGAGCTTAAAGAGGGCGGCAAGCTCTGCGACATTGCACCGACAATGCTTCAGATTATGGGCCTTGAGCAGCCTGCACAGATGACAGGTGTTTCACTTATCAAATAAGATATACGCATAATATCAAACACCGCTGTACCGATTAATTTCGATACAGCGGTGTTTTCTTCTATCAATCCTCAGTCACCTTCGGTGACAGATCCTTTCAAAAGGAGCTTTTGACAAAGCAGTTTACATCGCTGCTGATCAGGGATAACCTCCTTTTGAAAGGAGGTGGCACGGCGTAAGCCGTGACGGAGGATTGTTAAAATAAACTTTTGATTATTTCTTTAAATTCATCTGTTTCACGCACCGGGTCAAGTTCATCGTGAATCAGCCATTTGTCACGAAGTATTTCGCAAAGAGGTCGGGTATCCGAAGTTTCAAAATCAAGTTTTCTTTCAATTATTTCACCGACCAGAACAGACGTATATTTTTGCTCATCAGGGAATTTATCGAAAGCTTTTGCTTCATCAACAGCTAAATGCAGGTGCTTGAATGTATTAGCTATATCACCCATAAGTGCATATCTCTTTGCTATGTCAAAGTCAAGCCATACATCACCCCAACTGTTTTTCGGACGATTACCGTCAAGAATGAGTTTTTCCAGTTCAAAAATCTTATTGATTGCAATTAATTCAGTTTCGACATCAACAACATCCGCATCGGCTAAAAGCCACATAAATGACTTCAGGAATTCATAACTTTGCTTTATTGCATCTCGCAAAAAAGGTAATTTTTCATCCTTTTCCAAAGCCCACCACATCTGTCGCTCTTTGCATAGTTCCATTTGGGGGAATGTTTCATATATCTTTTTGCCGATTTCTTTTCTGCCGTGAAGAATATGATTGAATGCCAATCTTGATGCAGCTTCAAGTCTGATATTGATATCGGTACAGTACTTCATAATTCTTTCGCCCAAAGCCGTTATCTCCTCATCATACTTTGCCATATTTTCTTCCCATTCAGAAATGTTTCCGTCATCATCACAGGAACAAAAAAGTGCATACATCAGCTTGTTAAGAAGAATGTAATTGTTTGGAAATTCTTTTAAACCTTTACGTGCAATAATGACACACTCTTCAATGTCACCTATGCTTATTGCTTTTTGAAAAGCTTCAAGATAGCTGTTTACAGCTTCTTTTTCTTTTGTTTCATCAACGCCAATAAGCCTGTCAACCGAAATGCCGAAGAATTCAGCTATAGTAGGTATTAGCTCTATATCCGGATAACAGTTATCATTTTCCCATCTGGACACAGACTGACAAGAAACCCCCAGCATCTCTGCAAATTCTTCTTGTGTAATTTCTCTTTCTTTCCTTAATATTTTTATGTTTTCACCTATATTCAGTTTCATAACAAAACCTCTCTTTCAAAAATTAAAGTGCGCACTTCCTGAATATATTGTGACATATCAGACAATAAGTTTCAATATCACGTTAAGAGAGTTTTTTTCAACAATACAGTGAAATCATAATGACTTTTTCATCCTTTGTTCCAATCCTCAGTCACCTTCGGTGACAGCTCCTTTCAAAAGGAGCTTTTGACAAAGCAGTTTACAGCAATATAAAAGAAATGTCATCCTGAACGAAGTGAAGGATCTTAAAGATTCTTCGCTGACGCTCAGAATGACAAACAATACTTAGAATGGCTAATAATTAAAGAGCAACCTCTTTGCCTGTTCTTGCGGATTCGTAGATTGCGCAGAGGATTTTGATCATATCAATGCCCTGCTGCGGCTCGAAGATGGGCTTTGCACCGTCGATAACTACATCGTAGAAGTGGCTGAGGTTATACATATGGCCGTGCTTTTCGTTGATGTTTGAGGGCGCGATATCGAGAAGCTGACCGTCTTCCTCTGTGAAAATCTCGAGCTTGCCGTTGCGCCACTCAAGACCGGACTTTGTGCCTCTCAGCTCAACAAAGCGGTTTTCACTCTTGATGTTTGATGCCCAGCTGAACTCAATCTGAAGCACTGCACCGTTATCGAAACGGATCATTCCCATTGCGAGGTCCTCAACATCGAATGTGCCGTCTGCCATCTTGTCGCCGAAATCAGAGTTGACAGAGTCACTTGAATCGTTATCGGCAAACTTGCAGTATGTATTGCCGGAAACAGCAACAGGTGTGGGGTTACCCATAAGCCAGATTGAAAGGTCGATAAGGTGAACACCAAGGTCGATAAGCGGACCGCCGCCGGACTGCTCTTTAGTAGTAAACCAGCCGCCCTTGCCGGGAATACCTCGTCTTCTCTGCCAGCCGCAACGGCCGCAGTAGATCTCACCCATTTTGCCTGCATCAATATACTTCTTCGCATACTGTGAGGGAGCAACAAAGCGGTTGTTACGCATAATCATAAGCGTTTTGCCTGCCTTCTTTGCTGCCTCATTCATTCTTACTGCTTCCTCAACGCTTACTGCGTCGGGCTTTTCGCAGAATACGTGCTTGCCTGCCTCAAAAGCGGCAACAGCAATGATAGAATGAAGATAGTTGGGTGTACAGATATCAACGGAATCAATGCTTTCGTCCTTGAGAAGCTCCTTATAATCTGTGTAAACGTCTGCATCGGGGAAATAGTTATCCTTAAGGAACTGTGCTCTTTCCTCAATTATGTCACAAAGTGCAACAACCTCAATTCTGTCATCATTGAGATATTCCTCAAGGTGTGCACCCTTACAGATACCGCCGTTACCGATAATGCCTACGCGCCATTTTGCCATTGGATTTTCCTCCGTTTCGTTTTTTGTTATGTCAACAATATCACCGCGGTAAGAGAATGTCAACAACTATATTGCTTTTTTGAGTAAAATTATATTGACTATTGACAAGAAGAATGTTACAATTCCTTTGGCTAATTTTAAAAATTACAGAAAGGAAAAAAATTATGCTTGAAGCAATTTTCGCATCAAAAGTATTCTTGAAGATCCTCACGGCTCTTTCAGCTTTCCTGATGATCTTCCTCAGCCCCGGCGGTGCAATCCGCCAGCCTGCTGCAGCCGATAAATGCCCTGCATTCATGGGTGAAATCGCAGTTGCAGACCCGATGGACGAAATCGTCGTTCCGCAGAACCCCTACCTCGCAGAAGAGGGCAGAAACGGTATGCACGGCAACTCCTATAACACAGGCTGCTACAACAATATGGGCCCCCTCGGTGTCAACCCCGTTGTCAAGAGCCGCTCACTTAACGTTTTCGGCGGTCTTGTTGCAACCTGTATGTTCGACAGCCAGGGCAGAATTATGTGTATCAGCGGTAACGTTGTAGGCTTCCGCCTTCTCCTCCTCGATCCCGACACACTCGAGATCCTCGCTGAAACACGTCTTCCTCAGCGTCCCTCCACAATCGAAGCTATCAAGAGATTTGACTTCGCTTCAATCTCAAGCGACACCTCGGGCGGCGCTTACTGCCACCTTTACGAGGGCGACAAGCCGATTATCGGTAACTCCGAAAACGTAATTCAGATCTACTACGTTGACGAATCCAGCGGCACACCCGAGTGGAAGGTTGAAAAAGAATACAACGTCAGCAGTTACCTCCCCGAGGGCTCATACATAACCGATGCTATGCCCGACTACAATGGCAACATCTGGTTTGTAACACGTCCCGGCGAAGTCGGTTACATTGATGCCGAAACCGAAGAAGTAAAGATGATGACGCTTGAAGACGAGGAAATCCAGAACACGCTTGCAATTTGTGACGACGGTATTTACATTGTTTCCGACACTGCGATGTACCGTTTTGACATTGCCGCAAACGGCAAGTCGGATCGTAGCCATGTCGTTCTGTGAGCCAAGGAGTTGGTTGGCCA
>JAZUSN010000020.1:0-13771 GCA_045606785.1 Acutalibacteraceae bacterium | reverse complement strand
TGTTTGGCCACTTTGTCTTCCTAAGACCGCTTGGCCTCCGACTTGGTGGTCGGAGTGAAGGGACTCGATTCGCGCCGCCGCTACGGCGGCTTGGTCGCTCGCGGTCACAACAGTCCACCGGACTGTTGCTCTGTACCGCTCGTCCTTCAATTCCCGTAAAACAAACATATAAAAAAACAGAGCAACCGCAAAAGCGATTGCTCCGTTTTTGGTACGGGTGTTCATAACACAAGCAGTTCTCCGGCAATACATATTCTATATTTCGTACTCTAATATATTTTCTCAGATATGGAGGAATACATAATGTCAAACATTATTGAAGATTTATATTACGGCAAAAAGTAATATGTTAGGTTTTGTATCAAGCTTCAGACTTAGGACTAAATTTACATGCGGTGCTTTTATAGGAAAATAATCAAAAACGTAGTTCTATATGTTGTCGGAGAGCTGACTTATTTTTCCGTCACGTACTTTGATTTTGAAGGTTTTATGAATATCGACACAAGAAGTTCCGACAGAAAGCGTGTAATCGCCGTTATGCATACCTAAAACCATACGTCGGTCATAGTAGCAGAAGGCTTCGTTGGGAACAGGTATACTGATTTGAGTTTTTTCTCCCTTTTTAATCTCAACACGCGCATATGCTTTCAGCTCCTTCAGGGGCATTACAACATCACAGTTAACCCCCGTCAGGTAAGTCTGAATAACCTCCGCACAATCAAAGCCACCGGTATTCTCAACCGTAAGATTTATCTTAAGACTGTCCGCCAGATTGATACATTCAAAATTATCAAGTTTAAAGTCTGTATAGCTCAGTCCGAAACCGAACGGATAAAGCGGAGATCCGTCATTTTCAATATAGCCGTATCCTCTTCCTGACGGCTTCATCGAATAGAAAAGAGGAAGTTGTCCGACAGTTTTCGGGAATGTTATGGGAAGCTTTCCACTCGGAGAAATCTCTCCGAAAAGAATTTCACATATAGCTTGTGCACCCTGTTCACCCGGGAACCATGCTTCTAAAACAGCACCACAGCCGTCCAGCCACGCAGTCATATCTACAGGTGAACCATTAAGAAGCACAACTGCTGAATTTGAATTTGCCGCAGTCATTCTGCGTATACTTTCCTCCTGATCCGTTTTGACGGTGAACTCAATTTTGCCCACAATAACCGCACTGTTATCTTTTTGTTCCGTACGCGTAATACCGGGAAGACGGATATCCGAACGGTCAAGTCCTTCACCTTCAACAAGTGCAGTCATATATATTGCTGCATCACACTCGGCGGCAACCTCTTCGATGTAAGCATCCTCCGCAAAAACAACCTCAACGGCTCCGTCAAGATATTCTCTGAGATACTGTAACGGTGTTTTTGCATCCTCAGCCGTCCATTTGACTTCGAAAGGACCGGAATAGTTTTCTCCGACCGGGAAAACATCCGCACCCATACCGAACACAGCCAGCTTCTTCATTTTTTTCTTATTAAAAGGCAAAACGCCTTCATTCTTCAAGAGCACCATTGATCTGCGGGCTGCTTCAAGCGCCAGTTGCTTATGCTCGTCACAGCGCACAAGGTTCTGAGCCTCATTTCTGTCTGCAAAAGGCTTGTCCATAAGACCGATGCTGAACTTTGCGGTCAACACACGCAGAAGTGCACGGTCAATATCAGATTCATCAATCCAACCTTCTTTGTAAGCAATCATCAAATCATCATAAGAGTTTTGTGGCAAATCAACATCCAGACCTGCTTTGAGGCTCGCTGCCTGAGCCTTCCATTCTGTATCAAAAAGTCTGTGTGCTTCCCAAACGCCCTCAACCGAATTGTAATCAGAAACAACAAATCCTTTAAAGCCCCACTCGTTACGCAAAATATCGGTTAGGAGCTTTTCGTTACAGGTGCAGGGAACACCGTCCCAGCTGTTATATGCAGCCATAACAGACATTGCTCCGCCTTGCTTGATACACTTTTCAAAAGGCTTAAGATAAACTTCTCGCATAGTCCTTTCACTTGTATCGGAAACATTGGAGTCTCTTCCTCCATAAGAATAGTTATCTGCATAATGCTTTGGTGTGGCGATAACACCGTTTTTCTGTAATCCTCTGCAAATTGCAGCACCCATATCTCCGTTCAGGAGCACATCTTCACCGAAACTTTCAATTGTTCTTCCCCAACGACAATCCCTGACAACATTTACTACCGGAGTAAGAGCCTGTCTTACACCTACAACGGCACACTCCTTTCCTATAACGTCGCCTATCCGTTCAACTAAATCCTTATCAAACATCGATGCCATACCTATCGGTTGTGGGAAGCAGGTTGCCATACCCCACTGTGCTCCGTGAAGAGCCTCTGCGTGTTCAATGGGCGGAACAGACAGCGAATTGCACTCCATACTACGACGTATATCTCGGTTAATTTCATCAGCAACCTCCGCAGGAGAAACAGGTTCTCCTCGCTGCTCGTGCATAAAATGTCCGGGATTACGGAAATTACCGAAACGATATTCTCGCCTTTCTTCGTAATCCTCGCGTATAGGATAGAGCATCTGACAAGAAAGCTGACAGATCTTTTCTTCAAGGGACAGCTTTTTCAGAAGTTCTTCTGCTCTTTTTTCAGGTGATTTATTCATAAGGTCAACTCCTATTAATGTGCTTTTATGATAAGATATCCGCAGACAGGCAGTGTTATTTTGCCTGAAACGCTTTCGTTTTTAAGTGTATTTGTATACTCTTTATCAAGAACGATTATTCGTTCTTCATCTGCAAAGTTCATAATAAAAATTATGTCGCCACGCTTTCTTGAGAAAACTCCGTCACTGAGTTTTATGTCAGCATCGGCAGCAACAGCATTTTCGGCAATAAGCATTTCGCAGAAATCATCGGCAAAAGTCCCGTCGTTTCTGAAGGCGGCATAGTATGCCTTACCTTTTCCGAATGCATTTTCTGTAACGCAGGGCATTCCGCAGTAGAAATCGCTTTTATATTCGCCCAAAGTTTTTGCTCCGTTCGCATGGATGATATCGCAGATGTGGTTCACTTCATAGTCCTTGCCGTTGAAGCCGGCCTTGCCCGTAATATCCTCGGGAAGAGAATCCGTTTCCTCACACCATATGCCGAAAACCTCCTTCAGTCTTCCTACAGGGAAACCGCCAAGTCTGCAAAGGTCATCAGTATCGACTATGCCTAAGAGATACGTTGCAACAAAATTACCGCCGTTTTCAACATATTCCTCAATCCGTTTTTCCGTGCCGTTCTTAAGCATATAGAGAAACGGTGCGATAACAATATCGTATTTTGAATAATCATCCTGCATGGAAATAACGTCAACGCTGATACCTCTTCTATAAAACGGAGCATACCATTTTATACATTCCTTCACATAATCTCTGCGGATGTTGTTATAACCCCGGAAAACATTGACTGCCCAGCCGTTTTCCCAGTCATATATAACCGCAACTCTGCTTTCGGTTTCGCTTCCGACAGCGGAATTCAATTTTTCAAGTGTTTCTCCAAGCCTTGTTACGTTTCTGAAAACTCTTGTGTTTTCGTGTCCGCAATGGTCAATAACCGCACCCTGAAATTTTTCGTCTCCGCCTCTGCTTTTTCTCCATTGGAAATACTGTATGCTGTCCGCACCGTGTGCAACAGCCTGGATTGATGCAAGCTCATGTATGCCCGATTTTGGGAGCTTGTTGACATCCTGCCAGTTTACTAATGACGGTGTGCTTTCCATAAGGAAAAACGGCTGACCGTTTTTTAATGAACGAAAAAAATCGTGTAAAAACGCTGTTTCAAGTGCCTCATCGAGATTTTTACCCTTGTCCCAGGCAGGATAACTGTCCCAAGATACAAGATCAACATAATTTGCGAACTTTTGATAATCAATTCCGTTATATCTTTTCATAAAGTTGGTGGTTACGGGAATATCCGGTGTAATTTCCCGCAGAGGTGTAATTTCGTTTTCAAAAAAAGAAATATGGCTGTCGGTTATAAAACGCTGCCATGCAAGATTAAGAGCCGATGCGCTGTCTTCTCCGTTTTTTTCGGGCGGATTAATCTGGTCAAAATCGTTGAAGGAATGCGACCAGAATGCATTCCACCATTTGAAATTCAGCTCATCGATATCGTTGTGATAATATTCTCTGAGCCATTTTCTGAAAGCCTCGCAGCAAAGCTCACAGCGGCATTCTCCGCTGTATTCATTTGAAATATGCCACATTTTCAGGGCAGGATGGTTTTTGTATCTTTCCGCAAGCATTCTGTTGATGCTGCGGACTTTTTCTCTGTAAACCGGGGAAGTGAGACAATGATTGTGTCTGTCACTGAATTTGCGGCGTATCCCGTTTTCGTCTTTTCTTAAAACTTCGGGATACTTTTCGGCAAGCCATGCAGGCCGCGCGCCCGACGGAGTGGCAAGAATTGCGGCAATACCATTCCGATGCATTTTATCAAGTATAGTATCAAGCCATTCGAAATTATAAACGCCTTCTTCAGGTTCAAGTGTTGCCCATGAAAATACGCCGACCGTTGCACTGTTGATATGGGCAAGCTTCATCAGACGCATATCCTCATCCCATATTTCGGGCGTTCTTATCCATTGGTCCGGGTTATAATCTCCACCGTGGATTATATAATCAAAAAACTTTTTTGCCATTGCTTTTCTCCTTTTTTGGATTTAAATGACCCGAACTGTATTCTGTCCGGGTCATTCACTCTGCCACAAAGCTCAGTAAACACTTCGTGTGTTACAGTTTAAATTTGTTTTATTTTTTAACTTCAAAACCTTTAAGGGTTCGGTCTTTTTACGAGTTCATTTAAAGTTGAAACGGTTGTTGACCCCGCTGAAGCTCCGGCTGAAAGCAGTTCTTCATAATGTCTGTGATAGGAGCCAAAGACCTTATCTGCGCCATCTATATCCCAAATAACATCAGTAATAAAGTGTGCGAAGTCGTTATCCGGCAGAATATATCCGATTGCATCGTTACAAAGTCCCATAACAAGAACTGTTTTACCTTCGGGAATGAGTTTTGCGGTTGCTTCATAAGTCCATTCTGTACCTGAATATGATTCTTCCGCCGAAACAAAATTACCGTATATAAGTTGAGGTACAATTTCACCGGGAGCAGTAAGCAAAACAATATCTTTTCCGATTTCTATGTATCCGGCTTCCGTAATAACGGAATAACCTGTTTCGCTTGAAGAATCCTTTACGGTTGTTGTGCCGATAAAGCCTTCGGTAGCACCGTAAGCGAAAAGACCTGTTTCAAGGCTGACAACATACTCAGTCATTCTGACATTGAGTATGGGTTCAATTTCTTTTAAATTATCCTGGGCTTCCAGAATAAGTCTTGCGTATTCATAGCCGTAGAGGATGGCTGTCTTATAATCTTCTGCAGTAGGATTGACAGCGACTTTTTCATCAACCTCACCAATGGTTGACGCCGGAACATCTGCCCATTTGTTAACAGAAACAGGTGCTTGTGCACCCTGAATAAACATAAAATTCATACCGGCACCGTTGATTTTTTCTTCCATAAATGCAGGAAAGTCTGCAGAAAGAAGATTTGTTTCTTCATCAACAATTGTTGGGTGTGCGCCGATATTGGTAAAGATTGTTGCTGCTGAAGTCTTGTTGTCGGGAACAAATTTGAAGCAAGCAAACTTGTGCTGAAAGCCCTCGGTATAGTATCTCTTGTTGACAAGATACGGGTATTCATCATCGGCATACAGACCGTGCTCGTCATCCTTGCCCATACCTGCTGTTTCGAAATAATAGAGCAAACCGGTTTCGATATTCGTATATGCTTCAACAATCGCATCGGATGCACGGTCAATCATAACCTCAAGAAACTCAGTATCCATTGACCTGCCTGCTCCGCCGAAGAAACTGAGAAAGATTTTAGGCAACAGGTCAAGACCTATACCCTGAGTATCAATAACCGTATGGCAGTGTGTAGCGTTGATATTGATGGCATTGATATCGCTGTCAACTTCCTTTTCTTTGAGCTTTTGCTCTACAGCACTTCTTATAGCGCGGACATCTGCATTGGCAACACCGATACCGTCGATTGAAGCAAAGATTGTTGTGCCTCTGCCCGAACCGTCGTTGAGGGCAATTGCAACAGCCTTCTGATCGTCGAACACACCGTTCACCTTCTGGGTAAAATATCCGCCGGTGTAGTATTTTTTGCTTCCGTCACGAAGATTGTCGGGAACAATGCTTTCCTTGCCAAAGCCGAGAGACCATTTGGCTCCATTTGCAGCTTCATCAACGAAGGTATCTGTTCCCTTGTAGAAATTTTCACTTTCTGTCGCGAAGTATTCCTCAACTGTCGGATAGTCGGGAGTAGGGGTAAGTATTCCCAACAGCTTTATTATACCGTCAACAACGCCGCCAAGAACATTTGTTACCGGGTAAATCGGATTGCTTTGTCTGTCAGCCGCAAATGCGGTCGTTGAATTTGCAGAGAAAAGAAGTGTTAGCGCGAGAAGAATTGCGATAAAAGAACTGTAAGACTTTTTCATAAATTACATCTCCTTTTTGCTGTTATTAATTAAGTGCCGATTCTATCAGCTTTTGCGTTTCATTAAGAATAATTCCGCCGATTTCGGGCCCTGTTGAATTTGTTTCCTCGTAGTGATCTCTGTCCATATCATCAGTTGCTTTGTTGATATACGGCAGGGCTTCATTCAGAAGAAAATCGTTTTCCGCAACAATGTAGCCCAGCTCGTCGTTGCAAAGACCGATAACGAACTTGTGTCTGCAGTCTGTCATATCCGAGAGCACTGCTTTATAGCTCGCTTTTCTGTGGTTTGCACTGTCCTTCTCCGTGAGAAACTCTCCGTTGTAAAGCTCGGGGAAAAGCTCACCGGGAACAAGAAACACGGCAACGTCCTTATTTCCGAGTTCCATATAGCCGACCTCGGAGAAAATGCACGCTTTGCTTCTCTTTCCGGTTCTTCCGATATCGTTGTTGAGGACCTTAAGGTATCTTGCAAGAATAAGCACCGTGTTGTCACCCGGAACAGTAATGCCCTTGGATTTGATGTTGAGGATGGGGCTGAGCTTGATTTCATTGCTGACAGCAAGAGTGATTTTACCTAATTGTCTGCCGAAATCTTTCATATATGCTTCGCAGTCAATTGAATCCCTGTAAACTTTTTTTATTTCCTTTGCAGAAATCATACCGCCTATTGCACCATTAAAGAAAACTACATTTGAATCAGGGACATTCTCTTCAATTTCTTTAATAAGATATGCAGGGAAATCCGCACTGATGAGGGATGTTGTACCGAGCAATTCTGCGTGTGAGGCAAAATTTACTATATAGATGTCTCCGGAATTGTCATCCGGTGAAAAGCGGAATCTCGTAAGATTTTTGTCGTAGGTTTCGGGTGTTCTGACATCTGCCTGCATATCTTCAACTACAGTATGCCCCATAAAAAACCTGCCGTCTTTTCTGTTCTCAAAAGCCGAAATAACTGCCTGCGCCGCCGTTTTTTTAAGACTGTTCATAAAAGACTCGTCTTTGCCGCTTTTATAAATCTTTTCGCCCCAAAGACCCTGGGTATCAATTCCTGCGTGTGTGTGGGTTGAAGAAATGTTGATTGATTTAACTTTGCCGAATCTTCCGCTTTCAAGTGCAAGCTTTCTAATATCGTTTATATCCTTTCTGCTCATGCCAACGCAATCAAGTGCGCAGAAAACAACGCCGCCGTCACCCCTGTTATCATCAAGATAAACAGCTCTTGCATACAGATTATCCAGCACCCCCTTTACGGGGTTGTTTGAATCATAGCCTGCGATATAATATGTTTTGCTGTCATAATCGTCAGGGGTAAATGATGCTTTACCGAAACCGCAGGTCCATTTTTTGCCGGGAATGTACGAGAATTTCTCGTCACCTGTGAGCATGAATTTATTTGAATTTTCCTGAGTTGTAAAGCATTTTTTCGGAATGGTTGAAAGAATGACATCCATCAGGGTTTTTACTGCTGTTTTTGTGAAACTTTCCTTAAATTTCATATCAATCTCCTCAAAAAACTATATATCTTTACTATACACAAAATTTTCAAAATTTCAAGCATTATTTTCTTGCCTTTTTTAATTTTTTATGATAATGTAAATTTATACCGGATTGAGGGTGGTGAGTTGTAATGGTATTCATCAGGAAATATGAAGAAAAAGACCGCGCTGATGTGCAGTTTGTAAATCACAACAGCGAGGGTCCCGAAGAAGTGCCGGATTTTTTGACGGGGCAGTTTTATCATAACACTTTCTGCAATTATTATATTGAACACGAGCCTGAAAATTGCTTTGTTCTTGATGATAACGGCAGGGCAGTCGGATACATAATCTGCGCTGAAAATTTCGACAGATTCAAAGAGATTTACGACAGGGACTATCTTCCCCGTTCAAACACTTTTGGTGAGGACAGATATGAGTGGGCTTCCACGGCGTACAATTGTCAGGAAAAGTTCAAGAACGAGTATCCTGCTCACCTTCATATCGATATTCTTCCCGAATATCAGAGAATGGGTATGGGCGGCAAAATGGTTGAAGCTTTATGTGACCATCTGGCAAAAAAAGGAATTCACGGCGTCTGTCTTACCTGCGGACCGAGAAATGAAAAGGCTGTCAATTTCTATAAGAAATACGGCTTTGAGCTTCTGTTTCTCGACCACGATGACGCTTGCTTCGGCAAAAAACTCATATAAAAATGTTTTATATAATTAAATCTAGACAGGAGAAATAATTATGGCATCACCGGCTCTGGTTGAACAGCTTTATCAGGCACTTCCCGATGAAACAAAGGAATTTTTAAACACAGCGATTGAAAAGGTTATAGAAGTAAAAAAACGCGGCGGTAAGGTTGCAGCTGTTATAGGAAGCGGTCCGAATCTTCACGAAGGTGTTACAACACTTATTGCTGCTCTTATTCACGCAGGTCTTATTGACGGCGTAACAACAAGTTCTGCAGTAATTTCCCACGAAATGGGCGGCACCCTTGACAGAGTAAAGCGCTTTGATGCGGATATTCTCGGCGACAAATGCCCCGAAAACATCCGTTGCCGCGGTAACATTTATGAGCTTACACAGCTCAGCGACGAGGAATGGGCACGCATCCGTTCTGAGCTGCCTCTTGATGAAGAACTCGTTTCAATCTGCGAAAAGGCAGAAGGCAAGGTTATCATCAAGGCTGCAGGTAATATGGCTTATCCTGTAGGTTACTTCAATGAAACGGTTTCCACAGAGGTTATGGTTGCGGCACAGACACTCGGCGAAAGCTTTGAGTATGTTGCGGGTCTCGGCGCTGACCCGAACACTATGATCGGCGCAGGCGCAATCAAGGGCGTACCTGTTCTTGTAAGCGTTCCTCAGCTTATCGGCGGCGGACAGGTTGGTCTTTGCATTTCTGACAGCATCCCCGTAAGCCAGCGTTGCAAGCGTATTGCAAAAATGCTTTCGGAAGCCGATGTTATTATTGAATCCGCAGTTGCTCTTACTCAGGAAATCCACGACGGTCCTTTTGAAACATACACAGGCCACGGAATCTGGGCTGCAATGAACGGTCTGCCCACCTACAGCCTCAAGGATAAAACTCTCATCCGCTTTGACCTTGACGAAAATCTCAAGCGTTCGTGGGATCTCAATAAACAGAGTGAGCTTATTCAGAAAGCAATCAACGAGGGCCTTCCCAAGACCAAGCTTACAAAAATCCCCTTCCGTATGGAAATGTCAGCCTTCACCCGTCTTGAAAACAGCATCCCCGTTATCGGCGATATCGGTGAGCTCTGGCCGATTTTTGTTGACCGTGTCTGCAACGAACTGGGCGTGACGCTTGATTTCACTTCAGCTCCCCAGAACACAGACGAAGGCAAAGCAATGCGTGAGCGTATCTGCGATGAAATCAAGCCGTTCTCACTCAACAAAATGCGCAATGCCCTTCGTGACAAATATAGTTTTTAATCCATAAAAAGGAGATTATAGATATGAGTGCTAAAGTTTTAGGCGTTATTCCCGCACGATACGGTTCTTCCCGTTTGCCCGGCAAGCCTCTTAAAGATATATGCGGAAAACCCATGATCCAGCATGTTTATGAAAACGCAAGCAAATCGAAGATTCTCAGCAAGGTTGTTGTTGCAACAGACGATCAGCGTGTGTATGATGCTGTTATCGCATTTGGCGGCGAAGCTGTTATGACAAGCGTTAATCATCCCACGGGTTCCGACAGAGTTGCAGAGGCTGCAAGCAATTATGACTGTGATTATGTTATCAATATTCAGGGTGATGAGCCTCTCGTTCCTCCCGAAATAATTGATGATATCGGTTCTGCACTGATTAACAGTCCGGACTGCGTTATGTCAACAGGTAGCCTGGAAATTACGGGGGATGAAAACTATATTCTCAACAACACCGTAGTCAAGGTTGTCAGCGATGTAAACGGAAATGCAATTTATTTCTCACGTTCACCTATTCCGTATCCCCGTCACGAGGAAGAAGCAAGATATTTTGAGCATATCGGCATTTATGCATATACACACGATTTTCTTAATGCATATACCAAGCTTGCTCCCACTCCTCTTTCAGAGGCAGAGTCCCTCGAACAGCTTAAGGTTCTTGAACACGGATATAAAATCAAAATCGTTCCCGCACCGGCTCATTACAAAGCTGTCAGCGTAGACACAGAGGAGGACCTACAGGAGGTTATCCGTATTTATAGAGAACTTCACGGCTGTTGATAACAAGTTAAAGCCCAAAATGAGGATACTTCGTTTTGGGGCTTTATACTATTTATTACTTTCTGACGAGGAGATGATTCAAATGATTAAGGCAGAACTTTTATATCAGGAATACCTTGCAACCGAAGGTATCAACGAAGAAACTGGAGAATGTCATGCAGCCACAGTTGCTATCTGCGACGGTAAACCCACAGCCGCCTGGTTCGGCGGTATCAAAGAAAAGAATCCGAATGTGCGTATATGGTTTGCTGAGCGTAACGGAGAATGGAGCACGCCGGTACCCGTAACTCCGGATGATGGCGAGGCGGACTGGAACCCGACTCTTTTTGCTGAGAACGGTGTTCTTACGCTGATTTACAAAAGCGGTATTGATGAAGGTCATTGGTACTCAATGAAAACGGTATCTTTTGACGGTGGCAAAACATGGACAGAACCGAAGGAACTTGTCCCGGGTGACATCGGCGGAAGAGGACCCGTTAAAAATCAGATGATAAGGCTTTCAAACGGTACACTTCTTGCTCCCGGCTCAACTGAGGATTTGTGCGACCGTTGGGAATCCTGGACAGACTGCAGCGAAGATAACGGAGAAACCTGGAAACTGTCTGCTCCAGTTGCATTTGAACTTCCCGACGGCACGATATGCAACCGTAAGGAAGAGCTTCCCAAGGACGGTGAGGGCCTGATTCAGCCTGCGATATGGGAAGACCAGTCACACGACGGCAGAGTTTATATGCTTGCGCGTACAAACCTTAATTGGATTTATCGCAGCGAGTCAACAGACTTCGGACGCACCTGGTCTGTAGCGCGCCCCACCGATATGCCCAATAATAACAGCGGTATCGGTGCGGCAATGACCGATTGCGGTGTTTTGGGATTGATTTGCAATCCCGTAAGTGAAAACTGGGGCGACCGCACACCTCTGTGCCTTTTCCTTTCCGAGGATAACGGTGCTACATACTCCGTCCGCATTGACCTTGAGACTCAACCCGGTGTTGAATTTTCATATCCCTCAATTGTTGCGGAGAGTAATCTTCTCCATATGGTTTATACCTGCGGACGCAAGAAAATCGGCTATGCGGTTGTTCGTGTAGAAAAGAGCTAAAACAAAGAAAGGGTATTGCATATGGAAACTCAAAATATATTTGCTTTTCTGGCAATCAGTATGATTACTATGTGCTTCGGATGGGGCATGCGCGGCTCGGCAATCGGTGGCGAAAAAGGTGCTATGTTACCCGGTGCATTTATGGGCATACTTTGTGTCTGGTACACGGGTTCGGAGCTGTTGATGGACAACGTATATCTGTTCGCAGCTGCCTGTGCACTCGGCTATTTTTACGGAGGTATGGAGCCCTACGGTTCAACAATGAGTCTCGTTCTTCACCACGACATACCCAGATATAATCCTCCGCTGGGTTATCTGGCTCTTGCTTTCAAGGGTTCAATCTGGAGTGGTCTCGGAGCAGGTTTTCTCGGTGTAAGCTTTTCTGCTATGAGTGGTGTTGTTTATAAGTGGTATGATTTTGTTATCTTCTTCGCACTCGTTCCTTTGGTGCAGGAAATCGGATACCGGATTTTCAACACACCCTACGACCCTGAACACGGCAGAATGCCTAAAGTCTGTTTCTCTAAAGACAGCCGAGAGGAATGGGGAAGAAACCTTGTTATAGTAGCCGGCCTGCTTCTTATGATGGCAATCCGCCGTGATATTTTCGGTATCATTATGTGGATTGGCGGCGCACTTGCAGGCTCTGTCGGTTGGGTTGTCGCCATCACCTTCTATGACAAGCAGATTCATCCTCTCAAGAACGGCAAACGCCTTTTCGGTAAATTGGATGCACTTAATGTTATTGATGGTTGGAAAATAATGGAATTTACACAGGGTTGCTTCAACGGTCTTGGTATCGCAGGAGCTTTTGTTCTCGGTTGGCCTCTTGCTGCCAAGAATCTTGAGCAGGCTGAAGCGGCAGGAAAGCTTTGGTATATGCTTCCCGAAAAGGTTGATACTATTCTTTCGTGGGTATTCTGTGCTTTGATAATTCTCACAATTTTCCTCTTTATCATTCCTTACCGCAGAAACGGCAACAAAATCACCCGTGCCTTCGGCGAGGTTGATATGAACATTGTTGAGGTTCTTGAGCGTCCCTGCTATATGGTCGGACCTCTTGCTCTTGTTATGCTCGGTTCAACAACGATGGCTTCAATTATCTGTTGCTTTACAATGTACTATGTTATTGCACAGCACGACGGCCTTGAACGCTATTGGGATTACAAGAATATAAAGATTATACGCATTTTCCTGATTTTGTTGGGAGCAGTTATACTTGTCGGTCAGATTCTCAGAGGCTATACTCTTTGGGAAACCTGGATTTTCTACTGTGTAGGCTATATTCTCTTCGACCTTGCTTACTTTGCACGCCCGAAGAGACTCAAGGAAAACAGAGAAAAATCAAAATCTTTAAAGGAATTCATTATTTCGTTCGGCGGAGATGCAACGGTTCTTCCTTTCTTCTATATTTTGATGGTAGTTCTGTTAGTTTTCGGTTATATGAATTTCCGTTAAGTTGCTATATTCGACTAAGTCTGAAATGAGATTAAGCTCTTCAACCGTAGCTTACGATATTAAACTGACAACAACACAGAATATGGTGGCTGACACTTTCAAAGAAAGTTTAAAATAATGTTTAGTACGCTCGACCTCACCTCGTGTGAGGTCATTTTTTATATTTTTTATGTAATAAAATTGGACTTTTTAACGATTCTGTGTGCTTTTTCAAGATCGAAGCAAAGCAAAAAATAAGAATCGTCAAAACCTTTGAGATTTCAACGATTCTTAATGGTACGAGAGACGGGACACGGCTTTGCTTCGCAAATCCAGCATCCTCGGATACCGTTGCTTAGCAACAGTACCCGTCTTTCAAAAATCATAACCACCAGTTGAACTGGTGGTTTGCACAGGCCCTATAAGGCCCCCCTACTGGCTTGCCGACTAAAAGTCGGCACTGAAATTTGACACCGCATTACTATCTCAAG
>JAZUSN010000019.1:0-37014 GCA_045606785.1 Acutalibacteraceae bacterium | reverse complement strand
GACGCATGAATATTCTTTCTTCTGCATCTATTGCTCCACCGCCCGTAAACGGGCACTTATACATCTTTCCGAACTTGTGCTAACTTGTTATTTTTTGTTACCAACTCGCTTCGCTCGATGCTTGAAGCTAAAGCTTTTTGCAGGGCACCTCCACCGGCATAGCCGGTGGTTTCCAAAATCAACAAAAAGCTTATGAGCAGTTCTTTCACGCTCATAAGCTTTTTTCTTTGTTATTTTTTGTTTGCAGGCTGTTTATCCACAACCTGCGTGAGGAACGACTTGATTGCATCGTCATACTTTTCGGTATGCATGAGTCTGAGTCGGGAGTGGATTCCGTCCTCAAACCAGACGATCCGCTTTTCAGATTCAGCTGTACCTGCTTTTTTCAAAAGCTCCTTTGCTTTGTGAGGCTCGGAATAAAAATCCGCTTCACCGTGAAGCATCAGCAGGGGCTTTTTGTATTTGTGTATAACGTCAATCGGGCCGATCTTCATATCGCAGCCCGTGTGGTGCTTTGCCAGCATATTGACAAGGTCAATAACCACAAACGGCGGCGCGTGAAAGCCTATCATACGCCTTTTGAAGCTTTCGTAAAAGGTGGAGTACATACCGTCGGCAACAAATGCCGAGAAATAATCAGGACAACCGTCGCTTGTGAGCGCATAAATCGAGCACGCACAGCCGATGCAGATTCCGTGAAGAACGATTGAGTTAACGCCGTACTCATCGTGGAGAATTTTACCCCAATGCAGCACATCCCTGCTCTCGTGGAAGCCGAATGAGCTGTACTTGCCGTCGCTCTTACCGTTGCAGCGCTGGTCAAGCACAAGCGCATTATATCCGCTTTCGATATAAGCTTTTACGTAGTAGTAGCTGTAGGTCATACCCTCTGTACGGCCGGGCACGATAATCACCGTGCGGTCATAGCCGAAATCGTAATACTCGGCATAGAGGTTAAGCCCGTCATTAACTGTGTGCAGGTCGGTTTTTTTGTCCGCAAACTGTGTGATGTATCCGACACCGACATCATACATCTCACGCAGGTCAGGAGTGTTGTAAACCTCTTTCTGCTTCCAGTCATCCTTTTTCTTTCGTGTCATCGTATTATAGTAAACGATACGCGCCGTAACACACATAGAGATGAACACGGAAATAACAAGCACGATTACAACCGCAATAATCCAAATCCAGATATCCATAATTATTCCTTAAGTTATTCGAATGAAAGTATCAGATCAAACGAAGCTATACCCGTTGTAACAAGGTCAGTTTCGGTAAAAATATGATTTTTTGTGATATATCGGCTCAGCTCGTCTGCATCATCCTCACCAAAGCTGCTGCCTGCAAAGAACGTAACCGTATCACGCTCCTGCTCACCCAGCACACTATCTGCCACGGCACACGCAACCTCAATCACGCTCTTGCCGACGGCAAGAATACTGCTGCCTGCCATTGCAATAAAATCGTCTTTTTTTATTTCGAGCGAATCAAAGACCGTATCCTTTGCCGAGCGTGTGATAACCACATCGTAGATATTCCCCACCGTACGGTTTATATCCGCAGTAACCTGCGCAGGGTCGCCACAATCGAAATCGACGATTGCAAGCGAAGCGTAGCAGGCCGCAATCGACTTTGTATCTGCAATATATACATTCATATTCTCGCTCAGCATCTGCGCCTGTTCGGCAACGAGGAAAAGGTTTTTATCGTTCGGCAAAACAATTACGTTTTCACATTCTGCCGCAGAATACGCTTTGATAAAATCCTGCGTAGAGGGTGAATAACCGTCATAGGCAGAAATCACAACATCAGCACCCATCTGCATAAACAGTTCAGCCATCTGCCCGTTGGGAGCGACGACAACAAGCGCAAACGCGCCCTTTTCACGCTCCGCAGAAACAGTAACCGTTTTGTCTGCCTGCCCGGAATGCTGAACGCTCATATTCTCAATCTTGAGTGACAAAAACTCACCGAATCCGTGTGCATAGGCAAGCACCTTTTCGGGGAAGCGGGTATGAACGTGAAACTTTATTTTATCATCCTCAAACGAAGTGACGACCGATTCGCCAAGCTCGTTGAGCATAGCCCTGAAGCTGTCACAGTCGGGCTGCTCTCTGCCGCTGCAAAGCTGAAGCAGAGCCTCCGTACAGTAGCCGTATTCAAAAACCGTGTTGCAGTCGAACTCAGAGTAATCGACCACCGTTTCCTTTTTATCGGGAACCTTGATCGACAGCTCTTCGCCGCAAAGATATTTTCTCATACCGTCAAAAAAGCAGATGGCACCTACACCGCCGCTGTCAACCACGCCTGCGCTTTTGAGCACGGGCAGCAGATTCGGCGTATTCTGAAGGCTTATTTCAGCCCTTGCCAGGAAATCCGTAAGCAAAACAGCAAGATCATCATAAATCTTACCCGTAACCTCTTCGGTTGCCTCGCGCAGCACGGTGAGAATCGTACCCTCCGCAGGGTGCGACACCGAGTTGTAGGCAAAATCCACACCGTTGCTGAGTGCACGGATAAAACAGTCGCAATCCGCCTCATCCGCATTCGTATCGGCAAAAACCTGCGAAAATCCCTTGAGAAACTGAGAAAGGATAACACCCGAATTGCCCCGTGCGCCGTAGACGATGGCACCCGAGAATTTTTTTGCCGTTTCGGAAAGGCTGCCGTCAAAGTTTTCGATTGCGGCGTAGCCGATTCTTGCGGTTGTGAGCATATTCGTGCCTGTATCACCGTCGGGAACAGGGAACACGTTAAGGTCGTTTATCTCTTCGCAATGCAGAGCCAGATTGCGTATTGCGTAATCTGTCAGCGCACGGAAGAGCTGTCCGTTGATAAACTGATTCATATGTTGAGAATCATTTCTCCTGTTATTTGGAATTGAGTTTTGTTATTATGTCTTTTTCTGTCGCAAGGTCTGTGATCTCATTGCCGAAATAGTATATGCCGATCATACCCGGGCCTATATTTACCGCATTGCCTGAAAAACAACAGGATACAAAAACTTTTTTGAAGCCAAGCTCCTTCTCAATCATTTCCTTGAGAGTGAGTGCATACTGCTCTCTGTCTGTGTGATAAATAACTGCGTAGTTATTCTGCGCATCGACAGCGGTTTCCTTGACGTAGCTGACGGTAAGCTCAAGCGCCTTACGGATGCCCTTAGCTTTTGTGAGCACCGTTACGTAGCCCTCGCTGTTACAGTCGCCCATAGGCTTCACGTTTGCAAAGCTGCCCATGATCGCCTTTCCCATTGTGATCCTGCCGCGGCGTGCAACTGCAACCAGATCATCTACAGGGCCCATCTGGTGGACTCGCTGCTTGTTTGCCTCAAGCCAGCTGATAACCTCGTCAAACGATTTGCCGTCCTTCTTCATAAGGAAAGCATACATTGTGAGAAGAGCAAATGCACCCGACATACGCATAGAATTAAAGCAGTAAATGTTGACGTCGGGATACTTCTCTTTCACCCTCTTTGCGGCGGCACACGCAAAATCAAACGTGCCGCTGATTTTTGCGGAAAGTGACATACTGAGAATGTCGTATCCCTCTTTCGCATATTTTTCAAACACATCGGTATATTCTTCAACATTTGGGGGAGACGTTGTCACCTTTGCCTTTTTATCCGCCAGCGTGCCATACAGCTCCTCATAGCTTATCTGCGACCAGTCAAGCTTTGTGACAAGGTCTTTTTCGGCACCGTTTGCGCTGATATGCAAGTGACCGTCGATATAATATTCCATACCGCAGAAATCACGCATCTGCTGTGAAAGGTCACAGGTAATGTCTGCAAGAATTACATATTTTCCCATAATGCTTCCTCCGCTGTAAGTGGCTGAAATTTTCGTCAATTTTCGCTGAAATCTTTTAATAACAGCTATATTTCTACAAATAATAATGCTAACATAATCAGCCCTAAAAGTCAACCGAGCCGCAGACACGCACCACTCGCATCTGCGGCTCATTTTTATTTTGCATACATCGAACCGATTATTTTATTGGCAAGCGACACAGGCAGGATCTTACCTGCAAAACACAATAATTTATAGCTTAGGCCGAGTGTACAGACCGTGCCGGAGCTCTTACCGAGCGCAATTTTTGCGATCATATCGCCCGCTTTCTCCGCACTCATTCCGTTTTCCTCGTCGTGCTCCATCTTCGCAACACTGCGGCTGATTCTGCCGCCGTATTCTTCGTCGCCATCGGCGGATTTTGAACGGGATGCGGTAAACTCTGTTTTTATGTCGCCGGGCTGTACTGCAACCGCCGTGATCCCGAACACACTCACCTCGTTTGCCAGCGCAAGCGTGTACGCGTTTATTGCGGATTTTGAGGCGGAATAATACGCTTGAAAAGGAATCGGAAAAGCCGCGGCAACAGAGCTGATATTGACAATTCTGCCCGCACCTGCCCCACGCATATACGGCAGCACAGCCTTTGTCATATTGACCGTGCCGAAAAAGTTCACGTCTATCTGCCGCTCAGCTTCCTTGAGAGAGGTAAACTCAACCGCACCCGAAATTCCGGAGCCTGCACAGTTAATAAGTATGTCTATTCGGCCCTCTTTATTCACAACCTCACGTGCTGCCGACTGCGCCGAGGCTTCATCCGTAACGTCAAGCGTGACGTGCGTTATGCCGCCTATGCTGCTATCCCTGCGGCTGCCATCATAAACGGTGCAGCCCGCCCTGCTCAGCGCAAGCGCTGTCTCCTTACCTATACCGGAACTGCCTCCGGTAACAAAAACCACGGTTTTTTTCATCGTTTTCCCCTCCCTTATGATTTATGAAACGAGTATAGCACATTGCGCGAACTTTGTGAAGATATGTGCCCGATGCGGCTTTATTCGCTACGTGAATTAAATTGCACAAAAAAAACTGCATATGAAGTCGAATTAGCGGCAAAAATACTGTTGATTTTTGCGTACAGATATTTTATAATAAATCATCATTTATTTATTTGTTAATTCACTCTAAGGAGGAACATATAAATGGATTCAAACAAGAGACCCGAATCAATGGCACGCATCACCACACCTGAGCTTGCAGCCGCTTTTATTGACGAGCAGGTTGCCCTCGTACGCGAGCAGGTTGGCGACAAAAAAGTTCTTCTCGCACTCTCCGGCGGCGTAGACAGCTCCGTTGTTGCCGCGCTCCTCATCAAGGCTATCGGAAAGCAGCTCGTCTGCGTTCACGTTAACCACGGCCTTATGCGTAAGGGCGAAAGCGAAAACGTAATCGAAGTTTTCCAGAACGGACTTGACGCAAATCTTATCTACGTCGATGCAACAGACCGTTTCCTCGACAAGCTTGTTGACGTAGCAGACCCCGAAACAAAAAGAAAAATTATCGGTAACGAGTTTATTTACCTCTTCGCAGAGGAAGCACGCAAGCTCGCAGACGATGTTGATTTCCTTGCACAGGGCACAATCTACCCCGACATCATCGAGAGCAAGGGCGTTAAGGCTCACCACAACGTAGGCGGCCTTCCCGAGGATCTTCACTTCGGTCTCGTTGAGCCCATCAAGCTTCTCTACAAAGACGAAGTACGCGTAGTCGGCAGAGCACTCGGCCTGCCCGCAGAGATGGTAGACCGTCAGCCCTTCCCCGGCCCCGGTCTCGGTGTACGCTGCCTCGGCGCAATCACACGCGACAGACTTCACGCTCTTCGCGAAGCAGACGCTATTCTGCGTGAGGAGTTTGACAAGTCAGGCCTTTCAGCTCACGTATGGCAGTACTTCATCGCCGTACCCGATATGAAGAGCGTAGGCGTAAGAGACGGCAAACGCTATGAGGGCTGGCCGGCAATCATCCGCGCTGTAAACACAACAGACGCTATGACTGCAACAATAGAGGAGATCCCCTACTCAGTTCTCAACACAATCACAGCAAGAATCACAGCAGAGGTTGAAGGCATCAACCGTGTCCTCTACGACCTCACCCCGAAGCCCACAGGCACAATCGAGTGGGAATAATACCGAATGGCTAACAAGTGCCCGAAAACCCTTGAAAACACAGGGCTTTCGGGCATTTATGTAATTTAGAAAAATGACGCTGCAACACTTTTGCAACAGGCAATGCGAAAAATGCAAAAAGGAATAGTTGCAAGTGGCTTGCGAGTTCAGTTTAATAGAAACACTAAAAGATATGAACGATATGAAAAGTAAAGTTGCGATATATATGTAACATTGATACGAATTTTCATGTTAAAAATAAAACAAAGAGAGGTATTACATATGAAGTGCCCAAGTTGTGGAGCAGAAACGCAAGGTAAGTTCTGCGAATACTGTGGAAGTGAAATGCCACAGGAAAAACCAACTGTTAATATTACAAACAATTACTATGGTGATACTACACTTCAGGATAATATCGAGATGGAAAACAATCTCGGTAAATGTCCTAAGTGCGGTAATTCCAAAATCACATTCAAGAGAGAGCGAGTAGGTACTGCAACCCAATCTCGTTCCCGCAAAAACTATATTGGTAGTGGTAGACAAGGTCAGTCCGTAAGTCAGTCTGCATATAGAACGGTTGGTGTGTGCCAAAACTGCGGATATACTTGGAACCCCAACGAAACTACCAAGAGTTCCGGCAAGAAGACTTGGTTGTGGGTTCTTGGTTGGATTTGTATTTTCCCGTTGCCCCTCACTATATTGCTGTTAAGAAAAAAGGAAATGAAACCCGTAGTTAAATACGGCATTATCGCAGTAGCTTGGGTTTTGTTCTTGGTTATTGGTATGGCTGGTAATAGTGAAACCGATGTTCCTCAGACCGACACACCGCCGTCTTATAACGAAACCGTTCAATCAAACCAATCAGAAACAAGTAATAGCAATATTGAAAAAGAGGAAACAGAACAAAATAAGATAGTTGATGATGAAGTGGTAAATAGATTTTTAAGCGAATGTAAATTTGATTATGGCGAGATTGATAAAGGTAATATTAGAACCAAATTTTTCGTTCATGTAAATGGTTGCAGAACAGAATTATTAAATAGCAATACTGATGAATTAGTTATAAAGATAAACGGATATCATATTGACAACATTAATGAACCAGAAGTAATAGAAGCATTCAAGGTGGTTGCTCAAACAATCAATGGGAATGAATATGATACAGAATTAGAAGATGTTATTACTGGATTACTAGCCCACGATACTGCTATATACGAAGGGACGGTCGGAAATATTAATTACAAATTCTATCCTTTTGTAGAGTTATCACAAGGGGTAGTTGAAAGTAGGATTGAAATAAGAACTACAATTTACAATTTAGAGTAATATATGTTATCAAGTTGAGACCGTATCTCAAAAAGGGTGAACGTGTTGTTTTTATGGGACAAGACGACGCTGCAGAAAAAGATGGCTATGTGACTTTATATGGGGCAAACCACGGGCATATAGATTATCTTGACGAATTAGCAGTTAGTCTTGGTTTAAGGTAAAAACCATTCGGCACCATTCCGCAAGCAATTTTGCAACTTTTTCTGCAACGAAAGTTTTGAGAAATGAAATAATGGGTGGAAAAACGGGTTCAAAATTGCCATTTAGAATAATATTTAGGGCATAAATAAGCCGAAGAAGATTCCCGAAAAAGAGTGGGATAATAACAACAAACCCCGAAGCCCTTGATTTATCAAGGATTTCGGGGTTTATCTTATACCAAATCGTACTGAAAGAATACTAAAAAATCAGCTCATTATCAAAAATTGCTTTTCTTATTTCCTTTTATATGATTAAGGACCTCTGCAGATATGTGTAAACTGCAGAGGCTTTTTTACATTATTGCCAAGGATGTTATATTTAAACTTCAATCTTAAGGCACGGATAACCAAGAAGTTTATCGCTTACGCTATCAGGCTGATGTCCGCCGATATAAAGTGTGATTTTGCCGTCCGGGTCAACTCTTTCACCGTCCGCATTAACTGCCTTTACCCAATAGCGGTCAATGTCGAGAGTAATTTCTTTCTTTTCATCCGCCTCAAGATTAACGGATTTGAGTGAACAAAGCTGCCAATGAGGAGTAACAACACGGCTGTCGGTATAAGCGGCATAGACCTGAACAATTTCTTTACCGGCAATCCCGCCTGCGTTTTCGACCTCTGCGCTGACAGTTATCTTTTCACCGTCTGCTGAAACAAGCTTTGCGTTATCATACTTATAATTCGTATAAGAAAGACCGAAGCCGAATGGATAGAGTGCGTCACCGTCAATGTATCTGTAGGTTCTGCCCTTCATGCTGTAATCTTCGAAATCGGGCATATCGTGGTCGCCTCTGTAGATTGTAACGGGAAGCCTTGCCGATGGATTCACCTTACCCGAAAGAACATTTGCGAGTGCAAGTCCGCCGAGCGATCCGGGATACCAGGCGTGTATAACCGCCTTTGCATGGTTTCTGACCTTTTCGCCAACGTCAATTGAGCTGCCGCACATAAGCACAACAACAACGTTTTCGCAAACATCGCAAACCGCTTCCGCAAGCTTCTGCTGGGTTGCGGGAAGATAGAGCGAATTCTTATCGCCGCTTGTTGTGTAATCATCAACAAAGCCCGTATCCTCTCCCTCGATTGAGCAGTCAAGACCGAGCGCCAGAATTGTTATATCTGCTTCTGCTGCGACTGCAACACCGTCACTTATCATATTTCCGAAACCGCTGCAGTAGTTGAGATGCTCCATACAGTAGTTGCATCCCTTTTCAACCTTTATATCCGCATTTGTGAACACTCTGCGGATACCGACGGCAACGGTCACATATTCGGAAGCATACCCGCTGTAGTTGCCTTCAAGAGCAGTAACAGAAAGTGCATTCGGACCGATAACAGCAATTTTCTTATCTGTGTTCTTATTGAGAGGAAGAAAATTATCTTTATTCTTAAGAAGAGTGATGCATTGTTCTGCCGTTTTGAGGTTTAGTGCCCTATGCTCCTTGCTGTCAAGCTTATCAAGACCTATATCCGAGTAAGGTCTCACCTCTTCGAATTCACCTAAAAGATAGCGGATTGTGAAAACATTTTCTGCCGCTGCGGTGATTTCATCTTCAGTTACAAGGTCCTGCTCATACGCATCAACAAGTGCACCGTAAGTTCCTCCGCAGTTGAGGTCACAGGTATTCTTAAGCGAAACGGCAGCCGCTTCTGTCAGAGAATTAACATATTTGTGGAATTTATAAATATCCCCTATTGCATCACAGTCGGAAACAATATAGCCGTCAAAGTTCCATTTCCTGCGGAGAACATCGACAAGAAGATATGAATGAGCGCAGCAGGGTTCACCGTTCATGCTGTTATATGCGCCCATAACACCTGCAACACCTGCTTCTACGGTCTTTTCAAAAGCAGGAAGATAAGTTTCCCACAGGTCGTGCATATCCGTTACAGAATTAAAACCGTATCTGTTTTTTTCGGGACCCGAATGCACGGCATAATGCTTTGAGCAGGCAGCCGCTTTATAAAACTCACCGTTACCCTGAATGCCTTTGATGAATGAAACACCGAGCTGAGAAGTAAGAAACGGATCTTCTCCGAATGTTTCCTGACCTCTGCCCCAGTGCGGATCACGGAAAATATTGATGTTGGGTGCCCAGAAGGTAAGGCCCTTAAAAATATCGTGGTCGCCGTATTTTACATGCTTATTATACTTTGCACGTCCCTCTGTTGAAATTGCATCCGCAACCTCACCGACAAGGTCCGGGTCAAAAGTGGCACCCATCGCAATTGCGTGAGGGAACACGGTTGCCGTGCCCGCTCTTGCAACACCGTGTGAGCCTTCGTTCCACCAGTTATATTCATCAATGCCGAGTCTTTCGATTGCGGGTGAGTTATATACAAGCTGAGAAAGTCTTTCCTCAACCGTCATCTTTGCAACTAATTTTTTGATTTCTGTCTTGCCTGAGCTTTTGTCATACAAAGACCTCCTTTGCGGTGGTAGATAAAGTATATATTAGTTTTTTAATAAAAGCAACAACAATAAAGCTGAAGATAAATTTAAAAGTAATTTATACTGATTCTATTTCCTTGAGCGTACTGAAATCGTACTAAAACTTTAATACTCGATTTTTCATTTGCTTTTTTGATATAATTATGATAATATTTATACCATAAAACACAGAAAATCTCTCTGAAAAGCTGCTGGCAGCAGAGTGGGAATAAGCCGAGGCTGAATAACAGATTTTACGCTGTAGATTACGGCACAACAGAATAATATGTAAACTGCTACCGAGTAGTAGAATGCGCAAAGGCATTCATAAGCATATCGTTAGGTCTTAGAAGATATGCTTATGGGTGCTTTTTTTGAAGGAGCCAACAAATATGAAAAAATACTTTACCAAAACCGAAATACTGCTGTGGGTTTCCTCTGTGATACTGATTCTTTCTTCGTTTCTGCTTTTTGACAGAGAAAGCTATCTGACTCTCACAGCTTCATTAATCGGCGTTACATCTCTGATTTTCAACGCCAAGGGCAACCCCATAGGGCAGCTGCTGATGGTTATATTCAGCCTGCTGTACGGCATAATATCATTCTGCTTTGAGTACTACGGCGAAATGATTACCTACCTTGGTATGACAATGCCTATGGCTGTGTTTGCCCTCATATCCTGGCTGCGCAATCCATACAAAAACAACAAAGCCGAGGTCAAAGTAAATTCCGTAGGCAAAATGGAAACCGTCCTGATGCTCATCGGTGCAGCTGTTGTAACCGTAACGTTTTATTTTATCCTCAGGCACTTCGGCACCGCTAACTTGATCCCCAGCACACTGTCCGTCACCACAAGCTTCATTGCAGTATACCTGACCTTCAGACGAAGCCCTTATTTTGCTCTGGCTTACGCTTCAAATGACGTTGTGCTGATAGTGCTGTGGATAATGGCAAGCATATGCGACGCACGCTATATATCCGTTGCAGTCTGCTTTGCCGTGTTCCTTGTCAATGACATATACGGCTTTATCAGCTGGCGCAGGATGAAAACAAAACAAGCTCAAAACCAATAAAAAGCGGCAGGGAGGCTTTAAGTCAGTCACCCTGCCGTTAATTTATACAACGGCAAAAAAGTATTCTGTTATTGTTTCGGGACTTTCCTTCATTCCGTTATCAATCCACCATTTCAGCGTTGCGACAATAGATGACACAATGTGATTTTTGCGGAAGGATTGCGGCACGCTGTAACTTTTATCGGATTCAAACAGCGCCATATGCTTTTCGACAAGGGCTTCGAGGTTGACCTTGAAATAACGCAGAAACAAATCGTTATTCTGCGACGAAAGCAGCGCGAGTATATTATTATCGTTGCGCTGCAGATGCCTGAACAGATGCAGGAAAACGGAATCCGAACCGTCACAGCTGAAAATGTGTCTGTGCCCCTCTCCCGAGTCGGTTTCGGTGTCGAATATATGGCAGAAAAGCTCCTCGCAGAATTCCTTGAGCAGATAATCTTTAGTTTCAAAATGTGAATAAAACGTTGCTCTGCCAACATCTGCACAGCTGATAATTTCACCCACGGTAATTTGGTTGAAATCCTTTTTGGAAAGCAGCTGTGTAAATGCGTTGAAAATTGCTTCTCGCGTTTTTCTTTGACGTCTGTCCATAATCATTCTCCGTATATTTTTAAGAATTTGTTCAGTAACTTATAAATCCGACACATTGTATGTTGAAAACAGGATAAAATCCGATAAGATATTACTGAACAATGTGTTCGGTAGCGTACTCATTGTACCACAGACAATTTACCAAGTCAAACGGAGGATAAAAATGAAAAATGAGCGGAATATCCTTGTAGCATTTATACTGAATCTCGCGTTTTCCGTCTTTGAGCTTGTGGGCGGAATATTCACCGGCAGCGTAGCAATAATTTCCGATGCCGTGCACGACGCAGGAGATGCGGCAAGCATCGGCATATCATACCTGCTCGAAAGAAAAAGCCGCAGACAGCCTGACGAAAAGTACACCTACGGCTACGTCAGGTACTCTGTTATCGGCGGATTGATAACTACGCTTGTACTTATTATCGGCTCTGCTCTGATGATTTACAACGCTGTCAGGCGTATTATCTCCCCTGCTGACATCAACTATAACGGAATGATAATATTTGCCGTTGTCGGTGTATGCGTAAATTTCTGCGCTGCATTATTCACACGCAAGGGCGACTCAATAAACCGAAAAGCAGTTAACCTGCATATGCTCGAGGACGTGCTCGGCTGGGCTGTTGTATTGGTCGGTGCTGTTGTGATGCGCTTTACAGGCTTTGCTCTGCTTGACCCGATTATGTCTGTGGGCGTATCGCTTTTCATTCTGATTAATGCAGCGTGCAACCTTAAAGAGATTACGAATCTGTTTCTTGAAAAAGTGCCCGACGGTGTGAGCGTTGCTGAAATAAGAGAGCATATTACACAGCTCGACGGCGTGCTTGACGTTCACCACATACACGTACGAAGCATCGACGGGCACACCTGCTTTGCCTCGATGCACGTTGTTACCGACAGCGAGCCTGCACAAATCAAAGCCGCAATACGAAGCGAGCTGACCGAGCACGGAATCACACACGCAACGCTCGAGCTTGAAACAAGTAGTGAGCATTGCAGCGAAAAGCAATGCCACATCGAAACCGAACAGCACGCACACAGCCACCACCACCATTCACATTAAAGCAAGAGCCGTTACTGTTGTATTTTCGTAATGCGGTTGCTATAATGAAACCAGAACTTAAAAGGAGAGATAATGAAATGGAAAAAATAATCAAAAACGCAATTCAGTGCAAGCTTTGCGGCGATATAATCGAATCAAAAAACACACACGATTTTGTTACTTGCAGCTGCGGAGCCTGCTCGGTTGACGGCGGTCACGAATACCGCCGTATTCTTTGTAAAAACAGAGAATGTTTCATAGATTTGTCTGTTACGCAAGAGTGTGAATAATCGCCGAGCGCTGCCTGTGGCAGAGGAAGTGAAGCAATATTTGCCGAAAATACGAGCAATGTGAAGCTCCTCAAGCGAGCAGTGCGATAATATATTTCGGTGGGCACAACAAATAACAGAAAACCCCGAATTCCTCGATATTTCAAGGATTTCGGGGTTGTTTTTTTATGAAAACTGTGAGTTGTAGAGTGTACTGTAAAATCCGCCGAGCTTTATTAGTTCGTCGTGAGTGCCCTGCTCGGTGATTTCGCCGTCCCTGACAACAAGAATCATATCGGCATTCTGTATGGTTGAAAGACGGTGTGCGATAACAAAGCAGGTGCGTCCTTCCATAAGGTCGTTCATCGCGCTCTGAATCTGAATCTCAGTTCTTGAGTCGACATTTGATGTCGCTTCGTCGAGAATCAGCATCGGGGCATCCGAAAGGAACGCACGGGCGATAGTAATGAGCTGTCGCTGACCCTTGGAGATATTTACACCATCATCGGAAAGTACGGTATCATAGCCGTCGGGCAGACTTTCGATGTAAGAGTCAATCCTTGCCGCCTTTGCCGCTGCCCTTACCTGCTCCATAGTTGCATTCTCTTTTCCGTAAACGATGTTCTCATAAACAGTGCCGTAAAAAAGCCACGTATCCTGCAGTACCATTGTAAACGCAAGCCTTAAATCCGAGCGTTTTATTTTAAGCGCAGGTATTGAATCAATACGGATTTCGCCCGACTGCGGATCGTAGAATCTCATAAGTAGGTTGATTATCGTTGTCTTGCCCGCGCCTGTCGGTCCTACTATTGCAACGGTCTGTCCTTTTGATGCAGTGACCGAAACGTTTTTGAGAATTGTTTTTTCGGGAGTGTAACCGAACGTGATATTATCAAGCTCAGCATTGACTTCTACTTCTTTCAAATCCTCTGCGTCCGGCAAGTCCAGAGGTTCAGGCTCTTCGTCCAATATTCTGAAAACGCGTTCCGCGGCAGAAAAAGCAGACTGGAACTCGTGCAGGATATTTGAAAATTCATTGATAGGCCCTGCAAACTTGCGGGAATACTGAACGAACTGTGCAACACCGCCGAGTGATATAAAGAACATTGTACCTGCAGCAACCGTTCCGCTCTGCGAATACATATACAGAACTCCTCCGAAGACTGCCACAAGAGCTATCGAGATATTGTTTATAAGATTGATTGTCGGGAACAGTAATGCCGCGTTATATTCCGCATTGTAGTAGGCGTTCATCGCCTCCTCGTTGCGGTTGTTGAAACGGTCTGAGATAATATCCTGCCTGCCGTAGGCTTCAATTGTCCTTGCACCCGAAAGCATTTCTTCAGCGTAGCCGTTGAGCTCACCGTATTTTTTTGACCTCGCACTGAAAAGAGGTCTTACTTTTTTCGAACGGTAACGGGTGAACAGAATTGAAACAGGAACTGTAAACACGAAAATCAGCAGCATTACCTTTGAAATCTGCCACATAAAAATCAGCGATCCGACAACCGTATAAACGCTCGTCATTACCTGCACGAGGTCGTGCGAAAGAGTGCTGTTAATCGTGTCAATATCGTATGAAAGGTGGCTGATTATATCGCCCGTTGCGTGGGTGTCAAAGTAACCGACGGGCAGAGTGTTTAGCTTTTCAAAAAGCTCTTTTCTCATCTTATAGGTAATTTTCTGACTCAGGTGAATCATAACAACCGCAAGAACGTAGGCGAGTACGGCAGATGCCGCGTAACAGACTACCATTTTGATAACATTTTCCCACACGACGGGATAATCTACACCTGACACGGATTCGATTGCATCAATAGCCGCACCCGAATAGCGAGGGCCGAGGAGCGAAAGCTGATTTGAAAGCAGGGTAAAAATAACCGCAGGGATAAACAGATGCCACTGGCTGATTACATATCTGCCGAGCCTTATCATTATGCCTTTGTTGTCTCTTTTGTGAACTGTATTGTTTTCTTTGGACTTACTCAACAAAAGCACCTCCCATCTGGGATTCGCTGATTTCACGGTATTCGGCACAGTTTTTAAGCAGATGCTCGTGCTTACCCTGACCGATAACCTGACCGTCTTCAATCACAATGATGTGATCGCAGTTTTTAACCGAGCTTACTCTCTGTGCGACGGTGATAACCGTTGAGTCTGACATATCTTCGTCAAGTGCTTTTCGAAGATTTGCATCTGTTTTGTAGTCGAGCGCAGAGGATGAATCGTCAAGAATAAGTATTTCGGGGTTGGATGCAATTGCACGTGCGACAAGAACTCTCTGCCTCTGCCCTCCGGAAAGATTGGTTCCCTTTGACGAAAGCATATGTGAATAGCCGTCCGCCGAGGCGGTTATAAAATCGTGTGCCTGTGCGGTCTTTGCCGCTTTGATTATATCTTCCTTTGATACATCTCTGCCAAAGCGTATGTTTTCCTCAATTGTGTCGGCATAAATAAAATCATTCTGCAGCGCTACACCGAACATTGATGTCAGCCGCTCACGGGTGTAGGACTTAATATTCCTGCCGTTGATGCGGATTTCACCCGAATCGGGCTCGTAGAAGCGAAGCAGCAGCTTTATAAAAGTCGATTTGCCGCTGCCCGTTGCACCGATAACGCCAAGTCTTTCGCCTTTTTTGAGTGAGAGCGAAATATTCTTAATATTGTTCTTTTTACCCAGATATGAGAAAGATACGTTGTCAAATTCGATATGTATACCGTCGTTTTCGCGGTTATCTTCAATTACTTCAAACTTATCCGGAAAGTCGAGCACTTCTGCGATTCGGTTTGCGGAAGCCGCACACTTTGTATACATAACAAACATTCTTGAAAGCGACATCATTGCCATAGAAATAAGGGTGAAATACTGCATAAAAGCAATAACCGTTGCAGGAGAAGATAAGCCTTTACTTACTCTGAGTGCCGCAACCGCAACAACGGCGGCAATACCCAGATTCATAAGAAGTGTCATTGATGGGTTTACGATGCCCATAATTGTGCCTGCACGCCTTTCCTGTGCGGAAAGTTCGGCATTGACCTTATCGTATCTGCGGTTTTCGTGTTCATTCTTTGAAAGAGCTTTGATAACCCTGATTCCCTGTGTATCCTCTCTTGCAACACGTACCATACTGTCGACCGATTTCTGCACACGGGTATAAAGCGGTACGCCCTTTCGTGAAATGCCGTAAACCGTTATAAAGATAATCGGCAGAGTCGCGATCATAACAAGGGCCAGTACATGATCCATAATAAGCGTGAGCGAAATTCCGCCGAGAAGCAGGATAGGTGCTCTGACACCCATTCTTTGCATCATGCCTATAAAGTTATGAACGTTATACGTATCTGTTGTGATTCGGGATTCAAGCGAAGGAATAGTAAACGCATCGGTATCTGCCGATGAAAGATAGAGCGTTTTTTCAAAAAGCTCCTTTCGCATCGCCTTTGAGAAGTTGGTCGTAACTCTCGCCGCCATACGGTTTGCAATGATGTTACCAAGGCATGCAACAATAGCAAAAAACACCATAACACCGCCGTAGGCAACAACCTTGCCGACGTTGAGTTCGGTGATTACATCCTCGAGTATATATGTTAAAATGTACGGCAAAACAAGCTCCGCCATAGTGCCCGTGACCTTGATTAAAAAACCGACGAGCATACGCAAGCGAAAAGGCCTGAGGTAAGATAAAATTCGTTTCATTCTTGAAGCTCCGAAATTATTTTTATTATGGAGAAATTATACAGCCGCAAGTTTTCGCTGTCAACAAAAATAAAATATACAAGAATTACGAAAATGACAGGAACAGCACTTTTTTAAATGCAGGCGATTGTATTTTTTGTGTTACAAGCCGTTTGCAATCGTGAAACAAAGAATTTTGGGCAAGTAGAGTTGTTTTCAGCTCAGCAAAGGTGCCGGTGATACTTTGAATTTTGTCGTGCGGAATTTTTATTGCGTTTTGTAACGCAGACATACTGTAATTAATTAGTAAAAGCAGTGGCTGTTTCATAGATTTGTCTGTTACGCAAGAGTGTGAATAAAGCCATATCTACCCTGTTCGGAAAAAAGCTCCGAATGTGGTTATTTTTATCTGCAAAAACAGAGCTATTTGTGCCTTATATTCTTTTTTAGAATTAACAAATTCGTAACATATGGTAGAATATTTTAGAATGGATTAGTTTGGGCATTATTGTAAACATATTTTTGTTTACTTGTTTTTAACTAAACTGTGCTATATTGAAAAAAGTTGACACAAACTGATACAGCATCATTTAAATTTTTCAGAGAGGTAAAGAGTCGGAATGAATTCAATCACTCAGGTAAATGACATTTACGCAAACATCCACACAGTCAGGGATGTACTTGACAACAGCGCAAAGCTTTACGCAGAGAAAGCATTCATAAAGTATCTCAAGGACAACGAAATTATCGAAAAGAGCTTTAACACGCTCAAGGAAAACAGCCTTGCACTTTGCAGATACATCCGCTGCGTATGCCCCGACAGAATGCATATTGCCATTATCGGAAAAACCTCATACGAATATATAACAGCCATCACAGGCACACTTATCAGCGGCAACGTTTTCCTTCCCTTTGCGCCCAATATGTCAGTTGACGAAGCGGTTGAGCTTTTTGAGGACGGCGACGTTGAGGCACTCTTCTACGAGGATGATTACGCAGAGAGCGCAAAAGCAATCTGCGAAAGATACAGCAGGCTTAAAGTGTGCGTAAATATGGGCAACGAAGAGTGGTTTGCTCAGATTTACAAGGACTACGGCTCCGATTCCGAATATGCCGCACTTTCAGAGGTAGAACTCAACCCCGATGACTGTGCCGCTATCATATACACATCCGGCACAACAGGTGCAAGAAAGGGCGTTATGCTCTCCTCTGCAAACCTTATCTCCGACGTCACCTACCCCGAGCTTGAGCTTGACAGCGATGACGTTTATCTTTCCGTTTTGCCGATGCACCACATCTTCTGCTTCTCATGCGACTATCTCAAGCCGCTGCTTGACGGACTTACGGTCTGCCTCAACGGTGATATGGCAAACATCGGCCGAAGCCTTGCAACCTTCCAGCCCACAACAATGCGTCTTGTACCCATGATTTGTGAGGCACTTATCCGCAAGGTCAACATTCTCCACAAGCGTTTTCCCGACCTGCACCCGCGTGAGGTTGCAGAAAAGGTGTTCGGCAAAAACATCCGCTGGATCGCCGTCGGCGGCGCCTACCTCGGCCCCGGCCTTGTTGCAGAGTATGAGAAATACGGCATTATGCTCCGCCAGGGCTACGGTATGACAGAGACAAGCCCCAAAATTACAACGGCAGACTTCAGCGACCTTAACAAAGACTCAAGCGGTAAGATTCTCAAGAGCATCTGCGATGTAAGAATCGTAGACGGCGAGATTCAGGTAAAGGGTAAGCCCGTTATGCTTGGCTACTACAAAAAGCCCGAAGAAACAGCCGCAGTATTCACTGAGGACGGCTACTTAAAAACAGGTGACCTCGGCAGATTCAGCAAGGACGAAACACACCTCTACGTTACAGGCAGAATAAAAAACCTTATCATCCTCTCAAACGGAGAAAACATCTCCCCCGAGGAGCTTGAGATGAAGTTTGTAGACGAAAAGGCAATCAAGGAAATTGTTGTCAGCGCCGAAGATAATAAGATCGTTGCAGAGGTTTTCCTCGACGCAGATTACCTTGCAGTTGCAGGCATTGAGGACGTTCAGGCCTACCTTGATGCAAAGCTTGCCGAAGCAAACAAGGGCGAGAGAGCTGAGCGCGAAATCGCACTTATCAGAATCAGAGAGACACCGTTCCCCAAAACAACTACGGGTAAAATAAAGCGCAAGAGCGTAACCTACCGCTGAAAAGCGAAAAAGGAGTTGTAAAAATAATGCTGACCATCAAACTTCCCGACGGCACAAAAAAAGAAGCATATCCTGTGATTCCCGCACAGCACCTTATGTACTACCTTTCGGAGCACCACAGCACAGATGCTCCCGTGCTCAACATCGTCACAGGCTACTACTGGCAGGGCGAATTTGACACAGAAGTAATGAAGGAAGCTATCTACGAAGCAATGGACAGATGCGACTGCATCCGCCTTCGCTTTGCAAAGACAGGCTTCATCATGAAAAAGGTCGTTCAGTACCTTGCGGACAAGCACGAAATCGAGGTAATCGAAGAGGATCTGTCGCATATGACGTGGGACGACGCTCACGAATTCCTCAAGCAGCGTTCACACTCTTTGATTGATATGTTCCACAAGCCCGTCAATGAGATCCGCATTATTCACCTTGAAAACAACTACAACGGCATCTATATGAAGCTGCATCACCTTGCCTTTGACGGCTATTCATCAAAGGTATTCCTCGGTGATATAATTGCAATTTACCTGCACAAAAAATACGGCACGGCTTACCCCAAGCCCATGCGCAGCTACCTTGAGATGGTTAAAAAAGAGCTTGAATACAAGGAATCCGACCAGCACAAAAAGGACGTCGCCTTCTGGAAGAGCACAATCAAGGACACAACCGAGCCGATCTACACAGACTATGTACGACCCAGCCGTCTGATTGAGCAGAGAATCGAAGCCAAGAAGCCAGACCTGCGCAAGGCAAAGGTTCTCGACGGCGACAACCCCGATTCAAGAACACTCAAGTTCAGCCTTGATGCAGAAACCTCTGCAAGGCTGATGAAGATGTGCGAGGAGAATTCACTCTCCGTTCCCTGCGTACTTATGATGGGTATGAGAAGCGCCCTTTCATCATTCAACAACGATGAAAAGGATATTTCATACAAGCTGATGATAAACAGAAGAGCTACCCTGCTTGACAAAAAGGCAGGCGGAGTAAGGATGCACTTCTACTCAATGAGAAATATCGTTGAGCCTGAAATGACGTTCAAAGAGGCTGTAAGAGTTATTGAAAAGGCACAGAACGAGATCTTCCAGCACTCAAACATCAGCCCCATGGAAGCAGTTATTCACAGACATCTTGCAATGAAGTGCTCAATGCGCTATACTTATGAATGCATAACCTTCTCATATCATCCTTATTTCCCGATGCCCTACTACGGCGAAGAAATGAAGAAGACAAGCCGCGGCTTCTGGTACAACAACGATGCTTCCGTTCAGCCGCTTTATCTTACCGTTATGCACAGAAGTCATGACAACGGTCTCGACTTCAACTTCGAATACAGAATCTGCAATAACCCCGGTGAAGAGCTTCTTCACTTCTACGACAAGATTCACGATACGCTTATGCTCGGCCTTGAAAACCCCGACATCACCGTTGGTGAAATTCTTGACAGAATCAGAGAGGATAAGGTGAAATAATATGCTTGAACAAATTATTGATATGCTTCTCAACTACGTTGAGCCCGACGATGAAATAACCGCAGACACAAACATCAAAACAGACCTCGGTATGTCATCGTTTGACCTCATCTGCTTTGGTGATGACCTTTTCAACACCTTCGGCGTACAGCTCACACCCGACAATTTCAGAGACTGTATCACCGTCGGCAAGCTCGCAGCATTCATTGAAAAGAATAAGTAAAAAACTAAAAGTCCCCTGCCACAGCGGCAAGGGACTTTTTTATGCAAAAAACGCCCACACCTCATAAGTGAAGTGTGGGCGCTTTTGTTTTGTTATTGGTCAGACCTTAAAAATCAGTCCTCATCCTCTTCTTCGTCATCGTACTCGATGTCGAACTCAAGGTTTTCGCCGCAATTGGGGCATTCGATGCTTCCGCTCTCGAGGATGCCTTCGTCAACGTTGATAACCTCGCCGCAAGCAGGGCACTCAACCTCAAAGAACTCATCTTCGTCTTCGTCGCAGCAGCAATCGCAATCACAGTCGCAATCATCATCGTCATAGACATATGACTCAAGAGCATCAAGATCCTCATCAACAGCATCTACCTGCTCGCCGACAAGAACAAGCTCGTCCTCAAGGTCAGATACTGTGAGTGAAAGATCATCAATGATATCAAGAAGAGCGTTGATGATTTTTGTTTCGGGTTTGCTTTCATCAAGACCAAGTCCCTCTGCGAGACCCTTGATGTATGCAGCTTTTTCGGTCAATGTCATTGCCATGGTAATTGCCTCCCTTTATATTATTGAAAATTTTTGAAGTTTGTCTTACTTATGCTCTGCTGAGATACTCGCCTGTACGTGTATCAACAACGATCATTTCGCCCTCTTCGATGAAGAGCGGAACCTTAACCTCGGCACCTGTTTCAAGTGTTGCGGGCTTTGTAGCGTTTGTAGCTGTGTTGCCTGCGAAGCCGGGGTCAGTCTGTGTAACCTGAAGAGTAACTGTTGTGGGGGGCTCAACGCCGAAAACGTTACCCTTGTAGGAAAGGATACGGCAGGTCTCATTCTCCTTGACAAACTTGAAGTTGTCGGGAAGAGTATCCTCACCGATCGGGATCATGTCGTATGTCTCGGGATCCATGAAGTAGTAGAGACCGCTGTCGTTGTAAGAATATTCCATTTCCTTACGCTCAATATAAGCGGTGGGGAACTTTTCTGTGGGGTTGAATGTACGCTCAACAACAGAACCTGCAATAACGTTGCGGATCTTTGTACGAACGAAAGCTGCACCCTTACCGGGCTTAACGTGCTGGAATTCGATGATCTGGTATACATTGCCTTCCATTTCGAAGGTAATGCCGTTTCTGAAATCGCCTGCTGAAACCATTTGTATTTCCTCCAATAAATAAGTTCTGAAAATAAAATTGAACATTTATAGTCAATTTATTTTAATACACATACGCTTTTTTTTCAAGTATTTTAAGGAAAAAAGTTAATCCAAATTGAGCAAAACCGGCAAAATACCGTTTTCTGCAACGTCAATTGCTCCGAATTTGCCTTCGCGCACGCTTCCCGGGTTAAAAAACAGTATTCCGTCGCGGTAGGTTGTGTCCTGAACGTGGGTGTGGCCATATAATGCAACAGCGGCCTTTTCCGCTAGAGCAACCTGCGCAAGCGAGCTCAAGCCGTATTTGACATGGAGAGTGTGACCGTGGCAGGCAAAGAAGCGCTTGCCCTCAATCTCATCCACAATCTCCTCCGGCAGATGGGTTATATGCTCCCGGTTGCCTGCAACAATGTGAAAGTATTTGTTGGGGTATTTGTGCTTTATCAGCTCAAGGTCACGCGCACCGTCGCCCAGATGAAAAACAATTTTTGCCTGCGGCTGCGAGTGCAGGATAAGGTCAAGCATATCGACGGCACCGTGCGAATCGGAAACAACAAGAACTCTTTTCATACTTTCCTCACCTGTAACATAAGATTAAAAACAAGTATATCATATCCAGGCGGTGATTTCAATGAACGGCAACAACTTCTCACCCGAGCAGCTTATGCGGCTGCTGATGAACTCAAAGGGCGGTACACCGGACAGCAGCGTTGCGCAGGACATTATCAAAAACAGGCTGACACCCGACCAGCGACAGCGCATTGACAGCATCCTGCGCGACAAAACGGCGCTTGAGCGGCTGCTCAGCAGCCCGCAGGCACAGGAGCTTATGAAAAAGATGGGTAAAAAAGAATGAATATGCCCGACATCAACAGCCTGCTCGAAAGCCTTAGCGACGAGGATCTGTCGGCACTCGGAGATGCGGCGCAGCAGCTCTTCGGCTCACAGCAGAGCGACGGGCCTGCGCCCGATATCTTCGGCGGAATCGACCCCGATATGCTCGCCAAAATAATGCAGCTTATGCCCCTGCTTACAAACGCAGGTGATAACGACAGAACGCGGCTTATATCAGCACTCAAGCCTATGCTCAGCGCAGCACGCCGCCGCAAGGCAGACGAGGCGATGCAGATTATACGTCTGCTTGAAATTCTGCCGATGATAAGAGGTGACGGAATTGGACCGTGAGCTGAGAAAAATGCAGGACCAGGCAGACCGTATAGCGCACGTATATCTGCGCAGAATAAAACAGAGGCATCAGCCCGAACCGAAGAACGACGAAAACCTGCTTCTGCTCGGGCTGATACTGATTCTGCTCACCGACGGCGCAGATATGATGACGGTTATGATGCTGCTGTACATTCTGAGCTGAAACAAAATAAAATCAAGCTAAAAAGTGCTTGACAAGCTTTAATTAATATGATAATATAATCCGTGCACACACGGAGAGATACCGAAGTGGTCATAACGGAACGGTCTTGAAAACCGTCGTACGGCAACGTACCGTGGGTTCGAATCCCACTCTCTCCGCCATTTTTTCAAACAACCTTTTCAGGTTTATATTTATACATTAATCCACTATCTATGGAGAAGTACCCAAGTGGTGAAGGGGCTCCCCTGCTAAGGGAGTAGGTTGGGCGACTGGCGCGAGGGTTCAAATCCCTCCTTCTCCGCCAAAACAACCGCAATCTTGATACAAGGTTGCGGTTGTTTTCTTTTTATGGTATAGTGAAGAAAAGGTGGTGATATAATGTTCCCTATATTCGCAAAAAATAATCTTTCATCAACCGAATCCGTTGATATCATCGAAAAGATTGTGTATGAATATTTGAAACCGTTAGGCTTTAGAAAACATGGTCGGACTCTCCATCGTTTTGTTGATAATGATATTTCGCAAGTAGTTAATTTTCAAAATGGTTGCCCTTCAAAAGGAGTATATGATATTCTTTGGGTCAACCTTGGCATTCGTGTTCCCGAGTGCACAGAACGCAATTTCAGCATTGAAGAGCCCTTAAAAAAATACTATCATGAATATGAATGCAATATACGCACTCGCCTTGGTTCACTCGTTGACGGAAAAGATACTTTTTATGATTTAAAGAAGGATCCTGACAAAATAGGGAAAGATATTGTTGAACGCTTGAAAAAATATGCTATTCCTGTTTTTGAGATTCTCAACAGTCGTGATGCAATTTTAAAGCACAGAAAAGAATATGCTCTTTTTGATCAATTCAACCATCATTTGATTCTACTTGAAGAAGCGATGATAATTGGCAGAAGAGGAGATATCGCAGAGGCAACTCGTTTGTTTAATGCCTATTATCAAAATGCACTCGCAGAATATAATCATAATCTTGAAATAGGCACTAAGACTTATCTGAGAAAAGGCGACCGAATGGTTTACCGCAACGCAAAAACAGAAGAAACCGAAACAATTATTGCGACAAAAGATGGATATGTAACGACATACCGTGCCAATAAAGGCCATTTATCTTACCTTGAAGATTTGGCGCAAGAATTAGGAATCGTTCTTTGCACCCCTCAAAGCTAAAATTGCACCCACTAAAATGACTTTGCACCCCCTAACCTTAATCGGGGGTGCATTTTATTATAAACGGAATCGTTTTGTTCGGTTGAAACTTTTTGAGTTTATGCTATAATCATTATGAAAACCGGCATCAACAAGTCTGAAAGGAGAGAAAAATATGTACTCAGACCTTCCTCACCGCACGGGAGACGTATCGGCTCTGGCAGACGAATTCCTTAAGCTGACCGTATGTGATATGTTGAGATTGAGAATTGAAGAGCTTGACCCTCATAAACTTGTTGCAGACGACATTCTTGCAGTACATATGGCTACGGCAGGAGCTCAGGGAGAGCCCGGCGCCATAAACATTCTCTACCGTTCACCGCAGGGTCTGCGGATTCTTCACGGGAATTTCTTCTACGGCAACCTGGATTTTGACGCTGTGACCGAGCTTCTTCCGATGCTGAAAAATCTTGACGGCGATTCATTTCCGCCGTTTCCTTTCGGCGGCAAACTTGAAAACGCTGCAGGGTGGAAGTACATGTACCTCGGGTCACTTAACCACTTTTTCGGCAGGGAAATGATTTGCAAAAACTGCACACCGTTTATGAAAAAGCTTATGGCCAGCCACGAATCCTTTCACGTGCTGTATGCCGTTGCGTGGTATTATCTGGCAGACCAATTCTGAGCCAAACGCCGCTTTTGCCTGTCGGTAAGAGCGGTTTTTTGACATCTTCCACGTATAACGCGACATTGAAAATTTTACGGTTTACTGCTATAATCAGTTAAACTAAAAACTGCAGGTGCTATAATGATTGTTTTAATTACAGGGGCATCCCACACAGGCAAGACAGCAGCCGCACAAACTCTGCTTGAAAAATACAAATACCCGTATCTTTCAATCGACCATCTGAAAATGGGCTTAATCCGTAGTGGCAACACGTCACTCACCCCGATGAGCGACGACGGAAAGCTGACCGAATATCTGTGGCCGATTGTACGCGAAATAATCAAAACCGCAATTGAAAACGGACAGAACCTGACCGTTGAGGGCTGCTACGTTCCTTTTGATTGGCAAAAGGATTTTGAGCCCGGATACCTCGAAAACATACGGTATTACTGCCTTGTGATGAGCGAGAATTATATCAGAAATCACTTTGAGGATATCCTGGCGTATGCAAACACTATTGAAAACCGTCTGAACGATGAGTGGTGCACGGCAGAGAACGTGCTGGCAGAAAACGCAAGGATATTGACTCTTGCCCGCGAGCACAACGCAAACTGTATTGTGATTGACGGCAAGTACGAAATCAATATTGATTTAAACGGAGAACATAATGGATAACATTATTGAAATAACAGATTTTAATGCGCCTGAGCTTGACGTGTACGCTCGGCTGAGCGAGGTTCAGCTGCTCAACAGAGAATTCCCCGAAAAGGGCTTATTTATAGCGGAAAGCCCGAAGGTTATCGAGCGTGCACTTGATGCAGGCTACGAGCCCGTTTCGTGCCTGATGGAAAAAAGGCACATTGAGGGCGAGGGCAAGCAAATTATTGAAAGAATCGGGGACGTTCCCGTATTCTGTGCACAGTTCGATATTCTGACTCAGCTGACGGGCTTCAAGCTCACAAGAGGCATGCTGTGCGCTATGAGAAGAAAGCCGCTGCGCAGCGTCGGAGAAATCTGCAAAAACAAAAAGAGAATAGTTATACTGGATAAGGTTATGAACCCGACAAACGTCGGCGCCATAATCCGCTCTGCGGCGGCACTCGGAATGGATGCGATAATCCTCACACCCGGCTGCTCCGACCCGCTTTACAGACGCGCCGCAAGAGTGAGCATGGGCACAGTATTCCAGATCGAGTGGACATTTGCGGAGAATGACAGCCTCGATGAAATAAAGGCTCTCGGATTCAAAGCGGTAGCTATGGCTCTCAAGGATAACTCTGTTTCCATAGATGACCCGAGACTTGCAAACGAAGAGAAACTCGCCGTCATTATGGGAACGGAGGGAGACGGACTTGCCGACCTGACAATAGCCGACTGCGATTACACCGTAAAAATACCGATGTATCACGGCGTTGATTCACTCAACGTTGCCGCCGCTTCGGCAGTTGCATTCTATCAGCTTGGCAACAAATAAATTAAAACAAAAAGAGAGGCAATACGGAGATGATCCGTACTGCCTCTTTTTGACTAAAATATGAAATTAAAAACCGAAGCTTGCAAGAATCTTTATAATGAAATCAAAGATCTTCTGGAAGATGTCGGCAAGGTCAACAAAGCTGAGGATGAATGAAAGGAAGCCTGTTGCGCCTGCTGCGCCCTCAAGGTTACCCATATCGGTTGCAGGTGTTCCGTCATAATCAGACGTATGTGAGTAAAGCCACGAAATCATACCGTTGGGGCTCTTGAGCTTGACCGTATTACCCTTGCCGTCAACGGTGGAAGCGTAGGGATAATCGCCGTCGTCATATGCGAACATATCGCTGTTTACGGCATACCAGGCATAATGTGCGCTCGGGCAGGCTTCACCGTCTGCAAAGCAGACCTTATCGAGCGTTGTGAAGCGGCAATCCGCTGCAACAGCCGATGTGCTGCAGAGTCTCTCCCAACCGGGAGCAACGCTCTTTGAGTAATTGACAATCGGGTCGGGCTTACCGGAAGTGAGCCACACGGGAATATCCTTAATCAGCTCAAACTGGCTTGTTGAGGGTGATGTAGCAGGACAAATCGGGAAGATGGCCGCAAACATATCGGGGTATGCAACAGCCATATTGTAAACCATTTTGCCGCCCATTGAGTAGCCGCCGAGATAGATACGGCTAAGATCAATATTGTCGCCGTACTTTTTGATGAAATCATCAATCGCGGCACGTGTGGGCAGAATCATTGAGGTACCCCAGAAATCCATAACCTCCTCACGTGAACGGGGGGCAAGGATAAACGCGCCGTCAACGTCACCGAATCTGCTCTGGAACTCATCGCTTGCCCAGAATGCAACGTAGTTTTCGTTAACCTGCTCACCGTTGTATGTGCCGTCGCTCATACCGTGAAACCAGATAACAAGCGGATACTTCTTTGTGTCGTTTTTCTCGACGGGTGAAAAATACATATACTCAACCGAATAGCTGCCTGCAACAGGGCCTTCGCCTGCTTTGAACTGCTTTCTGAGGTTGCCGACCTGAGGTCTCAGGTCAACTGCGCCTGCACTCACGCAGACACCGAAAACCATAATAACAGCAAGAACCAACGAAATAAATCTTTTCATAAATTATCTCTCCTTTGCTATTTTCTTAAGCTTATAGTAACAAAATCACCCGAGTATGTCAACAATACCGCAGGTTGTATCAACATATGCATCGGCACCGGCGGCGAGAAGCTCATCTCTGCCGAAGCTGCCCTTGACACCTACAACGTAGCAGCCTGCCGCCTTACCCGAAAGCACACCGGCAACTGCATCCTCCACAACCATACAGTTTTCGGGGCTGACACCTACAGCCGCGGCCGCTTTGAGATAGATCTCGGGGTCGGGCTTTTTGTTTGTGATATCGCTGCCGGTGATCACAGCATCAAAAACGCTCTCCTCAACACCGAGCACGTTAATATTCGTAACAACCTTGCGTCTGTCTGCAGATGAGGCAACGGCAAGCCTGTACTTCTTTTTAAGCTCGGGCAGAGCTTCACTCATACCGGGCGCCGCATCAACAATTGTGCCTGCAAGCTGAATATAAATCTCGTAACACTCATCCTTCATCTGCGGAAGGTAAGTGCCGCCGTTTTTTTCAACAACTCCGCCGATTGCGGCATCCTCACCCATACCGACAAAATCGTTGAAATCCTCAAGCTTTGCATCAATGCCGTACTTTTCCTTAAGGTGCTTTATGCAGCACTTCATCAGCGGAATTTCGGAGTCTACGAGCACTCCGTCCATATCAAACAAAATTGCTTCAATCTTCCTCATTTTCATACCCCCAACCGTCTATTCCCTTGCGCTGCATTGCGCCGATTATCTTCGAGCGGATATCACCGTACTTTTTCTCAAAGCCCGAAAGCAGCTGCTTCATACTCTCACGCTCCGTAACACCGTCAGCAGGGCACCTGCTTTTGACCACGGGCAGCTCCATCCTGCGAACTATTCGCGCAGGCTCGCTTTCACGGCAGAATATCATCGGGCGGATTACGTGAATATCCTTCCTGGAAAGATATGTCACAGGAGAAAAGCAGCCGATGTGACCGCCGTTTAGCAGATTCATCATAAACGTTTCCGCCGCATCATCCATATGATGCCCGAGCGCCACCTTGTTACAACCTGCCGCCTTTGCCGCATCGTGCAGAGCACCGCGGCGCATTTTTGCACACAGGCTGCAGGGATTTTTCTCGTTACGGGTTTCAAAAATTATTTTGCCAAGCTCCGTGCGCTTGATTATGTATTCTACCCCAAGCTCCTCACACAGCTTCTCAAGCGGCGAAAAATCCGTTTCCTCTCCGCCGAAGCAAGGGTCAAGCGAAATTGCAACCAGCTCAAACGGCTCGGGATAAAAGCGCCTGATATTGGCAAGGGCAACAAGCATCGCCGTACTGTCCTTACCTCCCGACAGACCGACTGCCACCCTGTCGCCTGCAGTTATCATATTATATTTTTCCATTGCAGAGCGCATATGGCTCATCATTTTCTGCATTTTTGATACCTCAATAAAATTGCTGTACTGTCGTATGTTGAGACACCGAGGAAAGCTTTCGCCTCTGTCTTTATGTTTTTGATACCTCAATAAAGTTGCTGTGTTGTTGCATGTTGAGACACCGAAGAAAGCTTTCGCCTCTGTCTTTATGTTTTTGATACCTCAATAAAGTTGCTGTGCTGTCGCATGCTGAGACTCTGAGGGAAGTTTACCTCTCTGTCTTTCACAATCCTCAGTCAAAATCGCAAGCGATTTCGACAGCTCCTTTCAAAAGGAGCTTTTGACAAGGCAATTTACATTGCTGTTGAATAAAGCTTTACCTCCTTTTGAAAGGGCGAAGCACCGAAACGCCGCCTGTGGCGGATACAGTGAGGTGCTGAGGTGAAGAAACAAGGAGCAGTGCCGACGCTCCAAGGAAGGCAATGCGACTATGTTTCTGAGGGAATTTTTTGCGTAACAAAAGACGGAGGATTGTCAGCCTTTCAACAGCTCAACTATTTCGTCGCTGAGTTTCAGATACTCTTCCTGCGAGTCAAGAATTTTCTTTGCGATAAAGCGCCAGGAAAAGCGCTCGCTGTAATCCTCTGCCGTATCGTCACGGTAGGGGTTATTTTTTATAAGCTCGATTATCTCGCGGCTGATTTCAACGTCACCCTTGCGCATCACACGCTTTGCGGTGAAAACAAGCGAATACTTGTATGTATTAAGGCTACCGAAATAAACGCGGCGAAGATAACCGTTTTCCGTAATTACACGCACCATATTATCCTTGTTTTTGCGGTGCATAAGGTAGCGGCTGACAAGCCTTGCAACACAGGCGCTTGCCGCACGGGAATGAGAAAAAAGCTCCTCATTCTCTTCGAGAAATCCGAGTATGAAACCGAGCGCCTCCTGCGGGTTTTCAGCCGTCAGCGCATCTATTTTCAGCCCGATCTCTCTCTCATTTTCAATCAGAAATTCAGCCTGCATAATCTGCCACCAGTCTTTTGAAAGCGTTGCCCTTTTCCTCAAAATTTTTGTAGCGGTTATAGCTTGCCGCCGCAGGAGAAAGAAGGCACGCCTTGCCGCCCTGAGTCAGCTCAAAGCTTTTTGCAACGGCATCCTCAAGGGTCTCACAGCGCACAATGTTGAGCGCACAGCCCTTTGCCTCAAGCGCATCGGCAATGCTGTAGCCCGTTTCGGGCATACAGATAAGGTTGTCGATCGGGGCGGACATAAGCTCTGCTACAAAATCGGAATAATCGAGCCCTCTGTCCATACCGCCGACAATCAGCGTGCCGACGTTGCCGAGCGCTCTGACGTTACCCATAACTGCGTGGGGAATCGTAGCGATTGCATCGTCATAAAAGCTTATACCGTTTTTAACAGCAAATTTTTCGAGCCTGTGCTCAATTCCGCCGAAGCCTCTGACCGCTTCTTCAATCGCCTCATTGCTGACGCCGAATTCGCGCACGGCTGTTGCGGCATAAAAAATATCCTGCCACTGAAGCTCACCCGGAAGCGCCTCGGTAAGCGTTGTGAGCTTGCGGAAAAATTCATCCTTCTCATACGCCTTGCGGCTGACCCTTACCATACGCGAGCGCACAAAACTGAGGTCTCCCACAACATCCTCAAGCAGCTGGTCTGCATTGCAGATAAAAAGGTCATCCTCATTCTGATAGCGAACAATATTGAGCTTTGCGCCGATATAGCCCTCAAAGCCGTTGTAGTGGTCGAGGTGCTCGGGAAAAGCGTTTGTGAAAATCGCAACGTTAGGCGAAGCGTGAGAAAATTCAAGCTGATGACAGCTCATTTCAATAACGGCAACCTTGCCCTCAATTTCATCAAGGCTTTCAAAAACGGGCGTGCCGATGTTGCCCATTATCATCGACGGCACACCGCCTGCCTGAAGCATACGGTAGGTAAGCGTTGTTGTGGTTGTTTTACCCTTCGTACCCGTGATACCTATCTTTTTGCAGGGCACAAAACGCAGGAAAAGGTCCATTTCACCCGTAACCGTTGTACCCTCGTTTATCGTAACGTCACGCAGGGAAATACCGGGGCTTTGCATAACGATATCAAAATCGTTTATGCAGTCAAGATAATTTTCGCCGCAAATGAGTGTAACGTTAGCGTCATCAACCTTGACGGGATTTTTGTCGGCAACCGTCAGATGCATATCGGGATAGTGCTTTCTGATGAAGCTGAACGTTGCCCTGCCCTCTCTGCCCAGACCGAGAATGAGCACGCTTTTATCTTTAAAAAAATCAATCAGACCTTGATACATAACCGCAATTTTCCTTTGCATAAATTGATAAATGAAGAGGTAAACGGCAATTTACCTCTTCATAAACTGATTTTATTTCTTCTGTGCCAATGCAGCGGGTGAGCCGCAGCACTTTTTGTATTTCTTGCCGCTGCCGCAGGGACAGGGGTCATTCGGGCCGACCTTATCGCTTGCCGCCTTGCGTACGGGGCGTTTCTTATCCGTGCCGTCACCGCCTGCGTTGGTGGCAACCTCCTTGACCTTCTGCTCACGCTTTGTGTCTTCCTCTGTTCTGACCTGAACGGTGAGAAGCATACGTGCAGTATCCTGGCGGATCTGGCGTGTCATATCGTCAAACATATCGTAGCCCTCAAAGCGGAATGCAACGATGGGATCCTTCTGACCGTAAGCACGAAGACCGATGCCGCGCTTGAGCTCCTCCATTGCGTCGAGGTGATCCATCCACTTGGCATCAACGTTGTCGAGAAGAACCTTGCGCTCGAGCAATGGCATAAGCTGGCCGAGCTCCTCTTCCCTTTCCTTATAGCGTGCCTCTGCACGCTCAACGAGCAGCTCGCGTACCTCCTCGCGGTCATCCGTGCCGTCCTTGAAATCATCCTCGGTAACAAGCCAGCCCATAAAATACTGCTTGAGTGCATCGAGGTTCCAGTCATCCGGCTCAGCATCTGCAGGCAGATGAAGGTCAACCGCATCACCGATGCTGTCAACAACCATCTTCATAAGTGCCGTTTTCAGCTCCTCACCGTCGAGCACCTGGTTACGCTGCTTGTAGATGAGCTCACGCTGCTGATTCATAACGTCGTCATACTGAAGAACATTTTTACGCATTGCAAAGTGGTTGCTTTCAACCTTCTTCTGTGCGTTTTCGACAATGTTGGAGAATATTTTTGTATCAAGCGGCATATCCTCGGGAGCGTTGAGACGCTCGAGCATCATCTGTGCTCTGTCGCCGCCGAAAAGACGTGTTACGTTATCGTCAAAGCTGAGGAAGAACTGGCTCTCGCCGGGGTCACCCTGACGGCCGGAACGACCTCTGAGCTGATTGTCGATACGGCGTGAATCGTGGCGCTCCGTACCGATGATATAAAGGCCGCCTGCCTTGCGTACCTGCTCGGCTTCGTCAGCAATTTCATCCTTATACTTTGCCTCAAGCTCCGTGTATGTTTTGCGTGCTTCGAGAATCTCTTCGTTATCCGTCTCCGCAAAGCCTGTTGCCTCTGCAATCATTTCCTCGGTGTAGCCCATACGGCGCATCTCACTCTTTGCAAGATACTCCTCGTTACCGCCGAGCTTGATATCAGTACCACGGCCTGCCATATTCGTAGCGATTGTAACGGCGCCGAACTTACCTGCCTGAGCGATGATTTCAGCTTCCTTATCGTGGAACTTTGCATTGAGCACCTGATGCTTTATGCCTCTCTTTTTGAGGAGAGCGCTGAGCACCTCGGACTTTTCGATTGATATCGTACCGACAAGAACGGGCTGACCCTTTGCGTGGCATTCCTCTATTCTGTCGAGAATTGCACGGAATTTGATGGGCTCGGTCTTGTAGATAACGTCGGGGTTATCCTTTCTTGCCAAAGGCTTGTTTGTGGGCACCTCAACGACGTCGAGGCTGTAGATTTCCTGGAATTCAACGCTCTCTGTCTTGGCTGTACCCGTCATACCCGAGAGCTTATCGAACATACGGAAATAGTTCTGGAATGTGATCGTTGCGAGCGTCTTGCTCTCGTGCTCAACCTTAACGCCTTCCTTGGCTTCGATGGCTTGGTGCAGGCCCTCGTTATAGCGTCTGCCGAGCATAATACGGCCCGTGAACTCGTCAACGATAAGCACCTGTCCATCCTTTACAACATAATCAATATCACGGCGCATAACGCCGTTTGCCTTGATAGCCTGGTTGATATGGTGCTGAATTGTGAGGTTTGTGCCGTCCATAAGGTTTTCAACGTTGAAGAAGCGCTCCGCCTTTTCAACACCGCTCTTTGTAAGCGTTGCGGTGCGTGCCTTTTCGTCAACAACGTAATCGCCGTCCTCCGCAACGGATTCTACGGTTTCCTTTTTGGAGTCAACCTCGCGCACCTTTACCATTTTGAGTGACTTTGCAAATCTGTCTGCAAGGTCATAAAGCTGGGTTGAGGCTTCACCCTTACCGGAAATGATAAGCGGAGTTCTTGCCTCGTCAATAAGGATTGAGTCCACCTCATCGACGATGGCGAAGTTGTGGCCGCGCTGCACTCGCTGCTCCTTATACTGCACCATATTGTCACGCAGATAGTCAAAGCCCATCTCGTTGTTTGTGCCGTAGGTAATGTCAGCGGCATAAGCCTCACGGCGCTGTGAATTATCGCAATCATGCACGATAAGGCCGACTGTCAGACCCATAAAACGGTAAACCTTGCCCATCCATTCGGAGTCGCGTCGTGCAAGGTAATCGTTAACGGTAACAATGTGAACACCCTTGCCGCTGAGTGCGTTGAGGTAGGCGGGAAGAGTTGTTGTGAGCGTTTTACCTTCACCCGTTTTCATTTCGGCAATTCTGCCCTGGTGGAGCACAATACCGCCGAGGATCTGTACGGGGTAATGCTTCTGCTTGAGCACACGCCACGCAGCCTCACGGCAGGCGGCAAATGCCTCGGGCAGAATATCGTCGAGGGTTTCACCCTTCTCGAGTCTTGATTTGAATTCGGGTGTTTTTGCCTGCAGCTCCTTATCGCTCAGGCGTGCATACTCGTCTTCAAGGTCGAGCACCTTGTTTTTAAGAGGAGTTATTCTTTTGAGCTCTCTCTTTGAGTAGTCACCGAATATTTTTGTAAAAATAGACATTGGTTTACCTTCCTTATGTTAAACTTAATGCATCTGACATTATATTATACAATAAAACTTAATAAAAATAAAGAGGATTGATGTCGGCAATGTAAATATTATACGTAGTTTTTCAGCTTTTCTTCGTCTGCAATACAGACCGAGCTGCCGCTGAGCGCGATTGCCCCGTCGCTGTTGAGCGCTTCAACCGCTTTGAAGAGAGCGTTCTTATCAAGCCCGAGCTGCTTTGAAAGCCTGAACATATCCTGCGGCAGAGGAACCTCACCTTTTGCATTTCTGGGGCGAGAGAGCAGATACTGCGCAAGCTTGCTTTCGGCACTTGCGCTTTCAAGACCGGCGTTTTGTTTTTTGGCCGAAAGTCGGCTTATCTCTCTTGACAAAAAGCTCAAATAGCTTTTCGACGCTGAAAAATCATCCTGCAAAAGCCAATCCGCTGCAGATTTTTTGATAAAGACTATCTTGCTGTCCTGCGCGGCAACAAGCGTCAAAGCGGTATCCGCCGGCAGATAAAGCGACTGTATTCCGAAAAAGCAGCCGTCCGCTTTTGTGTCAACAATTTTTCCCTCCTCACAGACGTGGCAGCTGCCCGTAAGGATAAGTATGACAGCTTTTTTCACCCCGTGACAGGGAAAGACCTGCTGACCCTTTGAAAAACTCTTAAGCAGAACGTCTTCGCTTGCAAGCACGTAACGCAGCGATTCCTCTTTCACACCCGAAAACGCAGGATGACCCATAATCAGCTTCACTGCCTTGTCAGACAACTCCTTGCGCACCTTCATACGTTCCCCTCCTGTTTTTCCGTATCTTAATTATTATAATGCTTCGGCAACGTTCTTGTCAATGCCGACACAAAATGCCAAAATACACTTGAACTTTTATTTAAAAGCATATATAATTATATAGTTAAAATGGGTTATTGTGTGAAAGGGGTGCTGCAGATGAAGCTTCGGCTGAAAAGCTTAAGTCCCTTTACCGTGTTTTTCACCCTTGCTCTTACAGTACACTTTGTTTTGCCGCTCAATTGGGGAGATGACAAAATTTTCAACGCCGAATCCTCAATGGCACTTGCCGATTTTCTTTACGGCAGCAGCAGAATACTGACAGACACTATGACCTATGTTTTTTCAAAATATCACCTGCTGTGGCGGCTGATAAATCCGTTTGTACTTACCCTGCTACCCTTTGCACTCACAAGGCTTCTGAACGTAACCGACAGAAAAACGCAGTATGTAATATGTGCACTTTCGATTTTTCCTGCGATGGTTACGGTTGATGCAGGATTTATTGCAACAACGGTGAATTATTTGTGGCCCGTTGCTTTCGGGCTGACGGTACTGCTGATTTTTCAGAACATCGCATCGGGCAAGAAATCTCTATGGCATATCGTCGGTATACCGCTGATTATTTACGCGATAAATATGGAGCAGATGTCCGCTGTGCTCACGGCATCTCTTGCAATCGGCTGTGCATATATGTTTTTCGTGAAAAAGCGCTTTAATATATATCCTCCCGTCTTGCTTATGATAAGTGCTTTCGGTCTGATTTACGCATATGTCGGCAACACCTCGCAGGACAATTCGCGAATGCTCAGAGAAACGGCGAGGTACTTCCCCGATTTTTCTTCGCTTAGCTTTTTCGAAAAGCTTGAGCTTGGCTTTTCTTCTACGATGTACTGCTTTACAATGGATGTAAGGTTTGCCTTTGCGGCCTTTATTGCGTTCACGGTTTTCCTTGCGGTCATTCTTTTCAGAAGGTCAAAAAGGCCGGCAGACAGGGCAGCAGCTCTGTTTCCCGCCGTATCTGCGGCTGTACTCACCTTGCTGAATCTTATCAAACCCTTTGAACACTTAAAGCATTACCGTATGACAAAGGCAGTATATCATTTTTCTCCCGTTGCGGATATATTCTTCATTCTTGTCATCGTGTGCATTATGTATACGGTTGCAATTATTCTGAAAGAAAAACAGCTTGTAATCAAAGCTTATACGGTTCTTGCGGCAGGCTTTGCTTCGCGCATGATAATGGGATTTTCACCCACCGTCTGGGCATCCGGTTACAGAACGTTTTTCATAATGTTTATTTCGTTTACAGTTGTTGCTATTATAATTTTGGAAAGAGAAAGGACTGCCTCTAACGGCAGACTGGTGGAACAAAAATGAAACTCGGAATCGTAGGCTTGCCCAACGTTGGCAAAAGCACACTTTTCAACGCAATCACAAACGCAGGCGCACAGTCAGCAAACTATGCATTCTGCACGATAGAGCCGAACGTCGGCGTTGTAAACGTACCCGACAGCAGGCTCGACAAGCTTGCCGAAATGTATAACCCCGACAAGTACACACCCGCAGTTATCGAATTCGTTGATATAGCAGGCCTTGTAAAGGGTGCATCAAAGGGCGAGGGCCTTGGCAATAAATTCCTTGCAAACATCCGCGAGGTTGACGCGATCGTTCACGTTGTGCGCTGCTTTGTAAACGACGATATCATTCACGTTGACGGCAGCATCAATCCCCTGCGCGATATCGAAACAATCAACCTTGAGCTCATCTTCTCCGATATTGAGATGATCGAGCGCCGTATCGACCGCACGGCAAAGGCAATGAAGGGCGACAAGACGCTTGCAACCGAGCTTGAATTCCTCAAGCGCGTCAAGGCAGAGCTTGAAGAAGGCACAGCCGCACGCAACATAGAGTGCGACGAAAATGAAAAAGAGATTCTCGCTCAGTCCACACTCCTCACGGCAAAGCCCGTTATCTACGCCTGCAATATGAGCGAAGAGGACTTTGTTGACGGACTTGATAAGAACGAGGGCTACGTTCAGGTATGCGAAATTGCAAAGGCTGAAGGCTCCGAGGTGCTTCCCATCTGCGCACAGCTTGAAGCTGAAATTGCTTCACTCGACAAGGAAGAAAAAGAAATGTTCCTCGCCGACCTCGGTATTGAGCAGGAAGTCGGATCGTAGCCATGTCGTTCTGTGTGCCAAGGAGGTGTTTGGCCACTTTGTCTTCCTAAGACCGCTTGGCCTCCGACTTGCTTCCCATCTGCGCACAGCTTGAAGCTGAAATTGCTTCACTCGACAAGGAAGAAAAAGAAATGTTCCTCGCCGACCTCGGTATTGAGCAGG
>JAZUSN010000018.1:0-25292 GCA_045606785.1 Acutalibacteraceae bacterium | reverse complement strand
CTAGTAAGACCCCTCATGGACTATGAGGTTGATAGGCTGCATGTGTAAGCGTAGTGATACGTTCAGCTAGGCAGTACTAATAGGTCGAGGGCTTGAACCATTTTTCTCACTTTGGTATTCAGGTTTTTCTTCTCCATCTCATCTTACTTCTTCGCTTTGTTCGGTTTTTAGGGTACAATCCCGAGAGCTGTATCAGTTTGATACAGCTCTTTTTGTTTTTCGTATTTGTGATATAATGTAATTCGGGTGATATCTGGTGGACTTTTACAAGGAAAGCGAAATGTTTAATAAGGCGGCTCAGTATTATGATAAATACCGGCCCGGTTATCCTAAGGATATAATTGATTCATTGATCTTAGTATCCGGTATAACAGAAGGCTCTGATTTGCTGGAAATAGGTTGCGGAAGCGGTAAGGCTACTCGGCAACTAGTCGGGTACGGTTTTAATATTTTCGGCATCGATCCGGGTGAAGATTTGGTTCGTATTGGTAATGATCGATTTAAAAATGATAGTATCCATTTCGCCAAAGGCAGATTTGAAGAATATGATTTTAAGGATGCGAAGTTTGATGTTGTTTTTGCGGCACAGTCATTTCATTGGGTACCTCAGCCTATCGGATATCAAAAGTGTGCGGATATTCTGAATGATAACGGTTATATAGCTTTGTTATGGAATATGTATATTCTTTCTGATAACGATACAGACAGAGAGTTGTTTGATATTTCCAATAGATATGGCGGAATTGCTGATTTTCTTCCTGAAACAGAATGTGAAAGCAGAATTGATTCTATTGTATCACAGATAGTAGATTCAAACCTTTTTGAAAGGCCCACTGTAGTCAGAAAGCTGTGGACACAAAACTATACTGCCGATGAATTTTACGGTTTTGCATTAACGGGTAACAGATTTATGCAAAACACTGACGAAGATAAGGGAAGAGCATATAAGGATATTGTTGCTTTAGCAGAAAAGAACGACGGTGTCATAGAACGCACGTTTTTATGTGTGTTGTATGTTGCAAAGAAGAGTGATTTGAATTATAAGTTAAGGGGGAAGAACGATGCCTGATTCAATAGATGATTACAGAAGGCTAATCGAATTGCCTTGGGGCAGGATCTTTTATGATATGATATTTCGTCAGTTGAATTTATCCAATGATAGAATGTTAAAAATTTTGGATTATGGTGCAGGCTTTTGTGTTACGGCAAGTTATTATGCTGAATGCCATAATGTAATTGCTTATGAACCAAATCCCGAAATGTTTATAAAAAGAGTTGACGGTGATTACAGACTTATTACAAGCAAAAATGAACTTGATGAACTTGAAATAAGCAGTTTTGATGTGGTAATTTGTCATAATGTTTTGGAATACGTTTCAAATCCGATTGAATTATTAAATGAGATAATAAAGTTTCTTAAACCGAATGGTATTCTGTCCATAGTGAAACATAATCTCAAAGGCAGAATTCTTGCGCAAGCGGTTTTTAGTGATGATCCTGCCGGTGCGTTGAGTTTGTTGAACAGTCATTCCGATAAAGGGACCAATCTATTCGGCAAACGGGGAACGTACGATAATGATTTGCTTCTGAATTTTGCTGAAAACAATGGTTTGGAATGTGAAAACATATTTGGAATAAGAACTTTCTTTGCTTTATCAACGAACTTTGATGTAAAGTATACCGATGAATGGTATAATAGTATGCTTGAACTAGAAATGAATACCTGCAACATAGATGAATATAGGGGAGTTTCATTTTTTCATCATTTGATATTTAAAAGCAATGGGTGAAGATTATGAACAATATAAAAAAGCTTGATTCAAACATATTGAAATTCATAGCTATAATTGCAATGACAATTGACCACGTTGCATGGGCTGCTTTTCCGGGATATTCGCGCAGTGGAGTAGCAATTGCTTTGCACATAATCGGTAGAATTACGTGTCCGATTATGTGCTACTTCATAGCAGAGGGATATCATTATACAAGAGATGTAAAAAAATATACTGCGCGACTGTTTGGGTTTGCCGTGATTTCTCATTTTGCTTATGTGTTTGCATCTGGCAGCTTCGTCGATTGGAAATCCTTTATTCCGTTTTATTACGGAGGTATTTTGAATCAGACTAGCGTAATATGGTCACTTGCGTGGGGACTCGTTATGCTTCGCGTTGTGAATAGCAATAAGATCAAACAAAACCGGTTAAAAATAATTATTATACTTCTGATTTGTGTTGTAAGCTTTCCGAGTGATTGGAGTTGTATTGCAAGCCTGTGTGTGCTGGCTTTTGGGACTAACAGGGGAAAGTTTAAAACACAGATGTTATGGATGCTTTTTTATGTGTTCATTTATGCCGTTGTATATTTCTTTGCGTGCGACAAAGTTTACGGCATAATCCATGCGGGAGTAATATTGTCAATTCCGCTTTTGCTGATGTATAACGGAAAAAGGGGCAGCAATATCAGAATCAATAAATTTATGAAATGGTTTTTCTACATATATTATCCTTTGCATTTGCTTGTTATTGGATTGTTTAATTATTTGTCCATATAAATCAAGAAAAGAAACATATTTATTGCTATCATATTTCAAGGGTGTCTTATGAATGATTTAGAAATAGTTGTGGCCACACAAGAATATATAAAATTGCATCACAACGACGCTGATTTTAGTATTAAAAGTGTTTGCATGGCTGTTGGATATTCGCGCCGTCAGCTTGATAGGTTGTTTCACAAATTTTTACAGACAACACTTTATGAATATGTAAATGCTTTTGTATTAAGTAAAAGTGCCGTGAAGCTTATTAATACAGATGATAATATTTTTGATGTAGCTCTGGATAGCCACTTTGCTTCTCACGAAGGCTATACAAGGTCTTTTGCAAAACGGTTTTCCGTTACTCCTGATGAGTACCGTAAAGGGCCGATTGCCATACCTTTGTATATTGGTCACCCTGCAAATCATTACCATATCTTGAAAGAAGGACGAGCAATGGAAAACGCGTCAATCTGCACTGTAATACCCGTGAACAGACCGAAAAGAAAATTGATTTACCTCCCTTCAAAATGTGCGGACGGTTATTTATCGTATTGCGAGGAAGTTGGCTGTGATTGGGAAGGGCTGCAGAACAGTATTCCCGAAAAGTTTGATTCGGCAGCAATTCTTGAATTGCCCGATTTCTTACACGAGGAAGGTTACAGTAATATTGCTTCGGGTGTTGAAGTGCCCCTGGATTATAGTAAGCCTTTGCCTGACGGATACAAAACGGCAGAGCTTTCTGAATGCATAATGCTTTATTTTTAGAGCGAGCCATACGATAACCCCGATGATTTCGGCGTTTATATCGGTCAGGTTTATAAGGCGTTGGAAAACTACAGCTTTGAACGCTACGGATATAAACTTGAAAAAAATATTGCTCCGACTTTTAATTTCGGAGCACAAACAGATGTCGGCGCAAGAATTGCAGTGCCGGTAACAAGAATATAAAAAACAAGGATAGCTCTGTTTAAAGAGCTATCCTTGTTTCATTATTTGTTAAGTTTGGTTTTAAATTAACCGTTCATTTCATTGAGAATATTTCTTACAAGGTCGGGGCAGTCCGTGATGATACCGTCAACACCTGCCTTGATCATTGCGCGGATATCTTCAGGCTCATCAATTGTCCATACGTTTACCTGTAGATCTGCTTTGTGAGCCTTCTTAACAAAATCGCCTCTGATGCAAAGCTTATGCGGATGTGCTGCATGACACTTCATTTTTTTCATCGCGGAGTACGGCGGAACGAATGCCATATGAGCTCTTGCGTAGCCTGCGGGATAGAGGTAAGCTGTTTTACATTCGGGGGCAATTTGCTTGATGTATTCAAGAATCTCTTTACTGAAGCTGGAAATGAGGAGAATGTCGCTGAGTCCACGCTCTTCTACAGCTTTGAGAGTCTTTCTGACAAGTGTTTCACGTCTTGCGTCGTCTTTTTCGGGCTTGAGCTCAATATTGAGAATCTTAAGTCCCTTGCCGACTGCAAGGTCGAGAAATTCATCGAGCGTGGGCAGGGGAGTTCCTTTGAATTCTTCGCTGTAATACGAGCCGAAATCATAGGATTTAAGCTCATTCAGAGTCATTTTCTCAATCTCACCCGTGCCGTTTGAGGTTTCGTCAATGGTGTAATTGTGACAAATTACGGGCACACCGTCAAGGCTGAGGTGAACGTCGGTCTCAAAGCCGTCTGTTCCCATTTCAATAGCTTTCTCAAACGCAGGGATTGTGTTCTGCGGAGCAACCTTGTTGGCTCCTCTGTGAGCGATTATGTTAACGTTGTACATATTCTTGCACCTCTCAACTTACATTGATTCGGGAACGGTGATTCTGAGCATTGTAAGTACGTTGCTGAGTGTTGCTTTGACGCAGGAGCAAAGGTAAAGTCTTGCGTGTGTGAGTGCTTCGTCCTCGCTGCTGACTCTGCATGCGTTGTAGAATTTGTGGAAAAGTGTTGCAAGCTCAACGCAGTAGCGTGTGATTCTTGCAGGGTCGTAGTTCTTAGCTGCGTTTACGATTTCACCCGTAAGTGATGCGAGATGGCTGATGAGCTCTCTTTCCTCTGCTGCGGTAAGGAGCTTCAGCTCATCATCCGTGCACTCAACAGCCGTGATGTTGTCAATACCGAGCTTTCTGAAGATGCTGCAGATTCTTGCGTGTGCATACTGGCAGTAGTATACGGGATTCTGAGCGCTCTGCTCAACCGCAAGGTCGAGGTCAAAATCCATCTGTGAGCCGGGCTCACGGATGTTGAAGAGGAAACGAACTGCGTCGATCGGAATCTCCTCAAGAAGATCCTCAAGTGTGATTGATTTGCCTGTACGCTTGCTCATTCTGACAACCTCTCCGCCGCGTGTAAGGCGGACGAGCTGCATAAGAAGAATATCGAGCTTTGATGAATCTGTGCCGAGTGCCTCAAGAACACCCTTCATTCTGGCAACGTGACCGTGGTGGTCAGCTCCCCAGATGTTGATAGCTTTGTCAAATTTTCTGCTTTCAAGCTTATTGCGGTGGTATGCAATATCAGCTGCAAAATAGGTGGGATTACCGTTTGCGCGAACGAGAACCTCATCCTTTTCGCCGCCGTGCTCTGTTGCCTTGTACCAGATCGCGCCGTCCTTTTCGTATGTGAGGCCCTTATCCTTGAGCATTTTGAGTGTCTCGGTGAGCTCTCCGCTCTGATAAAGAGAGCTTTCACGGAACCATACATCGTAGTCGATTCTGTATTTGTCAAGGTTTGCGTGCATTTTATCAATGTTGAGCGGAAGGGCAAACTCAACAAGAGCAGCTCTGCGCTCCTCTTCGGTTGTGCTCATATATTTGTCGCCGTGTATTTCGGCAAACTGCTGTGCGCGCTCCTTTATATCTTCGCCGTGGTAGCTGTCCTCGGGAAGCTCAACAGCATCCTCGCCCTTGAAAATCTGCTGATAGCGTACGTCGAGTGAAAGACCGAACTTTGCAATCTGATTACCTGCATCGTTGACGTAAAACTCGCGTGTTACCTTGTAGCCTGCCCAGTCGAGAACAGCTGCAAGGCAGTCACCGAGTGCACCGCCTCTGGCGTTGCCCATATGCATGGGGCCTGTGGGGTTTGCGGAAACGAATTCAACGTTTACGGTTTTTCCTTCGCCGAAGTCTGAACGGCCGTAATCCTCGCCGCAAGCACGTACGTCACGCAGGATTGCTGCGTAGTAATCGTCGCTGAGATAGAAGTTGATGAAACCTGCGCCTGCAACCTCACACTTGGCAACATATGTGCCGTCAAGGTCAAGGTTTGCGCATACAGCGTCAGCTATCTGACGAGGTGCGCGGCGGAAAACCCTTGCACCTGCCATTGCTGCATTCGTTGAAAAATCGCCGTTTGTGCGGTCTGCAGGAACTTCAATGTTGAATGAGGGTATTTCTGCTTCAGGCAGAGCGCCGTTTGTAATAGCTTTTTCGAATGCCGATGCGATTGCCGCAGTCAGCTTGTCATGAACATTTTTAACTAACTTAGACATTTTTATACCTCGCTTTTATTCAAAACGGAATATTATATGTAATTTATTCTGCGAGCAGAAGCCTGTGTTGAAATCGAGAGTGTAGCTGAAAAAAAGCTCGCCCTCGTTTTCACCTACGCGGCTTCGCACCTCTTTGCCGTGAACGCCGAGCATAAGGTCAACGTACTCGGTGGCGTACATACAGCTGTAGCGCTTGCCCGGCTCAACAATGAGCTGTGCGTTGTGCTTGCCGCCAAGGCGCTTCATTGTAACAACGCCGTCGATGTGTGACACGGTTGTTTCGCTGCCGCTGAAATCCTCTGTTTCAAGATAGCGGAGAAGATAGCCGTTTTCAAGCTCTTCGTATTTTCCGACAGTTGAGAGCTTGGCAGTTTCAGTCTGGCCGTCAATCTCGTGGCTGTCGTTGATTGTGATAACTACCTTGCGGCTCATTGGCGTTGCTCCTTTCGCTGTATAGCGAGGGTGAAGAGCCTGTCGAGAAGATCGGGGTAAGCGATTCCGCTGTGCTCAAAGAGCTTGGGGTACATACTGATTGATGTGAAGCCCGGAATTGTATTGATTTCGTTGAGCAGAATCTGCTCGTCGTTGACAAAGAAATCAACTCTTGAGAGTCCCTCACAGCCGAGTGCTTTGTATGCCTTGATTGCCTGCTTCTTTACAGCCTCAAGCTGCTCGTCGCTTATACGTGCGGGAATGAACAGGCCGCTTGTGCCTGCGACGTATTTGGCATCAAAATCATAAAAATCGTTGCAGGGGGCGATCTCACCGGGTGTAGCAACTATCGGCTCTTCATTGCCGAGCACTGCACATTCGACCTCTCTGCCGGTTACGGTTTCTTCGAGCACAACCTTGTTGTCGTTTGCGAAAGCGACCTCAATACCGTCAGCGAGTGTGTAAATGTCGGTTGCTTTGCTGATTCCGACGGAGGAGCCTGCGTTTGCGGGCTTTACGAATATCGGGTAGCCGAGCTTTTCTGCAGCTTCGTCAAGCAGCTTCTGCGGATTGCTTCGGTATTCGTGCTCGGTGAAGCTGAGCCATTTTGCCTGTGCAATGCCTGCTCTGTCTGCAAGTGCGTTGGTAACCGCTTTGTCCATACAGTCAGCACTTGATATCATATCGCAGCCGACAAAGGGCAGACCTGCAAGCTGAAGCAGACCCTGTACCGTGCCGTCCTCACCGTTTTTACCGTGAAGAATGGGGAAAACAACGTCAACAGCTGTTGTTACAGCCTTGCCGTCGATGATTTCAACAATACCGCCGACGGATGAATCAGGAACGAGGTAAGCCGGGTGAAGGCAGGCTTCATCCTCAAGCCATTTATCCTCGGGAAGAAGAGCAACGTCGCCGCTGTAACGAAGCCAGCGTCCGTCTTTTGTGATGCCGAGCATTATTACGTCGTATTTATCACGCGGAATGTTGCTGATAACTGATGCGGCGGAAACGGTTGAAACGTCGTGTTCACTTGAGTTGCCGCCGAAAAGTGCAAGTACAGTAAGCTTATCCATTAATAAATCTCCTTGAGAACATATATTTATATATAATATATTTATACTCATACAGACTATATAATACCATAAACTTACACCGTGTGCAATTGTTTACTTGCACATATTTTGATGTATATGCCGCGAAAAAAATATAAAGCGTTGCCGTACGGCAACGCTTTATGCTTGCAAAAGTTATACTCAACCGAGCTTTGAGAAGCCGTAGCTGTTGATGAGTGCGTCAAGCTTCTGACCCTGCTTGCACAGCGGACACTCGTGAGAGGGTACTGTAAAGTAGCCGGGAAGGTCGTTGGGGTTGAATACGGAGTTGACGGGAAGACCGTCACATTCTTCAACCGTTGAGAAGATTGAAGCAACACCGGAAACCTCACCGCCGTAGTATTTGATTGCCTCAACGGCAGCCTTTGCCGTATAGCCCGTGGCAACGGAAACGGCAAGAACGAGAACGTGTTTGCCCTTGATCATCGGCACGATATTGTCACGGAAGATCATCTGTGACGTGCCTGTCATTTCAGGAGTCACGACGTAGATGGTCTGATGGGCGTTGATGTTCATAAAGTCGTTTTTAGTCAGCTGGTCTGCAAGGCAGGTGCCGATAACCTCTGTGCCGTCAAGGCAGAGGATAGTGTCGATGATAGTTGTATTGTAGTTGTATGCGCTGCAAAGCTCCTTTGCAACAGCCTTTGCCTCGGAAAGACGGGATTTCTGGGCAACAACGTCTATATAATAGTTACTGTGTGAGTGGTTGGTTGCAAAGTGACCTTTGGAAACTCGAAGGTAAAGGTTACTGCGCTTGGTTTTGATTTTTGTGGTGTTTTGTGTAGGCATAAAAAGGAGACCTCCCTGAGTTGGTTGTTCATACCTCAAGATATGTGTACTTATTGTACAACAAAAGCGAGAAGAATACAAGAACTTTTTAGGCATTTTGTTGCCGTTTTTTCATAATCCGAAAAGTTTTGAGAAAACTGTTGACATATCAACGTATTTTTGGTATCATCATTGAGCAAACAAAGCAGGAACACCATGTCCTCACCGTCGGGGCGGAGCTCTACGGCGGTCAATACACTTCACTACGGTAGCTTTGCGGCTTATTGTGTGGTTTATTGTATGCGTGGGTGTTTTCTGCCCACGCATTTATTAATTTTTGGGGGTGCTTGAACATTAGTGCTAAAGAACTGCAGATCAATGAAGAAATAAGGGATAACGAGCTGCGTGTTATCAGCAGCGACGGTGAACAGCTTGGCATCATGTCAGCAAGCGAGGCTCTCCGCCTTGCAGAAGAACGTGATCTCGACCTGGTCAAAATTTCGCCTCAGGCAAAGCCGCCTGTATGCAAAATTATGGACTACGGCAAATACCGTTTCGATATGGCTAAGCGTGAGAAAGAAGCCCGAAAGAATCAGCGTGTAGTTGATATCAAGGAAGTCCGACTTTCGGTAAACATTGATACGCACGATTTTGACACTAAGGTCGGCCACGCCAAGCGTTTTATCGCAGGCGGCGACAAGGTCAAGGTTTCAATTCGTTTCAGAGGTCGTGAGATGGCTCACACCAACCTCGGTATCGAGATTATGCAGCGTTTTGCACAGGCTTGTGCAGAGGTTGCTTCTGTCGAGAAGGCCGCAAAACTTGAGGGACGCCAGATGCTGATGTTCCTCGCACCTAAGCCCAACAAGTAATACTAACAAGGAGGATAAAAACAATGCCTAAAATCAAAACTCACTCCGGTGCAAAGAAGCGTTTTAAGCTGTCCAAGAACGGCAAGCCCATGAGAGGTCACGCTAACAAATCCCACATCCTTACAAAGAAGAGCACAAAGCGTAAGAGAAATCTTCGCAAGACAGCTGTTGCTGACGCAACAAACTGCAAGCAGATCAAGCGCCTTGTTCCCTATAAATAATTAGGATAGGGCCGTCACACAAAGTAAAATTATTGGAGGTAACTAATCATGGCTCGTATTAAGGGCGCAACAATGACTCGTAAGAGAAGAAATAAAGTTCTCAAGATGGCTAAGGGCTACTACGGCTCAAAGGCAAAGCTTTTCAAGACAGCTAAGCAGGCTGTTATGAAGTCCGGCCAGTATGCATACATCGGCCGTAAGCTCAAGAAGAGAGATTTCCGCCGTCTCTGGATTTCCCGTATCTCTGCAGCTGCAAAGATGAACGGCATGAACTACTCAACACTCATCAACGGCCTCAAGAAGGCAGGCATCAACCTCAACAGAAAGATGCTTTCCGAAATCGCAATCTCCGATCCTGCTGCATTCACAGCAATCTGCGAGAAGGCAAAGGCTGCACTTTAATAATCACGAATTCTGTCAAGCCCTCGGATATAACCGTGGGCTTGAACTTTTTTGATAATCAGCGGTTTAGGGATGATAATTATTTGCAGGTGATAATATGCAGACACTTATAACAGCAAAATCAAACGAAAAAATCAAGGCCGCCGTCCACCTTCGCGACAGCGCAAAGGCAAGGCGTGAGCAGGGCGAATTCTTCCTTGAGGGAGCAAGGCTGTGCGCCGATGCTTCCGGCAGCGTAGAGGTTGTCAGATTGTTCTATACCTCAAAGGCGGCGGAAAAGTATTGCGAGGAGGTTACTCTGCTCAGAGAAAGGGCAGCGGAGAGCTGTGAGGTTAGTGAAGAAATTGCCGCAAAGCTGTCCGATACCTTTTCACCGCAGGGCATCTTTTGTGTTTGTAAAGCTCTTGACAAAAAACATTATATAGATAAAATATATAGTAACGCAAAAATAATTGCACTTGAGAACATTCAGGATCCTGCAAATCTCGGTGCGATTGCACGTACGGCTGAGGCTCTCGGTATCGGCGGTGCCGTGCTTTGCGGCTGCTGCGATGTGTATAATCCCAAGGCCCAGCGTGCCGCTATGGGATCGCTTCTCAGGCTGCCGTTTATCACGGTAGATGATATGAGCCTTGCAATGAAGGATTTTGAAGCGAAAGGCTACGTCACTCTTTCCTCAACCCCGAGCGAAAGCGCCGAGGACATAACCGTAACTCCTTTAGGTAAAAAAACGGTTTGTGTTATCGGCAATGAGGGTAACGGCGTAACCGAGCATACGGCGATGAGCTGTATGCACTCTGTGCGTGTTCCGATGAAGGGCAGGGCAGAGTCGCTCAACGCATCAATGGCGGCGGCAATAATTATGTGGGAGCTGATGAGATGAGTGCTGCGTATGCAGACGAGGCTTATGAAATATGGCTGGCTTCTGCGCTCGGTGCAGGCTCAGACTATACAACAGCTGTTGCAGAGTTTGGCAATGCGCGGGATTTTTTCGAAGCGAGTGAAACTGAGTGGAGAATGCTCGGCATATTCAGACCCGCTCAGCTCGAAAGGCTCTCAAAGCGAGATATTTCACGTGCATCAAAGGCTGCACAGATATGCAAAAACAATTCCTGGCATATAGTTTCACAAAGCAGTGAATATTATCCCTGCCATCTGAAAAACATAACCGACAGTCCCGCACTTCTTTACGTCAACGGCGACCCGGAATGTCTTAAGGCGAAACTGACGGTTTCTGTTGTCGGTGCAAGAGACGCCTCTCACTACGGCAAAGAGGTTGCATACAGGCTGGCGGCTTCACTTGCAAGAGCCGGTGCAACAGTCATCAGCGGCGGCGCACTCGGCATTGACTCGGCTTCACACGAGGGTGCGATAAGTGCGGGCGGCAAGACGGTTGCCGTTATGGGCTGCGGACTTGGTGCAGGTTACCTTTCCGAAAATGAAGCGCTGCGCCACCTTGTTTCGCAAAACGGTGCGGTTATCAGCGAGTATTATCCGCTGTCCGCTCCATCAAGAGGAAGCTTCCCCTTGCGAAACCGTATAATCAGCGGTATGTCGCTTGCAACGGTAATTGTTGAGGCAGGCGAAAGAAGCGGCTCACTCGGCACTGCACGGCACGCAATCCGTCAGGGCAGAGACGTGTGTGCCGTACCGGGCGATGCGATAAGCTCAGCCTATATCGGCTCGAATATTCTCATTGCCAACGGTGCGAAGCCTGTTTTCTCGGCGGCTGACGTCTTGTCGGACTATGCTTATATGTACCCCGAGCTTATCGACCTCAATACCCTGGAGCGTACGCTCGCTCCCACGGCAAACGCTGCCCCCGTAAAGCAGCGTACACCCGATAATCTCAATCAGACGCAAAGCGCTGTGTATGCACTTTTTGGCAATGAGCCGATAGCGTACGATACGCTTGTAATAAAAAGCGGTCTTACCGCACCGGAGCTTTCAGTGGTGCTCACCGAGCTTGAAATCGAGGGAGTTATCACCGCCTGCCCCGGCAACAGATATCAGATCATCTGAATAAAAATACCCTTCAAACGAAAGGATATGAGCTTATGTCAAAGCTTGTAATTGTTGAGTCTGTCTCAAAAGCAAAAGTAATTAAAAATTTTCTCGGTGACGGTTATGAGGTTATGGCATCTGTCGGTCACGTGCGTGACCTGCCTGCTTCAAAGCTGAGCGTTGATGTTCATCACGATTTTGCACCGAAATACGAAATAGTCAAGGGCAAGGAGAAGCTTGTTTCAGAACTTAAAAGTGCTGTCAAAAAGAGCGACGGCGTTCTTCTTGCAACTGACCCTGACCGTGAGGGAGAAGCTATCTCATGGCACCTTGCAACGCTTCTCGACCTTGACCTTACCAAGAAAAACCGTGTAACCTTCAACGAGATTACACGCACAGGTATCGAAAACGGTATGGCAAGCCCCAGACAGGTTGATATCGACATGGTAAACGCACAGCAGGCAAGACGAATTCTTGACAGACTTGTCGGCTACAAGCTCAGCCCCTTTGTCAGTCAGAAAATCCGCAGAGGACTTTCCGCAGGCCGTGTTCAGTCGGTAGCAGTGCGTCTGATCGTCGATAAAGAGGATGAGATAAACAAGTTTGTTCCCGAAGAATACTGGTCACTTGATGCTCGCTTCACCGCTGCCTCACGCAAGGTTTTCTCAGCCGCCTTCACAGGCGATGAAACAGGCAAGGTCAAGCTTGTTTCGGAGGAGCAGACAAATTTATATATTTCCCGTCTTGACGGTGCTGTCTATACTGTCGGCTCGGTTAAGAAGGGTACACGTAAAAAGAGCCCTGCACCGCCATTTACAACCTCCACAATGCAGCAGGAGGCTTCGCGCAGGCTCAATTTCCAGTCACAGCGTACAATGAAGATTGCACAGGAGCTGTACGAGGGTGTTGCCGTCAAGGGTCACGGCTCAATGGGTCTTATCACCTATATGAGAACTGACTCGCTTCGTATTTCCGACCAGGCAAGACAGCAGGGCTCGGATTTCATCAGAGCTACCTACGGTGATAAGTTCCTCCCCGAGAAGCCCCGCTTCTTCAAGCAGCGTGCAAACGCTCAGGACGGACACGAGGCCGTACGTCCCACAAACCCTGCACTTACCCCTGCAATGGTAAAGGACAGCCTTACAACAGAGCAGTATAAGCTTTATAACCTCATCTGGCTTCGATTTATGGCAAGCCTTATGGCTGACTGTGTGCAGAATACAGTCAAGGCAGAGATAAAGGCTCAGCGTCCCGGAGATGAGCAGTATTGCACCTTTACGGCAACGGGCTACGAGGTCAAGTTTGAGGGCTTCACCGCACTCTATGAGGAGAGCACGGAAGAGGACGAGGAAAAGGATGGCAAGCTGCCCGAGCTCAAGAGCGACGAAACACTCAAGCTCAAGGAGCTTGTTCCTGCACGCCACTTCACACAGGCTCCTCCCAGATACACCGAAGCTTCACTCATCAAGGCACTCGAAGAAAACGGTGTCGGTCGTCCGAGTACGTACGCAACAATTATTACAACTATCATCAAGCGTGAATACGTAAAGCGTTCCTCCAAGCAGCTTGTTCCCACAGAGCTCGGCGTTGCAACAACGCGTCTGCTCGGTGAACGCTTCCCGAAGATCGTAAATGTTAAATTCACGGCACAAATGGAAACCACACTCGACGAGGTTGAGGAAGGTAAGACTGACTATATTGCCGTGCTTCACGATTTCTATGGCGATTTCGAAAAAACACTCGACAAGGCAAAGGCCGATATGCAGGGCGTAAAGATCGAGCTTGAAGAGGATAAGACGGACATTCCCTGCGATAAGTGCGGCGCAATGATGGTTGTCAAGATCGGCCGCTTCGGCAAATTCCTTGCCTGCCCGAATTATCCGACCTGTAAGAATGCAAAGCCGCTTATTCAGGAAACAAATGCTCTTTGTCCCAAGTGCGGTGCAAAGGTTGTTGAAAAGCGCAGCCGAAAGGGCCACGTTTTCTACGGCTGTGAGAGCTGGCCCAAGTGTGATTTTGTAACGTGGGATAAGCCTACGGGCGAAAACTGTCCTCAGTGCGGAAAGGCTCTCTTCAAGAAGAGAGGCGGAATGGTATCCTGCCTTAACGAGGGCTGCGGCTTTGAGAAAAAGGCAAGCAGAAAGAAAGGCAAAGAAGATGAGTAAGGCTACCGTTATCGGCGCAGGTCTTGCCGGTGTAGAGGCTGCGTGGCAGCTTGCAAAGGCAGGTATTGAGGTTGAGCTTTTTGAAATGAAGCCTCAGAAGTATTCGCCTGCACATAAGCTTTCGGGCTATGCCGAGCTTGTCTGTTCCAATTCGCTCAAGGCAATGCGCCTTGACAGCGCGGCAGGTCTGCTCAAAGAGGAGATGCGCCGTTTCGGCTCTGTGTGTATGGTTGCCGCAGAGCAGTGTGCGGTTGCCGCAGGCGGTGCGCTTGCAGTTGACCGTGACGAGTTTTCGGCTATTGTTACAAAGCTGATTGATGAGAATCCGCTTATTACCGTAAAGCGCGCTGAGGTTGAAAAAATACCCGAGGATGGCGTAGTTATCGTTGCGGCGGGTCCTCTTGTGTCCGACAGCCTTGCAGCCGATATTGACAGGCTTTGCGGCGGCAGACTCAGCTTTTTTGATGCGGCAGCGCCCATTGTTACGGCAGAAAGCCTTGATTATGAGTGTGCCTTTACCCAGTCAAGATATGACCGAGGCGGTGAGGATGATTACATCAACTGCCCGATGAATAAAGAAGAATACGAGGCCTTTTATGAGGCGATAACTACTGCGGAGCGTGCAGGCGTTCACGCTTTTGATGAGCGGCACGATGTTTACGAGGGCTGTATGCCCATTGAGGCTATGGCTTCTCGCGGTGCCGATACGATGCGTTACGGTCCGCTTCGCCCCGTAGGTCTGCGCGACCCGAAGACAGGCCACAGACCGTGGGCTGTGCTTCAGCTCAGACGTGAGAATTCAGAGGGCACTCTGTTTAACCTCGTCGGTTTTCAGACAAACCTGAAATTCGGTGAGCAAAAGCGTGTTTTTTCGATGATACCTGCGCTTAAAAACGCAGAGTTTGTCCGTTACGGTGTTATGCATCGCAATACCTTTATCGATTCACCGAAGCTGCTTAATGCGGATTATTCGTTCCGCACAAGACCGGGCCTTTATTTCGCGGGTCAGATCACGGGCGTCGAAGGCTATATGGAGTCTGCTTCATCGGGTATTCTGGCAGGTGTAAATGCCGCAAGATATATTCAGGGTAAGGCTCCGCTGATACTTAAAAACACAACAATGATGGGTGCGCTGGCTGAATATATCAGCTCATCCGAATCTAAAGATTTTCAGCCTATGGGCGCAAATTTCGGTATATTGCCTGCGCTTGAAACCAAAATAAAGGATAAGCGTGAGCGATATGCGGCACTTGCGGACAGAGGGCTGAAAGAGCTTGAAACCGAATAAAAAAGGGTGAATGGTAAATGAAAATTATCGTTGATGCTTTCGGCGGCGATAATGCACCGCTTGAAATTCTCAAGGGCAGCCGTTGGGCTGTTGAGGAGCTCGGTGTTGAGATATTGCTCGTCGGTGATGAAGCAAAAATAAAAAAGTGCGCAGAAGAAAATTCCGTTAACATAAGCGGAATGGAAATTCTGCAGGCAGATACAGTTTTTGAAATGGAATACGACCCGAGAACGGTGATGAAGGAGCATTCCGACACGTCGCTTGCTGTCGGTATGAACGCACTCGTCGAAGGTAAGGGCGATGCATTCGTTTCGGCAGGCAGCACGGGCGCAATAGTTATGGGCGCTACCTTTATCGTCAAGCGTATCAAGGGCGTTAAGCGTGCGGCAATTGCGAGCATTATGCCGTCACAGAAAAGTCCGTTTATGCTTTTGGACTGCGGCGCAAACGTTGAATGCAAGCCCGAGCATCTCTGCCAGTTTGCAACAATGGGTTCTATCTATATGAAGAATATTATCGGCGTTGAAAATCCGCAGGTCGGCATTGCAAATATCGGCGTTGAGCCTAATAAGGGCACACAGCTTCAGCTCGATACCTATCAGATGCTTAAGGAGAGCGATCTCAATTTTATCGGCAATGCGGAAGTACGTGATATAGCTTACGGTGCGGCAGACGTTATCGTTGCGGACGGCTTTACGGGCAACGTTATCCTTAAAATGTACGAGGGCGTTGCAGGTGCGCTTTCAAAGCGTATCAAGGGCGTTTTCAAAAAGAACATCATATCAATGATTTCGTACCTCGGTGTCAAAAAAGGTATGGATGATTTCAAATCGAGTATGGATTACAAGGAGTACGGCGGTGCCGTGCTTCTGGGTATAAGACAGCCTGTTATCAAGGCTCACGGCTCATCCGATGCGAGAGCATTCAAGAATGCAATCCGTCAGGCTGTAGGCTGTGTCAACAAAAACGTAATCGGTCAGATTACAGAGAATATCGGAGAGTGAAGTCTTGAAACCAGATGTTGCTGCTTTTGAGCAGAAAATAAACTACAGCTTTAAAAATAAAGAGTTGCTTGCAACTGCACTTACTCATTCGTCTTATGCCAATGAGCGCGGCGGTGATTTTAATGAGCGCCTCGAATTTCTGGGCGATTCCGTGCTCGGTATGATCACGGCAGAGTATTTCTTCCGTCACCGCGGCAGTATGCCCGAGGGTGAGCTTACAAAACTCCGTGCGGCAACGGTTTGCGAAAAGTCGCTTTTCGGCTTTGCAAAGCAGATCGACCTGGGCTCGTTTATTCTGCTGGGCAAGGGCGAACTGAATACGGGCGGCAGAGAGCGTCCGTCAATCGTGTCGGATGCGTTTGAGGCAGTTATTGCCGCAATCTATCTTGACGGCGGTATGGAGTGCGCCAAGGAGTTTGTGCTCCGTTTCGTTAAGGACAGCGAAAAGCATACGGGTGATTCCGCTTTTAAGGATTACAAGACAATACTTCAGGAAATTATTCAGCGTAATCCCGAGGAGAGACTTGAATACGTCCTTTCAGGCGAGAGCGGCCCCGCGCACGATAAGACGTTTGAGGTTGAAATTCACCTTAACAGTAACGTTATAAGCAAGGGTACGGGTCACAGCAAGAAGCTTGCAGAGCAGGCGGCGGCAGGCGAAGCGCTCAAGCTTATGGGCATTGAGATATGAAGCACGCAAACATAGCTGTTTTCGTTCCGCATAACGGCTGCCCGAATCAATGCAGCTTCTGCAACCAACGTACAATTTCGGGTGCGACTGAGCAGCCGACTCCCGAGGATGTTGCATCAGCCTGCAAAACGGCAATGCAGGGCGGCTGCGAAGGGGCTTGCGTTCAGCTCGCTTTTTTCGGCGGCAGCTTTACCGCAATTGACAGAGACTATATGCTGTCTTTACTCGAGGCTGCACAGCCATACATAAATAGCGGCTTTCTGAGCGGCGGCATACGCATTTCAACAAGGCCCGATTTTATTGATGATGAGGTGCTGACGCTTCTTAAAAAATACGGCGTGCGTGCAATTGAGCTTGGTGCGCAGAGTATGGATGACAAAGTGCTCTCGCTCAACAGGCGCGGCCATACGGCGGCACAGGTTGAGGCGGCGTCGAGGCTTATCAAGGCATATGGCTTTGAGCTCGGGCTTCAGATGATGACGGGGCTTTACGGAAGTGACGAGAATGAAAGCTTTATGACTGCCCAAAGATTTATTGAGCTTAAGCCGGATACGGTCAGAATATACCCGACCGTGGTGCTTCCCGGTACGCTGCTGGCAGAGCTTTATCTGAGCGGCGAATATAAAGTCCACACGCTTGATAAAACCGTTGAAATATGCTCGGTGCTGCTTGAAATGTTTGAGCAGGCCGGCATCAGCGTGATCCGCCTCGGGCTTCACGCTCAGCAGGATGTGTGCGACGGCTATCTTGCAGGCGGATATCACCCCGCATTGCGTGAGCTTTGCGAGGGCGAAATATACTATAGAAAAATCAGATCGGCACTTGAGGGTAAGCCTCAGGGCAGGTATGACATAACGGTTTCGCCGCAGGAAATATCCAAGGCGGTGGGGCAGAAGAAAAAGAACGTTGACCGCTTGGCACAGCACGGTTACATATGTAAGGTGCGCGGTGATGAGCGGTATAAAAGATTTGAATTGACAGTAGGGTGACAGTAATAATCCGAACCTGCCCGAAAGCGAGATTTTTCAGCGCTTTTCGGCGTTTCGGATTTGAAAGGCGACAGCCTGTCGGCACCCTCAACAGCCAAAAATCATCTGAAAATTCTCGGATTTCAGGTCGAAGATTTTTTATCGAGAGGATTTTTGGCAATTCAAGGCAAAAACACAGTAAATCCTTTCGGATTTACGAGTATTTTAACAAAGAAGTGGCGGAAATCATCCGATAAAAAACACGGATCTGATTATTACCGTCATCCTGGAGTGAAAAGATGTTTTTAAAATCTCTTGAAATGCAGGGCTTTAAATCCTTCCCCGACAAAACCGTGCTCGAATTTGGGCAGGGCATAACCTCTGTCGTCGGTCCTAACGGCTCGGGTAAGAGTAATATCTCCGATGCTGTCCGTTGGGTTCTCGGCGAGCAATCTACCAAAAATCTGCGTGGCTCAAAGATGGAGGACGTTATCTTCAGCGGTACGGGTGTGCGCAGGGCACAGGGCTTTGCCGAGGTAACGCTCAGGCTTGATAATACCGACCGTGCGCTCAAGTGCGACAGGGATGAGGTAAGCGTCACCCGCCGTTACTACCGCTCGGGTGAGAGTGAATACATAATCAACGGCGAGGTAGTCCGTCTCAAGGACGTCAATGAGATGTTTATGGATACGGGCCTTGGCCGTGACGGCTATTCAATGGTAAGCCAGGGCAGGGTAGCCGATATGGTTTCCTCCAAGTCAAGCCAGCGCCGTGATATGCTTGAGGAGGCGGCAGGTATTTCGCATTACCGCTACCGCCGAACCGATGCCAACCGTAAGCTTGCTCAGGCAGAGGAGCATATGGTGCGTCTTCGCGATATTCTTTCAGAGCTTGAGGGCAGAGTAGGCCCCCTCAAGGTGCAGAGCGAAAAGGCGCAGAAATTCCTTGTTCTTGCCGAAGAGCGTAAGGTGCTTGAAATCGGTCTGTGGCTCCACACTATTGATAAGGTGCGTGACCAGCTCAGAGCACACGAGGATAAGCTAAATACGGCAACTGCCCAGTATGAGGCAGTCGAAGCAGAGCTTGATACCATTGTGCAGAATATGGAAGAGGCTATGGAGCTGAGCCGTCAGCTGACCGTCAGCATTGACGAAGCTCGTGAGGGTGCATCGGGCATTGAGGAGCAGGCTGCACAGCTTGATGCACAGGTTGCAGTTGAGCTCAACTCAATTGAACATAATAACGAGACCATTGCACGAATTACACGTGAGATGGAGCTTGCAGTAGAATCAAAGCAGACTCTCGATGATGAAATAACAGAAACAATGAAGACAGTCGAGCTGCTCAAAAACGCCGAAAAGCAAAAGCGTGCACAGCTTGCTCAGGCGGCAGAGCAAATTGAGGGTATCAAGGAGCAGAGCAGAATTTTTGTTGAAAAAATTGCCGCTCTTTCCGATGAGATATCGCAGTATGCACTCAAGATAGGCGATTGCCGCGTTGAGATTTCAACAGCCAATTCGTCAATTGAGGAGATTACCTCAAGACTTGAAACCATCGACGATATCGTAGCTTCCCGTAACGAAGCTAAGGCAGAGCTTGAAGAAAAGCGAAACGAAAGCGAAGCACAGCTGAGCGAAGCCAAGGAGCTCGTTGTTTCAACGTCAAACGCTGTCAGAGGCTACGAGATAAAGGTTGATTCACGTACACAGAAGGCTGAGGAGCAGCGCCGCGGTATTGACGAGCTCGGTCTTGAAATTGACCGTATCCGTTCAAGGGCAAAGATGCTCGATGACCTTGAGAAGAATATGGAGGGCTATTCGGGCAGCGTAAAGGCCGTTATGCGTGAGGTCAAGCGCGGCACCCTCAGAGGAATTGAGGGTGTGCTCTCACAGCTGATTACGGTTGAGGAGCAGTATTCCGTTGCTATCGAAACAGCACTCGGCGCAGCACTGCAGAATATCGTTACACAGACGGAAAATGATGCAAAGCGTGCAATCAATTTCCTCAAGGATAACAAATCCGGCCGTGCTACCTTCCTTCCGCTCACAGCTATAAAAAGCAGAGCGCTTGAAGAAAAGGGGCTTGACGATTGCTTCGGTTACATTGCGGTTGCTTCCGAGCTTGTCGGCTGTGATAAGAAGTATAACGAGGTTATCGGTTCACTTCTGGGCAGAACCGTTGTTGTTGAGGATATGGACTGTGCAATTATGATTGCCAAGAAGTATTCGCACAAGCTCAAGATCGTTACACTTGACGGTCAGGTCGTAAATCCCGGCGGCTCTATGACCGGCGGCTCACGTACACAGAATGCAGGCATTCTCAGCCGTGCAAGTGAGATTGAGCGCCTCAACGCCGAGGTTATAAAGCTCACGGCACAGCTTGATGAAAAGCAGGCCGCATACAAGGAGCTGCTTGCAGAGCTTTCTGCCTGCAGAGCAGAGCTTGCTGCCACACAGGCAGACCTTACCCGTGCACAGGAGGACGTTATCCGCCGTGAGGGCGAGCTTAAGCTTATAGTTGATAAAATTGAAGATACACTCCGCTCAATTGATGAGCTTGCCGACGAGAAAACCAACGCAGGCGAGCGCCTTGCTGCACTCGGCAAAGCTGTTGAGGAGGCAAAGGAGAAAGCTAAGGAGCTTGAAGAGCACACGGCTTCACTCCGCCTTGAAATTGAGCAGGCAAACAGCGGCAGAGCACGTCTCGGTGAGGATGAAACCGAGCTTCAGAAGACTGAGAACAAGGCGAAGATGGATATCCTCTCAATCCAGAAGGATGTTCAGGCAAAGCTTGAGGCCGTTGCAATTCTGCGCCACCGCATTGCAAACCAGGGCATCAAGGTTGAAGACCTCAACCGTGAAATCGGCGAGATAGCACAGAAGAGCTGTGATATCAGAGTCAATATCGCAAGGCTTGAGGAGCAGGCGGCACAGCTGAGAACCAAGGGCAAGGACACAAAGGCAGATATAGCAGGCTTTATCGAGCGCAAGAATGAGCTCGATGCAAAGGCTTCACTTCTTCACCAGGAGGAGAGAACAAAAACGGCTGACCGTGAGAAGCTCTCGGCTGAGGTTGTAAGGCTTGAAGAACGTAAGGCTGTTATGGATAAGGAGCTCAACGATACGATAGCAAAGCTTTATGATGAGTATCAGCTCACACGCAGTGAAGCAATCGAGCTCGACATCGACCTTGGTGACATTTCCGAGGCTCGTCGCAAGCTGCAGGAAATCAAGAACAAAATCAAGGCTCTCGGTAACGTCAACGTTGCCGCAATTGATGAATACAAAGAGGTATCGAAGCGTTATGAATTTATGAGCGCTCAGATTGCCGATATTGAAAAATCAAAATCAGAGCTTGAAAAGCTTATTGCAGAGCTTACGGCGAAAATGGCCGCACAGTTCCGCGAGCAGTTTGCAAGAATCAATCGCCACTTCGGCGAGACCTTCTCCGAGCTGTTTGACGGCGGTAAGGCAGAGCTTCTGCTTGAGGATGAGCACAACGTGCTTGAGTGTCCGATCGAAATCAAGGTTCAGCCCCCGGGCAAGAATGTTCAGAATATTGACTTGCTTTCGGGCGGTGAAAAAGGCCTTTCGGCGATTGCTCTCCTTTTCGCTATCCTCAAGGTTTCACCTGCTCCGTTCTGCTTCTTTGATGAGGTTGAGGCCGCACTTGACGATGTCAACGTTGTGCGCTATGCTCAATACGCACGCCGTATGACAAAGAATACCCAGTTTATCCTCATTACCCACCGCAGAGGTACTATGGAAGAAGCTGATATTCTCTACGGTGTCACAATGCAGGAAAAGGGCGTTTCAAAGCTGCTTGAACTCAAGACAGCTGAAATGGCACGTAAGCTCGGCCTTGCGTGATCTGCTGAATAAATACGGAAAATTATGCCAAAACTCAAAGGCACCGACAGCCTTGTTTGTCGGTGCCTTTTTTATTTTTGCTTTGAAGGAGTTTTGGCTATGAGAAGAATAATGATGTCGGCTGTAGCTGCCACGGTTGCTATGGCGGCGGTTTTCAGCGTTGCAGGCTTTGCGGCAGACTGTGCCGATGTGCGCCGTGACGTGCTCAGGCTTCACGTCGTTGCGGCGTCTGATTCGCAGTTTGACCAGCGCTTGAAACTTATGGTGCGTGATGCTGTGCTTGAAAGGGGAGGAGAGCTGTTTGACGGCAGCGTTACCGCGGATGAAGCACAGCGTATAATTACACCGCGGACGGATGAGCTTGAAGAAGCTGCTCAGGACGTGCTGAAAGCCAACGGCTGCGACTATGTGGTTGAGGTGAGCGTAGGCGAAGAATACTTTGCAACGCGGTGCTATGAGCAGTTTACAATGCCTGCAGGTGTGTATACAGCGGTGCGGGTGAATATTGGCCCTGCGCAGGGGCGCAACTGGTGGTGCGTGATGTTCCCGCCGCTTTGTCTGCCCTCTGCCTTCGCCGATGCGGATGCGTTTTTTGACAGCGGTGAAATGCGGGTGATTTCCGCTTCTCCGAAGTACGAGCCGAGGTTTAAAATCGTTGAGGTTATTGAGTCGCTGAAAAGCCGCCTGAGCCAAAGCGATTGATTGCCTGAGTGTCAGTGAGCGGACAGGGTGATAATTTAATGAATATAACCAAAATAAATCGTGAGCAGTGCAGGTAATTTATAGCAAAAGGGTATTTACTTTAGATTGCAGCGTATGTTATAATACCAAATGGCGTGTAGCGTGCAATTGCGTTGCAGCCGTAAACTTACGATTATTTTTATATGGAGGTAAAATAGAATGGCTTACAAGTATGTATACCTTTTCTCCGAAGGCGACGCTTCAATGCGTAACACCCTCGGCGGTAAAGGTGCAAACCTTGCAGAAATGACAAAGATCGGTCTTCCTGTTCCTCAGGGCTTCACAATCTCAACTGAAGCTTGCACAAAGTACTATGAGGACGGCAAGAAGATCAACGATGAAATCCAGGCTCAGATCATGGAGTACATCGTAAAGATGGAAGGCGTTACAGGCAAGAAGTTCGGCGATAAGGAGAATCCGCTCCTCGTTTCCGTTCGTTCAGGTGCTCGTGCATCAATGCCCGGTATGATGGACACAATCCTCAACCTCGGTCTTAACGAAGAGGTTGTTGAGGCAATTTCCGAGAAGTCCGGCAACCCCCGTTGGGCTTGGGACTGCTACAGAAGATTTATCCAGATGTATTCCGACGTTGTTATGGAAGTCGGTAAGAAATACTTCGAAGAGCTCATCGACGAGATGAAGGCTGAGAAGGGTGTAACACAGGACGTTGAGCTTACAGCTGACGACCTCAAGACACTCGCAGGCCAGTTCAAGGCAGAGTACAAGAACAAGATCGGTAAGGATTTCCCCTCCGATCCCAAAGAGCAGCTTATGGGCGCTGTTGAGGCTGTTTTCCGTTCATGGGATAATCCCCGTGCAAACGTTTACCGCCGTGACAACGATATTCCCTACTCATGGGGTACAGCTGTTAACGTACAGATGATGGCTTTCGGTAACATGGGCGACAACTGCGGTACAGGTGTTGCTTTCACTCGTGATCCCGCTACAGGCGAAAAGGGTCTTATGGGTGAGTTCCTCACGAACGCACAGGGTGAGGACGTTGTTGCCGGTGTTCGTACTCCCATGCCCATCGCAGAGATGGCAGAGAAGTTCCCCGATGCATTCAAGCAGTTCAACGAAGTTTGCGCAATCCTCGAGGACCACTACAGAGATATGCAGGATATGGAGTTCACTGTTGAAGACGGCAAGCTCTATATGCTTCAGACAAGAAACGGTAAGAGAACTGCAAAGGCTGCTCTCAAGATCGCTTGTGACCTTGTTGACGAGGGCATGATCGATGAGAAGAAGGCTGTTGCAATGATCGACCCCAGAAACCTCGATACACTTCTCCATCCGCAGTTTGATGCTAAGGTTCTCAAGGCATCCACACCCGCAGGTAAGGGCCTCGGCGCTTCCCCCGGTGCTGCTTGCGGTAAGGTTGTATTCACAGCTGAAGACGCTGTTGAGTGGAACGAGAGAGGCGAGAAGGTTGTCCTTGTTCGTCTTGAGACATCTCCCGAAGATATTACCGGTATGAAGGCTGCTCAGGGTATCCTTACAGTCCGCGGCGGTATGACATCTCACGCAGCTGTTGTTGCTCGTGGTATGGGTACTTGCTGTGTTTCCGGTTGCGGCGACATCGCAATGGATGAGGAGAACAAGAAGTTCACACTTGCAGGCAAGACCTACAATGAGGGCGACTTCATCTCCATCGACGGTTCAACAGGTAACATCTACGACGGCATCATCCCCACAGTTGATGCTGAGATCGCAGGCGAGTTCGGCCGCATCATGGCATGGGCTGACAAGTACAGAACTCTTAAGGTTCGTACAAACGCTGATACACCCGCAGATGCAAAGAAGGCACGTGAGCTTGGCGCAGAAGGCATCGGTCTCTGCCGTACAGAGCATATGTTCTTCGAGGCAGACAGAATCGCAGCATTCCGCGAGATGATCTGTGCAGATACAGTTGCAGAGCGTGAGGCAGCTCTTGAGAAGATCCTTCCCTACCAGCAGGGCGATTTCGAGGCTCTCTACGAGGCACTCGAGGGTAACCCCGTAACAATCCGTTTCCTTGATCCGCCTCTCCACGAGTTCGTTCCCACAGAGGATGCAGACATTGCAGCTCTTGCAGCATCACAGGGCAAGTCTGTTGAGGATATCAAGGCTCTCATCGCAGGCCTCCACGAGTTCAACCCCATGATGGGTCACCGTGGCTGCCGTCTTGCAGTTACTTACCCCGAAATCGCTGCAATGCAGACAAAGGCTGTTATCCGTGCAGCTATCAACGTTCAGAAAGCACACGCTGATTGGAACGTAGTTCCCGAAATTATGATTCCCCTTATCGGCGACGTTAAAGAACTTAAATGCGTTAAGAAGGTTGTTGTTGAAACTGCTGATGCTGAAATCGAAGCTGCAGGCTCAGACCTCAAATACGAAGTTGGTACAATGATCGAAATCCCCAGAGCTTGTATCACAGCTGACGAAGTTGCTAAAGAAGCTGACTTCTTCTGCTTCGGTACAAACGACCTTACTCAGATGACATACGGTTTCAGCCGTGATGACGCTGGTAAGTTGCTTACAGCTTACTATGACAGCAAGATCTTCGAGAACGATCCCTTCGCAAAACTCGATCAGAACGGTGTTGGCGCTCTTATGGAAATGGCAGTTGCAAAGGGTAAAGCAAGTGGCAAAGACCTTCACTATGGTATCTGCGGCGAACACGGCGGCGACCCTGTTTCTGTAGAATTCTGCCACAAGATCGGTCTTAACTACGTATCTTGCT
>JAZUSN010000017.1:0-111179 GCA_045606785.1 Acutalibacteraceae bacterium | reverse complement strand
TTCAATGAGCTCGCTAAGGCAGAGCCCAAGAACGGCTTCACAATCGGTATCGTCGATGACGTTACAGGTCTTTCTCTTGAAGAAACAGAAGCTCCCAACACAGCAGCTGAAGGTACAATCGAATGTAAGTTCTGGGGTCTCGGCGGTGACGGTACCGTTGGTGCTAACAAGAACTCCATCAAGATCATCGGTGACCACACAGACAAGTACGTTCAGGCATACTTCCAGTATGACTCCAAGAAGACAGGCGGTATCACGGTTTCTCACCTTCGTTTCGGTGACAAGCCCATCAAGAGCCCCTACTACATCAACAAGGCTGACTTCGTTGCCTGCCACAACCCCTCTTATGTTGAGAAGGGCTACAAGATGGTTAACGACGTTAAGCCCGGCGGTGTATTCCTTGTAAACTGCCAGTGGTCTGCTGACGAGCTCGGTGCAAAGATGCCCGCAGAGGCAAAGCGCTACATTGCAAAGAACAATGTTCAGCTCTACACAGTTAACGCTATCGATCTTGCTGCAGAAATCGGTCTTGGCAAGAGAACAAATACAATCCTTCAGGCTGCTTTCTTTGCACTTGCAAACGTTCTTCCCAAGGACGAAGCTATCGGCTATATGAAGGATGCGGCAACAAGATCTTTCCTCAAGAAGGGCCAGGATATTGTTGATATGAACCACAAGGCTATCGACGCAGGCTTCGGCGCATTCGTTAAGATCGACGTTCCTGCTGACTGGGCTGACGCAGCTGACGATGCAGCTCCCGAGGCATCAAAGGGTGCAGCAAAGCTCGTTAAGATGGTTGACAATATCATGAAGCCCGTTGGTCTTATGAACGGTGATTCTCTCCCCGTATCAGCATTTACAGACCACGCTGACGGTACTTTCGAGCACGGTGCTTCCGCATACGAGAAGCGCGGCGTTGCAGTTATGGTTCCCGCATGGGATGCTGAGAAGTGTGCTCAGTGTAACCGCTGCTCATACGTATGTCCCCACGCAACAATCCGTCCCTTCGCTCTCACAGCTGATGAGGCTGCAGGTGCTCCTGAGCAGGCCATCATCGTTGACAAGAAGGGTAAGGGCAAGGATGCTTACAAGTATACTCTTTCCGTTTCCCCGCTCGATTGTATGGGTTGTGGCGTGTGTATCGGCGTTTGCCCGACAAACTCCCTCACAATGGTTCCCAGAGAGACTCAGGACAACCAGCAGCCCGTATTCGACTATATGGTCGCTAACGTAACAGAGAAGGCTGATATGTGTGACAATACAGTTATCGGCAGCCAGTTCAAGAAGCCTCTTCTTGAGTTCTCAGGCTCCTGCGCAGGTTGTGCAGAAACATCTTATGCACGCCTTATCACTCAGCTCTTCGGCGACAGAATGTATATCTCCAACGCAACAGGTTGTTCATCAATCTGGGGCGGCCCCGCAGCAACATCACCCTACACAACAAATGCTAAGGGTCAGGGTCCTGCATGGGCAAACTCCCTCTTCGAGGATAACGCAGAGCACGGCTTCGGTATGCTTCTCGGTCAGAATGCTATCCGTTCCAGACTTATTGACGATGCTAAGGCACTTGTTGAGTCTGACAAGGCAAGCGACGAGATCAAGGCAGCTTGTGCAGCATACCTCGACACAGTAAACGACGGTGCAAAGAACGGCGCAGCAGCTGATGCTCTTGTTGCAGCAGCTTCCAAGTGCGATTGCGAGCTTTGCAAGGATATCGTTGACAACAAGGATTACCTTGCTAAGAAGTCCGTATGGATCTTCGGCGGTGACGGTTGGGCATACGACATCGGCTTCGGCGGTGTTGACCACGTTCTCGCTTCCGGCCAGGATGTAAACATCATGGTATTCGATACTGAGGTTTACTCCAACACAGGCGGTCAGGCTTCCAAGGCTTCACAGATCGGCCAGGTTGCTCAGTTCGCAGCAGCAGGTAAGGCAATCGCTAAGAAGAGCCTTTCCGAGATCGCTATGAGCTACGGCTACGTTTACGTTGCTCAGATTGCTATGGGTGCTGACATGAACCAGACAATCAAGGCTATCACAGAGGCTGAAGCATATCCGGGTCCGTCAATCATCATCGCATACGCTCCCTGTGAGATGCACAGCATCAAGGGCGGTATGGTTAACTGCCAGAACGAAATGAAGAAGGCTGTTGACTGCGGCTACTGGAATATGTTCCGCTACAACCCCGCACTCAAGGCAGAGGGCAAGAATCCCTTCACAATCGATTCCAAGCCCGCAACAGGCAGCTATCGCGACTTCATCCTTGGCGAAGCTCGTTACTCATCACTCACACGTTCCTTCCCCGAGCGTGCTGAAGAGCTCTTCGCACAGGCTGAAAAGGCATCCGTTGACAGATACGATCACCTTCTCAGACTCAAGGATCTCTACGCTCCCGCTGAATAATTCAGCAAATAATGCTTGCATTTTTTCAATTGTGTGATACAATTGATTCATAAATCTGAAGAGGAGGATAATCACAATGGCATACGTAATCACTGACGATTGCATCGCTTGCGGTGCATGTGCAGCAGATTGCCCCGTAGGCGCTATCTCTGAGGGCGACGGCAAGTATGTTATCGATGCTGATACTTGCATCGATTGCGGCGCTTGCGCAGGTTCCTGCCCCGTAGGTGCAGCTCAGGAGGGCTAATCCCACACGACCTATTAAATGAAAGAGCCATCCGGTATTTGCCGGATGGCTCTTTTGCTATGTTCAGTATTTATAATTGATTTTGTATATTTAGCTTATTTATGGCTGAACCGTGATGGGCTTGTCTTCGCTTTCGTGCTCAACGAGGATGAAGTTGTTGCGCTTTGCATATGCCCAACGCATATCAAAAAGCCCGACAGCATCCATCGGTATATAAAGCTGATTCTTCTTTTCTGCATTGCGGTAAACGGCGTTTTCAAGCTCTACCGTGCCACGGTCTGTTTCAACTGTTTTGCTGTCCTGCGTGAATTTTGCCCAATGGCCGTAGCCTTCAAGATAAACCTGGTTTTCTGTTTTCTCAACTCGTCCGCCAAAGTAGCTGAACAGAACGCTCAGACAGCCGTACCATACGCCGTCAACGTTTTCGCAGGTTGTCTGATATTGGCAAAGTCCGAGGTCAGCACCCTTGTACATCATCCTTGTGCGGTTGAAGTAGGGTGCAAGTGCGTACGGCTCGATAACGTCACGCTCTTTGTCGATAACACAGTGGTCGGCAATTCTGCCGTCCTCAAGTGTTGCGGTGATTGTAAGCTTCTTGCCGTCAACCTCTGCAACAGCAACCATTGAGGTCTGATCCTCCATTGTATAGAATGCAGAGTGCCATACCTTGCTGAGTGAGCGTGTGCCGGGAGGATTACGGTTGGAGTTGCCGAGTACGTAGTTTATCATACCCTTCGACGGCTGCTCAAAGAGCTCCTCGTTCTTTCGGGGAAAGCTACGGCCGAAGCTGTGCTCGTGGCCGGAGAAGAGCAGGTCGAGCATTTCCATACTCTCTGTCATAACAGGGTAGCAGTCATAGTTTTGGCAGTCGCTTCCTGTGTAGCAAACAGGGAAGTGGTAGGTACCGATTTTCCAGTCTGCATCGCAGCTTTCAAGGTCAGCCTTGAGCCATTCGTTAACGTCCTCGGGCCCGTTTACACCGAGTACGGTGAAGTGAACGTTGCCGTAGTCAAACGCATAGTTTTCGGTTTTCCAGCCCTCGGGGCCGTTATAGGGGTAGCTGCCCTTGAGCTGTGTGCAGAAAAATTCTGCAGGCTCGGAGTAGTATCTTCCGATACCGTTACGGTAGTCAGCAAAGCCTCTTGTGTCGTGGTTGCCCTCTGTGAACATAATCGGCACGTATTCCGCAATGCCCTCAAGGCCTATAAATGCGCCGTTCCACTGCTGCTCGTGCTGTCCGCAGTCGGTGTTGTCACCTGCGGTGAGGATGAACGCCGTGTCGGGATGCTCCTTGAGGTAACGCTTGAGAAGCTGATTGAAATGTGAGTAATCAGGCTCGTCAAACGGGTCACCCTTCTGCTGGTCAGATACACAGAGGAATTTGAATTTTGTCAGACCTTCGGGCTGAGTCGTGAAGAAGAATTCGTTGCTGCGGTGGCCTTCGTCGCCGCAGGTGTAGTAGTATTTTGTGCCGGGTTTGAGACCCTCAAGGTGTGCCCAGAATATATTGCTTATGTCAATGTCGCTCTTGAATACCTCTGTTTCAGCCTCGGTGCGAAGAGTTACGTCGCTGCCGTCCTCACGGTATTCTACGTAGCCGCTTTTAACGTCTGTGCTTGTGCGCCAGGTGACAGCCATTGAGGTCTTGGCATCACCGTAAATGCTTATCATAATATGGTCGGGCTGAGGGGTTGAGCCTCTGACAGGTTTTGTGTTTTGCATAGTATAATCTCCCTAAATACAGATTGAAAAAATTATATTCCATTTCGGAAAACGTTTCAATACTTTGTTAAGAAAAATAAAGTTTTTGTATATTTTATATAATAATTTTTGCTATTATTTAACAGATTTAACTGTTGATTTTGTCGGGTGTTGATATATAATTAGAATTGAAAATTAGTGTCCTTTTGAGGGCATATTCACAAACGAAAAGGAGACAGGAAAATGGCTGAAAAACTCAGAGTCGGTATTATCGGTTGCGGCGGTATTGCAAACGGCAAGCATATGCCTGCAATTGCAAAAATCAAGGAAGCAGAAATGGTTGCTTTCTGTGATATCGTTGTCGAAAAAGCAGAGAGAGCTGCCGAAAAATACGGCGTTGAAGGCGCAAAGGTTTACGAGGATTACAAAGAGCTTCTGAAGGATGAGAGCATTGACGTTGTCCACGTATGCACACCCAACCGCTCACACAGCTTTATTACAATTGATTCACTTGAAGCAGGCAAGCACGTAATGTGCGAGAAGCCTATGGCAAAGACATATGCTGAAGCCAAGGCAATGTGTGAGGCTGCAAAGCGCACAGGAAAGAAGCTCACAATCGGTTATCAGCAGCGTTGGAGGGATGATTCCATCTATCTCAAAGAGGCTTGCGATAACGGTGACCTTGGTGATATTTACTATGCAAAGGCTATTGCTCTGCGTCGCCGTGCAGTTCCGACCTGGGGCGTTTTCCTCAATGAGTATGAGCAGGGCGGCGGTCCGCTTATCGATATCGGTACTCACGCACTTGACCTGACTCTCTACATGATGAACAACTACAAGCCCAAGATGGTTGTCGGTACGACTTTCAAAAAGCTCGGTCAGCAGAAGCGTGCTGCAAACTCCTGGGGTGATTGGGATCCTGAGAAGTTTACCGTTGAGGATTCTGCATTTGGCTTTATCGTTATGGAAAACGGTGCAACAATTACACTTGAATCTGCTTGGGCGCTCAATGTTGCAGACCCGAGAGAGGCTGTATGTATGCTCTGCGGTGACAAGGCAGGTGCCGATTTCAACGGCCCCGATGAGTCTCTTCAGTTTAACTACGTAAAATACGGCAGACAGGTTATTGAAACCCCCAACTTTGATGCCGGCGGCGTTGCTTTCTACGAGGGTGACAGACATCCTGACCCGAAGGATGTTGAGTGCCGTTTGTGGTATAACGCAGTTCTCAACGACACAGAGGTTATGACAAAGCCCGAACAGGCACTTGTTGTAACTCAGATACTTGAAGCAATATACGAGTCGGCAAAAACAGGCGCTCCCGTATATCTCAATAACGACTGATTCTATAAAGGATAGGTGACTTGAAATGAAAATAGCAGTTCAGCTTTACAGCGTACGTGATTGCATTAAAAACGGCGAGGATTTATTCCGCTGTCTTGAAGAAATAAAGGCTATGGGCTATGAAGGCGTTGAGTTTGCAGGCTACCACGGCGTTGCTGCGGCAGACCTTAAAGCAAAGCTTGATGAGCTCGGTCTTGTTCCTGTCGGCACACATATGGGTATTGACGATTTTCTGCCCGAAAACATCGAAAAAACAGTTGAGTACAATAAGGTTCTCGGCTGCCTTTATTGCGGTGTAGGCGGTGCGGCTCACGGTACGGTTGAGGAATGTGAATATGCCGCAAAGGCTCTTGCATACGGCGCCGAAAAGCTCGGTGTGCCCACGTATTACCACAACCACACAGAGGAATTTACTCCCCTTGAAAACGGCAAGATTGCAATGGAAATCTTTGCAGAATACACAAACCTTGAGCTTGATACATACTGGAGCCACTGCGCAGGTATTGATAACTACAGCTTCATTACCGAAAACAAGGATAAGATATGCCTTATCCACGCAAAGGACGGTCTTGATCACCATCCCAAGGCTCTCGGCGAGGGCGACTGTGACGTTGCGGCTGTTGTAAGAGCTGTCAAGGATGCAGGCATTGAGTGGGTCGTTGTTGAGAATGACGATCCCGTACCGAACGGACTTGACGATATCAAACGCAGCATAGCTTATCTCAAGACACTTGTTGGCTGATAAGGAGGAAATGTAAATGAAAATCGGTGTAATTACTAATCTTCTTGGCAATCTTCCGCTTGAAGAAGCTCTCGAATATTTCGTATCCAAGGGCATTGAGATGGTTGAAATCGGTTGCGGCGGATATCCCGGTGATGCTCACGCCAACCCCGATATGCTTCTCAATGACGAGGCAAAGCTTGAGGAGTTCAAGGCTCTTCTCAAAAAGTACAACGTTGAAATCAGCGCACTCAGCTGCCACGGCAATCCCGTTCATCCCGATAAGGCAGTTGCCAAGGAGTTTGACGATGCAATCCGCAAGACAATCCTCCTCGCAGAGAAACTCGACGTTCATCAGATCAATACGTTTTCCGGCTGCCCCGGTGACTGTGAGAATTCCAAGTATCCCAACTGGGTAACCTGTCCGTGGCCCAATGAGTTCGGCGAAATTCTCGAATGGCAGTGGAATGAAGTTCTTATCCCTTACTGGAAAGACCTCGTTGCTTTCTCAAAGGCACACGGTGTCGATAAAATTGCTCTTGAAATGCATCCCGGCTTCTGCGTTTATAATCCCGAAAGCCTTCTCAAGCTTCGTGAGGCTGTCGGTCCGGAAATCGGTGCCAACTTCGACCCGAGCCACCTTATCTGGCAGGGTATTGAGCCTGTTGCTGCAATCCGTGCACTTAAAGGCGCTATCTTCCATTTCCACGCAAAGGATACAAAGGTTGATAAGTACAATACCGCTGTCAACGGTGTTCTCGACGTTAAGCCTTATTCAGATGAAATCAACCGTTCATGGGTATTCCGCTCTGTCGGCTACGGTAACGATGAAACCTATTGGAAGGATATTATTTCAAATCTTCGTATGATTGGCTACGACTATGCAATCAGCATCGAGCACGAGGATTCGCTTATGAGCCAGAACGAGGGCTTCACAAAGGCTATCGATATGCTCAAGCGTGCCGTAATCAAAGAAGAGCCCTGCACAATGTGGTGGGTCTGATATTCAGCTTTAACTATTGTATTTTGGTTTAACATAAGAAGGTATTTATTATGAGTAAAAAGATCGGCCATGCCGTTATAGGTTACGGCGGCATGGGCCATTTTCACGGCAGACGTTGCCAGAGTATTGATGTCCTCGAGTTTATCGGATTCTACGATATCGACCCCGAGGTTCAGAAAAAAGGCGAAGAGGAGGGGGCACACAGCTACTCAAGCCGTGCCGAGCTTCTCGCCGATGAGAGAATTGATCTCGTAACAGTTGCCACTCCGAATGATGTTCACAAAGAAATCGTTATTGACGCTCTGCGTGCCGGTAAAAACGTTATTTGTGAAAAGCCTGTTACAATGTCGAGCGAAGACCTCGAGGAAATGATTGCCGTTGCAAATGAAACAGGCAAGATGTTTACCGTTCATCAAAACAGACGCTGGGACGGTGATTACAGACGCGTAAAAAAACTGTACGAAGATAATACGCTAGGCAAGATTCATTGCTTTGAGCACCGTGTTCACGGTTCGCGCGGTATCCCCGGCGGATGGCGCGGAGAAAAAGTTCACGGCGGCGGTATGGTGCTCGATTGGGGAGTTCATCTGCTTGATCAGATGCTTACCCTTATGGGTGACCGCAAGATGCTCTCTGTCTATGCGGAGTGTACGAACATCACGAACGAAGAATGTGATGACGGCTTCAAGGCTATCATCAAATTTGAGGGCGGCACAAGCTGGCAGATTGAGGTTATGACAAATAACTTCATTGAAATGCCGTTGTGGTACGTTTGCGGTGAAAACGGTACAGCCATTATCAGGGACTGGAAGGGTAACGGCGAAATCGTTATGGTTGAAGATTGGGAAAACCTCGATGCGGTTCCGATTGAGGCAGGTGTCGGACTCACAAAGACAATGGCACCAAGAGACGAAAACAGCATCAAATCTTTCCCGTTACCCGAGGGTAAGGACGAGTGGGACGCCTACTATCTCGATATCTGCGATGCTCTTGCCAACGGTAGAGAACCCAACGTCACTCATGATCAGCAGCGTAAACTTATTAAGCTTATCGAAGCGATTTTTGAATCGTCAGAAAAGAACGAACTCATAAAGTTCTAAAATTAAAAGCACGAAGGATTTGGTTGATCCTTCGTGCTTTTTTCGTCAGAAATATTCGGGAAACGCAATCTTTAACGTATGGAGCATTCTTACATCGGGCCTTACATATTCGTTGTAGTATCGGCGGTTGTTTTCTTCCATTTCATGTATTTTATCAACGTTTTCAAGCAAAGCCGATGCGCAGGCTGCAATTTCTTCGGGTGAGCGGTAGGTGAGAAAGTGGCGGCCTTCCTGCAGGTTCCCAACGGGCTCATAAACCAAAGGGTCTGTTATCAGAGCTCTTGCGTTTGCAAAGGTTTCGCCATAGCGTGCTCCTATGCAACCGTGCACGCCTTTTGAAAGAATGTGTACGTAGTTTTGTTTTAAAGAATCAAGGTAGCCCTCGCGTGTTGATACGCGGGGGTCTGTTGTTATAAGGTCAGGTGCTTCCTTACGGCTTATTGCGTTATCGCTCAATCCGCCTGTAAATCTGTCGCCGAAGGTTTCACGCAGCAGACGTACGGTTTGTATTCTTTCTGCGTTTGTTTGCCGCAGCATTTCGGTTTGTCGGTCGCATTTCTCCTTTGCTTGTTCGGGGGTGAGCATTGGGTATGCCGTCATTATGCGCTGCACTGTCAGATGCTCGTATTCCCAAAGCCTTGTCCAGAAAAGCAGATTATAGCTGTCGTAACAGTTATTACTTTCAAGCTGTCTGAAGTCGTTTATTGCCTGCAGCTTTGATTTCTTTAAGAGCAGATACGCTGCACCTTTATAGTTCTTTTGGCTCAATGCGTTTTGCATCTGAGCTTTTTCAAAGTAGCTTCCCGGGTATGAGCAGCCGTAAGACATAGCGAGATTACGGAATTTTGCCTTGTTTTGCAGCTTTTCGGCAAATGCAGGGTCGTAGCTTGATTTGAAATAGAAGTCAACACGCTCAAGCTGTCGGTCAAATGTTTGCGGAAAGTCAAAATCCTGATATCCGTCGGATATATCGTAGGCAAGAATTTTACCTTTTGCGATAAGCTCCAATATATATCTATGAGGATATACATCCTTCGGAGCAAAATTAGAGCTCATGTTGCACTTATTAATTCTGACGGTACCGTCGTCCTCAAGTGCTTGGAGTCCTGCAAATATAGAGCCCATTGCAGGTATATTGCAGCATATATTGTTGAAATTTACGGTGATTTCAATAGGCTTCATCTTAAAAATTCACTCCGTTTTCAGTTGCGTATTTTCTCCATATCGTCGGGCAGAGGTGCGGTGAAAATCATTTCTTCGCCCGTTACGGGGTGGGTGAGTGCGAGCTTTGCGCAATGAAGGGCGTGCCGACGGATTTTATCTGTGTGACCGCCGTACATATCGTCGCCTGCGAGCGGCGTGCCCTGTGAGGTGAAATGTACTCTTATTTGGTGTGTGCGCCCCGTCTCAAGTGTGATTTCAAGCGTTGTCAGGCCGTCACGATGTCCGAGTGCTGTCCAATGCGTGATTGCTTCTTCGCCACCTTCACCGACAGCACGCAGCGTTTTCATCAGGTCGGGTCTTATGATAGGTGCATTGATAGTGCCGCTGCCCTCGTATATTCCCTCAACAACAGCGATATAGGTTTTGTTGTAGCTTGTGTTGAGCTTTGCAGCTGCCATTTTGTGAAGTGCACATACAACTATGCCCGACGTGCCTTTATCAAGCCTGCCTGCAACGCGGAATACGGCATCTCTGCCCTTTGAGGTCAGGTAATATGCAACCGCGTTTGCGAGCGTATCTCCCTGGTGATTGTGTGTCGGGTGCATCGCAAGGCCTGCAGGCTTGTTGATTACGAGAATGTCATCATCCTCATACAGCACCTCAAATTCAGCCTCCTGCGGCTCGGCGGTGCTCTTGTCCTGCGGCAGTTTGAGTGTCAGCACAGCACCTGCACGTAGCGGGTCGATTGTGCGTATCGGCTCACCGTCAAGCAGCATTGAACCCTTTATCTGCTTGAGCGAGCGTACCATACGGTAGGAAAGACCTATGCCGCTTCGCAGAAACATATTTACTTTTTCGCCGTCATACTCCTGAGGTACGGTATAGGTAAGCGTTCTGTTCAAAGTTTATCACCAAAATTTATTTTATCATAATGAAACAAATATGTAAAGAAGACGAGGCGGTTTATCGCGGCAGATTCAGGCCAATAATACTGTCGGGTGATGAGCTTGACAAGTGAAGTGATGCGCGTTAAGGCGAGGACGATGCTGATAGGCAGGGTGCGCTGCGGAAATCTGCTGTCGCTTTTTTCTGTGGGACTGCGTGTTGGCGTGTGGGGCCTTCGCTTTTTGTTAGTATTGAATTTCAACTCAATGATAAACGGCACTACAGGCAGAATTCTGCTGTTTTCAGGAGTTTTTGCCGTTGCTTGCGGTGCGGTTTTGCTTTGCTGCGCACGTACTGTTAAGGACAAATGGTATGCATCAATTCTCTATGATAAATACCAGGGTATAGAGGATATAATCGTTTCATTTAGATTGCGCGATCTTGCCGAGTCTGTTATTTTTTCATTGGTCAGCGCGGTGTATTCGTTAGTCAGAATAGTCAGCTTTTTTGCTTTTCCTGCAGCATTTGCGGCGGTAACGTATCTTGCTGTGGCTGACGGTGTCAGCCGTAACGTGTTGGCGGTGATGCTGCTTGGCAATATGTTGGCTTTTGGCTGTGCTGCATTCTTCTGCGGTGCCTTGCTCAACTGTGTCAGTTTGAGTCGCTCTGTATGCGTGGGTGATGTGAGGGCTTTTCGCGGGGTGCTGAAAAAGCTTGAGCCATGCTCACTTGTAATCTTCAGATTCGATATTTTTCTGAGTATAGCTGACAGGGGCAGCAGAAGGCTTGCAAAGCTTATTCTTATTAAAAATATCTGTGAGGAAAATACGCGGCGGATAAACATAAACCGTAAGTAAATTGCTTCCTTAAATGTTGACAATATGTGAATAGAATGTTATAATTATCAAGACTTAGTCAAATGACTACAAAAATACTTTGTTAAAGGAGTTAAAGCAATGAAAAAGTCATTCACAAAAGTAATCGCTGCAGTTATGACTGTTGTTATGCTTCTTGCAGGCACAAGCATTATGTCCTTTGCAGCAACACCCGGCGAGAATATAGCTGATGCTCTCAACGATTGGATTGACGCAATCACCAATTACAAGTGGGAAGATTTCTTCGGTTTTGTTTCCGCTATCCTCGGTGTATTCGGCTTCCAGGGCGATTTTGAGGGTGTTCACAGCCTCCCTGAGCTTATGAATGAGTGGTTCGAGATGCTTGGCCCGATTGGTGATTTCTATGAGAACTTCATCAACAACATCAGCACAAGCGACCTTCTCGGCTTCCTTATGGGCTTCCTTAATCCGTGATTATTGCTAAGTCGCAAAACTCAAGCCTCCTTCATTTCAGAGGGAGGCTTTTGTAATAGTAAAAATAATTCTATCGGAGTGAAAACTATGTACGAAAATAACTGGGAATATCTCAATTCGCGTCCCGTCCCTGAGTGGTTTGCCGATGCGAAGTTCGGCATTTTCATCCATTGGGGACTATATTCCGTGCCTGCATATGCGCCCAAAAAAGACTATGCTGAGTGGTACGGCTATTCCTGCAATCTTGAAAACTGCGAAACTGAGGCACAGGAAAAATACAAGGCATATCACAAGGAGCACTACGGCTCAAGGCCTTATTACGACTTTTTGGACGATTTCAAGGGTGAGCGTTTTGATGCGGAAAAATGGGCTGACCTCTTTAAGCGTGCAGGTGCAAAATACATAAACTTTGTTTCAAAGCATCACGACGGCTACTGCCTTTACGAAACGGAGTACGCACCCGGTCTCAACTCGGTTGAATGCGCACCCAAGCGCGACTTCCTTATGGAGCTTAAAAATGCAATGGAGGGCACGGGTGTGCGTTTCGGTGTATACCATTCCGTCTATGAGTGGTGGCATCCCTACTACCTTGAGGATCCTGAAAAATACGCCCTCGAGCATCTTCATCCCATGCTCAAGGAGCTTGTTGAAAAGTATCAGCCCAATACGTTGTTTACGGACGGAGAATGGGAGCATCCATCATCTGTCTGGCACTCAACCGAATTTCTGCAGTGGCTTTACAATGAGTCATCCGTAAAGGATTTTATCGTACCAAATGACCGATGGGGTAAGGAAACAAGAGGTAAGCTCGGCGGCAACTTCACAACCGAGTACGGCATTATTGACGTATACCAGGGTCAGCTCAGACGCATTGAAGACGTTGAGCTTGACAGACCTTTTGAGGAGTGCCGCGGAATCGGCCACTCCTTCGGCGTAAATAAAGAGGAGCAGTGCGAGGATTATCTTTCCGCCAAAGAGCTGCTTGAAACTCTCTGTTCACTTGTATCAAAGGGCGGCAACTTCCTGCTCAATATCGGCCCTGATGCAGACGGCACGATTCCCGTTATTATGGAGGAGAGACTTCTTCAGATGGGAGACTGGCTGCGCGTCAACGGCGAAGCTATTTACGGCACCCGCATATACACAAAGAAGCTTCAGGACGGTGTGTACTACACGAAAAAGGGCGACGACGTTTATGCAATAATCAACCGTTTCCCGTTCGGCTCACAGGTGCTCGAGCACGTGCCTTATTCAGCCGAAATGAAGGCAGCTCTTCTGGGTAGCGATGCCGTGCTTGAGGTTAAGGATAATGGCGGTATGGCAGAGGTGGTTTTCCCTGCGATTAACCCCGATAATCTCGACAGCAGCTGGCTGTATACAATTAAGCTTTCAAAGTGAAGTGTTTACAGTAAACATAATGTCATTCTGAGCGAAGAATCTTGAAAAACTCCCTCAGTCAGCTGAAGCTGACAGCTCCCTCGGCGATGAAGTCCAAAGATCCTTCACTGTCGTTCAGGATGACAATATAACCCGGGCAAGTTAGATATTTGCCCCTGACGAAAAGTCGGGTGATTTTTATGAAAACACTTATTATAAACGGCTCTCCTCGTGTAAAAGGAGATACTGTCGGTTTAATTAATAAGTTGACAGAGCAATTAAATGGCGAATATAAGGTATTTGATGCATATTATTCGGATATTTCTGCTTGTGTAGATTGCCGCTATTGTTGGAGCAATGACGGCTGTTCGATCAAAGATGAAATGGCAAATATATATGATTATATCGTTGATTGTGACAATGTTGTATTAGCTTCTCCGATTTATTTTTCACAGCCAACAGGAAAAATGCTTGATGTTTGCAGTAGATTTCAAACGTGTTTTGCAGCAAAGCGTTTCCGAAGGCAAATAACTTTCGTAAAGCCAAAGAAAGGTGCGGTAATTCTTGTCGGCGGTGGCGATGGTAATCCGCAAAAAGCATATGAAACGATGTGCGGCATTTTGAGGCATATAAATGTTACGAGTATTTATAATTTGGTCGGCAGTTTTAATACTAATAAAATAAGAGCGTCGGAAGATAAACAAGCTCTTGAGAATATCAATGCTTTAGCTGATTTTTTAAACAACTGAAAAAAGTAGCTGGTGTCATTCAAATCAGAGCGGAGGATCTTTTTCTGATTCTTCGCTCATTTTTTATAATAACTATTGAATTTTTCCTTTAGAAAAGCTAAAATATAAAAGGTTATAATTAAAAATATGTCCGAAAAGGAGTTAACTATTATGGCAAAGCTTAAAATGGCGATCATCGGCACAGGCGGTATCAGTAACGAGCATATCAGAGGTTACATAAACAACCCCGATACAGAGCTCTATGCTTTCTGCGATATCAACGCAGAGCAGCTTAAAATGATGGCTGAAAAATACGGTATCCCTGCCGAGCGTACATTCACCGATAAGGATGAAATGCTCAAGGCCCTTCCTGAAATTGACGCGGTCAGTGTATGTACGTGGAACAGCGCACATGCTGAGTGTACTATTGCCGCACTCAATGCAGGCAAGCACGTCATTTGTGAAAAGCCCATGGCTATGAATGCTGAGGAAGCAAAGCAGATGCTTGAGGCTGCAAAGCGCAATAACAAGCTTCTTATGATAGGCTTTGTCAGACGCCACGGAAACGATTGTGACGTTATCCGCGAAAACGTAGATTCGGGCACGTTCGGTGAACTCTACTACGCAAAGGCTACATATCTGCGCCGTAACGGTAACCCCGGCGGCTGGTTCGGCGATAAGTCACGTTCAGGCGGCGGTCCGCTTATCGATCTCGGCGTTCACGTTATCGACCTTGTACGCTTTATTTTCGGCAACCCCAAGCCTGTTTCCGTTTACGGTGTAACATTCCAGAAGCTCTTCAACCGTCCGAACGTAATCGGCGGCAAGGGCTACAAGTCCTGCTCTGCAGGCGTGCAGGATAAGTGCGACGTTGAGGACCTTGCAAGTGCAATCATCCGTTTTGATAACGGTGCGGTGCTCAGCGTTGAGGCGGCATTCAGCCTTAACATAAAGCACGATGAGGGCAATATCGAGCTCTTCGGCACTAAAGCAGGTGCGAAGCTCAGTCCGAACGTTGAAATATTCACAGAGCTTAATGACCGTATGATAAATATCAGCTTTGCACAGGAAACAGCCCTTAACTTTGACGGTCTTTTCCAGAAGGAGATCAACAACTATGTTGATGCGATTCTCGGCAGGGCAGAGTGCCTTGCACCCGCACAGGACGGTGTTGAGATGATGAAGATCCTTGATGCTGTCTACGAGTCTGCAAGAACAGGTCACGAGGTTATTCTTTAAGTTTTAGGTAAGTAAAAACATCAGCTTGGAGCGTTTGGCGTGAAGAAGTTTTATGACTGCGTTATAAAGAGAATAGCTGATTTTTTGTGTGCTTTGTTTGCGCTTGTTTTGCTCAGCCCGGTTTTCCTTGTGCTGTGTATTCTTGTGCGTACAAAGCTTGGAAGTCCTGTGATTTTTAAGCAGGAGCGTCCGGGTAAAAACGGCAAAATATTCACGCTTTACAAATTTCGCACGATGACGGATGAGCGCGATGAAAACGGTGAGCTTCTGCCGGATGAGGTGCGCCTTACGAAATTCGGCAGCCTTATGAGAAGCTTATCGCTCGATGAACTTCCGGAGTTTATCAACATCCTTAAGGGTGAAATGAGCCTTGTAGGGCCGAGACCTTTGCTCAAGCAGTATCTTCCGCTGTATAACGAGCGTCAGGCAATGCGCCACAACGTGCGTCCCGGCTTGACAGGTCTTGCGCAGGTCAACGGCCGTAACCTCCTCACGTGGGAAGAAAAATTTGAATGGGATGTCCGTTACGTTGAGGATATAAGCCCTTGGCTGGATATCAAAATTCTGGTCAGAACTGTTCTGAATGTTCTCAGACGCGAGGGAATCAGCAGCGAAACAAGCTCTACAATGGAAATATTTACCGGTAACAAAACAACGACGGAGGACGTACGATGAAAAAAGCGCTGCTCACAGCTACGGTGCAATATCATTTTACTTCATTCCATATGAGCTTCATAGCTATGCTTCGGGAAAACGGCTATACGGTTGATATTGGTGCGCGCGATGTCTTTGGCGGTGAGGTCCGCGAAAGGCTGTCAAATGCGGCTGATAACGTTTATGATATCCCGTTTGAGCGTTCGCCGTTCAGCCCCGGAAACATAAAAGCATATAAACAGCTCAAGATTGTTGTTGATTCAAACGATTACGATTTTATACACTGTAACACACCTGTCGGCGGAATCCTTACACGGCTTGCCGCACGAAAAGCCCGTAAAAAAGGCACGAAGGTGCTTTATACAGCACACGGTTTGCATTTTTACAAGGGTGCATCAAAACTCAACTGGCTGATTTTTTATCCGATCGAAAAGATTTTCGGCAGACTTTGGTGCGACTGTCTGATCACTATCTGCGATGAGGACGAAGCAACTGCACGAAAGCATAAGCTTTGTAAAACGATCAGACGAATTCACGGCATAGGCGGCGACGGTGAAAGGTTTGCCGTTTGCTCCGATGAAGAAAAAATGAGCCTGCGTGAAGCGTACGGCTTTAATAAAAACGGCAAGATCTGCCTTTGTACAGGTGAGCTGAACGTTAACAAAAACCAACAGCTTCTCATAAGGGCTCTGCCTGATATCGTCAAGGCTATTCCTGATTTCAAGCTTTTATTTGCAGGGGCAGGCGACAATGAGGAAAATCTGCGGAGTTTGGCAAAGGAGCTCGGCGTTGAAAATAATGCGGTTTTCCTGGGATACAGAACAGACATTGACAACCTGGTAAAAATGAGTGACTTTGTCGCTTCTGCCAGCTTTCGTGAAGGCCTTCCGATAAATATAATCGAGGGTATGCTCAATGCAAAGCCTGCGGTAGTAACTCACAACAGAGGTCACAACGAGCTTGTTGAAGAAAACGTGAGCGGCATATTTGTGCCGTTTGAAGATGTCGGTAAGGTTGGGCAGGCGATCATATCACTTTGTTCAGATGATGAGCTTTGCCGCAGAATGGGTAAAGCTGCGTTTGAAAGAAGCGAAAAATATTCATTGAAAAATGTTGAAAAAGAGCTCGACAGTATATATAATGAAATAGTGTTTAGTAAAACTGACAGATAAATCCAAGGAAAGAAAGGTAGTTTAAGATGAAAGTTATTGTACTTGAAAATGCAGCACAGATAGGCGAGGAGCTCGGCAAGTTCTACGTCGATTTTATCAATGAGAATCCCTCTTGCGTTCTCGGCCTTGCAACGGGTGCAACCCCCGTTCCGACCTACAACTATATAACAAAGGCATATGCCGAGGGCAAGGTAAGCTTCAAGAACGTCAGCACGTTCAATCTTGACGAGTACTGCGACCTTCCCAAGGATAACAAGAACAGCTACTATACGTTTATGTTCCAGAATCTTTTCAGCCACGTTGATATTGACCCTGCTAACGTCGGCTTCCTTGACGGTAACGTTACCGATTACGATGCAGAGAGCAAGCGCTATGCCGAGGCTATCAAGGCTAAGGGCGGCATCGATGTGCAGCTTCTCGGTATCGGTCACAATGGCCATATCGCATTCAACGAGCCTTCGGATGCTTTCACGGACGAGGCATTCCGTGTAACTCTTTCCGAGAGCACGATCAACGCAAACTCAATCTATTTTGACGATGCTCCGATGCCGAGATACGCAATGACAATGGGTATCGGCTCCATTATGCGCTCTAAGAAGATCGTTCTTGTTGCAACAGGTGCAGGCAAGGCTCAGGCAATCAAGGGTATGATCGAGGGCGAGGTTACACCTCAGCTTCCCGCATCTATCCTCCAGAATCACGATGACGTTGTTGTCTACCTCGACAAGGATGCAGCATCTCTTCTCAGTAAATAAAAAAATTATGCCTGTGCTTAACGCATAGGCATTTTTGTTCAGGAGTGAAAACAATGAAAAAATGTATAGCTATTTTTATGAGCGTTTGTATCCTTGGCTCTTTTCTGAGCTTCGGTTCATTTGCCGCACAGGAGGATTATTCTTCACAGCTTCGCTTCGGTGCTGACGGCAAGTTCACAATTCTTCAGATAACCGATACGCAGGATGACAGCTGTATCGCTGACGGGCTCGTTGAGTTTATTGAAAAATCAATCGAGGCAACAAATCCCGATTTGATAGTAGTGACCGGTGATATTGTCGAAAATTCACGCGCGGGTGATATTTCCGATGCCGAAATCTTCAAAGAGGGTGTAACCGTTGACGGCGATTATGCAGCAACACTCGAGAATACCAAGCGGGCGGTTGCGCAGATTTTTGCTCCTCTAGAAAAATCGGGTATTCCCTATGCCGTAACACAGGGTAATAACGATTACAGCGCCGGTGTTACGAATGAGGACTGGCTGAAAATATATGCCGAATACCCCGGCTGTATAGCTTTTGATATGTCTGACGATGCAGAGGGTAAGATTGATTTTTATCTGCCTGTTCTGGCGTCAGGCTCCGATAAGCCTGCCTTCGGTGTGTGGATGCTTGATAACGGCAGAGGCTTCACCGAGGGACAGCTTAAGTGGTTCAAGGCTTACGATACGCAGGGCGTGCCTTCGGTTGTGTTTGAGCATATACCCGTTGACGATATGGGAAACCTTTACGAGGAATGCAATATCTGGGATGAGGGCGCAATAATTGACGGCACAAAAGCCTACCGCCTCAAGGGCGATATTGCAAGCGGACACGCAGAGGGTATAATCGAGCCCGGCGCATCTACAGATGAGTTTGCCGCCTGGAAGCACCAGAATGTTGTCGGTGCCTTCTTCGGCCATTGGCATACAAGCGGATTTACGGGTGTGTGGGACGGAATCACACTCGGCCTTACGTACGGCTGTCAGTTCTCAAAGGCAGGCCCCTACGGTGTTCGTACGGTAACGCTTGATGAAGTGAGCGGCACTATTGAAACCGAGCAGTACGAATACGTAAACGGCGAATTTGTGCTGCAGGTTGATGAGCCCTACGCTCAGTATGACAACGCTTTTGAAGAAGCGGTTGCAGGTGTAATCAATTTCTTCAAAAACCTTTTTAATGCGTTGGTATATCTTCTTAAGTTCTGATTTTAAATGAAAAAGCAGCAGAGATTTTTGTCTCTGCTGCTTTTTCTTATATGCCGTATTTTTCTTTCATCTCTGCTGCTCTGCCGCAGGTGAGTCTGCCCTCGGGGCAGTAGCCGTCAACATAACAGCTCGGGCCGTAATAGCGGAAAAGCTCGGGCTCTTCACGTCTTAATATCTCAAGCATCTTGTTGGCGTAAATCTGAATTTCCCACTGTGCTCTCGTGCAGCTTCTCAGCTTCATAAACAGCATAAGCTCTCTGCCGTTCATTGTGGAAACGATGCTGAGTGTGTTGCCGCTTAAGATAAGGTAGGGCAGGGCATCTGCCTCACCGTCTGCCTTCAGCTCATTATAGAGGCTGATGCTGTTTTCAAAGCAGGCTGTGTACGCTGCGAGGATTTCTTTGTCAGCGGTTATGCTTTCGGGCTTTACCCAATCGTTGCGGTCAACGGTGCTCAGCGACGGAATCTGAATGGAATGGATCCTGTGCCTTGCAAAGTGTGTAAGAGTAGAAAGGGATACTTTATTGAGTGCAAAGGTGAACTGTACGCTTTCGAGTGCTCGCGGGCGGGATGAATCAATAACCGCCTTTATGATTTTTTCTCTTGTGTCCTTGTTCTCAACTGCTGATTTTACAGCCGATGCAGAGTATACGTTTGCTTCAAGCATTGCGGCTGTTGCAACTGTCCGAGCCGCATTTTTGCTGCCGCTGATGTATTCAACAAGCTCGTCGGGTGATTCTGTGCGGTCAGCTTCAATGAAGCTCAGGTCAAGCGTGTCGGCTTTTCTGGGTTTTCTTTCCTCAAAGCCTGTGAGCACACCGGGTGCAATCGCTTTAACCTGCTCGAGCAGTTGCTCACCGAGTGCGTGAATTTCGGGAACACTGCTGCCTCTGCCGTGGAGCATTGCGTGAAGCACGTGAAGAAGCTCTCTGCCGCCCAGTGAGCAGAAGAAGTTACTGAAGAAGCAGTAGGGGAGCACGAATCTTGCATCTTCTTTGGGAATGCCTGCATCTGTCATCTTTTTGTACGCTTCAAAGAGTGACGTGATATGAGCGACGTATTTATCTTTGTTTTCTTCTTTTTTAAATTCGGGTACGTAGAAGCCTGCATCGTAGAAATCTACGTATCTGCGTGACTTAACCGTAAAGGATGCGAGCCTGAACTCAATCATAAACTGTTCAACGATAACCGAAACATCGTTGAAAGCAAGGTTGAACATCATGTGCTCAACCGTTGAGTTGTGACCGGAGCGCGTAACCTTGTCAATGAGGTTTGCGTTTTTTTCATCATCCTGTGATTTTTCCCATATGCCGAGTGCGTTACCCGGCTGGGTGGATATTCTTCCGCCTGCCGCACACATTTTTTCGCCGCAGTTGCTGAAGCCTAATACATATACACCGGATTTGCAGTCCATACCGAGACCTCCGTAATTACTGATTTTATGACACATTTACTTTATAATAAAACAGTGACGAAAAAAAGTCAAGAAAGCATATTGGCTATTATGCAGTTTTATTGTGTATTGATGTTAATCTGATTTTGTGATAGAATTTATTACGAAGTATAAAGGTTGTTTTTACTTTGTTACAAAGGAAGATCTTTATCGTAAAGTCAATAAAATGTGAAGCGGATGAAGTAAAATGAAACAGATGAAGAAAAAGAAAAAAATAGTGTGGCAACAATACATCGGAACAGTTGTCATGATACTTGTCGGAGTGATTTGCGGTGCTGTGATATCTTCATATTTTAACGAATTTTTCACCGAAAGCTCCTTGCACATAAGATTTATCGTACTGCTTGTCGGTATATGCCTTGCTTTCTTGTTTAATATGATTATGCACGAACTCGGACACCTTGTTTTCGGTTTGCTGTCGGGATACAAGTTCAGTTCATTTCGTATTGCCTCTTTTATGTGGTTGAACGATGACGGGAAGCTTAAATTCAAGCGAATAAAAATAGCAGGAACGGGCGGTCAATGTCTTATGATTCCTCCCGATATGAAAGACGGTAAAATACCGCTGGTGTTATATAATCTCGGCGGCTCTTTTATCAATACTATCATCGGCGTTTTATGTTTAGTTGGGTATTATTTAAGTCCAAAAATTTCTTTTCTTTCATCGGTTTTTCTTATATTTGCCGTAGTTGCGTTTATAAGTGCTGCGATAAACGGTATACCGATGCGACTGGGAATGATTGACAATGACGGATATAATGCTTTTGCTTTGTCCAAAAACAAAGATGCAGTTGAAGCTTTTTGGGTTCAACTGAAAATTGTTGAGCAAAATTCAAAGGGTATACGTCTCAAAGATATGCCTGCGGAATGGTTTGATGTACCGAAAGATGAAGCCATGAAAAACAGTATGGTGGCAACCCGTGGAGTGTTTGCTTGTAACAGATTTATGGACGAAGAAAGATTCGAAGAAGCAGATAAACTTATGGAACATCTGCTTGAAATTGACAGCGGTATTGTCGGACTTCACCGAAACCTTTTGATGTGTGACAGAATATACATTGAGCTGATCAGAGAAGGTCGCCGTGACGTTGTTGAAAGCATGATGAGTGTGGAGCAAAAGAAGTTTATGAAGTCAATGAAGCGTTTCCCTTCGGTTCTTCGTACTCAGTATGCAATAGCATTGGTTTTTGAAAATGATGCCGTAAAAGCCGGAACCATAAAGGATGAGTTCAAAAAGATTGCAAAAACCTATCCTTACCCGCAAGACATTGAATCGGAAAGAGATTTGATGGCAATTGCAGAAAGTAAATATATACAGTAACGATGTAAATTTTCTTTGATGTAACACCTCCCTTTGTCAACACGGCAAAGGGAGGTTGTTTGTTGAGATGAAAAGAGGATGGATTTTTAATATGGAAGTCTTACAAATACATTAAATAATTGAAATATCTGATAAGGTGTGCTATAATGCTAAATGTATAATTAGGTGAGTTGCGTTTAAATGTATTATTTGACAGGAGGATGCCGCGGATTTTGCCGCGGATAAACCGAAAAAATGGGCAGAATGATAGTAATAGAGGGACTTGACGGCAGCGGAAAGTCCACACAGATTTCTCTTCTCAAAAATTATCTTGACAGCAAAGGCTGTGCATACAGACAGATTAAATTGCCTGACTACGAGGACCCGTCGAGTACGCTTGTGCGTATGTACCTCGGCGGTGCTTTCGGCAGCAAGCCCGAGGATGTCGGCGCTTTTGCCGCTTCGGCATTTTTTGCTGTTGACAGGTTTGCGAGCTTCAAGCAGCATTGGCAGGCAGACTATGAGGCGGACAAGCTTATTCTTGCTGACCGCTATACAACTTCAAACGCATACCATCAGCTCGAAAAAATGCCCCGTGAGGATTGGGATAGCTATATCAGCTGGCTTGAGGATTTTGAATACGTCAAGCTCGGCATACCGAAGCCCGATGCCGTTATTTACCTTGATATGCCCATCGAGGTCTCACAGCAGCTTATGTCCCTGAGAAGTGAAAAGACGGGCGAAAAGAAGGATGTGCACGAGGCTGACGTAGGTTACCTCTACCGTTGCCGTGAGGCTGCAATGTATGCTGCCGAAAAAATGGGCTGGCACGTTATAACCTGCGCCGAAAACGGCAAACCTCTGCCGATAGAGAAAATTGCGCAGATGATCGTTGACTCATTACCCGGAGAGTTTGTTTATGCTTGATTTTCATCCTATAACCTTGGCGGATAAGCCGCGTGCGGAGAGGATATTTGCGCTGAGCCGAAATATGGGCTGTGAATACTGCTTCGGTACGCTGTTTATCTGGAAAAACGTTTACAAAACACAGATTGCTTATTGCGGTGATATGCTTGTTGCAAAGTATTTCACGCAGGACGGTGTCAACTACTGCTGCCCTACAGGCGAGGGCGACTTCAGGCAGATGGTCGAGCTTGTTATCGAAGATGCCCGAAAGGACGGCAACCGCGTTGTAATCGGCGGATGCTCACTTGAAGAAAAGCAGAAAATCGAACAGCTTTTTCCCGGCAGGTTCAGCTTCAGCGCGGATGACAGCCGATTTGATTACATCTACAAAAGCAGTGACCTTGCCAACCTTGCCGGCAGAAAATATCACGGCAAGCGCAACCATATTTCCGCATTTATCAGAAATAATCCGGATTGGAGCTTTGAAGAAATCACTCCCGCTAATATCGGCCAGTGTGCCGCTATGAATGAGCGCTGGCTTATGCTTAACGAATACAAGGACGAAGAGGCTATTTCAGCCGAGCACAATGCGCTTAACCTTGCACTTGCAAATTTTGATGAACTTGACCTTTACGGCGGACTTATCCGCGCAGGCCGCGAGGTCGTTGCTTTCTCGTTCGGTGAAAAGCTCAGGGACAATATGTTCTGCACTCATTTTGAAAAGGCCTATTCATCCGTGCAGGGTGCATACCCCATAATCAACCGCGAAATGGCTTTGCGCCTTTGCGGTGAATATGAGCTTATCAACAGAGAAGAGGATACGGGCTCGGAGGGCTTGCGTAAGGCAAAGCGTTCATACTATCCCGAAATCTGGCTTGAGAAATATATTGCAGAGTGTGATTGATTTTGGTCATATTTGATAATCCGTCCCTGCGTGAGCAGGCTGTTGCCTTATGGCAGGAGGCCTTCGGGGACAGCGAAGAATATATACGATTTTTTCATAATACGCACAGCTCTTGTGTCTGTCTTACTCTGACGCAGGGAGAGAAACTGACAAGCGCACTTTATCTGATTGACGGTGAGCTTTGCTCGCAGAAGGGCCTTTATCTTTTCGCTGCAGCAACCTTTAAGAAGTTCAGAGGCAAAGGATATATGGCAAAGCTGCTGCAAAGGGCGGCGGACTATGCGAAGAAGAAAGGAAAAGGCTTTATCGCGCTTGTGCCTGCTCAGGGCTCACTTTTTGAATACTATTCACGCTTCGGCTATAAAACGGCATTTTATGCCCGCAAGCAGCCTGTCGGTGCGGAGGTTTCTGCAGACGGAATAAATATGTTCTGCTGGAGTGCGGGGCATATTGCTTATATTCTTGAGGAACAGAAAAAATACGGTACACAGCTTGTAAAGTCTTGCGGTATACTTTTTTCTGTTTATGACGGGGGATATATAAAAGTGCCTGCGGACAAGGTTGAGGCAAACCGCTACGGGATGTTGCTGCCGCTTGAGGATGCGGCACAGAGTCTGACTGAGCTTAATTCATATATCGGTCTGACACTAGAATAAAGGAGGAAGTTCAAATGATTTATGTTTTTCTTGCAGAGGGCTTCGAAGAGGTCGAAGCGCTTGCAACTGTTGACGTTTTGCGCAGAGCAGGTCTTGAGGTGAAAACTGTCGGCGTCAGCGGCAGTGTTGTCAGCGGTTCTCACTCAATCCCCGTTGTGTGTGATGCGGTTATCGGTGATATTGAGCCCGACAGCAGTGTTGATGCCGTTGTGCTTCCGGGCGGTATGCCCGGCACAATCAATCTGGAAAAAAATGAAAAAGTCAACAGCTTTATAGATTACGCCTACGCTAACGGCAAGTATGTCTGTGCAATATGTGCCGCTCCGAGCATTCTCGGCAAAAAAGGTATGCTTGAGGGCAGGGAGGCTATCTGCTTCCCGGGCTTTGAGGAGTATCTTCTCGGCGCAAAGCTCAGCGATAAATCCGTTTGTGTTGACGGTAAAATAATTACGGCAAAGGCCTGCGGCGTTGCCTTGAAATTCGGCAAGGTTATAGCCGAGCAGTTTGTAGGTACCAAAAAGGCTGAAGCTCTGTGGGAGAGTCTTTACAATGATTAAGGATATCAGACCCGAAAAGAACGCGCTGCGCAAGTCGTCGCTGGAGTGGAGAAAAGGTCTTTCGCGCAGTGAAAAACAGCGTATGGATTTCAAAATTCAGAACAAGTTTCTTACCTTGTGGAAGTTCCGTGAGGTTAAGACTGTTCTTGCTTATTGCTCGAAGCCGCTTGAGGTTGACACCTCCTTTATCATTGAGCGTGCATTGGCAATCGGCAAAACGGTTGCCGTTCCCAGGTGTGTGCCCGGTACCAGAGATATGGATTTTTATATCATTAAAAGCCTTGATGACCTTGAACCGGGAGCTTTCGGAGTAATGGAGCCGAACCCCGAGAAGTGTGAGCTTCTGCGTGATTATACGTCGAGCGTGTGTATTGTTCCTGCTCTGATGTACGATAATTCCGGTTACCGCTTGGGATACGGAAAAGGTTATTACGACAGATTTCTTTCGGGCTATAGCGGCAATTGTATCGGTTTGGTTTATTCATCGCTTGTCAAAGATGATCTTCCTCACGGTAAATATGACCGTAAAGTGGATATAATAGTAACTGAAAAAGATAACTACTTTTGCTGATAACAGGATAGGAGTTACATATGGACGAGAATAAAAAGGATAGAATGGATTCGCAGCAGCCGTGGACACTTGACGGCGGACATGGCACACCTTCCGACGCTGACAACAAGGCTTCTACAGGGAAAAAGTTTGAAATAGAGTTTGACGATGACTTTGATACGTGGCTTGCGGAGCACGAACGTGCCGCAAAGGCGGCTCAGCCTGTTAAACCCAAGCCGGTTGTGCCAAAGCCTGCCGCAGAGCGTCCTGCTCCCGACAGGTTTAAGCCGATTGAGTCAAACAGCGGCGATGTTCCCATCAGCAGGAAGGAAGTTGTAAAGAATTTCAAGCTGCAAATAGATGAGGAAGAATTCAATAAACCTGCTTACGAAGAAGAAAAACAGCCCATGAAGAAAGATAAGGCTGTTTATTTCGCGGGACGTAAGCCCAATAAGCCTCAGGGTGAGCGCCGCAATTCACACGAAAAAGCTCACACGGCAAGACAACAGAAGAAAAACAATAAACCCTCCGTCGGCGACTCTCTGAAAGATATGCCCAAGGATAAGCTTCGCCGCATTGTGCTTCTGGCTTCGGTGTTGGTTTTTGCAGTTATAATAGCTTCTTACGGCATTTCCTGTATTAACGACGTCCTTGCACTTGACAGAGACGATGAGCTTATTACCGTAACCATCGAAAAGGATTCTGACTACAAGAAGATAATTGACGTACTGGGCGATAACGGACTTGTAAAGCACGAGTGGTTTTGTAAGCTGATTACAAAATTCAGAGGCTTTGACGATGAGATTTATCTCCACGGTCTGCACTATCTTACCCCCGATATGGGGGTTGAGGGTATGCTTACCGCGATGCTTGCCGACCAGACGTCCGATAAAACCATACGTCTGTCATTCCCTGAGGGTTGGACCGTGCCGCAGATTGTTGCTAAGCTTGCGGAAAACAACGTATGTCCCGCAGAATATATATACGATGCGCTCGCAGAGGTTGAATTCGATTACGAATTTGTCGGCCGGATTCCTGCAAGCGGTGAACGCTGCTACAGCTTTGAGGGCTATATGTTCCCCGATACGTACGATTTCTTCGTCAGTGAAAAAACTAACGGAATCGGAGAAAATCCGACAAGTATCATTAATAAGTTCCTCGGTAACTTTGAGTCGAAGTGGAGCGACGTTTACGCCAAACGCGCCAAGGAGCTTGATCTTACTATGGATGAGGTGCTTATAATTGCATCCATTATCCAGAAAGAGGCTGCCGACAAGAGCCAGATGACGAAGGTTTCTTCCGTAATTCATAACCGACTCAATAATCCTGCTGCTTATCCCACTCTCGGTTGTGATTCTACCAAAAATTACGTTTCAAATTATCTTACACCCGTGCTCGGCTCTTCTGCTGCAAGCTCATACCTCGGCGGTTACGACACCAACAGCATCCGTTCAGGTCTGCCTGTAGGTCCTATCTGTAACCCCGGTATTGATGCTATCGAGGCAGCTCTTAACCCCGATGATACAAATTATTACTATTTCTGCCATAACAATAAAGGAAAGATTTATCTTGCTGAAACCTACAGCGAGTTCCAGGCAAACTGGTCACAGGTTCTCAGAGATAATGAGGAAGGCTGATTATGATTAAACCCGAACTTTTGTCACCTGCAGGAGATATGGAACGCCTTGAAGCTGCGGTGATGTACGGTGCGGATGCTGTGTACCTTGGCTCAACGAGCCTGGGTATGCGTGCTGCTCCGCAGAATTTTGATGCTCAGCAGCTGAAAGAAGCGGTTGAGCTCTGCCACAGTAAGGGCAAAAAGGTTTATCTCACCTGCAACGTTCTGGCTCATAACAGCGATTTGCTTACGCTGCCGTCGGTTATTGAGTCGGCTGTTGAAGCGGGCGTTGACGCTATGATCATTTCCGATATGGGTGTGCTCTCGCTTGTCAAAAAGCTGGCTCCCGATATGGAAATTCATATTTCCACACAGACGGGTCTTGTGAACTACGCTGCTGCTCAGGCAATGTACGATATGGGCGCAAAGCGTGTTGTGCTTGCGCGTGAGCTGTCGCTTGAAGAAATTGCCGAAATACGTGCAAAAACTCCGTCTGATCTTGAGATTGAGTGTTTTGTGCACGGTGCGATGTGCGTCTCTTTCTCAGGCAGATGTCTGCTGTCAAATTACTTTATCGGCAGAGATTCGAACAGGGGAGAGTGTGCTCAGCCCTGCCGCTGGAAGTATGCGCTTATGGAGGAAAAACGTCCCGGTTTTTATCTTCCCATAGGGGAGGATCACAGCGGTACTTACATTATGAATGCACGTGATATGTGTATGATTGAACATATTCCCGAGATGGTGAAGGCAGGTATCAGCTCCTTCAAAATTGAGGGCAGAGCTAAGTCTTCATACTATACCGCGGTTATTACGAATGCCTACCGCGCCGCTATTGACGGATATCTCAAAAACCCTGTTGATGACTATGCTCCGGAACAATGGATGATTGATGAAACACGCAAGGTCAGCCACAGGGAATACTGCACGGGCTTTTTCTTCAGCGACCCGAGGGATGATGCCCAGATTTATTACGATGGTGTCTATAAGCGTAACTGGAACGTTATGGCGCAGGTTGATTCGTGCGAAAACGGAAGGCTTTACGTAACGCAGCGCAACCGCTTCTTTGAGGGTGACGAGCTTGAGATAATGGTTGCAGGTGCGCAGCCCGTTGCCGTTAAGGTTGAAGGCCTTCTCGATGAAAACGGTGAGTCTATAGATGTTGCACCTCATCCGATGATGAAGTGCAGTTTTAAGTGTGATCTCGACATTCATCCGGGTGCACTTGTGCGTAAGGCGGAAGACGAACAGTAAAACATAAAAAATTTACCTTTCAAGAGGGACAAACTCAGGTTTGTCCCTCTTGTTTTTTGCTGAAAAATTGACTAAAAAACAGCAATTCTTGTGTGCGAATAAATGTTCGCCACAAGATGTGAAACGCTTTTCCAAAAGATGGAAAAAACCCAGAAAAATCAACGATTTTTTTCAAAAAATATTGCGTATTTTGCTTGACTTCATACGCTCGTGAATGTATAATAAGGGTAAACTTAGGTACAAATCGGTAAGAATAGGTGTTCTAAAACACCTTTTTGCCCGGAAAGGAGGGTGTGGACATGGCAGAAAACGAGAAAAATACTGTTCAGGGACAGGATGCTGAAAAGAAAGTTTATCTCGGCTTCAAGGGTATGGCGGATGCCGTGCTCGATGATAACAAGAGAATGTCCATTCCCGCCAAATACCGTGAGCATCTCGGTAAGACTTTTGTCGGCTGCTGTGCGGGAGATGAGTTTCCGCATCTCTATTTTTTTCCGACGCAAAACTGGGATGAGCTTTGTGAAGAGCTCAATGATAAAAGCACCGAGATTGCCCGCACGCCCGAGCTTGAGTGGAAACGCAGAAACCTCTACAAGAATGCAGAGGATATTACGATGGACGGAAAAGGCAGATTTACACTTCTGGCATCGATGTGTCAGTTTGCAGGGCTGAAAGGCGAGGTTCTTGTTATAGGTAATATGAAGCGCCTTGAAGTGTGGAATCCCGATACGTATGCTGCGGCAGAGGCAAAGGCGTATGCAGAGGCTTACAACAGCGGCAAGATCCCCGATCTTAACTACTAAGAGGTTGACGAGATGGAGTTTAATCACAAATCCGTTCTCTTTGACGAAACGATAGATGCTCTCAATATCAAGCCCGACGGTGTGGTGGTAGACTGCACGGGCGGTGGCGGCGGTCACAGTGCCGCAGCCCTTGCAAGGCTTGGTGAAAACGGCAGACTCATTATTTTTGACCGCGATCCCGATGCAATCAGCGTGCTTCACGAACGATTCGATTCGGACAACAGAGTTACTGTTGTTCACGAAAACTTTGCAAATATAGCTTCTGTGCTTGTTGCTCTCGGTGTAAGCGGCGCGGACAGCATAATGGCTGATCTCGGTGTCAGCTCATATCAGCTCGATGAAGCTGAGCGAGGCTTTTCCTTTCATCACGATGCTCCGCTTGATATGCGCATGAGTAAAACCGGCACGAGTGCCAGGGATCTTGTCAATGAGCTTCCTGCCGATGAGCTTAAAAGAATTCTTTACGATTACGGTGAAGAGAAGTTCGCTCCCCGTATCGTTTCTGCGATAATCCGTGAACGCGAAAAAGCTCCGATTGAAACCACGTTTCAGCTTGCGGATATCGTCAAGGGTGCCTATCCTGCTGCTGCGCGTCGGGACGGCCACCCGGCGCGAAAAACGTTTCAAAGTCTTCGTATATCAGTAAACTCTGAGCTCTCGCTGCTCGGACAAGCGATAAATGATATGTTCGCTTCGCTTAACAAAGGCGGCAGGTTGGCAATCATATCGTTCCACTCGCTGGAAGACAGAATTGTCAAAAATTCTTTTTCGTCTTTCACAGGTGGCTGCACCTGTCCGCCGGAGTTTCCGGTGTGTGTCTGCGGTAAAACGCCGCAGGGAAAAATATGCTTCAAGCCCAAAACAGCTTCGCCGCAGGAGCTTGAAGATAACCCCAGAAGCCGCAGTGCAAAGCTGAGGGCAATCGAAAAACTTTAATTCACAAAAACGGAGGAAACTGCTTTGGAATACAATTACAACAACAGCTCAGCTGCATATGATCTTTCTCTGTTCGCTCCCGCACCCAAGCGCAAGGCTCAGCCTAACCCTCAGCCCAAACAGAATCCTCAGCCCAAGCTTGTAAAGCCCAGGGTTAAGACAAATGAGGAGCTCAAGGCAGAGGCTGCAGTAATAAAAGCAAAAACACTTAAGTTTGTTGCTATGCTTACTGTAGGCATGCTTCTTCTCGGTACGAACATTTTTCTTCATATTCAGGATAATGAGCTTAATAACGCAATCGTCAGGCTTGATAAGGAGCTTGCAGAGAAAAAAAGCGAGTACACAAAGCTTACATCAGAGTTTGACGCTAAATTCTCACCCGAAAATGCCAGGGCTTACGCAGAAGGCCAAGGTATGGTAAGGCGTGAGAGATACCACATAGTTTATTTTGACATTGATGAAGGAAACCAGATAATCTCTGCGGAATAAACATATATTTAAGTATATCGAAATATATTGATTAGGACGGGAGTTGGGTTAGGAACTTGGCTTCCGTCATTTTGACTAAGGAGGTAGGATTAATGGCACGTGGTGCTACAAGGCAAATGTCCAGGCGTGCAATGAGGATTATTATAGGTCTGATAATTCTCGGACTCGGAACAAGCATCTTTCAGCTTATTGATATACAGTTGATTCATGGTAAAGAATATAAAGAACAGGCTGCAAGCCGTTATCTTGGCGACAGAACGCTGCCTGCACTCAGAGGTACTATTTACGACTGCAATATGCATATTCTGGCGCAAAGCGCATCTGCGTGGCTTGTATTTATAGATCCTAAAAGTATAGTTATTGACGATGACGATAATACGCCGGAAGAGAATCAAAAAGCAACTGACGAAAAGCGCAAGCTTATCTCTGACGGTCTCGGCGAAATTCTCGGTATGGATCCCGCGGATATCTATGAACTTACAATGAAGGAGAATCAGTATCAGAAAGTCAAGGGTGAGCTTGATCTGAGCACACGTGATAAGGTGCTGGAGTTTATAGATATTAACAAACTTTATAACTGTGTCGCTATTCAAGCGGACGTTACACGTTATTATCCCTATAACTCGCTGGCGTCAACCCTTATAGGTTTTACGGGCGACCAGGATATCGGCAAAGAAGGTCTTGAAGCGAAGTATGACAGCATTCTTACCGGTGTGCCCGGCAGAATAATCAGCGCAAAGACAGCTTCAAGCAGCGGAGTTCCGATTGAATACTCTTCTGTTAACGAATCGCAGCAGGGTACGAGCATTGTGCTCACAATCGACAGGACGATCCAAAGCAAGCTCGAAACAGAGCTCGGTAAGGCTTTCGAGAGTGCGCAGGCAAATGCGGCATACGGCATTGTTATGGATGTCAAGACAGGTGCAATTCTTGCTATGTCAAATATGCCGAACTACGATCTTAATAATCCGAACGTGCTTCATTCGGCAAGTGTTAACGAACGCCTGGCATTGATTACAGATGAAACGGAGCGCAAAAATGCGGTTTCAAACGCTGTTAAAGAGCAGAGAAGAAACAGCGTTATAACAGAGTCATACGAGCCGGGTTCGGTTTTCAAGCTTGTCACTCTTGCAGCGGCGCTTGAAGAAGGAGTTGTTTCAGAAAGTACGTCTTTTAACTGCGTAGGCGGTATTCAGGTGCCCGGTCACTATATCCGCTGCCATAAGCGCGACGGTCACGGTCAGCAGAGCTTGCAGATGGGTCTTATGAATTCCTGCAACCCATTCTTCATTACTGCGGGCCAGAAGCTGGGCAAGGATAAATTTTACGACTATTTTGAGGCATTCGGTTTTACTTCAAAAACCGGAATCGACCTTTCGGGTGAATCTGAGCCGAAAGCAGGATATGCATATCACTCAAGAGAAAATTTCGGAATTTCACAGCTTTCGAGTTACTCTTTCGGTCAGACGTTTGAGGTTACGCCGATCCAGATGATTACAGCGGTTGCCGCCATTGCAAACGGCGGTAAACTGATGACCCCTTACGTTGTTGCAAAGCAGCTTGATGAGGCAGGTAACGTAATTGCCGAAACAAAGCCCGCTGTCAAACGCCAGGTCGTTTCCGAAACAACGTCAAAGCGCGTTCTTTCAATGATGGAGGCTGTTGTAAGCGGCGGTACAGGTAAAAACGCATATGTTGCAGGCTACCACGTAGCAGGTAAAACGGGCACTTCACAGAAGCTTCACGACGGTGAAGGCAAGTACGTTGCATCCTTTGCCTGCGTTGCTCCTGCAGATGATCCGCAGGTTGCAATCCTGATTGCAATCGACGAGCCCGTCGGTCAAATCAACGGCGGACAGATTGCTGCTCCTGTTGCTGCTTCTCTCATAGAAGAGATCATGGGTTATCTCGGTGTTGACCCCGAATATAATGAAAAAGAACAGAACCTTATTGATATTCCTGTTCCTTCGTTGGTCGGCAGAACAATTACTGATGCACAGACCATTACAGGTAACCAGGATCTTAACGTAAGATTAATAGGTAACGGAGATATAGTTGTAAAGCAGATACCTGCTTACGGTCAAACAATGCCGCAGCAGGGTGTAGTTATTCTTTATACCGATGACAGAGAAGAAGAAACTGTTGTTGTGCCCGACTTCACGGGTATGAGCCTTACGGTTGCCAGACGAAGTGCCAACAACCTCGGTATAAACATTAAGCTGTCGGGTAATGCTTTCAGCGGCTCCGACATTCTGGCGTACAATCAGGATATTGCTCCCGGTACAGAGGTTAAGTACGGTGATGTTATTACCGTTTCATTCAAATCGTATTCGGGTGTATCCGATTCACTTTACGGTTAATACTTTCGGGTGGGTGTAAATTGTGCGATTTACGCCTCCCGTTCAAGAGGGATTGAAAATGGATTTATTTACTCTTTTGAAAGGTGCGGGCTACGACTCCGCAGGCATTGCAAATGCTGAGGTTACTTTGGTAACAGAGAATTCAAAAAAGGTTACGCCCGGAAGCGTGTTTGTATGCGTCAAGGGCGCAAGGTTTGACGGACACGATGTTGCGGCTGACGTTGTTGCGGCAGGCGCGGTGCTTGTTGTTGCCGAGCGTGATACAGGTGTGCCCAATCAGTTAATAGTCAATGATTCAAGAGAAGCGTTTTCGCTTCTCTCTGCGTCGTTTTTCGGCAATCCGTCAAAAAAGCTGCGTCTTGTGGGCATAACCGGCACAAACGGCAAGACTACGACTTGTTTTCTTCTTAAATCTGTCTTTGAAGCACTCGGCCATAAGACAGGGCTTATAGGTACTGTCAAGAATATAGTAGGCGATAAGGAGTATCCCGCAACGCTTACAACCCCCGATCCGTTTGAGCTTAATTCACTTTTTGCCGAAATGGTTGAAGCGGGCTGTGAGTTCTGCGTTATGGAGGTTTCCTCCCAGGCGCTTGCGCAGCAGAGAGTAGCAGGCCTTCATTATGAGGTTGCGGCATTTACCAATCTCACGCAGGATCATCTCGATTACCACGGAACGTTTGAAAACTACATTGCCGCCAAGCGCAAGCTCTTTGAAAACTGCGATAATGCGGTCGTAAACTGTGACGATGAAGCATATAAGGCAATGATTGAGGGTACGGGCTGTAATGTTATCACTTGCTCTGCACGTAAGGACAGCGCCGATTATTCCGCAAAGAATATTGAGCATAAGCCGGGCGGTGTGTCATATGTGCTCGTAGGTATAGGTAAGCTTGAGCGAATCAAGATGCGTATACCCGGCGGCTTTACCGTATATAATTCAATGACGGCTGCCGTCTGTGCAATTCAGCTCGGTCTTTCCTTCTCAGAAGTTGCAGGTGCACTTTCTCAGGCAGCAGGTGTGCCCGGCAGAATCGAAGTTGTGCCGACAGATACCGATTACACGGTTATTATCGACTACGCACATTCTCCCGACGGACTTCAGAATATTCTTGCGGCACTTCGTAAGATTGCTCAGGGCAGAATTATTACTGTTTTTGGCTGCGGCGGTGACCGCGACCGTACAAAACGTCCTCAAATGGGCAAAATTGCCGCAGATATGTCCGATTTTGTTATTGTAACGTCTGATAATCCCAGAACTGAAGACCCTGCCGCTATCGTTGCGGAGGTTGCAGAGGGTACAAAGGGTGCGAGAATACCTGTTGTTGAAATCGTTGACAGAACGCAGGCAATTGAGTTCGCGCTCAATGAAGCTGAAAAGGACGATATTATTCTCCTTGCGGGCAAAGGACACGAAACGTATCAGATTTTAGGTACGGAAAAAATACACTATGATGAGCGTGAGGTTGTCAGAAACCTGCTCGCAAAATAAAAACGAAGCGGAGGGGATCTCTTGATTCCTCTTATGTTAAAAGAAATCTGCGCGGTGCTGGGTTGCACCTGCGGTGAAGATAAACAGGTGCTCAATATCTGCACCGATACGAGAAAAATTACCGAAGGCAGCCTTTTTATCGCTCTTGTAGGCGAGAGGTTTGACGGTAACGATTTTGTGAATACCGCATTCGAAAAAGGTGCCGTTGCCGCTGTTTGCTCAAGATCAGTTGAGACTGACGGTGAAGTGCTTGTTGTTGAAAACACGGGCACCGCACTTCTTCAGATTGCCGCATATTACCGTTCGCTTTTTTCAATTCCTTTTGTGGGAATAACGGGCAGTGTCGGTAAAACTACTACCAAGGAAATGGTTTATGCGGTATTGTCCGAAAAGTTCAATACGCTCAAAAACGAAGGCAATCTCAACAATGAAATAGGTTTACCCACAACGGTTTTCCGCCTTGACAGCGATTATGAGGCGGCAATTCTTGAAATGGGTATGAGTGCATTCGGCGAGATATCAAGGCTTGCTTGCGTTGCTCAGCCGAATGTCGGAATTATCACAAAGATCGGTGTATCGCATATAGAACACCTCGGCTCCCGTGAGGGCATTCTCAAGGCTAAGCTCGAAATTCTCGACGGACTCAAGCCGGGTGCCCCTCTTATTGTCAACGGTGACGATGATTTGCTTTCCGGTGTTAAGCTCAACGACAGACGCGTTATCACCTTCGGCATTGAAAATGAGGACTGCGACTACAGAGCTGTTAATATTGAGCAGAACGGATATTCAACAAGCTTTACCGTTTTGTTTGACGGCGGTGAGCAGAGGGTTACAATACCTACTGTCGGTATGCATAACGTTTACAATGCTCTTTCTGCATTTGCGGCAGGTGTATTCCTCGGCGTAACTCCGATGAACGCCGCAAACGGACTTGCAAATTACGTAACCTCCGGTATGAGGCAGAATGTGCGCGACTTCAACGGAATAACACTCGTTGAGGATTGCTATAACGCCAGCCCTGATTCGGTACGTGCCGCTGTTGAAGTGCTCTGCGGAATGTCTGCGGGCACGAAAACTCTCGTTTTCGGCGATATGCTGGAGCTCGGTGATATCTCCGAGCAGGCACACCGTGAGGTTGGAGAGCTTGTGGCATCAAAGGGGATCGACCGCTTCTATACCTACGGCAAAATGGCGGCTCTTGCGGCTCAGACGGCTGAGGAGTGCGGTGCAGGAATTGTAAAAGCATTTGACGATAAGCTTGCTCTTGCGGGTCTGCTTAAAGAAACACTTGTCAGCGGTGACGCTGTTCTGTTTAAGGCCAGCAGGGGAATGAAGCTTGAAGATGTAATTACCGGTTTTACTGAATAAGGGTAAGGTGCTTTGAATGAACATATATCTTGCTTTGGGTCTGGCTGCTGCTATAGCTTTCGGTGTTACTGCAATCCTCGGTCTCGTTATGGTGCCGTGGCTTCGCAAGCTGAAATTCGGTCAAACGATTCTTGATATCGGTCCGAAATGGCACCGTAATAAACAGGGTACGCCGACAATGGGCGGGCTTATGTTCATAATCGGTACGCTTGCCGCTGCTTCTGTTGTATTTGTAACGGATAAGATTATGGGCTCTGACATAATAGCAAGCGGCATTCTTGTTCGCTCTGCCGCATATACAAAGCTTTTTTCGGGCCTTGTTATGGCACTTTCGCTCGGAATGATAGGTTTTGTTGATGACTATATAAAGGTAGTCAAAAAAAGAAACCTCGGCCTTACTGCAAGGCAGAAGACGTTTATGCAGCTGCTTGTGATAATTGCTTATCTTGGCAGCTTAAGGCTTGCGGGATGCTCGTATATGTTTATTCCGTTTTACGGCTCAACGGGTGACCTCGGCATTTTCTTCTTTTTATTCGGTATTGTGCTGATATACGGCGCTACAAACGCAGTTAATTTTACCGACGGTGTGGACGGACTTTGTTCATCCGTCACGCTTACCTCTGCGGCGGCATTTATTGTTATTGCCTTTATGCGCAATAATATGGGTGCAAGCGTTCTTGCGTGTGCTCTCGCAGGTGCCTGTGCCGGCTTTCTTGTGTGGAACTGGAACCCTGCAAAGGTGTTTATGGGCGATACGGGCTCGATGTTCCTTGGCGGTATGGTTGTCGCACTCGCTTATGCGGTGGACTGTCCGCTGATTCTTCTGCCCGTAGGTCTGATTTATTTCATCGAAGGGCTTTCCGATGTGTTGCAGATAGGTTATTTTAAGCTCACACACGGCAAGCGAATATTCAAAATGGCTCCGATTCATCATCATTTTGAGATGAGCGGATGGAAAGAAAAGAAAATAGTTGTTGTTTTTACAGCAGTGAATATAATCGGCTGTGCAGCAGGTATTGCACTTGTTAAGTTCGGCTGATATCAGTTGTGTGAAAAGGAGGCGTCACCTCAGTGAGTAAATCGCTTACAAAGAAAAAGATAAGCTTACCCGATTGGAAGTGGATAGCCAAGGGTAACGTGGATATGGGTTTTCTTCTGCTCGTGTTCTCTCTGCTTGCAATAGGTCTTGTAATGCTTGCGTCTGCAGGCTACTCGATCGCTTATCATAAAGAGAAGGAAGACAGTTACGCTTACATCCGCGACCAGCTTTTGTTTGCCGCGATCGGTCTGGTCTTGATGTTTGTAGTATCGAAGATAAATTACAATTATTTCAGACGTTTTGTTCTTTTAGGTGTCGGTGTTTCCGTTATTCTGTTGATTGTGGCGCTGATTTTAGCCAAAATCAAAGAGGGGCAGAATCCCGACGGAGACGAAGAAATCGGACGTTGGATTACGATTCCGGGTATAGGACAGTTTCAGCCATCGGAGCTGGCGAAGATAGGTCTGATAGCCTTTTATGCGTGGGGCTGTGAAAAATACCACGATTACATCGTCAGCAAGGAACTCAGAAAATCGATCCCCTCAGCCCTTATTTTCGGCAGCGTGGGCGCGTTTTTTACGGTGCTGGTTTTCCTTGAGCACCATCTTTCCGGTACGATTCTGTTCTTTATGCTTACCGTGGTAATGCTTTATCTCGGCGAGTTCAATAAATGGTGGTTCAGAGTTATTATTCCGATAATTCTGATTATAGTTGTTATATTCGTAATCAAGCCGGATCTCGGCGGTATTATAGACAAATATCAGCAGGAGCGTATTATCGCGTGGAAGGATAAGACCTATCAACCCAGAGATGCACGCTGGCAGATAAACAATTCGCTGTTTGCAATCGGCTCCGGCGGACTTATGGGACAGGGACTCGGTGAATCAAAAATGAAGCATCTCTATGTTTCTGAGTCACAGAGCGACTTCATTTTCTCAATCGTCTGTGAAGAGCTGGGCTTTGTAGGTGCGGCATTTATTCTTGTTCTTTTCGGTATGCTGATTTACCGTGGCTACAAGATCGCTATGAAGTGTCGCTCCAAGTTCGGTATGCTTCTTGTTACGGGAATTATGGTTCAGATCGGACTTCAGACAATTCTTAATGTTTTTGTTGTAACGGATTTCTTCCCGAATACGGGTATAAGCCTGCCGTTCTTCAGCGCAGGCGGTACGTCGCTGATACTTCTGCTTGCCGAAATGGGAATGGTGCTGTCCGTCTCACGGCAAACGAATATGATTAAGGAATAGGGTGAATTATATGCTTAACGGAAAAAATATTGTCTTTGCCGCAGGCGGTACGGGCGGACACATTAACCCTGCTCTTGCTGTTGCAGGTGAGATACGCAGGCTTTATCCGCAGGCAAACATTCTCTTTGTCGGCACAGCTGAAAAGATGGAGGCGAGGCTTGTTCCTGCCGCAGGCTTCGATTTCAAAACGATACAGATAAGCGGCTTCAACCGTGTTCTCAACCTCAACGGCATCAAGCAGAATATCAAAACCCTCACACATCTTCTCAAATCCTCCTCTCAGGCTAAGAAGATAATCAAGGACTTTAAAGCTGATGTTGTTATCGGCTTTGGCGGTTACGTCAGCGGCCCTGTTGTGCGTGCGGCTGCTAAGCTCGGTGTACCTACTGCAATTCACGAGCAGAATGCCTTTCCCGGTATGACAAACAAGACCCTCGCAAAGATGGTTGACGCCGTAATGCTTACAGAGGGCAGCGTTGCGCAGTATATGCAGCCGAAAAATCCTCCCGTCGTAACAGGTCTTCCCGTAAGAGGTGAGCTTCTCGAAACTGACAGGGATGTTGCCCGTGCAGAGCTCGGTCTTGACAATAAACCGTTTATTCTTTCAATGGGCGGCAGTCTCGGCGCAAAGGCAATTAACGATTCAATGCTTGAGGTTATTGCCAACCGTACTCAGAAAAACGACTGCGTGTTTATGCACGCAACCGGTAAGGATTGTAAGGATTTCCCCGAAAGACTTTCTCAGAAGGGTACAGACCTTAATAATAAAAACATTATTATCCGAGATTATATTGATGATATGCACCGCTGTCTTGCTGCGGCTGACCTTGTTATCTGCCGTGCGGGTGCAAGTTCACTTTGTGAATTCCAGGTAATGGGCAAGCCGTCAATTCTTATCCCATATCCCTTTGCAACGGAAAACCATCAGTACCACAACGCGAAGGCGCTTGCAGATAAGGGTGCGGCAATTCTGATTGAAGAAAAAAATCTTACACCTGCTGTTCTTATGCAGCATATTGACACGCTGCTCGAAAGCCCGGGTAAGCTCACACAGATGGGCAGGGCTGCAAGGCAGATGGCGGTTACCGATGCGACCTCAAGAATAGTTAAGGTTATCGAAGGTATAGTAAAGTAACCGCGCGATACCTCACGGCATAATATGTCTTATGTCATTATGCTTGTGAGGTGTTCAGATGGCACGTTTTGTAGTGGAAGGATGTGAAAAGCTCGGCGGCAGACTCACCGTTCAGGGCTCTAAAAATGGTGCGTTGCCTCTGCTTTCGGCTTCTGTACTCGTTGCAGGGGAGAGCATTTTTACGGGTTGTCCGAGGCTGACTGATATCAGAGCCGCTGTGAATATACTTACATATCTCGGCTGCCGTATTAACGTTGATGCATCTGCGATATGTGTTGATTCAACGGGCGCATACCGATACGCTGTTCCCGATGAGCTGATGCGCGAAATGCGCTCGTCTATTGTCTTTCTCGGTGCCTTGCTCGGTCGCTTCGGCAGGGCTGAGCTTACTGCACCGGGCGGATGCGAAATAGGTCTGAGACCTATTGACCTTCACCTTGATGCGATGCGTGCACTGGGTGCTGTTATTGATGAAACGGGCGGCAGACTTGTGTGCACCTGTCCGAACGGACTGAAAGGCGCGAGAATATCGCTTTCCTTCCCGAGTGTGGGTGCAACGGAGAATATTTTGCTTGCAGCTTGTACGGCACGCGACGATACTCTCGTGATAAATGCTGCAAGAGAGCCCGAGATAGTCGAGCTTGCGGATTATCTTAACAGCTGCGGCGCGAGAATTTACGGCGCAGGCGAAAGCGTAATACGCATAGAAGGTGTCAATCACCTTGATGCATCCTGTCACGCTGTGTGGCAGGATAGAATTGCCGCGGCAACTTATATGTCGGCAGCGGCAGTTACGGGCGGCACGCTGTGGCTTGATATGAAGCGCACGGAACTTCTTCTGCCGGTTGTTGAGCCGTTTGAAAAGATGGGATGTACGGTTGACTTAAAGCCTGACGGCGTAAAATTTGTCGGAGCAGTACAGCTGAAAAAATTCGGAATGATACGTACGTTGCCTTTTCCGGGCTTTCCTACGGATTCGCAGGCTGATTTTGCCGTAATGGCAAGTGTAGCGCAGGGAACGAGCACCGTCGTTGAAAATATATTCGAAAACAGATTCAAATATGTGTGTGAGCTGAGAAGAATGGGTGCTCAGATCCGCACGGAGAACCGAATCGCCATAATTGAAGGAGTAAAAAGGCTGTCGGGTGCAAATGTCACTTCGCCCGATCTGCGCGGCGGAAGCGCACTTGTCGTAGCGGCGCTGTGTGCGGATTCGGTTACTGTTGTTGATGATATCCATCACATCGACAGAGGTTATGAAAACTTTGAGAAACAACTTGAAAATCTGGGTGTGAAAATAAAGAGAGAGGAGTAACTATGAGCGATAATAACGGAAAGTTTATAATCGGTGATAACACCGACGGATACAGAAGAAGTACGACTGATTACGATCTTGATCTTTTCTCTGACCGTAAGAAAAGCGAACCCAAAGATCCTGCACCTGCTCCAGAGAGTAAGGCGCAGCAGGGCAAAGTACCGAGAAAGCAGGCGCAGCGCAAGTCAAGCTTTTTCGGCAAAAAGCCCTCGGCTCCGATTCCCGAAAAGGAAGGTCCGAGCGTAAAGCGGTATGCAAATCCGCCCAAGGCTCAGAAACCCAAAAGACCTGCAAGGCCTGAGGGCGCACAGGGTAACGGTCAGAAAAGGCCGCTGAGACCGCAGAAACAACAAAAACCGCAGAAGCAGGTTCTTTCGGTCAATGAGGAAAAACGACTTCACGCCGAAAAGCGAAAGGAGCAGCGCCGCCGTAAGCAGATACTTCAGTACGTTGCAATAGCGGTAGCGGTTGTAGCTGTTGTTGTCATCCTCTCGCTGACGGTATTCTTCAGAATTGATGAAATCAAAATTGTCGGCAAATCACCTTATTCTGATGAGCAGATAATTGCTTCAAGCGGAATAGCGATGGATGAAAATATAATTATGTGTGATGCAGGCGGTGTCAGCGCAAAGCTTGCCAAAGCGTTACCGTATATCGGCAGTGCCGAGGTTGAGCGTTCGCTCAGCGGCCTTGTTACAATTACCGTTAATGCTACAACGGGACGTTATTCATTCATCAACGGTGAGCTTGCTGTTATCGTGGATGCAAACGGTAAGGTGCTCGAAGAGGCTCCTGCCGAAAAAGCGGCTGATTACACAGTGGTCACCGGTGCCGAAGTTTCCAAATCGGTGCCCGGTGAGAGCCTTGAGCTGAGCGATGCGGGCAGATACGAAATGCTTAAGAGCCTTTGCTCAAAGCTTGATGCAGCCGGAATAAAGAGTGTTACGGCAATTGATATAACAGATGTATACAAAGTGACCGTTGTGTACGAAGGCAGATTAACGCTGGAGTTGGGTAACACAGGTTCGATCGACAGAAAGCTTGCGCTTGCCGCAAAGGTAATTGAGCGCGAGAATGAGATCGATCCCGCACAACACGGTATAATTGACCTGGGCTCGGTTGAGGGGAAGGCCTTCTTCCGCCCGGTTAAAGAACCCGAAGAGCCGGAGACTGAGACTGAAGGTGAAACGGGCAACTTGCCTGAGGGTGAAACATTGCCCGAAGGCGAAACAAATCCCGAGGGTGAAACCGAACCCAAAGAGGAAACTACGCAGGCTCAGACACAGTCTGCCGCTCAATAATGCGGATTTATAATAAAGAATTTCAAAAATACTATTGTGTTTTTTGAAATTCTGTGATAGACTTATGATATCTGTATATGTCCAGTTGACTAAATGTATATAAAATCAGACTTATGGGAGGCACAAAGATATGGGTTTCGAAATCGATAACGAAGTTGAAAACGTGGTACAAATTAAAGTTATAGGTGTCGGTGGCGGCGGCGGTAACGCTGTCAACCGTATGATTTCATCAGGCATCAGAGGTGTCGAGTTTATTGCTGTTAACTCAGATAAGCAGGCTCTTCTCACTTCACAGGCTACACACAAAATTCAGATCGGCGAAAAAGTAACACGCGGTATGGGTGCAGGCGGTAAGCCTGAGGTTGGCCAGAAGGCAGCGGAAGAAAGCCGCGACGTTATTTCCGATACACTCAAGGGTACAGATATGGTCTTTATCACTGCCGGTATGGGCGGCGGTACAGGCACAGGCGCTGCTCCCGTTATTGCTCAGATTGCAAAGGATATGGGTATCCTCACAGTCGGCGTTGTTACAAAGCCCTTCAACTTTGAGGGTAAGCGCAGAATGACTCAGGCTGAAAACGGTATCGATATGCTCACAGAGCATGTAGACAGCCTTGTTATCATCCCCAACGAGCGTCTTCGTTTCGCAAGCGAAACAAAGATCACAATGGCTAACGCATTCGCAAAGGCAGATGACGTTCTCCTTCAGGGCGTTAAGAATATTTCCGAACTTATCAAGATCCCCGGTGTTATCAACCTCGACTTTGCAGACGTTCTCTCCGTAATGAAGGACGCAGGCCACGCTCATATGGGCATCGGCTATGCAAAGGGCAAGGACAAGCCCGAGGTTGCAGCAGAGGCAGCTATCTCCAGCCCGCTTCTTGAAACATCCATCAAGGGCGCAAAGGGTGTTATCATCAGCGTTACATCCTCACCCGACATCGGCCTTGAAGATATCGAGATCGCAAGTGAGAAGATCAAGGATGCAGCACATCCCGATGCAAACATCATCTGGGGTCTCTCCTTCGACGATTCTCTTAACGACGAGCTTTACATCACTGTTGTTGCAACAGGCTTCGGCTTCAGCAACGGCATCGATGAGCCCCCGAGTGTAGATGATATCTTCGGCGCAGCAGGTATGGCAGCTCCCGCATCACCTGCAGCAGCTCAGGCTCCTGCAGCTCCCGCAGCTGCCGAGGCACCTGCAGCTCCTGTTGCACCTGCAGCTCCCCAGACACCCGCTGCTAACGCAGGCGATTCAGCTACAGGCAACAGCAACTACTACGACTTTATCGAGAATCTTTTCGGTAACTGATAAAGAATAAAACGGAGATATACCGGAATATTCTCTTAGTTTATTTCAATAATCAAATCAGCGGTGTAATTACGAGAGAATTTGTTCCTTGTTATTGCGCCGCTTTTTTATGTTTTTTCGGAGGAATCAGAAATGAAGCTTATCGACGGTAAGATTATTTCCGCACATATAAAGCAGCAGGTCAAAGCGCAGGTTGAAGAGCTTAAAGTCAAGGGTATTGACCCTTGCCTTGCTGTTATCATCGTTGGTGATGATTTTGCATCCAGAACGTATGTCAACAACAAAAAGAAAACCTGTGAAGAGGTCGGCATCAGATCGCTTGAATTTGCAATGCCTGCCGAAACAACACAGGAGGAGCTGCTTGAGCTTGTAAATAAGCTCAATGCAGATGATAGTGTAAACGGCATTCTATGTCAGCTTCCCATCCCGAAGCACATTGACGAAAAGGTTATCCTCAACGCAATACTGCCCGAAAAGGATGTTGATGCATTCCATCCCGTCAACGCAGGCCACATTATGATAGGCGACTGTGTTCTCAAACCCTGCACACCTGCAGGCATTATGGAAATGCTCAAGTACGAGGGCATTGACGTTTGCGGTAAGAACTGCGTTGTTATCGGCAGAAGCAATATCGTAGGTAAGCCTATGGCTATGCTTCTTCTCGGTGCAAGCGGCACGGTAACCGTTTGTCATTCGAAAACGGAAAACCTCAGCGAGATTACCCGCAATGCGGATATTCTTGTTGCAGCTGTCGGTAAGGCAAAGTTTGTCACAGCCGATATGGTCAAAGAGGGTGCTGTTGTTTTTGACGTCGGTATGAACAGAGATGAAGACGGCAAACGCTGCGGTGACGTTGATTTTGAAGCGGTCAAAGACAAGGCTTCTCATATTACTCCCGTTCCCGGCGGCGTAGGTCTTATGACGGTTGCAATGCTTATGCAGAATACCGTTACTGCCGCAAAAATTCAGAACAGCTGAGGTTTAATGATTTATGATCAGATCCCTTGTCAGCCGTTGTTCAGCCGATTTTGCAGATAATTTTATCTTCGAAACTGTTGAATCAGAAAACGGCAAAGATACATTCAGTTATGAGCCGTCTGACGGTAAGGTGCTTATCAAGGGCAACTGTACGGTCAGTATGGCTGTCGGCTATTACCGTTTTATGCGTGATTGCTGCGGTGCGTATTTCACCGCCGATCACTCTCTTGCTTACGGCGATTTTGCTCTTCCTGCCGATAAAACTCAGGGCGAGATCAAGGGCAGATACCGCACCTGCTTTGAGTATACAACCTTTTCTTGCTGTGCCTGCTGGTGGAGCTGGGAGCGTTGGGAGAAGGAAATTGACTTTATGGCAATGAACGGAATAAATATGCCGCTTTGCGCCGTGGGTACCGAAGCTGTGTGGATGAAAACAATGCTTGACCTCGGTATGAACGAGAATCTCGCTCTTGCAGGTTTGTCGGGCCCGTCTTTCTGGGGTTGGCAGCTGTCGGATTGCTTTGACGGATATCTTCCCCAGGCAAGCAAAGAAAGCATCGACAAATGCCTTGAGCTGGGCAGGAAAATTGCAGACCGCGTCAGAGATTTTGAAATGATGCCCGTTATGCAGGGCTTTACCGGCTTTATTTTCCGCAACTTCATTCAGGGCAAGGTACGCGCGAGAATGAAGAAAACGGAGGAATGGTGCCTTTTCCCGTCTCAGTATCAGCTTTCCGTGCGTGATACAACCTTCCATAAAATCGGTAATCTGTTTTATAAAAATCAGTCACTTCTCCTCGGAGAAGCAAAGTTTTTTCTTGCAGACCCGTTCGGTTCGCACGCTCCCATAAAGCGTGATTCCGGCTTTATTGCAGGTCTGGGTACTGCTGTGTTCAAGCTTGTTGAATCGCAGTGTGACGGTGCTGTCTGGGTCGTTCATTCGTCCTGTGTCAGCAAGGATCTTATCCGCGGTCTGCCCAAGGAAAGAATACTTGTAATAGATGACGGTGACAGGTGCGACGATGATACGCTGGAAGGCTGTAATATACTTGTCGGTAACCGCTTTAACAACTGTGACGTAACTGCTATTCACGGTGATATTTCGGCCGTTTCAGCTAACAGATTTGATTCTCTCTCTGCGAAGAATCCGTCTGTATGCGGCGTTGGCTCATTCTCTGACGGAGCTTATTCTAACGAGGCTTTCCGTCAGTACACGCTTGCTGCAATGTGCGGTGAGAATGACGTTGATGCGTGGTTTGGTAAATACGCTGCAAACCGCTACCGTACGGACAGTAAGACAGCAGTTGAAGCTATGCAGCTTCTCAAAGCGAGCTGTTGGAAAGCCGGTCAGCCTGCAAGAGAACACGGCAGCGCAATCTGCACCCGTCCTGCTACCTTGCTTCGTCACACTTCAATCGGTGACAGCGGCAACGATATAGGCTACAACGTATCTGATGTATTCAAGGCTGCCGAAAAGCTTCTTGAAGCTAAGGGCGAAACCTACGAATATGAGCTCGATTTGTGCGACGTTCTTCGTCAGGCGCTCAGTGATCTTGCGAACTCTGTGTGCAAGAAGGCTCTTGAGGGCTACAAAACAAAAGACGTTACGATGTTTGAAGAGAATACAAACCTCTTCCTCAGCATAATTGAGGATCTTGACAGACTTATGCTCACTAAGAAGGAATTTTCGCTTCCTCATTATCTCTCGCTTGCACGTGAACGCGGCGGCGATGATGCAGAAAAGCAGAATTACGAAATTAATGTGCTTTCGCAGGTCAGCATTTTCGGCCCTGTCAAGGATACGGCGCTGTACGATTGCTGTTGGAAAGAGTGGGGCGGTATGCTCTCAAGCTTCTACGCTATTCGCTGGAGAGCTTTCTTCGAGCTTCTTGCAGCCTCTTTCAAAAAGCTCAGACGTATTCCTGAAAAGACAAAAACGCAGGTGCATGGCCGTGATGCATACCTTGGCAACGAGTTCGGCGGAAGCCTTTCAAGGATTGAAAAGCAGTGGATAGCCACTTATGCGCCCGATAATGATGCCGTGGGCAAGGAGAGTACAGTTGATGTCGCAAAAGAGCTCGTGAGCAAATATGCCCCGAATTTTTAATATTTCGGCTATAAAAACGTAAAAACAGTAAAAGGACTTTCGGAAAAACCGAAAGTCCTTTTTTGGTGCCGAATTTTTAATATTTTGACGTGTTGATTATCCTCTTTTGCGGAAGATTCAGTATAACTGCACTCAAAAGCACGAGAATTATGCCTGCGACTGCCGATACGCCGAGCTTTTCGTCAAAAACGAATACGCCTATGAGTGTTGCAACAGCAGGCTCGATGGTTGCCGTGATGTTGGCTTTGCCTGCTTCTGTGTGTTTTAGTCCGCAAGTGAAGCATATGTACGGTATTACGCTTGTTATAACGCTGAATACCACGGGCATGACTGCACTTTTTACGGAAGAAAAAGCGACTGTGGCCATCTCTCCGATGTTACACAGCGGAATCAGTACGATCGTTGCTGTGAGAAACGTGTAAAAGGTGAACGTTAGCGGCGAATGATGTCTGAGCCCGAGCTTTGTGAAAATGCTGTAAAGGCCGTAGGTGAATCCGGAGGCTATGCCGAGAAAAAGGGCAGTCGGCGTGATTGTTGTGCCCGAGCCGATTATTCCCGATACAAGCACACAGCCGCCGAATGCGGTGATAAGCGCAATAATCTTTAGCGGTGTGATTCTTTCTTTGAACATCACGGCTGATATGAGCGTGACGAAAATAGGGGAGGTGTAGAGCAGCGTCGCGGCAATGCTGATTGAGCCTGCCATTATTGCGTTTGTGTAGCAGTGCTGAAACAGTACAACACTGACCAATCCTGCAAGGATGAATATCCACACGTCCTTAAGTCTTATTTTAAGCTTGTCTCTGTCGAAAATCAGCAGATACATAAACAAGGCAGCCGACGTTAGCGAGGCTCGGGAAAACACGAGCTGAAGCGTTGTAAAGCCTAACTCTGTCATTGTCCGTGTGAAGAAGCCCATCGTGCCCCACAGCGTCGCAGCGATAACAATCAGCAGGGGAGAAAACTTTTTCATTCTTTTATACTTCCTGCCATGCCTTGCATACGTCTACCCATTCTGCATCGGGGCAGAGTGACTCAAGCTCGGGTATGCTCAGCTCAACAGCGCTGTTGGAGCTGCCTGCTGCAGGGTATACGATATCAAAACGCTTGAGAGAAATATCAAGGTAAATGCTGACGCCGTCGTTTACCGCAAAGGGGCATACGCCGCCTACTGCGTGTCCTACAAGCTCGACAGCCTCATCAGGTGTGAGCATTTTTGCCTTTGCGCCGAAGCGGGCCTTGTATTTGGCGTTGTCAACCTTGGCGTCACCTGCGGCAACGATGAGTATTGCGTTTGAGTTAAGCATAAACGAGAGTGTTTTTGCAATTCTTTTGCCCTCGCAGCCGAGTGCCTGTGCCGCAAGCTCAACCGTTGCGCTTGATACGTCAAATTCCTTTATTCTTGCCTCCATACCTCTTTCTGCGAGGTAGGGGCGTACTTTTTCAATAGACATTACCGATTCTCCTTAAAAATCAATTTCAACTTCAACGGGGCAGTGGTCCGAGCCGAATATATCGCTGTGTATCTTTGCACTCTTCAGCAGGCTGTCAGCGCCGCTGCTGACAAGAAAATAGTCAATGCGCCACCCGACATTCTTTTCTCTTGCCTTGAAGCGGTAGCTCCACCAAGAGTAAGCATTTTCAAGGTCGGGGTAGAAGTAACGGAATGTATCCGTAAAGCCTGCGCCGAGGAGTAGGTCGAACTTTCCTCTTTCTTCATCGGTGAAGCCCGGGTTGCGGCGGTTGGTTTTCGGGTTTTTGAGGTCGATTTCCTTGTGGGCAACGTTCATATCGCCGCATACGACGACGTGCTTGTCCTTTGCAAGAGAAACAAGATACTCTCTGAAATCGTCCTCCCACTCCATTCTGTAGTCAAGCCTGCGAAGCTCATCCTGTGAATTGGGTGTATAAACACAGACAAAATAGAACTTTTCAAACTCAAGAGTTATGACTCTGCCCTCGTGGTCGTGCTTTTCTACGTCAATGCCGTAAAATACGCTGAGCGGCTCCTGTTTTGTGAATACCGCCGTGCCGGAGTAGCCTTTCTTTTCGGCGTAATTCCAGAACTGGCTGTATCCTTCGGGGTGATAGTCTATCTGACCGAGCTGAAGCTTGGTTTCCTGAACGCAGAATATGTCTGCGTCCAGATTTCTTAATATATCGTCAAAGCCCTTTGTCATACACGCTCTGAGTCCGTTTACGTTCCAGGATACAAATTTCATAAGTTGCACCTCTCTGCAGAAAAATTGATATAAGTTTACCATATTCAGCGCATTATTTCAACTGAATAATGTTGCTTTTTTCTTCATTTGTGTGTTGCTTTTTTGTGTGCGTTGTGTTATAATCTCTACGTGTAATATTATAGATATAAATTATACTTATTTGTGCGTTATTATTTAGGAGGTGACGCATATGGCACAGGAATTTGTTTATGCGGCTCCGCTCTCTCCCGACCCGTCACGCGAAAGATACCGCACTCTTCGCAAGCACAGCGCTGTTGCAGGCTGGTGCCTGCTCGGCTACTTCGCCTTGCAGGAGGTTCTGTTCGTTTTTCTTAAGCTGTTCGGTCTTGTGGATGCGTATTACAGCAACCCTGCTTTTCAGTATGCGTCGGGCGGCTTGTTCTTTACGGTTATCTCGCTTGGTCTACCTTTCTGGCTCTACAGCAAAAAAAGAGGCAGGCTTTCATATTTCAAAGCTCTCCCGTTTCATACTCCGATTTCCTTTGACAAAGCTGTGCTGCTGATTGCAGCAGGCTTCGGCTTCTGCATCGCTTCAAACTATATTGCCAACATTGTCGGCACCTTGTTTGACCTTATCGGTATAGGCGGCTACACTCCGCAGCCTGTTCCTTCAACCAACGCGCTCGACGTCGTAATGGATTTTGTCTGTGCTGCGGTTATTGCTCCTTTGGTTGAGGAGTTCGTGTTCCGCGGTGTTCTTATGCAGCCGCTCAGGCGTTACGGCGATTTTTTCGCGGTCATTGCTACCTCTGTGCTTTTTGGCCTTGCTCACGTTCGTCCGGCCAATATTGTTTTTGCATCCTTGGCAGGCTTTGTGATAGGTTGTGCGGTTGTGTATTCGCGCAGCCTTTGGGTCGGCATTATCATTCACGCTCTCAATAACGGTTTTTCTGTGTTCTTTACCGAGCTGGAATATGCCGTTCCCGATGTGAGTTACATCATATACAACATCGCATGTATCGGAGTTGTTGCGGCAGGTATTATTGCTCTGGTCGCTTATGGCAGAAGGTACGGCCTGAAGATGCGGCGCGATGAATCGGGTCTGAGTACGCGCAGGAGAACGTTCGGTTTCTTCGTTTCAATACCGATGGTTCTTGCGTTGGCTTATTTTGCATTTATTATCATCAGTAACATCGTCTAAACGGATGGAAGGTAGTATTATGACGGACAGCGAATTTATGCTGCGGGCAATTGAGCTTGCCAGGCAGGCGGCAGTTCTTGATGAAGTGCCCGTCGGTGCGGTAGTAACTCACAACGGTGTAATTGTCGGTGAGGGTTTCAATCGGCGTGAAACCGGCAAGAATGCTCTTGCCCATGCAGAGGTAGAAGCAATTAATATGGCATGCAATACTCTTGGCGGCTGGCGCCTTGCCGAGTGTGAGCTTTTCGTAACACTTGAGCCCTGCCCGATGTGTACGGGGGCTATTATCAATTCAAGAGTAAGACGCGTGGTTTTCGGCGCATACGACTATAAGTCGGGCTCTATGGGCAGCGTTGTAAACCTTTGTGATTTTCCGTATAACAGTAAACCGAAAATTGAAGGCGGCTTTATGCAGGAGGAATGCGGCGCGTTGCTTACCGAGTTTTTTGCAGCGCTTCGTATCCGCAAAGCAGAGCAGAAAAAGAAACGTAAAGAGGAGCTGAGCGCATGTACCTGCACCTCGGACAAGACACTGTAATAACTTACGAAGAGATTCTCGGCATATTCGACCTTGATGCGACAACTGTTTCAAAGGCGACGAGAGACTATCTTGCCAATGCAACCAAAACCGGCAGGGTCGTCAACGTCAGTATGGATCTGCCCAAATCTTTTATCGTGTGCCGTAATACCGACGGCACAACCACAGTTTATATCTCACCTATATCTCCGTCAACTCTCCTCAAGCGCAGTAAAAACACGCTGAACAACCGCTGAACAGCCGACGGATAACAAATAACAAGGAGGAAGTCAGTTTTGGATAATCAGGAAAACATTCAGATCACAGAGACTTTCACAGACGAAATCAACGAAGAGGGAATAGGCCCCGTTGAGCAAATGGACACAGCCGTAAGTGAAGAATACGGCGCAAATCAGATTCAGGTTCTCGAGGGACTTGAGGCTGTACGCATGAGACCCGGTATGTATATCGGCTCTACAGGCCCCAACGGTCTTCATCACCTTGTGTACGAAATTGTCGATAACTCAATCGACGAGGCTCTCGCAGGCTTTTGCACACATATTGAGGTTGAAATCGAGCCCGACAACGTAATCAGCGTACGTGATAACGGACGAGGTATCCCGGTTGATATGAACGAAAAGATGGGTATGCCATCTGTTACCGTTGTTCTTACCGTGCTTCACGCCGGCGGTAAATTCGGCGGCAGCGGCTACAAGGTTTCCGGCGGTCTTCACGGTGTCGGTTCTTCCGTTGTTAACGCTCTTTCCGAGTGGTTTGTCGTCGAGGTTTCCCGTAACGGTAATGTATACCGCCAGAGCTTTGAGCGCGGCGAAATCAGAAGCGACCTTGACATTATCGGCACAAGCGAGAATACGGGTACATTTATCCGCTTCAAGGCTGATCCCGAAATTTTCACCGAAACAACAGTCTACGATTTTGAGATTCTTGAGCGCAGATTGCGTGAGTCCGCATTCCTTAATGCAGGCCTCAAAATCACTTTCACAGACAGACGTGCCCCCGATAATGTTCAGGAGCGTGTATTCTGCTACGAGGGCGGTCTGAGTGAGTTTGTAAATCACGTTAATGAGAGCCGAGGCTTTACACCTGTTCAGCCTGCTCCGATTCATTTTTCCAGCGTGCGTGACGATTCGAGCGCTGAAATCGCTCTTATGTATAACGACGGCTATAACGAAACACTTATCAGCTTTGCCAACAACGTTCGAACGATCGACGGCGGTACCCACGAAACGGGCTTCAAAACAGCTCTTACAAAGGTATTCAACGATTACGGCAAAAAGTACGGCATCCTCAAGGAAAGCGATAAGAATCTTTCCGGCGAAGATGTGCGTGAGGGTCTTGTTGCAATCATAAGCGTCAAGCTTACAGAGGCTCAGTTTGAAGGCCAGACAAAGGGTAAGCTCGGCAACACCGAGATGACAAAGCTTGTCTCCAAAACCGTCAACGATAAGCTTATGACCTATTTCGAGGAGAATCCGCAGGTTGCTAAGGCTCTCCTTACCAAGGCTTGTGAGGCTTCACGTGTGCGTGAGGCGGTACGTAAAGCCAAGGAATCCGCAAGAAAGACAGCTCTTTCAAATTCAAGCTCACTTCCCGGTAAGCTTGCCGACTGTACAGACAAAAACCCCGAAAATACAGAACTGTACATCGTCGAGGGTGACTCTGCGGGCGGCTCTGCAAAGGAAGGCAGAGATAAAAACTATCAGGCTATTCTTCCTCTCTGGGGTAAAATGCTCAACGTCGAAAAGGCAAGACTCGATAAGGTTATCGGCAACGAAAAGCTGACCCCCGTCGTTATCGCTCTCGGTACCGGTATTGATGAGGATTTCGATATCACAAAGCTTCGTTATCACAAAATCATCATTATGGCCGATGCCGACGTCGACGGTGCACATATCCGCACACTTCTTCTCACATTCTTCTTCCGCTATATGCGTCCGCTTATCGACAACGGCTACGTCTATATCGCACAGCCACCGCTTTACAAAATAAGTAAAGGCAAGAAGGTAGAGTATGCATTCTCTGACGAGGAGCGTGACGAGAAGATTGCCGAAATGGGCGGCAGCTGCGACATTCAGCGATACAAAGGTCTTGGTGAGATGGATCCCATCCAGCTTCGCGAAACAACAATGGACCCTGCAAACCGCACAATGCTCAGAGTTACTCTTGAAGATGCCATTCAGGCTGACGAAACCTTCTCAATTCTTATGGGCGATAAGGTTGAGCCCAGACGCGAATTTATTGAGAAAAACGCAAAATACGTACAAAACCTTGATGTTTGATTTATCGGAGGTAAAATATTATGTTTGAAAATGTACTTGATTCAATTTCTCTCATCCGTGAGACGGATACCGAAGTAGCGGACGCAATGTCCCTCGAACTTGCCCGCCAGAAGCGCAATATCGAGCTTATCGCTTCGGAAAATATCGTCTCTCCCGCCGTTCTTGCCGCAATGGGCAGCGTTCTTACTAACAAGTATGCCGAGGGTTATCCCGCAAAGCGTTACTACGGCGGCTGCGAGTGTGTTGATATTGTTGAAAATATCGCTATTGAGCGCGCAAAGCAGCTCTTCGGTGCAGAGCACGTAAATGTTCAGCCTCACTCGGGCTCACAGGCAAATTTCGCTGTTTACAACGCATTTCTCAAGCCGGGCGATACTGTTCTCGGTATGAGCCTTGACTGCGGCGGTCACCTGACCCACGGCTCACCCGCAAATCTCAGCGGCAAGCTTTACAATTTCGTGCCCTACGGTGTAACCGAAGAAGGTTTCATCGATTATGACGAGCTTGAAAGACTCGCACTTGAGGTCAAACCCAAGCTCATCGTTGCAGGCGCTTCCGCATACCCCAGAGTTATTGATTTCAGACGTATCAGCAAAATCGCAAAGCTTGCAGGCAGCCTCTTTATGGTTGATATGGCTCATATCGCAGGTCTTATCGCAGCTGATTGCCACGATTCTCCCGTGCCGTTTGCCGATTTTGTTACAACCACAACTCACAAAACTCTCCGCGGCCCCAGAGGCGGTATGATTCTCTGCAAAGAGGAGTATGCTAAAGATATCGACAAGGCTATTTTCCCCGGCAGCCAGGGCGGCCCTCTTATGCACGTTATCGCAGGTAAGGCTGTCTGCTTCGGTGAGGCTCTCAAGCCCGAGTTTAAGGCTTATCAGCAGCAGATCGTCAAGAATGCAAAGGCGCTTGCCGATGCACTTCTTGCAAAGGGCTTCAACCTTGTTTCAGGCGGAACGGATAACCACCTTATGCTTGTTGACCTGCGTCCCTTCAGCATCACGGGCAAGGAGCTTGAAAAGCGCCTTGACGAAGTATTCATCACAGTCAACAAGAACGCAATTCCCAACGATCCCGAAAAGTTCTTCATCACAAGCGGTGTACGTATCGGTACTGCTGCAGTTACCTCAAGAGGTATGGTCGAGGAGGATATGGTCAAGATTGCTGAGCTTATCTACCTCGCTGCAACTGATTTCGAGAACAGCGCGGACTACATCCGTGCAGAAGTCAACAAAATCTGCGAGAAATATCCGATTTATTAATCAATGCTTAAACTTTTGTACAGCCTCTTTTGAGGCTGTATTTTTTTGTCTTTATGTCACAAAATAGAATAAAATTTTTATTTGAGGTGATCTTTATGGAGTCGTTGTGGCGTAAAGATGTTGAAATGCCGTCGTTTCCGACACTTGAGGGCGAAGTGAAAACCGACGTGTTGATAATAGGCGGCGGTATAGCAGGCTTGTTGACGGCATATTTTCTGCACGGCAGGGGAGTGCGGTATATTCTTGTTGAAAAAAACAGAATCTGCAGCGGCACAACTCAGAATACGACCGCAAAAATCACATCACAGCACGGTTTGATTTACAGTAAATTGTTTAAAAAATACGGTGCGGAAAAAGCTTATGCGTATTACCGTGCAAATGAAGATGCTCTTGCTGAATACAAAAGGCTTTGCAGGGGCATTGACTGCGACTTTGAAACAAAAGACAACTACGTCTACTCTGTGTCTGACAGAGAGGTGCTGGAGAAGGAAATGTCAGCGCTTTTAAAAATGGGGTGTAAAGCAAAATTTTCCGATATTTTACCGTTACCGATTGATATAGCAGGCGCGGTGGTCTTTGGTGAGCAGGCTCAGTTTCATCCGCTGAAGTTTCTCGGTGCGATTGCGAAAAATCTCAATATTTATGAAAATACCTTTGTGCGTGAAATGAAAGGAAATACCGCAGTTACCGATAAAGCGGTCATCCGCGCTGAGAATGTTATAGTTACAACCCACTTTCCGTTTATCAATAAGCACGGTCTTTATTCTATCAAGCTCTATCAGCATCGCTCCTATGTGCTTGCGCTGGAGAATGCTCAGCAGCTTGACGGTATGTATGTGGATGAAGATAAAAACGGCCTTTCTTTCCGTAATTACGGCGGTTTGCTGCTGCTTGGCGGCGGCAGCCACCGTACCGGTAAAACCGGCGGAAACTGGGCAGAACTTCGCCGGTTTGCCGCAGAACACTATAAATCATCTGCGGAGGTTGCACATTGGGCGGCGCAAGACTGTATGAGCCTTGACTCTGTGCCGTATATAGGCGGTTATTCCGCAAATACTCACAGGCTTTTTGTTGCGAGCGGTTTTAATAAATGGGGTGTTACGGGTGGAATGGTTGCAGCTAAACTGCTGTGCGACTGTGTGACAGAAAATAAGAACGAGTATTCACCGCTTTTTACACCCGACAGAAGTATGCTGAATTCTCAACTGCTTATAAATGCAGCTGAATCGGTGGTAGGTTTTGCGGGGCTTACGGGCAAACGCTGTCCGCATTTAGGCTGTTCGCTCAAGTGGAACAGGGCAGAGCACTCGTGGGATTGCCCTTGCCACGGCTCGCGTTTTGACGAGCACGGCACGGTGCTGGATAACCCTGCAAACGGAGATTTAAAGAGAAAACATTGAAATCAGTAAGATTTTGCTTTGTTTTTACTTCACTGTTACTTCTGGCGTTAATAATTTGTTAACAACGCGTTGACACGAACGTAAAATTTGTCTATAATAAAATTACTTCAGAAGATGCAGGAGGTGAAAATAATGGATCAGATTCTCGCATTTGTAGAGGAGCTTCTTAACTTCCTTAACGAAGGTAAGGCTGCTGACATCGTAGGTATGATTAAGGATTCAGGTGTTGTTGAGGCAATCATCAGCTTTTTCCAGGGTCTCTTTGCATAATTTCTTTGTTTAAAACCTACATTACACATTCTGGCGGTCTGCGCTTGTGCAGGCCGTCGTTGTTTTTTTAAGAAATTATTAAATTTTTATTTGACAAATTTTGTAATAGGTGCTATAATCCATTATGCAAACATGTTTTACGGAGGTGAAATCGTAATGGATCAGATCATGGAAATGCTCAAGGAGATCAACTGGGAAGAGGTTATCGCAACAGTTAAGGAGATCGTAACTAAGATTCAGGAGTCCGGCATCGTTGATAAGATTGTCGCTGCTGTTAAGGATCTTATCGGTATGATTTCTGCATAATCATCGCGAACAGAAATGCAAAAAGCTTCCGTGCAAACGGAGGCTTCTTTGTTTTTTATTTGTGTTTTCTGCGGTGCTTTTTTGCAAGCCCCTGTGCAATTGCAGGGAATGTGTTATCCGTGTCGTTTGTCGGCTGAATGTTATACGTACCGTATTTGTTTACCATATCAAATACGTCATCTTCAATTTCGTTGTTTGACAGCTTCGAACGCTTTTCTTCGCTGTGATTGTATTTCATTTATATCACCCGTATATATTCTTCGATATTTTTAGTTTAATATTCACATTGAAAAAAATAGAAACAAAGCTTATAATTTGTTAAGTATTTGTTTTAGGAGAGGTAAAAATGAGTAAAACCAAGGAGAGCAAAGGACTTAACGTCAGCGTAAAATCTTACGTTACGGCAATTGCGGTTATCTTTGCACTTATGATTCTTACATATGCGCTTACCTTTTTTATTCCTGGCGGCGAGTATGTGCGCATTGACGTAAACGGTAAGCAGATGCTTGACCCTGCAAGGTGCTATAATACGGTTGAGGGCGGTATTTCATTCGGTAAGTGGCTCGCTTCACCCGTGCTGGTGCTCGGTGCAGAGGGCGGCGGTACAATAATTGCTATTATTGCGTTTCTGCTTATAATCGGCGGTGTCTTCACAGCGCTTGATTCCTGCGGACTTATGAAATATATGCTCGATAAAATCGTTTCCCGTTTCGGTGCAGCCCGCTATAAACTGCTTGCGGTTGTAACGTTTTTCTTTATGGCTATGGGTGCCTTTATCGGCTCTTTTGAAGAGTGTATACCCATGGTGCCGATTGTTGTTGCGCTGAGCATCAGCTTGGGTTGGGATGCAATGACGGGTATGGGTATGAGTCTGCTTGCAGTCGGCTGCGGCTTTGCCTCGGGCGTATGCAATCCTTTCACCGTCGGCGTTGCACAGAGTCTGGCTGGTCTGCCGATGTTTTCGGGTATCTGGCTTCGTATTGTAGCCTTTGCCGTAATTTACGTTATACTCGTGCTCTTTATCTACTTTAATGCCAAGAAGGTTGAGAAAAAAGGTCTCGGTGCCGTAAATTCAGGTGCTTTCAAGCCGGACAAAAAGATGGATAAGGCACTCATCTGTTTTGCGGTTATCCTTTCCTTGGGAATTCTTGCTGTTATAAGCTCGGGATTCATTCCTGCATTGCAGGATTACACAATGATAATTGTTGCTCTGGCATTCCTTGTTGCAGGTGTTTCTTCCGTGCTTCTTTCAGGTACAAAGCTTTCTTCTCTCGGCAAAAACTTCGGCAAGGGCATAGTCAATATCCTTCCTGCGGTTTTGCTGCTTCTGCTTGCAAGCTCAATCAAATATACGCTCACAGAGGCGAAGATTCTCGATACGGTCCTTCATTGGTCTGTTGAGGCAATGGACGGTATGCCCAGGTACGTAATCGTGCTGTTTGTCTATCTGATAGTTCTTGTTATGAACTTCTTTATCAGCTCGGGCTCAGCAAAGGCGTTTCTCCTCATTCCGCTTATCGTGCCTATGGCGCAGCTTTTTGCTGTTAATCCGCAGCTTTGTGTTGTTGCGTTCGCTTTCGGCGACGGCTTCTCAAACGTTTTCTATCCCACTAATGCCGCTCTTCTCATAGCTCTCGGTCTTACAGGTGTCAGCTACGGCAAGTGGATAAAGTATTCGTGGAAGTTCCAGCTTATAAATCTTGCGGCTACAAGTCTGATGCTTCTTTTCGGCCTTGCTGTAGGCTATCATTGATTTTCCATAAATTCGCGCATACGCTCAAGTATCCTTTTTTCAATGCGTGATACATATGACCTTGATATACCTAACCGCTGCGCAACCTCACGTTGTGTCAGCGGTTTTGTGTTGTACAGACCGTAGCGGCATATTATGATTTCTTTTTCTGCCTTGTTTTTCATATTTTCGACAAAATCGTATATTCTTTTTGTTTTTTCGCTCAGGTCAATATCGTCTGCAATGGTATCATCTTCGTAAATTACATCGCTGTAGGTGAGGGGATTGCCTTCTCCGTCCGATTCGATAGGGTCGTTTATCGAAATATCCTGTGAGGCTTTCTTCATACTTCTAAGGTACATAAGCGTTTCGTTTTCGATGCAGCGTGCGGCATAGGTTGCAAAGCGTGCGCCTTTGTTTATGTCAAATGAGTTTACCGCCTTTATGAGCCCGATTGTGCCGATGGAAACAAGGTCATCGCTGTCTGCGGTAAGAGAGTAGTATTTTTTGGTTACGTGGGCAACTAGCCTGAGGTTGTGTTCAACCAGCTTTTGCGCTGCCTGCTTGTCTCCCTCCTTCATTTTCTCGAAGCAAAGCCGCTCTTCTTTTGCGCTTAGTGGCTTCGGAAATGAGTTTGCGTTGCGGATGTGCAGCGCAAAATACATCACGTTTGAAAACACGGTGCTGATAAGTTCAAAAAGCATATATTCGTCTCCTTTATATCTGTTTCTAAAACCATATGCACACAGCAGATATAAAATGAGATTCCTATTTGCTTGAAGATAATTATTAAAAAAATTTTACAATTATTTTCTTCCGTTTGCGTGAATGTTATCTTGATTTCATTTGTTCTTTATGGTATAATCAACAAGAATTTATACAAGGAGGCGGGTTTTTTGGCAGAAAAGACAAAAGCGGCTGATGCACCGCAGTACACCGAAGACTTTTACGCCAAGCAAAACAGACGTTACGTCGGTACTAAAGAAACTGTCGGTTATGTAATATTTGATATGGCCCAAAGCTTTAATATCAATACATATTCCGAGCGTTTCATTACCACGATCTTCAAACTTAATCTGGAGCTTCAGACAATAGCTAATTTCATAAACGGTATATGGGACGTTGTGAATGATACCTTTTCGGGTGCTATAGTTGATAAAACGCGTACCCGTTGGGGTAAGTTCAAGCCCTACCTTATCGTTCTCGGTATTCCCGGCACGATCGCAACCTGCCTTTATTGGCTTATGCCTGCGCTCTTCCCGAGTGCGGCCGGCGATTCAATGGCAAAGTTTTTCTTCTACCTTCTTCTTGCACTTCTGCGAGAAACGGGCGGCACTTTCCGTGGCTTTGCACAGACGGGTATGCTCGCAACCATAACACCAAACCCATTGGAACGAACGCGACTGATTACGCAGGCTCAGTTCTTCTCGGGCTTCCTCGGTGAGAAGTTACCCCAACAGATAATGGACGTTGTCCTTGACCTTATCGGTAACCAGATCGTTGCTAAAGGTAGCTACGAAAAAGCTTATCGTTCTGTATTTATGGGCATGGGTGTATTTACTTCGCTTGTCAGCGGTATCGCAGCACTTTGGTTTGCTTCAATCACAAAAGAGCGCGTTATGCAGTCGATTGAAACACCTAGTATCAAAGAAGGCGTTAAGTCAATCATCAACAATAAGCCTATTCTTCTTCTCACTCTTTCAGATACGCTCAGCAGCTTCTCGCTTCTCAGCGGCAGTAAGAAGGATTACTTCATTGACGTTCTCAACTTTGCTACTCTCGGCACGGTCGTTGGTATCCCCGGCGCAATCGTCCACCCGTTCTCTTATGCACTTGTTCCGTGGTTCCGTAAGAAAATGTCAACACGTGCGCTTGCTATCCTTGGTAAGTACAGTATTGATATTACGTATATTCCCGTATTCCTGTTCGGCTGCATAGGCGGCAAAAAGAACGGCCTTTACAAGAAGGTAGTTCCTATGGGTATTGCTTTTGCACTTCAGGAAACCGTATATATGTTCTTCTACGGCCTTCGTAACGTTATCCCCAGTGAAATGTACAACGAAGCTATGGACTACTGCGAGTGGAAGAATGGCTACCGCACAGAGGCTATGACCTCAGCTGCAAAGGGCCTTGCGCAGAAGCTTGCAGGCGTACTCAGCGGTGCTGTTAAGACGATGTTTAAAAAGTGGATCGGCTATGATATCAACGCTTACACAAGCGGTTCTGCTCAGACTGACTCAACAAAGTTCTGGTTGTTTGCTATGTGTACCGTCCTTCCCATTATCACAACAACACTCGGTATTATTCCGCTTCTGTTCTACGATCTTACGGGTAAAAAGCGCGATAAGATGTACGAAGAGCTGCTTGCCCGCCGTGCATTGATGACCTCTGAGGTTACTCAGGGTGATGCGGAGTCACTCGACAAGGTTAAGGCTGCACAGAAGGCTGTTTCGGAAAACAGCGATAAAAAAGATTGATCTTAAACTTCAAAACAATAAAAAGAGGATGTCTCTGCGCGAGACATCCTCTTTTCGTTCTCTTTATACATCAGCTGAAAAAGCCGATAATTTTTGAAAGGAACTCTACAATCTTAAGTACGATTTCAAGAATCGGTGTGAGGCTTGCAAACTCCGGTGGCAGGTCAACCGTTGCGGCCAAAGATGGGATGGCGGTTGCAGATAAAACAATAGCTGCGGATGTTAGGTATGCAATAGCTTTTTTCACGTTTGGTCACTCCTTATCATTTAATGTAATATGCATTTAAACAATGGTAACATATTTAGTCGGATTTGACAAGTGTGTTAACACACTTGTGACGTTAGTGATTTGTAACAGCTTGGATGAAATGAAATGTGTCTGTATTCCGACAGATTACTATATTTTGTGGTAATGATAATTCTAACTTAACACAATGTACAATTTTTTGTAAAAAATTTGATTTTTTTATTGCTATTTAACTTGCATTTGCATAAATCTTATGATACAATCACTATGCATAATAGTATAACTGTATACCTAGTGGTATCGGTATTTGCTATTAGTTTGTACATAGAGGCATTCCTGCCCGACGCAAACCAGCAAAATCTATGGAGGTGCTTTTTTATGAAAAAAGTCAAAAAGCTGATGTGTATCCTCCTGGCTGCTGTTATGCTTGCGACGTCAATGGCAAGCACAGCTTCAGCTTATGAGGCGTACACATCACCCGCCGGCTACGACAGCCTGGGTAAGCCGTACTATACATATGAGCAGTCCTGCTCAATGTTGCTCGACTTCCTGGATACAGTGCTGTACGATGCCAATATCAACGAGGAGATTGACCTTAGTATCTTAGGTACTATCAGAATCAACCTTACTTCAGTTGATAACACATTCCAGTCAATTTCAGACCTTCTCGATATGGGTCTGGTCAACTTTGCACAGGGTCTCAGCCTTGTCGGTGACCTCAAGGACCTTGATGAGTCTGCGATTGTTGAGCCCAGAAGAAAAACACATAAAGACTCCGAAGTCTTCTATGCTCTTCTTGAGTTTCTCAGCGACAACAGACCCACACTTGAGAAGCTTGTAAACGGTACGATTGATTTCGGCGGCATTATGGAGCTCGTTATTCCGCCTGATGATCCGGATATGGGCTTCCTGTATCACATACCTGCTTTCCTTAAGGAAATGATATATACATTGATATATAACAGCCTTCTCAAAGCAGAGTCAGAGCCTGAGATCGATACTCTTCCCGCCGGTGTCACCATTGATTCATTTACTATCGACGGTTTGCTTCAGGATGTTGTTGATCAGCTCCTTATCGGCGATTACAACGTTTCAACTCAGTCTTACTCCGGCTTCCTGCCCAGCATGGCAGGCAAGACCTCTATCACATCAGGCTCTACTTACGACCTTATCCAGAACGCTATCGACTCACTTATGGTTGACATCCTTGTTCCCACACTTGTTGAGTCACTTCCCGATACTCTGGATATCGAAGTAAGCGAAGAGTGGCCCTACGGTAATCCTGCAGAGCCCGGTCTTCTTCCCACAATTATCGGTATCATCAACGACTACCTTGGTCTCGGCTATCCCTACGATGCAGAAGAGTACCCTGTAATCGAGCTTGAAAAAGCCCTTACATGGCTCCTTGCAGGTGAGACTGTAACGGATGATGCAGGTAACGTTATCAAGAAGCCTGCTGCTCTTTACAGCATTATCGCTTTCACAGATCACGGTATTGATATCAACGATGAGCTTTATGCAAATATCGTTAGCCTTCTCCGTGAGCTTGGCCCCGGTCTCCTTCAGATGCTTCTTCCCGAGGTTATCCCCGAGGATGCGGAGTTCCCGGATATGACGGAGTGGACAACTGATCAGTTCATTTCCTACATCATTATGCTTATAGCTCCCGGTATCGACTTCTTCGCAGGCGTCAGATTCCTTCCCGATTGCGATACTATTCAGGAATGTCTTACTTATATACTCATCAGCCTTGTTATTGACCTTCTTCCCGAGAATGACTACTACGGCATGATCGAAGACGGTACACTTGATCCCGAAAACGGTGCTTGGATTGAAATCGGTACTGATTACCTCATCTACCTCCTCAATTCACTCATCGATATCAACATTCCATTCGATGCAAGCTTCGACGAGATGGTTGATTGCCTTGCTAGCTGGCTTGTTGCAGAGTTCGGCTTCATCTTCAACACAAGACAGAACCTTGCAGGTATGACAGGTTGGGAGAAGCTTGATGCTACAATCTTCACACTTCTCGATCCCACGCTCACTACGATTCAGAAGACTCACGATACAGTATCCGAGTCCCTTATCGTCGGCGCAATTCTTGACGGTGTTCAGACACTCAATATTGAGAAGATCCTCAGCTTCATCGGTAAGAACTCCTCTCCCGATGCTATCCTCAATCAGCCCGTTGTAAACTTTGTTCTCGACCTTCTCGGCGGTATCCTTTCAAGCCTTATGAACGGCCTTGAGATCATCCCCGCAAGCACACAGAACCTTGAGGATCTTGTTTACGGCTCAACAAAGGGCGGCAAGCTCGGCCAGTTTGCAGGTAACCTTCTCTCTGCTCTTTACTCAGAAAGAGATTACAACTTCCCGACACTTATTCCGCTTATCGGTTCACTCATCGGTCTCAGCCAGAACGATAACTTTACAGTTAACGCTCCCGTTGGTTATCCCAATAAGACTATGAGAGACCTTCAGACGCTCATGCAGCAGTATATGCCGTCAAACGATGGCCTGTCATACAGTGATGACGGCTACTTCACATACGGCGAAGAGGATTACGAATACCTCTTCGAGTTCACCAACTTTGACGACACATATTCAGACTGTGTAAGTCTCGTAGAGAGATATAACGAAAATCCGAACTCCGTTACAGCTCTTGAGATTAAAAACCTTTACTACAGACTCGGCTACTACTACGATGAGATGACTCCCAGATCAGAGACCTGTAAGATCCAGCTTGCTTACGAGATCAACTATGCAGAGGCAAACAACGCTAAAGCAAACGATGACGGCGCAGGCAACAAGGTCTATACTGACAGATCATGGAGACTTTACAGCGAAGCACTTGCAAACGCTTATAAGGTAGCAGCAGATCCTAATGCTAAACAGTCTGCGATTTCTATCGCAAGACAGGAGCTCTTCAAGTCACAGAACAGACTTAAGGCTTACATCTCTCTTGCGCGCTATAACGTTCTTGATGTTATGATAAAGAGAGCTGAAGCTATCCCCGAAGAGGATTATAGACTCTATACCACACACTCTATCGCAGAGTTCAAAGCAGCTTATGCTGAGGCTCTTGCAATTGACCGTGACTACGACCTTGATGATCAGTACATCGTTGACGGAGTATCTGAAAGACTCGGTACAGCTCTCAACAGCCTTGAATTCTGGGAGCTTAACTACGAGCTCGGTTCAGAAGTCATTATCGATGACGTTGTTTCCAGAGATACAACGACTGTCCTTAAGTTCCGTGAGTCCACAGGCGCAGCTATCACTAACGTATCTGCAACTGTAAACGGCGGCGCAACGATTGGCCAGATGTATGAAGAAGGCGATTACTACTGCTGGGAGATTAACCCTGCTGCTGCAACCCTTTATTCAGTAATCACAGCTACGATCAAATTTACTCAGCCCTCAACAGGTATGGAATACACAGCATATGCTTACACGTTCGTATCTGCAGGCGACTACGAAATCAACTTTGACGTTAATACATGCTACCCCGGCTACATCCGTAATAAGTATCATTTAGGTGTATACGGAATCCAGTCCACAGACTACAGCGGTGTTCTTAACTACCACGTAGATCACAACTGGTCTGGTTACGCAGGCGATCTTGCAACTGTTCCCATGGGTACGGTTTACGCAGACCGCAGTATCTACAGATACTACCAAGAGATTCCCGGTCTTATGTTTACGTTTACCAAGATGGCAGATTCTTATTCTGCAGGTAATATCGGTTCCGGTGTTTTCTCATCTATCAATGTTGACGTTACAAGCTCCGATCCCAACGTTGTTGTTGAGCCGTCTTCCTACGGTGTAACACTCAACCAGGATGATTCCAGAAACTTCACATTCTCCGGTAATCTTCCCGCAGCAGGCGAGACTGCTACAACTCTTATCACTCCCACAGTTACAGCTATAGCAACAAACGGCGGTCAGACAAACTCCGCTCCGAAGTTCTACCTTCGTGTCATTGCTTACGATAAGAGCCAGCTTCGCGCTACAGTTGATGCAGCTATCTCTTCTTGCCGTCAAGATTGGTTCTATTCAGGCGGTTGGGATATCTACAAGAAGGATCTTGAGGCAGCGGTTGCAGTCCTCAACAACCCGATGGTTACACAGGCTCAGATCGATGAGGCTAACATCAACCTTCTTGAAGCAATCGATTGGCTTGAGTACAAGTCAGCTGATTTCGAAGAGCTTCACAAGCTCATCTCTATTGCAAATTCACTCAATCCTGAAGATTATCAGGATTTCAGCCCTGTTACAGATATCCTTAAGAGCATTGACTTCTCACAGGATGTTCTTCAGCAGTCACTCGTTAACGAGATTATTGACAACCTCCAGGCAGCTATTGATAACCTTGAGCCCGCACAGGATCGTATCATCATCCGTTGCTACGACAATTCCGGCATTCTTCATCCCGCAACAGTAATCGATGAGGATGGCAACGAGGTTCCGCAGGTTATCCTTCTCAGCACAGACACTATTTACGGTGATATCGGTGAAAAGGTTATTGTTAACGTTCCCGAAATCATGGGCTATAAGTCAACAGATAAGGCAAAGCTCGTTACTATCACAAAGGGCGGCGTTGTTGTTGAGTTTAACTATGCACCCGATGTTTACAGAGTAACACTCAACGCAAACGGCGGTACGGTTGATCCCGTAACAGCAAACGTTGCATACGGTAGCACATATGCTGACCTTCCTGTTCCCACACGTAACGGTTTCGAGTTTGTCGGCTGGTACAACAAGCTTTCCGGCGGTATTAAGGTTGACGAGACAGTTAAGGTTACAACACTTTACTACTCAACTCTTTACGCTCGCTGGTCAAGAGTTACAACCAACGACACAGAAACAAACTCCGGCGCTGATGTAGATACAGGCGTAACACCGCCCACAGAACAGCAGCCTGTTGAGCAGTCATTCTTCCAGCAGATTATGGCATTCTTAAGCCGTATCTTCGGATTCTTTGTATCCAACGTACTGGGAATCGGCTAAGCAACCAACTTACTAAAAATTTACTCGTGTAATAGGGGAATATGCAAATGAAACTTAAAAGATTAACAAGCTTTCTTATTGCATTGACACTTGTATTTAGTACTCTCGCTTGCGGCATCGTCGCTGATGCCGCAAGCTACACAGCTTCGGTTCTTCAGTATATGATCAATAATCATGATTCCTTCCCGGAAGCAAGATATACACCTGAATCATATGCTGTCTATTCCGCAGCGCTTGCTAACGCTACTTTTGTCAATAGCAACACTTCTGCCACAGCAGAAGAAAAGGCCAACGCAGTAACAGCTCTTGCTGCTGCTGAAGCAGGTCTTACAGTTATCAACACTAACTATGCATCTGCTCTTGATATCCGTTCTGCAAGTACGGTTAATGTCAGTCAGAGCACGGTTATCCAAATCAAAGATGCTGCGTCCAATGAGCTTACAAACATTGCTGTTGAGCTTGAAAACGCAGTTATCTCATCAAATTTTGCACTTCAGGATGATGGCTACTATACAGCAACTATCACTTCTACAGGTGCTACAGGCAGCGTAATTACTGCCAAAATCACATATGAGTGCTTGGGCGTAGCCTACACAACATATGTTTATGTGCTCACTTCAGCTGATGGCGAACACGTAGCTGTTAAGAATGAGCTTGGTGCGCTTCTCGCAAGAGAAATGGCTAAGAACAGGCAGGCATTTGATTACAGCGGCGGCTTCACAACATACGTTTCTGTTATCAAGAATGCTTTCGAAGTTTTCGCTAATCCCAGTGCTACTCAGACAAGAGTTAGTCGTGCTATCGAAAATATTGAGCTTGCAGTTAATACACTTGTAAGTGCCTATGCAGATTACTCTCAGATCTATGCACTTGTTGCATATGTCAACGAGCTTAATCCCGATAACTATAACTCATTCGTCGATGTTACAAATGCTATCGCACTTGTTCAGTATGATCTTCCTGCAAGCAGGCAGACGGCGGTTGATCAGATGGCTGCTTCTATCCAGAGCGCAATCGACGGTCTTACTCTCAAGACTGCACGTTACACAGTCGTCGCTCAGACTCCGGACGCAAGCTATGCCGGCGGCTACCGTGTACTCAGTTCACAGACATACGACGGCACAAGAACATATGTCGTTCGTGTAACTGCTCCCGTTCATCCCGGTTATGAGCCCACAGAGCAGTATCAGACCGTTACACTTTCTGCTGATGAGCAGACAGTAACTTTCACTTACACACCCGTTACTTACTATGCATACTTTAATCCCAACGGTGGCTCTGTTGATGTTACATCCAAAGAGCTTACCTACGGTGTAGAGTACGGCGAGCTTCCCGTTGCAACAAGAGACGGTCATACATTCCTCGGTTGGTTCTCCGATGCTACAGGCGGCGAGCAGATCGTTGCTGATACCATCGTTACAATCAACTACGTAGAGAATCTCTACGCACATTGGAGTGACGTTGAAAGCTACACATTCCGCTTCGATTCAGGTCTCGGTTCAGCATGTGAAGCTATTACAGCTAAATACGGTGATGCAATCGAAATGCCTGTTCCCACAAGATACGGCTATACGTTCACAGGCTGGTATTACGATACTGCTTGCACACAGCCCGCATCATACACAACAATGCCTGACCTTGGTGATTCGGATGCTGAAGTGCTTGTTTACGCAGGTTGGACAGAGAAGGTATATGACATCACTCTTGATCCCGGTGAGAACGGCGTGGTTTCAACACCTGCTTACTCCGTAACATACGGCTCAACCTACGGTCCGCTTCCCACACCCGAGAAGGACGGTCACACATTTATCGGCTGGTTCACACAGCCCGAGGGTGGCGATCAGGTTACATCAGCTGTTCCTGTAGAGCTTGATGCACATCACACTCTCTATGCTCAGTACAGTGTAAACACATACACACTTTACTTTGATACAGACGGCGGCACAGCAATCGACGCTATCACAGCTCCTTACGGCACACCTATCTCCATTGAAGCTCCCACTAAGGAGAACTACCTCTTCGACGGTTGGACTCTCAACGGCCAGCCCTATGACCTTAAGACAATGCCTTCAGGTAATCTTACGGTTGAAGCTGTCTGGACTCTTAACACAGTCTGTAACTATTATCTCGACGTTTACAAGACAATCAACGGCAAGCGTGTACCCGCTACATCCATCAAGGAAGGCGACGCTATCGAGGTTGAAGTAAGCATAAAGACAAACTACTATGCAGGCCAGGGTATCTTCGGTATTATGTTTGATAACCGTGTATTTACAGTTGCCGGTAACGTCAGAAATGCAACTGTTGCAAACACAACTTCCGATTATATTAAATCACTTGCAGCTACAACTTTGTCAGGTTCTACAAACTATTCTGCTACTAACTGGGCAAGCAAGTTTGAGGATAACGTTCCGCTTAATCCCGATAATATCAAGTGTACCCGTATTACTACAGGTAACTTCGCAACAACAAGCGCGAAGGCTCCTGTTATCGTAAACGAGAAGACACACGTATTCACACTCAAGCTTACTGTTAACACAGGTATTGATGCTGCTGTTACAGACGGTCTTATCTTCATTGATGAGAGAATTTGTAAGTCTCCCACAAACAGTGCAAATTCTGTTCCCACATCAGTTGCTTGCGTAACTAAAAACGGTACAGCATACAAGCTTGATACAGTTAACCTTGTTCCCGACGTTTCCAACGCATTCGTTTCTCTCGACATTGCAACAACAGACTGTGAGCTTGCTCCCGTAGACGGTTCAACAACAGTTGTTGAAACAAAGAAGAGAATAGTTTACGGTCTTGCTGAAGAGCTTACACTCGACACATTCAAGACTTACTATGCAGAGGTTATCGGCACAGGTACTATTCAGTGTGAGGATTCCGTACTTGGTACAGGTTCTGTTATCAAGGTTATGGATGGCACAACCTGCAGACTTGAGTACACCGTAATCATCTACGGTGACCTTGACGGCAACGGTACAACCGATGCTAACGACTCATTCCTTGTTACAATGATCAATAACGGTCTTCTTTCGGCAAACAGTCTCAACGAATACGAGAAGATGGCTGCTGACCCGAACCACGACGGTGTTATTGATGCTGCAGACGCAGTTCTTCTTAACGACGCTGCACTTCTCAAGCAGGTAGTTAACCAGATTGCAACTGCATGAATAATTCCCAAAACACGAGATGCCGTCCGGCTAAACCCCGGGCGGCATTTTTTGAAAAAAGGTGATAGCTTTGACCCAAATCTTTTTCGCTGATTCAATAGAAGATAGTTACAGAAAAATGAGTGAGGCGGCACATAATCTGCTCAAGCGTGCTCTGTCGGATAAGCTTTGCATCCCGGAGAATGAAATAACTATACTCAAAGACGCAAAGGGCAAGCCCTACATTGATGGCAGAAATGATATTTTTATCAGCCTCAGCCACAGCAAGGGCACAGCTATGTGCGGCATTTCCGACAGGGAAACAGGAGTTGATGTTGAGCTGTGCTCAAAACGTCGCAAATCGGTCGAATCGCGTATTTTTACCGAGGGCGAGATATCTTTGATAGATAACGCAGAGAATGAAGACAAAGCCTTTTTTACCCTTTGGACGCTCAAGGAGAGTTACCTCAAAGCAATTGGTACAGGCTTTGCGGATAACGCCAAATCCATTGAGTTTTATGCTCTCGAAAATCCGATAAGATCAAGCAATGAGGATTACGGCTTCACGGTTGGTGAGCATAACGGTTTTCTTTTTGCTGTTTGCGAAAAAAAGTAAGTCTTAAAGCTAATAATATGAAGATTTGTATTGAAATTTTTGTTGAAGTATGGTAGATTTAAAGTAACATAAAATAGGAGGCAAATGCGGTATGAGCAAAAAAACGGTATTCCTGACCGGTGCTTCGGGCAACATGGGTTGGGAAGGTTTCAAGCAGCTGTATGCAAAGAAGGATAAGTTCAACATTGTTGTTCTTCTTCGTGACAGCGAGAAAAACAGAGAAAAGTTCAAGGATTATATGAATGACGATTCTGTCAGAATTGTCTGGGGCGATCTCAAGAAGTACGATAGCGTACTCGAGTGTGTCACAGGTTCCGACTACGTCCTTCACGTCGGCGGTATGGTTTCTCCTTCTGCAGACTATCTTCCCATTGCAACTATCAAAACAAACGTATCTGCTGCACAGAATATCGTTAAGGCTGTCAAGGCACAGCCCGATCCCGATGCTGTTAAGGTTGTTTACATAGGTACAGTTGCTGAAACAGGTGAGCGTGACGATCCTATCCATTGGGCACGTACAGGCGACCCCATCAAAATCAGCGTTTACGACCACTATGCAACAAGTAAGGTTATTGCTGAGTCTGTTTTTGCAGAGTCAGGTCTTAAGTATTGGGTATCTCTTCGTCAGTCAGGCATCCTTTATCCCGAAATTCTCAAGAATATGGAGCCTATCATGTATCACGTTGTTATCAACGGTGTTCTTGAGTGGGCAACAGTTGAGGATTCAGGTCGCCTCCTTGTAAACGTCTGTGGCGACGATGTTCCTGAGGAATTCTGGAGACGATTCTACAACATCGGTTCCGGTGCTCAGTACAGAATCACAAATATGGAGTTCGAGCAGCTTCTTCTCGGCAAGTGCGGTCTCGGCCTTGGCGATCCCAAGAAGCTCTTCGATCCCGATTGGTTCATCACACGTAACTTCCACGGTCAGTGGTATCTCGACTCCGATGTTCTCGAGAGCTATCTCCACTTCCGTGCAAACACTCCCATTGAGGAATACTTCAAGAGCATGATGGATAGGGTAGAGTGGTTCTACAAGCTTGCATTCCTTGCAAAGCCCTTCTCATTTGCTGTTAAGCCCTTTATGAAGAAGATTGCCAAGACTCCCGTTTACGGTACACTCTGGTGGAGAGAGAATAAGGTTGCTCCCAGAATCAATGCTTACGTCGGCTCTCTTGAGAAGTGGAACGCAATCGGCTCTGATTGGAGCAAGGTTAAGGTCTACCGTCCCAACGATGATCCTGCAAAGGCTCTTGTTCTCGATCACGGTTATGACGAGTCCAAGCCCTTCGATTCACTCACTCTTGAGGATCTTCAGAAGGCTGCTGAGTTCCGTGGCGGTAAGTGCCTTGCAACTGAGATCGTTGATATGTACACACCCGTTGAGTGGGAATGTGCACACGGCCATAAGTTTATGATGAGCCCGAACCTTGTTCTCCGCGGCGGTCACTGGTGCCCCGAAGAGCTTCCCTCATCACTCGAGAAGGCTGAGCAGAAGAAGTTCCGCTGGGCATACGATGACGAAGCAAAGGTTAACCCCTTCTTCGCTCAGGTTTGGTATCCGCTCCACGATAAGGACGAAAACAACGTTTACACCGAAGAAATCTATGCAGATTTCAAGGAGTACAAGAAATAAGTCGATAAGATCGACAGCAAATACCTCAATTAACTTGAGGCACAGAGTTGATGCGATAAAACGAGATGAGTTTGTTGCATGTTTCTGAGTATCGACAAGATCGACACCAAATGCCTCAATTAAACTGAGGTACAGAGTTGATGCGATAAAACGAGATAAGCTTGTTGCATAACTTGATTTAAAACTAAACAGCACAGTTCAATTTTGAGCTGTGCTGTTTTTTGTTGTTTCCGGCGGTATGCAAATCCATTATTAGAAAAATGGCTTGCCTCTAACGCTGTAAAAGTAATATTTCAATAAAAATGTTTGTCATTCTGAGCGTAGCGAAGAATCTTAACAAAATCTCCTCAGTCATCTAATGCTTAAAGATCCTTCACTTCGTTTAGGATGACAAATTTACGGGCAACTAAAATTAAAAAATATTTAAAAGCCTCTTAATAAAAGTTTATTATTAGAAATATTATGAATAAATTTGTAACTTATTAACAAACTTTTAATAAAATGAAACGAAATATTGAATAATCAACTTTTTATTGGTATAATATGGATACGGAGTAATTTAATCGTTCGTTTAAAGGGAGCGAACAAAAGCAAAAAGGGAGGTAAATATATATGTTAAAAAAATCAAAAAAGGTTTTGTCTGTTTTGTTGTGCGTTTTGCTTTTGGCGGCAGCTTTTCCGCTCAGTTCAACAGCTGCAGACAAAAAAGAACCGCCGTATGTTTCTGTTGATGCAAGCTTTGCCAATTTGAGGAAGGATATGAAAATAGGGCAGACAACTTATGTTGAGATTGATTGGTGCCCGCCGACAGATGAGCCGTTTGAAATAAAATACTATGCAAACGGCGAGTGTTGTGAGGTTAATTTTATTCCGGATGATAAAGGCGGGGTCAGCGGGGCTGAGGTTAAGGCTGTTTCATACGGAAGCTGTTTCATAGGGTTTCAGATTCTTGATACTGACGGTAATATAATGGCTATCGATACTATCGAAATACGTATATTGGAGCCTGTTCCTTTCACCGAGAGGGTCGAACTCTTTTTTGAAGGTATTATAGCATCTTTCAGTATGTTTGGCATTTTTTCTACTTTCTTGTCTGCAGGTTTTCTGTCAGCTCTTTTTCCGAAAACAAGCCCCAAAGTATTTGATGCAATTGCCGGCTTCCTTTTGGAGCATTTGGGCGGCAAATAACCGAAAATTTTAATTGAAGCAGGTGAAAAAATGAACAAAAAGTTTAAGAGAATCATGTCCGTAATTCTTTGTGCGGTGCTTCTTTTCACTACAGCAAGCGTAGCTTTTGCGGCGGAGGACGCACAGACAGAAGAACTTGAGAAAACCTACAGTTGTGATTACTATTCTGATTTTGATACGGTTGTTATAACTTACTCTAATAAATATTCAGTGTCAGGTGACATTCCGAAAATAACTGTTCAGACTCGGTCATCTGAAAATGCTCAAATTACGGAAAATATTGAAGTCAGTGAAGAAAAAATCCAAATTAGGATTTTTGAGAAAAACAATTTCCATTATCCACAGATAATTATCAATACGGATTTTTGTGAGGAAATTCTGGGCGTTGAAGTTTCAGCCGGAGCTTTTGCAACGGCTGACGGAGATAAAAGTTTAAAGTTAGTTATTCCCGCTTCAAGAGTAAAAGATGCAAATAATTTTTATATTAGATGCCGATATAATTATGTTGCGTTTTCTGAAGAACCGACTGATTCTGAAGAGAGAATAATAAATTATTGTGGAATAGTCGGCAAACCGATCGAGGTATCAATCGAGGGCGGCAACGGCGGTTACGGAAAGGGTTGGCTTGAAGAAGCAACTTTTTCGTATACGGTAAACGGAAAAACAGTAGAAATTGATTCGGATAGTTTTACTCCCGAAGAACCCGGAAAATATGTAATACAGTTAAACTTGGACGGTGTGTTTACAGAAGAAATGACAATAGAAGTTGTTTCGGAAGAAGTTGCAGTTAAAAAAGAGCGTAAAATTGCAACAAGAAATTTGAAAGAATTTCCGAAAGATTTTTTATTGGGTTTGTTGGCTTTTATTATTGTGCCCGGTATGGGTACTGTTGGCGGCGGTGCTATAATGATAAACTCTTTTGAGTATGTGTCGGATTTTTTCAAAGCTTTGTTCGGTAACCCGGATTACGGAACTCACAGAGCCGAGAGCAACGAATGATATAAGTACAATGCAACATTTGATATTTTTATGATGAGGTAAAAAATAATGAACAAAAAATTTACGAAATTTATGTCCGTAATTCTTTGTGCTGTGTTGCTTTTCACTACAGCAAGCGTAGCTTTTGCGGCGGAGGAAACAAGAAAGGTTGTCGACAGCGGCTTTTGCGGCGCACAGGGCGAAAACCTCACGTGGACACTCTACGATGACGGCGAGCTTGTCATCAGCGGTGAGGGTGAAATTACAAGTGCTCCTTGGAGGAATTATGAGAAAAAAATAGTTTTTATTACGTTGCAGGAGGGTGTTACAAGCATTGCCCCAAATGCATTCAATTTCAGTAATCCTGTTTACTGCAAAATAAGTTTGCCTAAGAGCCTCAAATATATCAGGGGAGACCTGATTGCCAACCGTGTGTATTATTCCTCTGACAGAAAGCAGTTTATAGCAATTTGCTACGCAGGTACCGAGGAACAATGGTCTAATGTTTCCGGTAAAGATATTAGGCTGAGAGAAGGCCATGTTGAGCTGTTCTTTAACGGTCAGGAGCCTGAACCCTTCTGTAACATTGTATTAAAATCAGGTTTGGGTGGAAATAATCACCAAGGTCCGATTGTTTCCGGCGGTATGGGTGACTTGTATTTAGGGTATTATTACATTCCGTCACCCGGTTGTAAGATTGAATGGTCAATTGAAGGAAAAACAGGCATACTCAAAGAAAAAGAAGATTCAGCCGGCATGGTAACGGGTGCCAAAGTATCCTGGCTCACTATGGGCTGGTCAACGGTAACTGCAAAAATAATTGACGCAAACGGTAACGTTATAGCTACGGACGAACTTATGCTTGGTGCCATAACCGAGTACAATGTAAAAGATAATATGGGTCTTATCCTCTGGGGCGGAGGAATGACAGGGTTTGTGTTGGTAATGTCAATAATAAGCATTGTTTTCTTGCCGGTTACAGGCCCTCTGGCAATTATTTTAAGCTTGTTCCGAGGATAAAAAACGAGCGATGAAACTGCCTATTCCTTCTTGAAGTAAAGATTTTTTTATGATATGGTTGAGGTGGAATAGGGACGAATATAGCCTTACCCTATAAAAAGTAGGGTAAGGCAGGAATAGCTGTCATACCTTGGGAATGACCGTCAGGAGATATAGGCGATGAAAAGAAGACTAATTATTATTTTTATCTTAGTAAAAGTTCTTGTTTTGATTTTGTCGGGTTGTAATGACAGTTATGATATCAACCAATTATATAAAATTACTGATAACGGCAATTTTACCTATGATTATGTCATCAAAGACAGGCATGATAATATTCTCATAAGTGATAAGGATGTATCAAGGAAACCCAAGGTGAATGTTATAAATGAGGATTTATTGAGCATTTCAGTTCAAACAGGTACGGGTATTTCTACTCGTTGGACGATTTATTGTGATGTTAACAGCGGAGATGTATCTGACACATATTATTCTGTTTTAGGCGAATACGAAGAGAATGTTGTATTTGTAAATTATGATAATGGAAGGCATAGTGTTATAATACAGGATATTTTTAACAAAGGAGAGTATTTAAAAGAAGTAGTGCTTGAGGATGTGTCTGAAACGGTAGACCCTATTGTTGACTACATAAAATTTGATGATAAGATAAAGATAATATATTTAAAAGGTAACAGCTTTTTAGAGACCGAATTAATAATAGAAATGTAATCTGTGTATTCAAAAAACAGCCTCCACTTGTCAGGGGAGGTGGCAAAACGCAGTTTTGACGGAGGGGCAGTTTTCTCTCCCTCAGTCAGCTTCGCTGACAACTCCCTCGTCAGAGGGAGCCAATGGTGATTTGTCTCTAATTTAACACAAGCATATAATACTAACAGAACAGAGGGATAGTATGTGGATTATATATCTGTTTTTTTGCGGTTGTGGTGCTCCTTTTATCACTTTGACTCTGGTAAGAATTATTCAGATGAAGCGTTGTACAGAGGTTGTAGAAGGCTGGTTTCTTGATACGGTCACGATGCTTTCAGAGGTTAAAGCAAAATTTTTTTACGTGTATAACGGTAAGGAATACTATGGCCTGACAGACCTCGGCATCAGCACAAAGCGTATGAATGAGTTTTCGAAAAGCTGTAAATACACTCTGTTTGTTAACCCGAAAAATCCGCATAAATTTGCTTATGACAGGAAGCTGACAATAGGGAATGAAATTATTCCGTTGGTCGGTGGTATACTTATTACTCTTGTTCCTGTTGCGTTTGAAATTTGGTTGGGAATTTTCTGATTATGATGATATGAAAATATAACGAGCGATGAAATAGTTGCAGTTTCATCGCTCGTTTGTTTATGCATTCTGTAAAATTTGGATTGAGTTCTTTTCTACTTTTTTATCCCCCAGTCAGCTAAAGCTGACAGCCCCCTTTAGGCAAGGGGGCCTTTTGTTAGTTGTATTGCCTCCCTTGTCTAAAGGGAGGAGTACCGCGTCAGCGGTGGAGGGATTCCTTGATAATAACGTCAATATACTCACAAACACCGTAGAAATTGTCGAATATTTCATTATTGGGTATTCGTATAACTGTTAGATCTCTTGATTCAATTTTTTCTGTGCGGATTTTGTCTTTTAATAAGCCTTCTTTGCTGTAATGCTGTGAGCCGTCAAGCTCGATAATCAGCCTTGCATCGTGACAGTAAAAATCTACGATATAGTTATCTATAACTTTCTGTCGCAGAAATCTAACGGGATACGTACGAAGAAAATCATACCATAAATGTCGTTCTTCTTCGGTCATATTTTTTCGAAGTGTTTTTGCGTTTTCAGTTAATTTCGGGTTGTGTTTTCTGTCCATTTTTATCCCCCTGACAGTCCGGCGACTGAAAGCCCCCTTTAGGCAAGGGGGCTTTATTGAAACAGCGATGAAACCAAAAAAGTTTCATCGCTGTTTTATGATTGGTAGGGTAGTGCAAAGGCTCCCTTGTCTAAAGGGAGCTGTCAAAACCGCAGGTTTTGACTGAGGGATTCCATCAGAAATAATCTGATTTATCTCGTTGCCTCAATGCGATTGGAAATATCCCTTTTATTGAGGTATTGGGTGCCGAGGCTCTCGGCTCAGTGTTTGAAGTGGCGCATGCCGCAGAATACCATTGCGATACCTGCTTCGTTGCAAGCCTTGATTGAGTCTTCGTCACGGATCGAGCCGCCCGGCTGAATGATAGCTGTGATGCCTGCTGCCTGAGCTGCCTTTACACAGTCATCAAACGGGAAGAATGCGTCGCTGCCCATAACGCTGCCTGCAGCCTTGTCGCCTGCGTACTTGATAGCAAGCTCAAGTGCTGTAATACGGTTTGTCTGGCCGGGGCCGATACCTGTTGTAGCGTTATCCTTTGCAAGTGCAATGCCGTTGGATTTGGTGTGCTTTACAACCTTCCATACGAACATAAGCTGCTTCATTTCTTCCTCTGTGGGCTTTCTGTCTGTAACGCAAACGATGTCTTCTTCGTTGAGAAGCTCTGTGTCAAGCTCCTGAACAAGCAGACCGCCTGCAACCTTCTTCATATCAACAAGACCCTTCTTGTTGGAATCTGCAAGGTTGGGAAGCTCAAGAAGACGGATGTTCTTCTTAGCTGTGAGAATCTCGAGAGCCTTCTCGGAGAATTTGGGAGCAATGATAATCTCAAGGAAGATCTTTGCAAGCTCGTTGGCTGTTTCCTCGTCAACCTCTCTGTTGAGTGCAACAATGCCGCCGAAGATTGAAACGGGGTCAGCGTTGTATGCGTTGAGGTATGCCTCGTGGATTGTCTTGCCGATGCCTACACCGCAGGGGTTAGCGTGCTTAACACCGACTGCAACGGGCTCGTCAAAGCCGAATTCCTTGATGATATCAAGTGCGCCGTTAGCGTCGTTAATGTTGTTGTAGCTGAGCTCTTTACCATGAAGCTGTTTTGCAGCGGAAAGAACATTGTCAGCTGCACCGACCTCTGTGTAGAATGCTGCCTTCTGGTGCGGATTCTCGCCGTAGCGCATATCCTGAACCTTTTCGAAGGTCATGGTGAAGCATTCTGCAAACGGGTCTTCGCCACGCTGCTTTCTGAGGTATGTATTGATCATTGAATCATAGTTTGCCGTGTGCTCGAATACCTTGCCTGCAAGCTTGAACTTTGTCTCCTTGCTGGGTGCGCCGTTAGCCTTGTACTCTTCAATAACCGTTGCGTAGTCAGCAGGGTCAACAATAACAGCAACGTCCTGCCAGTTTTTAGCAGCAGCACGAATCATTGTCGGGCCACCGATGTCGATATTCTCAATTGCGTCCTCAAGTGTAACGTCGGGCTTGAGAATTGTCTGCTTGAAGGGGTAGAGGTTGATAGCAACAACGTCGATCGGAGTTACCTCGAGCTTTTCAAGCTGCTCCATATGCTCGGGGTTTGAGCGCATAGCAAGTATACCTGCGTGTACCATGGGGTGGAGAGTCTTAACTCTGCCGTCGAGGCACTCGGGGAAGCCTGTGATATCCGAAACCTGTGTACAGGGGATGCCTGCGTCAGCAACAGCCTTTGCCGTGCCGCCTGTGGAAACTATTTCAAAACCGAGCTCGTAAAGCTCTTTTGCAAATTCAACAATGCCTGTCTTGTCTGAAACGCTGAGAAGTGCTCTTCTTTTCATTGGGGTTTTCCTCCTTGAAATTACTTTCTCTCTTCGCACAGCTTGGCTACCGCTGCGGGAAGGATTTTCCATTCTGCCTGCTCCATAACTCTTCTCTGAAGAATTTCGGGTGTGTCACCGTCAAGTACGTCAACTGCCTTCTGTGCGATGATTCTGCCGCCGTCGGGAATCTCGTTGACAAAGTGAACGGTTGCGCCCGTAACCTTAACACCTTTCTCAAGTGCAGCCTCGTGAACCTTGAGACCGTAGAAGCCTTTGCCGCAGAAAGAGGGGATGAGGGCAGGGTGGACGTTTATGATCTTTTCGGGATACTTTTCAATTATCTTTTCGCTGAGTATTGTCATAAAGCCCGCAAGCACGATGAGGTCTGCCTCAGCGGCCTCAAGCTCGGCCAGAAGAGCTGTTTCAAACTCTTCAGCTGTCTTGCCCTTACGCTCTATAACAACGCCCTGTACACCTGCGTTCTTTGCACGCTCAAGCGCGTATGCACCTGCTGCGCTTGAAATAACGCGAACAAACTCGCCGTGAGGAATCTGACCTGCTGCCTTAGCATCCAGCAGAGCCTGAAGGTTAGTGCCGCCGCCCGATACGAGGACAACTATTTTCAGCATATGTCAACACCCTTTTCGCCGGCTACAACTTCACCGATGATGTGTGCTTTTTCGCCGATAGCGTTAACTGCTCTTACAGCCTCGTCTGCCTTGTCGGAGGAAACTGCAACGCAAAGACCGACACCCATATTGAATGTGTTGAACATATCTCTCTCGGGGATACCCTCGGAAGCGAGAAGCTTGAAGATGGGCTTTACGGGAACAGCTTTCTTCTCAATTCTTGCTCTCAGGTCGTTGCCGCTGAACATTCTCGGAATGTTTTCGTAGAAGCCGCCGCCTGTGATGTGAGAGATGCCGTGAATCTTGCATACGTCTTTGATAGCGGAGATTGTTTTGACGTAGATCTTTGTGGGTGTGATGAGCTCTTCACCGAGTGTCTTGCCAAGCTCGTCAACGTAGATTGAAAGTCTCTCGGGTGAAACGTTGAATGCCTTTCTTACCAGAGAGAAGCCGTTTGAATGAACACCTGAGGATTCAACGCCGATAAGAACGTCGCCTGCCTGAATGCTCTTGCCGTCGATAATGTCCTTACGGTCTGCAAGACCTACGCAGAAGCCTGCAAGGTCATATTCATCGTTTGTGTAGATGCCGGGCATTTCTGCCGTTTCGCCGCCTACAAGTGCACAGCCTGCCTGAACACATCCGTCAGCAACACCGCTTACGATTGCTGCTACCTTTTCGGGAATGTTCTTTGCAACTGAAATGTAGTCGAGGAAGAAGAGGGGCTTTGCGCCTGAGCAAGCAACGTCGTTTGCGCACATTGCAACGCAGTCGATACCGACGGTGTTATGTATGTCCATCATAAAAGCAATCTTGAGCTTTGTACCTACGCCGTCTGTGCCGGAAACGAGTACGGGCTCGCTGATGCCTGTAAGGTTGGGGATGAACATACCGCCGAAGCCGCCGATTTCATCAGCAACGCCGGGGATTCTTGTGCGTTCAACGTGTGCCTTCATAAGCTTGACTGCTTCGTAACCTTTTGTTACGTCAACGCCTGCTTCTTTGTAGCTGTTTGAATAACTTTCCATAGTTAAGGCTCTCCTTTATATCAAGTGATTTTTTTACTGTATTTATCTACGAAGTTTTCGCCGGTTACATCAACGGGGTAGTTGCCCGTGAAGCAAGCACTGCAAAAATCAACGCCTGAGTTTTCTGCGACCTTCATCATTGAATCAATGCTGAGGTAGCCGAGTGAATCTGCACCGAGAAAGCGGCATATTTCGTCAATATCAAGCTTGCAGGCAATGAGCTTGTCCTTTGAGCTGATGTCTGTGCCGAAATAGCAGGGGTTAATGAACGGTGGAGAGGAGATTCTCATATGAATTTCCTTGGCGCCCGCTTCCCTGAGCTTCTTGATAAGTTTGGCGCAGGTCGTGCCTCTGACGATCGAGTCGTCAACAAGCACTATGCGCTTGCCCTCGATCTCGTTGCCGAGTGGGTTGAGCTTTATCTGAACAGAGCGTTCACGCTGCTTCTGCGTTGTCTGGATGAACGTTCTGCCGATGTATCTGTTTTTGATTAGCGCAAGTCCGAACGGAATGTCCGATTGCTTTGCATAGCCGATTGCAGCGTCAATTCCCGAGTCGGGAACACCTGCTACAAAGTCAGCCTCAACAGGGTGTTCTATTGCAAGGAACTTACCTGCGTTGAGTCTTGAGCGGTGGACGCTTGCACCGTCGATAACCGAATCGGGTCTTGCAAGGTAAACGTGCTCAAATATGCACATTGAGGTTTTTTGTCCGCAGTTGTCTGTGTTGCTGTATACAGCTTCGTTTGTTATGACAAGAATTTCACCGGGCTTTATGTCGCGGATGAATTCACCGCCTATGCTCTGAATCGCGCATGATTCTGAGGCAACCACGTATGAGTCACCGACCTTGCCGTAGCACAGGGGACGGAAGCCCTTGGGGTCACGCACGGCGATGAGCTTGTGCGGTGTCATAAGGATGAATGAGTATGCACCCTCAAGCTCTTTCATAGCCTTTGAGATAGCCGTTTCTATGTTCGGCGTGCCGAGCCTGTGTCTTGCTATAAGGTGAACGATCATCTCGGCGTTGCTGTTTGTCTGGAATACAGAGCCGTTTAATTCAAGGTTTTTCCTGAGCTTTGCGGTGCTTACGAGTGCGCCGTTATTCGCAATGGAGATTGAGCCTTTTTCGTAGCTCATAACCATAGGCTGTGAGTTGATTTCGTCCTCTTCGCCCTGAGCGGAGTAGCGTACGTGACCGATTGCAACGTCGCCCTTTCCGTTTGCCGTAAGCGATGAAAGCTTGTCCTTGTTGAATACATCCGGCACCGTGCCGAGCTCTGTGATGCAGTCAACCGTCCGGTCGTTGCGTACTGCTATGCCGCAGCTTACCTGACCGCGGTGCTGCAATGCGTAAAGTGCGAGGTAGGTTTCCTGTACTGCGTCGTGTTCGCGATTTCTGTTAAATATGCCGAATACGCCGCATTCTTCGTGGAGTGAAGACATATTATTTACCTCCCGGTAAAAAGGGATCAGAGTGAAGCTACCTGAGCGGCAAGAGCAGCGTCCTTTTCCATAACCTTATCTGCCATGTCTTTTTTCATCTGATCAAGTGCCTTAGCAAGTGACGGCTCGCTGAGTGCAAGCATCTGAACTGCGAGGATAGCTGCGTTTTCAGCGCCGTCGATAGCAACCGTTGCAACGGGAATGCCTGCAGGCATCTGAACAGTGGCGAGAAGTGCATCAAGTCCGTCAAGTGTGGAGGATTTAACGGGGATACCGATAACGGGTAATGTAGTGTGTGCTGCAAGTACACCGCCAAGGTGTGCTGCCTTGCCTGCTGCGGCAATAATAACGCCAAAGCCGTTTGCTGCTGCATTCTTTGAGAATTCTGCAGCTGCGTCGGGTGTTCTGTGTGCCGACATAACGTGTGCCTCACAGTCAACTCCGAACTCTCTGAGCTTTTTGATGGCTTTGCCTACTACCGGCAGATCACTGTCGCTGCCCATTACGATTGCTACTTTTTTCATTGCTGGTTACCTCGTTTTCAAAAAGATTAAGGCTGTTACACCTATATTGGCGCAACAGCCGTTATTCTGCAGTTGACAGAATGCGGCAAGGTACTATACAGCATACAGTGTAAATAATACGCATTGTCGCCACATCCCTCATTCAATAATAAGTATATTTTAATTTATTTTATTTGATATTGCAATACCCAAAATTATGATTTTACTGTTTTCTACATATATATGTATATATCGGTCTGCAAACACATCATTTTGGTGAATATAACCATTGAAAAGGAGAGTAAAGGACTATGAAAAAAATCTGCCTTTTGTTTATGACAGTAATTCTTTGTTTGCTTACAGCTTCCTGTGTGCGGATAGGCGAGAGGGACAGCCTTGATTTCCTTTCGGCAATGCACAGGAGGGGATACCGCTGTGTTGTTGAGGAAACGTACAGCGGTGAGTTCCTGAAAGAGAGCTGCTATGTTGACGGCTTCAAAGTCTCAATGTTTTCTGAGCCGAACGGGTGTCTTGTTCGCGTGAGTGTAATATATGCCGGCAGCAAAAATTCGGGCTTTTCGAAGCTTGCGGCAGATGCCGTCGGCGCTTTCTGCGGCTTTGAGAGCAGTCAGGTCGAAGCTGTGTTTTCCGTGCTTGGTATTGGTGATGAGCTACTGTCAGACAGCGGCGGCGTCAAGCGGTGCGATACGCAGTGGTACGGTTTTTCTTTTACCTGCGATGAGGTGGGCGGTGCACTTGCGGTTGATAGCTACCGCTTCAATCCCACAAGCGCACCCGACGTCACGCTTAACACAACCGTGCCTTTTATTTACTTCGGCTCATCTGAAAAATCCTCTTCTTGAGCAGCCCTGCGGCGGTGCTGTGGATGGTGTGTAGCATACGAGGATTATATCGTCGCCGATTACGTCAACATCACACCACGGCACACGCAAATCGTGATCGCAGGCGTAGGGCGAAAACATTCTTCCGCCCCTGCAGACAATCAAGTTTATTACCTGACCGTTGCACGCATCAATCTCAACGTCGCATACGTGGCCGAGTCTGCAGCCGTCCTTTTTGTTGATAACTTCCTTTGTTCTAAGGTTTGCAATGCAGTGTTGCATTTGTTTCCCTCCTCAGGTCAGTTCTATGCCGTTTATTATGGTAAAACAGCACAAAAAATTATATGAAATTTTTAACAAAAAGTTGATGGGTAATACTTTTATTTTACAATATATTGTGTTAAACTGTCCGTAACATTAAGTTACTTAGGAGGACGTGTTTTGAACTTTTTGGTTGATAAGCTCCGTGTGTTTCTGCCGGAGATTCAAAAGCTTGTTTTTTCTGATTCTGTTGAAATAACCGATTTCAAGTATCTTCCCTGCGGCTATAAGCCTGTAGGAGGTATGCCGCCTGCTGTTACCGATGAGTGGCAGGATTTCGGTAAGTATGACCGTTGGGGCGATACAGTCGATTCTCACGCATGGTTCTATAAAAAAATTGTTATGCCCGACAGTATGAAGGGGAAGACGGTTGAGTTCTATTTTGAAACAGGCAGCTTTAACTCAGAGGTTGACCGTGATCCTCAGTTCACGGTTTATGCCAACGGCAAGCTGATGAACGGCTGTGATTCCAACCACCGTTACACAATGCTTGAGGGCAGCGATGAATACGAGATTTACGTCTACGCTTATACGGGTATGAACAGATGCCGTCACAGCGTGGTTTGCAACCTTTTCGTTGTGGACGAGCTTTACAAAAAGCTTTATTATGATCTGAAGGTGCCTTATGATACTTTGCGCCTGCTCAAGGATACGAGCAAGGATTATGCAGATATTCTTATGCACGTAAATACAGCACTCAATATGATCGATATGCGTGTGCCCGGCTCACCCGAGTGCAGAGAATCCTCACAGAAAGCGCTCGACTATATGCGCGACGAGTTCTACGGCAGATACTGTCACGAGCAGGAGGTCAACTGTATCTGTATCGGCCATACACATATCGACGTAGCCTGGCTGTGGACTCTTGACCAGACCAGAGAAAAGGTCGTGCGTTCATTCTCGACGGTTGTTGCTCTTATGAAGCAGTATCCCGAATACAAGTTTATGTCGTCACAAGCACAGCTTTACAAGTACCTCAAAGAGGAAGCTCCCGATGTATACGAGGAAATAAAGCAGCTTGTCAAAGAGGGCAGGTGGGAAGTCGAAGGCGCAATGTGGGTTGAGGCTGACTGTAATCTTACAAGCGGCGAAAGCCTTGTGCGTCAGGTGCTTTTCGGCAAACGATTCTTTAATAAGGAGTTCGGCGTTGACAGCAAGGTGCTCTGGCTGCCCGACGTATTCGGCTACAGCGCAGCACTTCCGCAGATTCTTCGCAAGAGCGGTGTCGATAAGTTCGTAACCTCCAAAATCAGCTGGAATGAAACAAATATGATGCCTTACGATACGTTTATGTGGCGCGGCATTGATTCAACAGAGATATTCACCCACTTCCTTACGGCACAGAGCTGCGATAAGGAAAATACAATAAACCGTAACACTACATATAACGCAATGCTCGAGGCAAACCTTGTCAAGGGCTGCTGGAACAGATATCAGCAAAAGCATATCAACAACGAGGTTATCATCACCTTCGGCCACGGTGACGGTGGCGGCGGCCCGACTCAGGGACATCTTGAAAATTATGACAGATTCAAGCACGGTATTCCTTCACTTCCCAACACGAAGATGGAGTTTGCAGGCGATTACCTTGAGCGAGTCAAGCAGCGCACGGAAAATCATCCGAAAATGCCTCGTTGGGTAGGTGAGCTCTACCTTGAGTTCCACAGAGGCACGTACACATCCAACGCTTGCAACAAGCGTTATAACCGAAAGAGCGAATTCCTCTATCAGAACGTTGAGCTTTTCAGCGAAATCAACCGCCGCTTCAACGGCGCGGCTTATCCGCAGGAGGCTGTTAATGACGGTTGGGAGTGCATACTTCTCAACCAGTTCCACGATATTATTCCCGGCTCATCAATCTACCAGGTCTATGAGGAGAGCACAAGACAGTATGAGGCAATCGGTGCTGTCGGCAGAGATATGCTCGACACAGCAAAGGCAGGCATTGCCGCAAAAATAGGCACACAGGGCGGTATTGCTGTTTTCAATCCTCTTTCATTTACAAACAGCGGTGTGGTTGACGTAGACGGTGAAAAGATTTACGTCAAGGATATCCCCGCAAAGGGCTGGAAGGTTGTCAAAGGCAACGAGAGCGAGGGTACGGTAGACGTAGCTGACAAGAAGCTCGAAAACGCCTTCTTTATCATTGAGTTTGCCGATGATTATACAATCAGCCGTATTTACGATAAGCGTGCAGGTCGTGAGGTGCTCAAAGCGGGTGAGCGTGCAAACGTCATCGAAGCTTATGAGGACTTCCCGAGAGAGTACGACGCATGGGAGATTTCCGTTTACTATAAAGAAAAGCGCTGGGAGATCAGCGACGTAAGCGCTGTTGAAATGCTCGATGAGGGTGTACGCAAGGGCTTTAAGATCACACGTAAGTTCTTCGACAGCGTAATTGAGCAGAAGGTATGGCTCTATGCCGATATTGATAAGATTGATTTCGACACAACAGCAGACTGGCATCAGGAGCATATCCTCGTCAAAGCTGCATTCCCCGTTGAAATCAACGCAGATAAGGCAACGTACGAGATTCAGTTCGGTAGCGTTGAGCGTCCCACACACGGCAACACAAGCTGGGATGCCGCAAAGTTTGAGGTATGCGCTCACAAGTTTGCTGATATTTCCGAGTGTGATTACGGCGTAAGTATTCTTAACGACTGTAAGTACGGCCACGACATACATGACAGCGTTATCAGACTCACACTTCTCAAGTGTGCAACACATCCCAGCCCCAAGGCAGACAAGGGACACCATGAGTTTGTTTATTCACTCCGTCCGCATATCGGCTCATTTACTCAGGCAGGTACGGTGCAGCTCGCTTACGACCTCAACAACCCGATGACTGCCGTTAAGCTCAGCGCTCAGCAGGGTGCTCTGCCCGAAAGCTACAGCTTTGTCAGCGTTTCAGACGAAAACGTTGTTATTGATACAGTCAAGAAGGCTGAGGACAGCGACGAAACGGTTGTACGTATGTACGAAAGCTGGAATAAGCGCGTAAACGGTGCAAAGCTTACGTTTGGCTTTGACGTCAGCCGTGCAGTGCTCTGCGATCTTATGGAGAACGAAATCGAGGAGCTTACCGTTACCGACAATTCCGTTACTCTTCCCGTAAAGCCGTTCGAGATCATTACAGTTAAGGTTAAATAAACCGCAATAAAACAAAGAAGCTGCATCCTGCGATGCAGCTTCTTTTACTTTAACTTATTAATCACCCGATTTATCAAAAACTCTTATCACATCACCCTCAAGGCTTTTCCAGATGAATACTCCGTTTTCGAGTATCATATATCCGTGGTGGCTGTCCTCTTTCGGGATTGAAACAGAGCCCGGGTTGATGTAGGTGTAGCCCTCGTGCTCAACGCAGGCGGGCACGTGTGTGTGTCCGTGAAGCAGCACGTCACCGTTTTTGAGCGGAGGGAGGTTGCTTTCGTTGTACACGTGGCCGTGTGTTGCGTATACCGTGAGTGCGCCGTCAAAAATTACCGCATAATCTGCGAGGACGGGGAAGTTCAGCACCATCTGGTCAACCTCTGTGTCGCAGTTACCTCTCACGCAGAGTATTTCGTCCTTCATGGCGTTAAGCAGCTCGATTACAGCCTTTGGTGCATAGCCTTTGGGGAGGTCATTCCTCGGACCGTGGTAGAGTATATCGCCGAGCAGAAGCATTCTGTCCGCTTCCTCACGCTTATATGCGCTTATTAGTTTTTTGCAGTAATATTCGGAGCCGTGTATATCCGATGCAATAAAAAGCTTCATCTGTATCACCTCATACAATGCAGTTTTTCATAAACTGTATGACCAGGTCTATTACTGCAGGGTCTTCTCTTGTCATTAGTTCATAGTCGATATTGTCGTAGCAGGCGGAGAGCTCCTCTTCGCTTGCGTATTTGTTCTTTTTGAGCTCGTTGATTTTGGCAAAAGTGCCGTTCATATATTCTTCCGATGCTATTGTCTGGTAAACATTATGGTATCTTCCCTTGAAGAAAACCGACCTTACGTGCGGCAGATCTTTGGCGGCAAGTGCAGCTGATACGTTCTTTCTGACTATTGCATCCTCGTCACCCTGCAGCAAAAGCACAGGTGTCGGTTCGGCCTTTGCCAGCGATTCGGCGCAAGTGACCATAGCGTCCTTGCCCTCGAAAATGCGGAAAAACAGCTTGAATACAGGAGTGAGGAAGCTGAGCTTTTCACCCATAGCGGCGCTGATTACCTGGTAACCGCTGTCGGGTGCACCGAATGTTACCGCACCGTCAACCTTTACGTCGGGGTGACCGAGTGCCTGACAAACGGAGTATCCGCCCCAGGAGTGGCCTGCAAGAATTATCTGCATCTTGCTGAGCACAGGATGTGCCGCAACAAATCTGAGCGCTGCCTTAAGGTCAGCAGGACCCTGGCAGAAGCTGCCAAGCTTATTTCCGTCGGATGAAAATGTGCCCGTGTTGTCATAGGCGAGCACGGCAAATCCGTTCTCGGCGAACGTGTTGATTTCGGTCATATAGCTCAGATGTCCGCCGCCCATGCCGTGTGAAAAAACTATCAGCGCGTCGGGCTTTTGCACACCTGCTTTTGCGTAGATTGCGCCTCTGAGCATTTCACCGTTTTTGTTCGGGAATTCTATCGGTGCGGCCTTGAGTGACTCGAAATCGTTGTGTGTGAAGTATTTGAGCCTTTCGTTACCGTCACAGCGCTTGCCGAAAACAGCGTTGTACATACTGTATCCCAGTAAAACGGCAGCACCGATGATTAAAATAATAACAGCGAGAATTATCAGAAAAGGTATCATTATATTACTCCTTTGCTTTTGTTGATATAATTGTATCACAATTTTCTCCGCGTAACAACATTGAATTTATCTTTTCTTTTTTTGATAAAAATGAGAAATCAACTGCTTATAAAAAAGCGCAGGTGTGCATAAAACTATCATAAAACAGCACAATCTGACTAAAATAAAAACAACTTCGATTGATTGAAATCTTTCGAAGTTGTTTATTTTTCAGAACTTTCCGCCGCTGCCGCCGTGTCTTACACCGCCGGAGGATATATGTCCGCCTCCGCCGCCAATACCACCGCCGCCGACTCTGCCGCCGTGGTTGGTGTTGTTGTTTTTCGGTATGGCTCTGCGTGCGGTGTGCGTGCCTACAAATGCATCACGCTGACCGTTGAGCACAAAGCTGCCGTCAACAACGTAGCTGTCTGCATCGCGCTGCTTTACGGCTGTATTCATTTTACTCTTGATTATTGTTGTGATAATAAAGGCTATGATAAACGCCACTAGTATTACGACAAACTCGCGAATTGCATATTCCTTTACCGACGGCTGATAATTATCCGTGTAATAATAATCGTCAGTAGAGTAATAGTAGTCATCGCCGTAATAGTCGCCGTAGTGAATATCGGGCGAAATTTCGCCGCTTTCGTAGCCGCCGAAATACGAATTCAGTCCGCGCAGATATTCTTCAAAAGCGGCAAAGTAACTGCCCTCGGAGAGGTAAGGCGTAACGCTTGCGCAAATGTAATCAATCTGATAATCGGGCAGGGAGTCAACAAGCGTGCCGCAGGTGCTCGTATAGTAATCACGCTCTGCCATACTGATAACAAAAATCAGACCGTCTTCAGCATAACCGCCCTCATCATAGTAATCGTCACAGTAGCTGATAATATCTTTGCCTTCAGTATCGTACGTCGTGTGAATAATTATGTCGTAGCCGTATTCGCTGCGCAGGTTTTCAATTTCTGTCAGCAGATACTGCTCTTCATAGTCGCTGAGCAGGTCCGCATTGTCAATCATATACGGCGAATCAACCTGAGCAAAGCAGGGGACAGCGAGGACGAAGGCAAATATAAAAGAAACGATTAAACAAACTGTTTTCTTCATTTTTCTTCCCCCCCTTAAAATACAAAGAGCTGACCCAGCGCAATGAGTCCTGCGGCGATGCCGAGCAGACATCCCCAGTATTTTTTCTTGTCAACCGGCAGGCTTCCTACAAGTTTTCCTGTCTGGCCGTTCATTGCAAAGGTGTACATCTTGTCTTTATACTTTGTGCTGAGCATCCATACGGGAAGCAGGGCGTATTTAGCTTTGCCGTTACTGACGCCTATGTTTTTTGTGTCCGGTGTAACCGTTGTGTAGCCGCTGATACTCTGGCGGAAGGTGTCAACCGTTGTAGCTTCGATTCGGCTGTTTATACGAGGTGTGTTTTGTTCAACGGTCACGTCGTATCTGTCTGCCATATAGCCCGAAAGGTAGGCCGCATCAAAGTCAACGAGGTCGGCATAGTTGTACGGCTCAATCGCATCCATATATGCGTCATCCATTTTGGAGGATGCATCGGCGGGAATTTTTTCAAAGCTGAGACTTCCCGAGCGCCATATTTTGTATCTGTCAGTCTTGGTGTATTCGTAGCTTGAATCTTGCCAATGCGTTACTCTTGTTGCGTTATAGGTTAAGTTTGCGCCGACGCTGCAGTCAAACAGCCAGAAGGGGATATAAACGCCCTTGATTTCTTTGATTCTGTTGCCTTTTTTGAATTCCTTTGGCAAAAACAGCTTGCCTTTATAAAAATCCTGCAGCGCTTTTTCGGCCTGCTCTTTCTGAATTTTAAAGGGAATCACAACGTCGGGGCGAAGTCCGCCCGTGAGCTGCGGAGCTATGATTATCGGGCTGTTGCAGTATGGGCATTCTGATGCCGAGGTGGTAGCGTCGGTTATGATCTCAGCGCCGCAATGGTTGCAGATGTATGCGTTGACGTTTTCCAGCTTTGCCTCGTTCTCTTCGTCCTTCCAGCCGAATTCGTCAACGGTCTGTGTGTCAGCAGGCTGACCGCTGTTTTTGAGGATCTCATCATACTCTGCGAGCTGCTCCTTCGTAAACACGCTGTCGCAGTATTCACATTTAAAATCCTGATTTCCGCTTTCAAACGTAATCGCACCGCCGCAGTTAGGGCATTTGTAGGTCATCAGTTCCATATCCTATCCCTCCTTATGGATTTATATTATCATATTAGTGTTAATATTTCAATAAAAAACAGGCAGGGTAAACCTGCCTGTTAAATATTACAGTAAATCGTCAAACAGAGAAATGTTCGATGCCTGGGGCTTAAGCTCGCCGCTTTCGCACTTTTTGATAATTTCAACTATTCGGTCGTTTATGGGTGTGGGCGTATTTGTCTTTCTGCCCCATTCGCATACAACGCCGTTGATTGCATCAATTTCGCAGGGCTTGCCCTTCTTGAGGTCCTGAAGCATAGAGGGCTCGATGTCGCGGTGCTTTTTCATTGCAATGGGAATGAGGAACGTTGCAACTGCACGCTTTATCGGGTTTGTGTAGTAGAAAAGCTTTGTGATGTTCTTGCCCTGGACGGGTGCGAATGTTGCGCCTGTTGCGTGGCCTACGTCAATGCACTCCTTCATACATCTTACAGCAACCTTCTGGCCTGCCTTGTTTTCGGATACGTCGCCGAATACGCCGCCGACAACTGCGCCGAGACCTGAGAACGTTGCGTTGATAAGAAGCTTTGACCAACGTGCACCGATGAGGTTATCCTCCTCGTGTACGGGGCACATAAGCTCAAGCAGGTCTTTTACCATTTTAAACTGTGCATCGGATATGCCGTCCATCTTGCCCATATGGAATGAGAGGCTGTCGGGTTCGCTTGTGAGTGTGCATACGCCGGGTTCGTTGAGCGCTGCGCCCCATTCAACCGTGCAGCCCATCGTGCGGTTTGCACCGACGATTTCTGCAATTCCGGGCTCGGGCAGACCGTTTTGAAGTGTTACGATAACACCGCTGTCTGTCAGATGATCCTTAAGCTTTGTAACAACCTCTTTGTTGAAAAGCTGTTTTGTCATCAACAGGATCACGTCGTACTGACCGTTCATTTCGTCGGGAGTGATTGCCTTTACGGGAACGTTCATGCTGACTGTGCCCTTAATTGTTGCACCCTTTGTGTTGAGTGCCTCAACGTGAGCTTTGTTGCGGTTGATAAGGTCTATCTCACCGCCGTTTTTTGTGATGTAAGCGCCAAGGACCGTGCCCAGGGAGCCTGCACCGTAAATTGCGTATCTGCCCATAGTTAACACCTCTGTATACTATAAAAATTTATTCTTTGATAAAGCTTACAAATTCGCTTGTCTGCTTGCGTTTCTTTTCTCTCAGCTTATCGTCAGCGCTTGCGTAGCCCAACGCAATAACGAGCCTGACAGGGGAATCCAGCGAACAGATTTTGCGTATCTGCTTGTCGTCAAGCCAGCCGAGAATGCAGGTCGAAAGCCCGAACTCCGTTGCCTGCGCTGTAATATATGCCGTTACGATGCCTATATCGATCGAACGGTAATCGTTTTTCTTGAGCTTTGAGCCTGCCGCTGCCGTTGTGTTGTATGAATCCTCCGATAAAACAATCATAACGGGGGCCTGCGTTGCAAATTTGTTCATTCCCATACCCTGGGTTGCCTTGGCGACAGCCTTTGCCGCAGAATCTGTACACACCGTTATGCGGTAGGGCTGAGCGTTACACGCCGAGGGGGCAAGCCTTGCCGCTTCGATTATAGCGTCAAGCTTTTCTTTTTCAACGTTTTTTGTCTCGTCATAGCTTCTGCACGACTGACGGCTTTCTGCAATCACTTTAAAATCCATAGTTATTCTCCGCTCATTTTTTATAATTATATAGCAATATTCAATTTTGCGCAACAGTTATATTATTACCGTTTTACCGTTTGCTTCAACTGCTTTTCCGTTTGCCGTTACAACAGCGTTTTCGGGCAGATGAAGCGTCACCTGCGTGCATTCGGGGTAGGTGAGGTTGATTAACGCCTTATCGCCGTCGCGTTTGTAGTCAAGCTTGATTTCGCCGATGCATGCAGGCACCGTGCAGGAGATTCTGCTATGCAGGCTGTACTGCGGTCTGATTTCGGTTTTTCCGTATCCTGCCGTAAGCGGCTTTATGCCTGCAATATGCCGGCTCATCACAACAAGCGGTCCGCCCGACCAGGCGTGGTTTGACGTGCCGTCGAGCTTTACCCAGTTTTCCCACAGCGTAGAGTAATCTTCTTCTATCATCTCGTTGTAGCGCTCGCACATTCTTTTCTCCGCAAGCTCAAATTCGCCCATTGTGCACAGGGCTTCGAGCACGTAATGTTCCATATACGGGCTTGAGTTTCTTATGTTGAAAATTGTGTTTTTTATTTTTTCGTATTTGTCTTTACTGCAAAGTCCCGAAAGCACGGCAACCGCATTGCCTCTGTCGTCATAGCCTTCGTTTTTGTCACTCTTGTAGCCGTCGCCCGTCCACATTGATTGGTATGCGATGTAAAGAGCTTTCATTCTGTTGTCAAGCTCGTTTGCGGTGCTTTCGTCGCAGAGCAGCTCTGCCATGTTTTTAACAGCCGATAAGGCGTAGTAATACCAGGCGTTTTCAAGGGGTGCTTCGTCAATTTTATCGCCCCAGTCTTTCCAGTCCCACGAGCCCTCTCTGTGCTCAACAAGTCCGCTCTCGGCGATATTCCAGAGGTTGATGTAGTCGAGTGATGCGCCGTAAACCTTTTCGATAAGCTCCTTGTCGGCAGTGTACATATAGTATGTCCAGAATCCGCATACGCCTGCAAGCTGTTGGCAGGGCAGTTCAAAATAATCGTTTTTGATCGGCACAACAGTCTGCAGCACCTTTGTTTTCGGGTCTGTGTATGCGAGCATTGTGTTGACGCCCTTGAGATACAGGGCGTATGACGAGGGGGCAAGGCTGTACATTGTCAGCATCATTTCGTTTGTAACGTCACCCCACCATTGTGCCCTTTCTCTGTCGGGGCAGTCCATAAAGTTGTCTCTCATCGTAACGTACAGCGTGCGAAGTGCCTTTTGCCACAGCGTGTTCATATCTGCGCTTTCGCAGGTGAAGCTGCCGCAGAATTCGGTGTTATAGCCGCTTTCACGGTATTTGAGGCTGATGATTTTAACTCCCGCGGGAATTTCATAGGTTATCATTTCACCGTTAAACCACGCAGGGGACTCAAACTCTTGAACACCCTGCTTTGTAACGTAGGTGCTGTGGATTGAACCCATGTACGTGTTTTCGGTTGTGATAACTATTTTCTTGCCTGCCTTTGCCTCAACCTTAAGGTAGGGCGTGAGCTGAGCGTTGTAGGGCACTTTGAGTGTAATCTTTTTCTTCAGCTTAAAGCTTATACCCTCAAAATCTTTGCTGTTTTCATAGTCACCCAATCCGAAATCCTTGAACAGCGGAATATCACGGCTGTAGGTTTCGCCCCAGGGAGCTGTACCGCCGATGCCGTATTCATCAGCCTTTGCCCAGCCCGAAAAATCGTAGCCGGGTTTGTTCCAGCCTTCGATTTCCTTGCGTGCGTCAAAATATATGTTGCTTTCGGGCAGTCTGTAGTTTGGCTGCAGCTTGCCCTTATCCTCAAGAAAAGCAGGGCTCTTGACTGCGCTCCAGCTGCTGTCGGAAAGAATTGAAATCCCTGCACTCTCCGCCTCGAAAAGCAGACCTCCGCAGCCTGCATCGGTGCTCGAGTAGCTCGCTTCGTTACCCCAGTACCATACGAGTACGCTTATAAGGTTTTCACCCTCGTGAAGATAAGAAGAAATATCAACCTCGTCAAAATAGCAGCCCGTCGGAGTGGGACCTCGTTTGAGTCCACCCTCGCGTATTACACATTCACCGTTTATGTAGAGCCAATATTTGTTTTCAGCTGCGATTTCGGCAATAAGTCTGTCGGGCACGCTTCCGATATTTACTGTTTTGTTAAAGTAAAGCCATACGTTTTTATTTGCTTTTTCTTCATCAAGCCATATCCATTTTGCCTTCCAGTCGTCCTTGAGAATTCTCTTATATTCCATAATTCTCCTCCGTATGTTCAGTTTGGTTTCAGATGCAGTAAATGTTGGTGTCCCAGAATGAAATGTGCGGGTGATGACGAAGATAAAATCTGTAATCCGGATTTATTCCATTTATTTTGTTAATAAGCTCAAAAATATCTTCGCTTCTGTGGTACGCTGCCATACAAAGCTTCGGTTTGGTTTTCAGCGCATTTGCAGCACCCTTGAGCATTTCACCCTCTGCACCCTCAATGTCGATGTTAAGGAAGGTGAAGTTTCCGTATTTTTCAAACAGGTAATCGACACATATCGCCTGCGTCTGTGTGCCGTCAGCCTTGGCGGATGCACCTCTGCCCTTGTTGCCGTCAAAGTTTAGCGTGCAGTTGCGTGACCATACGGCATTGTTCAGCAGTATGCAGTTATCCAATGATTCGCAATTAGCGCTGAGCTTTTTGAATGTTCTTGTATCGGGCTCGACCGCAACTATTTTTTCGAAAGACTTTGCATACTTCAAAAATTCCTCGACCGTGTCGCCTCGGTAAGCACCAAGGTCAAGAAAGCTCTCGTTTTCGCCGAGGTCAAGCAGCGAATACGCCTCGTCCTTTGCGCTTTCGCAATCAAAGCAGTAATTTAGCTCGCCCGTAATCTGAAAGCGGATAATGTTTTCGAATACCTTTTTGGATTGGGCGTCAGCGAGCAGAGAATAAGCCTTTTCAATTTCTTTAAGATTTTTCTTGAGAAAATCTTTGTCGAAAATATTATCGCCGAAAACAGGCACAGACGGCATAATTACCCTGTGCTTTTCGGACAAAGCTTTGATGTTCTCAATCACTTGCGGTAAGGGGCTTGCAAAGCACAGCGCAACGGTGAAATCGCCGAATTGAGCTTCAGCCTGCGATACGGATTTCACCTCAAAGCCGCGAAAAGTGCGTTTCCTTACAAAACCGTCGCTTGCAATTACGGCAGAAGCTGTTATTCCCAGCCTTTCAAACTCGCTGAATACGCGGTCAGCTCCGTTGCCCGTGCCGTAAACCGCAATCGGCAGGGGAGAGTGCTTTAGTTTTTCCCAGCTTGATTCTGTTTTTAAAAGCTCTTCAAACATTTTATCCCTGCCTCTCTCTTTATCTGTGCTGTGTAAATAATAGCATACGCACCGATAAATAACAAGTGCCGCCGACTTTACAATTATCTCAACAGCCTTGACATTTTTTGGTTAAATGGTGTAATATCATTAATAGTGTTCTTTTACATAAATACTTTTTAAAGGTGATTTTTTGATGGGCAACCGTATTCAGAAATGGGATCTGCTCAAGCTTTTCCTGATGTTCTGCGTTGTGCTTGGCCACTTTGCAGATGTTCACGCCAAAGAAAACGAATTTACGCAAAGCCTGTATCTTCTCATTTATACTTTCCATATGCCGCTGTTTATTTTTATTTCGGGTCTGTTCTCGAAGCGTATGGTTAACGAGAGAAAATGGGATAAAATCGTAGGCTATCTCGTGCTTTTCTTTGTTTCAAAGGTTCTTGCTTTTACATACGATGCCATATTCCTGCAGAGGTTCAGGTTCTTTGTTCTGCGCGAGTCGGGCATACCGTGGTTTATGTTTGCGTTGTTTGTGTTTGCAACGGTCACGGTTTATACAAGCCGCTTCAAGCCTGCTTACGTTCTGATTTTTTCGGTTCTGTTAAGTTTGTTTGCAGGCTATGATGAGGAGATAAACAATCTCTTCGTTCTGTCAAGAATAATAGTTCTCTATCCTTTCTACTATGCAGGCTACTGTATGGATCCCAAAAAGCTCGAGAAGTTCAGCCGCGGCACAATAAAAAAGGTGTGTGCGGCAGCGCTTATCGGTGTGCTTATCTGGGTTGCGTTTACCTTCAAGGAGCTGTACGTTCTCAGACCGATGTTTGTGTTCCAGCATCCTTATGCAAAGCTCAACGAGCTCGCTGATTTCGGTCCGCTCATCCGCCTTGCCTGCTATGCGGTTTCAGTTATTGCTTGCGCGTGCTTTATCATCCTCACGCCCAACAAGATCGGTAAAGGACATATCGCAAGGCTCGGTCAGTATACGCTGTCTGTGTATATTTTCCACTTTTTCGTTATGTATATCATCTATACTACGTTTGAGGCAATCGGCTTTACGATTGAGGATATCGGTGAGCAGATGATATGGATAATCTTCCCGCTCGCGTTCCTTGTAACGCTGTTGCTTTCAAACAAGTGGCTCAATTCTCTCGTGCTCAAAATCCTCGAGCTTCCGACAATTGCAAGAAAAACACCGAAGCCGCAGGAAAAAGAGAAGGAGCTTATCACTAAATAAAAAAATATCGGAGGCTGTACAATGTTTATCTGGAAAATTATTAAATCCGTACTTTATCCCGGTTGGGCACTTTTCAGCGCTTTTATCATTATGCTTTCAGGCGTTATCAACGGCGGCGATATTACCTGCTCGCCCAATGCGGAGCTTGTCAGAACAGATAAGTTTACACTTGACAGAGCGTTGCTCATGAGCCAGGGAATCACGACAGACGGTGAATATTACTATACGGCGGGTTCAATTTCTGCTCTTGACCTTGTAGGTATGGCAAAGTGGACGGTTGACGGCTTTGAGCGTGTTACTTATACTCATTTCGCCATTCCTAAGGATATCAAAGAAAAATATAACAGCGATCATATCGGCGGTATCAGCTACTACGACGGCAAGATTTACGCCGCAACAGAGGATGAAACCGATACGTATAACCTCATCCTAATCTACGATGCGGAAACACTCGAGTATACGGGTGAGTATTATGACCTGGGCACAGAATACCTTGATGACGGTATTCCTTACTGTGCGGTTGATGCGGATAACGGCTATCTCTACACTTCACCCTTCCACGAAACAGACTGTATTCTTGCATACAACCTTGAGGATATGACATTCTCTCATAAGATCATGCTTTCAGAGCCTGTTGACAGAATACAGGGTGCAGAGTATTATGACGGACTGCTTTATATGTCCTACGACGTTTCCGGCTCTGCAACTGAAATTGTCCAGACGGTTGATGTTAAAACAGGTGAAGTTAAGAATCTGTTTGAAAGAACGGTAAGCGGACGTGACCACGAAGCAGAGGGACTCACCGTTTATCCGATGGAGGATGGCTCATTTATCCACGTAGCGGATTACGATAAGCTGATTTCCGTCAATATCAGACATTACTCAATTGATAAATAATAACAAAAATCTCCACGGTGTAAACCGTGGAGATTTTCTTTATGCTGTTATTTCAACGTCAAACATAGCCTTGTTCTGCGAAACCTTGAGCTCGCCGAAGAACAGACAGCTGAAATCCTTAACCGTTATTTCTTTAGGTGTAACAACGGGATATTCTGCGCTGTACGAGTCTGATTTGCGGTTCGGGTTAACCTTTGTAAAAAGGTAATTGATACCGATTCTGTGCACGAATAAACCGTCAATTTCAACCCTTTCGGGCAGGTAACAGGTGTAGCCGAAGTCGTGGTCTTCGCTGTTTTCTGCCTTTATGATGTGGCTTGCCACACCCGTGGGGAAGAATCTGCAGTTGCGTATGATAAGCTCTCCGTTCCAGGTTGAGCCGTAATCGGAGCGCAGGTCAACAAAGCTGTCGGACAAAACGGTGGTGTTTTCAATCAGAGCAGTTCCGCTGCCGATGAGCTTGATGCCGTGGTGACCGAGAACGGAGTTGATAACCGTTGCGTTGAGCACACCTTGGTGGGCATCAAAGCGCGAGAATGCACAGCCGTCATATACGAGATTCTTGCAGTAGTTTGTGCCTGCGATTCCCCAGTAATCGTTATCGGTTATATCGTTTGTCTGCTTGCAGTTGATGAATTTTGCGTTTACCGACGTAGCGGCACCGATATCGTACGTGCCCATTGTAACCGAGGTGCCTGCAGAGCCGATTGTGGAATACTTTTTGTGGCCTGTGAACGTGCAGTTTTTAACCGTCACGTCAGCACAGCAGGAGAGGCTGACAAAGGCTGAATACGGTGCACCCGTTTTGCCCTCTTTCTCGATACCGTGATACAGGCCGTCTATAACAGTATTTGACCGCCTTACCTGAATTCCTCTCGTGTAGTAGGTGTATTCGGATGCGGCGCCGTTTGCATAGGTTGTGAATATGCCGCCCTTGATTGTCAGCGTCTCCGGGTCTATGGGGTAAGCCGTAGCGCCGGTAATTGCATCAAAGTCCCAGATAAGTGGTGTGTCGGGTGAAATGCTGCCGTTTTCGTCAACGATTATAACGTCAGATTGGTTGCTGCCCGAATTCTGGTTGGCTCCCTTGCGGATGTAACGCTTGACGTTGGAATCTGTCAGCACAACAAGGCTTTTGCTCTCAAGTGTTGTGCCGATATTTGAGGCATCGGATTTTAGCGGAGATACCCTGTCGGTTATGTTGATTCCGCCCTGTGAAGGGGCAATGTTGAATACCCACGCACTTCTGTTTTCAACCTGAGTGTCATCAATTATAAACCTCGCGGTTGACCAGCTGACATCGGTTTTTATAGTAGCCGTCTTGTTGGTGCCGCCTATGTAGTAGGTAGCAGTCTCGTTTGCAAAAACGCTCAGTGAGTTTTCGTTTGCATAGTTGTGGGTTTTAACGATTGCTTCAAGGTCATCAGCCTTGCCGTCACCGACAGCGCCGAAGGCCTCATACGTTACGTAGTCTGCGAATTTCTTGCTGTATTCGTAGCCGTCTTTAAAGTCGAAGCTGCCCTTTGTATTGAGCAAAACCTCATCTGCGAAAGCTGATATACCTCTTGAAATGCCGACATTTGAGCTGCCCTTGATATATACAGTTCCGTTTTCAACCTTAAGGCTGAAGGTGTCGGTGCTGTAGAGCTCTTCACAGATGATAAATGCCTTTTCGTTTGCGGATTCGGCTGTTGTGATTTTTACTCCGCAAGCCTTGTAAAGCTCGTTGCAGAGCGTATCTGCAGCATTTGAATACAGCGCGTTGTCGCTGTCGGGGATAACAATGCAGTATTCGTCAATGGATACACCGTTAACCGTTATGCTTTCAAGCGGCCTTACAATATACGGGCTTTCATAGCTGCCTTTTGCAAGCTCACTTTTCAGCTCAATCTCAGAAAAAAGCTGTGAAAAAGGCGCGGAAACAGCAGAGAAAAAGCTAATTATTATTGCGATTATCCGTGTGAACATTTTTCATCACCCTTAGTTCTTTTTTCTTATTATAACATTTTCGGTAAGCTTGTCAAACATATAATTAAAACCTACTGCACAGTGATTTGCAGTAGGTTTTTAATCTCAATAAGTTATCAGCGAATCAGTTTCCACTTCTGCTGTCTGATTCTGCATGGCAGGTCTTCACCTGCATTGTCGTAAAAAACGGTAAGCAGTACGCTGTCTTCAAGCTCAACTGTTGTCGGGTAGCCAAGGTCATCCGTTGCAAGATTATCGCAGATAGGAATATCTGTCTGCCAGCTCTCACCGCCGTCGAGGCTTACCATAGCCATAATGCCGTACGGCTTTTTACGTCTGCCGTATGCGCATACAAGCTCACCCGTTGAGAGCAGGATAAGGTGCGGCGGTGCGCCTCCCGTTTTGTCAAGAAGCATCACAGGCTCGCTCCAGGTTTTTCCGCCGTCATCGGAAACACTCTGGAAAACCGTAAACAGCGATTCGTCACCACCTTCAAACAGCTCGGAGTTTTCAGCTCTGATATGGCAGATGAGTCGTCCTTCGGGCAGCTCGAGCAGATGCGGCTCGTTGAGCACTACGTTTTTGTCTTGGGAGGTTATCCTGCCGATAAGCTCGGTTTTACCGCTCTGCGTATCAACACGGTGCACCTCCACACCGCCGAAAATGTTGTCAAACCTTGTGCCTGCCCATATAACAGTACCGTCCTTAAGCTGAACGGGGCCGTGAGGGGAGGTGATAGGTGAGCGGTGAAGTTCACCAAAGGTGATACCGCAGTCGCGGCTTATTCTGAACGTTGAACCCAGATATTTCTCTTCATCCTCGGGTGTAATGGTGTCGATATAGCTTTGTACGTAGCGGTTATCTTTATTGTAGTCACGCTGCATTTGTGCGGAGTTGTTGAACGAGGTGAATATAACGCCGCTTTCGCCGAATGTACATATACCGGCATCTCTGTCATCGAGAGGGGTGTCGATGACCGGTGCGGGTAGGGTATAGGTTTCGCCGCCGTCAAAGCTGTATGATATAACTGCCTTACCGAAAGGACAAACGTGCTCAAGCCTGAAGCCTGATGCGCCTACTGCAATTTTGCCGTCCTGCAGAACTGCAACCGTCGGCCACGCAAAATAGCCGTGATGGCTGCAGGTGTTGGAGAGTATGGTTTTGGCTTCTCCTATTTTTTTAGCTTTCATCTTGTATCACTACCTTGTGGCGGTAATCAGTCGAATATAACCGCGATTTCGTGTCTGATTGTTTCAAAAAAGTTTCTTATCAAGCGGATGATTCTTTCGAAAAATCCTTCAGGCTTATATTCCGTGTCTGTGCCTGTTCCTGCGTAGCAGCCGATATTTACACTCTCAATGCTGTTGCCGAAAAAGTCGGTTTCAACACCGTGTGTCGCAGCACCGGCACCGATGAGCGGTGAGTCTGCAGAGAGTTTAAAGCTTTCGGGGTTGGTGTAATCCGTGCCTGCAAAGCCGGGCAGAACGTTGAGTGCACCCAAATCAACGAGCGGATTAATGACGTTATAGTAGCAGTTGTTTTCAAATACGTTGTTTCTTGAGGAGTCAACGTCATAAGCGAAAGTAGAGCCCTGCATGGGTACGATAACGTTGTTTGCGATGTATGCGTTATAAAGGTTTTTGAACTGGAATTCGCCGCAGTTTATGATTGTGTTGTTGTAAAAGCTGAAGTTGTGCTCGCCGCAAGCGCCTACGGCTGTTGTTGAGCGGCCCTTGTTGTCGTTGACGGAGAGGCAGTACCTCACGGTGTTGCCGCTGTGACCGCTGTAATTGGGGTTGTTACACATAAAGCGCATATTGTCGTGTGAGTAGATGTACTGATATGTGCAGTTGTTCGTGTGTGAGTCAAAGTCAACAGCCATTCCGTCGCCGACGTTTTTCTGTCCTGCGATCTCACAGTACTGTATTGTACTGTTTTCGCTTCCCCAGAACCACATTGCGGCTGTGAAATATTCGATTTCGCCGTTTTCGTCAACTCCCTCGCCCTGACAGCAGTTGATCGCGCGGCAATGGGTAACGAGTGCGCCGTCACACATGCCGACAACAACAGCCTCGGCGTCCATTTCGTGGAAATAGCAGCCCTTAATGAGCATACCGGTGTTGTATATGGGGTCGATCTCTTCTTCGGTTTCGCACCAGGGTGTCTGGCTGTCGTTCCAGGAGCCCCAGATCATAAAGCCGTTACCGCAGTTATAAACCTCACAGTTTGTTATTGTCAGGTCGTTTACTGCGTAGCGTGATCTTGCGGGCAGACCCTTAACCATAACTGCAGCTCTTGCGCGGGCTGCACCGTTTGAAAAATCGTCACGGTAGTGTACTTTGTAGTTTTGCATATCCTCAAAATACACGTTGTCTATCGTAATGCCTACCGATGTCTGATTATACGTATCTATCCAGACTCCGCCGCCGTTTGGAGCTTTGATATGTACGTTTGAAAGCGTGAGATATGAACAGTCGAAAAACCTGAAGACCTCTGTATTATCATTTGTATAAAGCAAGGGCTTTTCGCCTTCACCGTATGACGAGATAACCACGGGGTTGTCTTTTGTGCCGCTGCAGGTGAGTGTTACGGCACAGTCGTATTCACCGCCGCTTCTGAAAAGGAAGTGCGTTCCGGGGCCTATGTGCAGGTCTTTAAGGCCTGCGATCGTCTTAACAGCTTCGCTTTCCGTTAAGCCGCTGTTTGCATCGTCACCCGAAACCGAGTCGATGTAATAGTAGTTTTTGCTGTCCTGAGCAAATGCAAAAACGCACAGCGAAGTCAGCATAATCGCCAAAGTGAGAATCAGTGCGGTAAACTTGAAGGATCGTTTCATTTCGTCATCTCCGTTTGAATAAGATTAGTCTTGATAAAATTTACAGCAAGCTTTGTTCATGTTATTTCAGCTCAAATGCAATTTCGCCGCCGCTTGTAATTTCCTCATAGGTAAGATAGCATTCGGTGATTTCTCTTCCGTTTAATCTGACGGATTTGATATACGGGAAATCAAGAGGATTCTTATCACAGCTGATTTTTAACGTATCGGATACTTTACAGGAGTGATAATTTTTGTCTAACTTAACTTCGATATCTTTGAAAAGCGGTGTGTTTATGTAGTATTTCGGGTCGGCAGGGCAAACCTGCGCAAAGCCCATGGCAGAAAGCACGTACCATGCAGAGAGCTGTCCTACATCCTCGTTGCCGCAAAAGCCGTATGCGCCCGTGCGGTAAGCCTCTTTCTGAACGCGTCTTGTCCAGTACTGTGTCCTTTCGGGAAGTCCGAGAATGCTGAAATAGTGTGTAATGTTGTGGCACGGCTCGTTTGAGTGGTTGTAATCGTCGTTCCAGAGGCTTTTGAGGTCTGCTTTTTCGAAAAATTCCTCAAGCAGCTCAATTGTTCTCTGCTCTGAGAAAAGTCTGCTCAGCCCCTTGACGTCATACGGCACAAACCACGATTGCTGGAAAATATTGCTTTCCACAGTTCCGTCATCGTCATATCTGTCTTCTTCAAAAACGAATTCGCCGTTCTGCCAACGCGGTGCCATAAACTGCAATGCTTTATTGTAGTTTTCTGCGTAGCGGTCGGCTCTGCTTTCAAAGAGCTTTGCATCCTCTGTTTTGCCGAGTTTGTCCGCAAGCTTAGCCATAGTGAAATCGGCAAGCAGGTATTCAAGTGTGTCGCTCAGCTTTTCGGGTACATAGCAGTCATCGAGGTATTCCTTGCAGTCGGGTCTTATGGATTTGAATTCTTTTCCGAACAGCTCTTTTTCGCAAAGGCTCGATGCTTTTGAAATTCTGTATGCCTTTTCGATATCGTAGGGGTAAATGCCTTTTATAACGGCATCTGCCAGCACGATAAGTCCGGGATCGCCGACCATACAGCCTGCGTTTATACCGAGCAGCTCCCAACGGGGGAATGAGGAATTATTGAGCTCTGCAATTTTCAGCAGCGAATTGATCTCATCCCGTACCGTGTCGGGGCTGATAATGCTCAGCAGGGGAAACTCGCTTCTGTAAACGTCCCAACCGCTGAAAACCGTTCTCTGCTTGTAGTCGGAGTTTCTGAAGGTTTCGTAGTTGATTTTGTATCTGCCGTCCGTGTCAGCCATTGTGCGTGGGTCCAGCAGCACGTGATAAAGGCAGGTGTAAAACAGCTTCAGGTCTGTTTCATCCGTGCCCGAAACCTTTATACAGGAAAACGCTTCGTCCCATTTTTTAAGGGCACTTTCTGCCATATCGTCAAAATCCGTATTTTCGCATTCTGCAGCAAAATTTTTCCTTGCACCCTCAATATCGACATAGGATATAGCGCATTTTATCTGTAATGCTTTATCACTTTCTTTTGAGAAATCCAGAAAAAGTCCCAGATCCTCACCCTTGCAGGTGTCTGTGAATTCCTCGTTTTCAAAGAATTTCTTTCCGATAAAAGGAGACGAAAATTCCGCAACAAAATACACATCATAGAAAATTCCTCCGTTACCGTGACCGAAGCCGCCGCCTGCAGGAGTACACTTGATATGTCCTTCTATCTTTCTGTCGTTTATTATGTCAACCTCCTGAAAATCCGCCTTACCGCCGATTCTTCTGCTGAGGTTGATGATTACTTTTTTATCTGCGTTTTTTTGATACGTAAACCTTAAAATACCCGTGTGCTCCGATGCTGTGCACTCTGCAAAAACGCCATACCTGTCAAGCATAACGGAGTAATATCCTGCGCGGGTCTTCTCTGTTTCGTGAGAAAATGCGGATTTCCAGCCGACTGTACCCTTGGTGAAAGGCAGCTCCTCGTTGCTTCCGCTGCGAAGGTCGGTGTCCTCGGTTACGGGCATAATCTGGATGTTTCCCAGGTCGCCGTACCAGCCTATGCCGCTCATTCTGTTAAAGCTGAAACCTTCAATCGTATCGTGGCAGTAGTTGTAGCCGCTGCCGTTGTCGCCGCCGCTTATCGTGTCGGGTGAGAGCTGAACCATTCCGCCGGGGATGCAGGCACCGGGGTAGGTTTTGCCGCCGCCGTGGGATTTCTCGATCTGTCCGTCACCGACAGTGCCGATTGTCGTATCAACATATAATGCGTTGCCCATAAAAATAATACCTCATTGAAATTAATATTCGCTGACTGTTATCATAACAGATGTATCGTTGTTTTTCAACGGTCACTTTGCAATATACAAGTTGAAATTATCGGCATATGGTGATAAAATAAAATAACACGCCAACAACAACGGGAGGTTAATATGAGAGCAATACAGACAATTATTTCATATCTTGCTATAGCGGCAGCTTTTATTGCTTCGCTTTTTTCTTTCGGTAAGCCGACGCTTGTGCCGTATACAAACGAATATACTGTTCCCGAAACAATTCCCGGATACAGCGTGATTTCTACCGATGAGAAGATAGAGTGGAAGGCTGAATGGATATGGGATAAGAACAACCTGACGGAGAAAAACGTCTGGATGTGCCTGAGCAAAAAAGTAAGTCTAGAAAAAGTGCCCGTGACGCTGATTGCCGATATTGCTGCTGATTCCAAATACTGGCTTTACATAAACGGAGAGACTGTTGTTTTCGAAGGCAGCGTTAAGCGCGGCCCCGACAAAAACAGCTGCTATTACGACAGCGTTGACATTGCTCCCTACTTAAAAGAGGGCGAAAACGCAATCTGTGCTCTGGTATGGTACTGGGATGATGAAACCAGCTATTCATACTGCAGCAGCGGTCAAGGCGGTTTCCTTTTTGAGGCTGTGAATGAAGAAATATCCGTAGTTTCCGACAGTAGCTGGAAGGTGAAAAGGCACAGCGCTTATATTGACAGCGCACTTTATCCGCCCAACTACAGGCTTCCCGAATACAGCATCTGTTTTGATGCAAGAAAGGATACGGAGGACTGGTTAAGTTCAGGGTATGATACCTCCTCCTGGGAAAATGCAACGGAATATGCCCGCGGCGGTGAGGGGGTATACGGTAAGCTTTATCCGAGGGGAATTCCTTTCCTTAAGGATTACGGATTGAAGGATTACGAAAATTCGAAGAATTATGAAAACTATACCGTAAGTAAGCTCTTTGGCGAAAAGATTACAGTTGACGTGCCTTACAATGCACAGCTTACTCCCTATCTGAAAATAGTGGCACCTGCGGGTAAAAAGATACGCATAACAACTGAAAACACTCTTATCGGTGCGGTTTCCTCAACCTACATAACGAAAGAGGGTGAGCAGGAGTTCGAAGCCCTCGGCTGGATAAACGGTGAGCATATTACTTATAAAATACCGCGAGGTGTCAAAATCGTTTCCTTGCAGTACCGTGAAACGGGGTATAACAGCTCATTCTGCGGCAATTTCACGTGCGATGATGAGTTTCTCAATTCCCTGTGGCAGAAATCTCTGCGTACGCTCTACGTCACTATGCGCGATAATTTTATGGATTGCCCGGACAGAGAAAGAGCGCAATGGTGGGGTGACGTCACAAGTGAAATGATAATGACTATGTACTCTATGGACAGTAACTCTTATCTTCTGTATCAAAAGGGCGTTCAGGCAATGCTTTCTCACGTTGATGATACAAACGTGCTTCAAACCGTCGTGCCCATAAGCGGCGATTATTTTGAGCTGCCCGTTCAACAGCTTGCAGGCATTGTCGGTTTCCTAACTTACTATGAGTATACGGGCGATAAGGCGTTTGTCGAAAAGGTTTACGACGCTTCGCTGAATTATCTTAAGCTCTGGGAAATCGGCGAGAATAACCTTGTTGTTCATCGCGAAGGCTCGTGGGATTGGGCCGATTGGGGCTCAAAGGCAGATATGACGGCTATAGAAAACGCCTGGGTTTACTACGCTCTTTCTGCCACGGAACAAATGGCGGAAATTCTCGGCAGGGATAGCGACTTGCCGTTTATCACCGAAAGGAAATCCGCTATCGCCAAGGGCTATAAGTCACTCTGGACGGAAGACGGCTACAAGAGTAAAGACGTAAGAAAGCCTGACGACAGAGCAAATGCGCTTGCCGTTTTATCGGGTCTTGCGGATAAAGAACAGTACGGCGTTATTACGAATGTGCTGAAAAATACCAAAAATTCAAGCCCGTATATGGAGTATTACGTGCTTGAGGCGCTGTGCAAAATGGGCGAATATGAGGCGGCAAAAGACAGAATCAAAATCAGATATGAGGAAATGATGGGCGAGGATTATTCTACACTCTGGGAGTTCTGGGATTCGTGGCGAGGTACTAAAAACCACGCCTGGAGCGGCGGCCCGCTTGTTATAATGAGCAAGCACTTTGCCGGCATTACTCCTCTTGGCGCAGGCTATGAAAAGGTCAGTATAAATCCTCAGTATGACCTGTTTGACAATATAAGCTGTACCGTGCCGAGCGTTAAGGGCTTAATCACTCTGAACGCAGAAAAGTCATCTGACGAGTGCGCCGTCAATCTTACCATGCCGCAGGGCGTAAAAGCTGTTCTGCACGTGCCTGCAAACGCTGTGGTGACGGTCAATTCAGAGCTGTATTACCAAAACGGCGGCTATATAAACAGCGATAAAACCGCAGGTATCGAAATTGTACAACTAATATCCGATAACTGAAAATAATAAAGCGAAAGCGCTACGATCTTGATTTCAAGTTGGCAGCGCTTTTATTTTTCGTACAGTTATAAGCTCATAAGATATCATTTCATATCTTTCTTGTTATTTTAATGGTTTTATCACGGCTAATGGGATATATCAATAAATCATTTTTGTTGCTTTATGCCGTAATATATCTTATAATCAGCTTATGCTTTTTGAAAGGATGATTGAAAATGAAACTCAGAGCACCTGCAGTACCTTTAATTACCGTTGACCCGTTTTTTACCGTCTGGTCAGCTGATACAAATCTCAATTTTTCCAAAACCGAGCATTGGTCGGGCAAGGGCAACTCCGTAATCGGCACGGTAAATATTGATGGCAAAGAGTACCTTTTCCTCGGTTACCACAGAGATATACATAAAATCAAGCAGGTGTCTTTGGATATTGATGCGCTTTCCACTTCAGCTGTGTTTGAAAACGACGAAATCGTTCTGAATATAAGCTTTTTGACTCCTCTCATTCCCGATGATTACGTTCTTCTTACCCGTCCCGTTTCGTATTTGGAGGTTTCCTACAAATCTAAGGACGGAAAAGAGCACGAGGTTTCAGTGAATATTGCTGCAAGTGAAGAGCTTTGTCTTGATGAGCCCAACGATGACCTTGTTGATACCGAAAAATTGTCGGTTGACGATATTATCGTTATGAAAATGGGCAATCGTATTCAGAAGCCTCTCAACAAGAGCGGTGACGACGTTAAAATTGATTGGGGATATCTTTATCTGGCTTGTAACGATGCAAACGCAAAGGGCTTTGCTAACGAGATATGGGGCGATGCACATATCAATATCACCGTACCCCTCGAGGAAAACAAAGCAGCCGTTTATTATTTTGCATATGACGATATAAAGAGCATCGAGTATTTCGGTGAGAAGCTTTGTTCCTATTGGAACAAGGACGGTCAGACAATAACCGAGGCAATCTCTCAGGCGGCTAATGAATATGCTACACTCAAAAACAGGTGTAAGGAGTTTTCGGACAAGCTATATAGCGATGCACTCAAGGCAGGCGGAGAAAAATACGCCGAGCTTTTGTCGCTGGCTTACCGTCAGGTTATTGCCGCACACAAGCTTGTCCTCGATAAGAACGGTGAAATACTTTTCATTTCCAAGGAGTGTTACTCAAACGGTTGCGCCGCAACGGTTGACGTATCTTATCCGTCAATTCCGATGTTCCTGATTTATAATCCCGAGCTTATCAAGGGTATGATGCGCCCCGTTTACAGGTTTGCGCAGAGTGATGCATGGGTGTTTGATTTCGCTCCGCACGATGTCGGTCAGTATCCTCTCCTAAACGGTCAGGTCTATGCAAACAATCAGAAGGATATTGAAAAGTGGCAGATGCCTGTTGAAGAGTGCGGAAATATGCTGATTATGGAAACGAACGTTGCTCTCGCAACGGGTAAGGCGGATTTTGCAAACTCTCATATTGAGCTTCTTGAAAAATGGTGCAGCTACCTTATAAAGCACGGCGCCGATCCCGGCCATCAGCTTTGTACCGACGATTTTGCCGGTCATCTTGCTCACAACTGTAACCTTTCTCTCAAGGCGATTATGGGTCTGCAGGGTATGTCAATAATAATGAAAATGCTCGGCAATGACGAAAAAGCCGTATACTACCGCGAGGAAGCTGTCAAGATGGCTCAGACCTGGAAGAATACAGCGGTCAATCCGGACGGCACAACAAGGCTTGCCTTTGATAAGCCCGATTCATATTCAATGAAATACAATATGGTCTGGGATAAGGTGTGGGGCAGCGGACTGTTTGGTCAGGAGTTTATGGATGCTGAGCTTGCAGACAATATGAAGCATTTCAATGAGTACGGTATGCCTCTTGACAGCAGAGCCGATTACACAAAGTCCGACTGGCTTGTGTGGACGGCGTCTATGGCTTCCTCCGACGAGGTTTTTGAGGCGTATGTAGCACCTCTCTGGAAGGCGTATAACGAAAGTCCATCACGGGTTCCGATGTCGGATTGGTACGATACAGTCAGCGGCAGGTGGGTTTCATTCCGCCACAGAACCGTTCAGGGCGGCCTCTTTATGAGAATGCTGATGAATAGATAATAATTGTTAAAACAAAAAAGCGTTGCAGCACAGGGAGAGATGATTCCTGCTTGCAACGCTTTATTTAATTGAGAATGAGCGGACTAAACCGACAAATATTAATCTGCATTATTGTTGGAAAACACGTCAGTTACTTTGCTGATAGTTATATATGCAGACGGATCGATTTCGTGAACGAGAATAAAATTCCGACGGTATATATTGCATAGACGGTAAAAAGCCATCCTTGTTTTTTTAGTCCGAAAATAAAAAGCGGAATATTAAGAACCGGCAGGAATACCGATAGTGTCAGATATTGGGGTGTAGCAGCATCGAAGTGCCTGAAATACCGCTGTCATATAGTTTTACGGGCGTCAGAAACAGCGTAACGCCAAAAGCGTTTACAATACCTGCAACAGTAAGCATAAGCAGGTTTACAATTTTAATCTTTTTCAATTCTTTCATTCAATCACCACGCATTGTATTATAACTAACATTATAATTGTAATCGTTCAAATATGTTAACTGTATAAATTGTCTAAAGCGTCGGAAAAAGAAGGGAAGAAAAATAAAAAAACTATTGACATAAATCCGTACGCGTGCTAAATTATACGTAGCACACGTGCAACGCTCTGTTTGGAGGAAGATCTATGGCAAAGAAAGAAAAAACTAAAGACAAAATACTCCGTGTTTCTACTCGAATGTTTCTTGAGTACGGATATTCGTCAACAACCGTTCAGATGGTATGTAGCGAACTTGGAATCAGCAAAGGTAATTTTACGTTTTATTTCCCGACAAAAGAATACGTGCTTGCCGAGCTTGTAAGAATGCTTTGCGAGTTTCAGGAAAAGCTGATTGATTACGAGGCTGACAGGGGAGTGGGCTCTGTTTTGTCAATATGTATTGAGCTTATGACTGTTGCGGCAGCGTGTGAAGAAAATGAGGTTGCAAGAGATTTCTTTGTTTCTGCATTTCAGAGCAGAATGTGCCTCAATTATCTTCGCGAAAACCACGTGAGCAGAGCAAAGAAGCTTCTTGCAGACTATTGCAAAGAGTGGACTCATGAGCAGTTCGTTGAAGCGGAGATACTTATTCAAGGTATAGATTACGCAACAATTATCTCAAACGAAGCATCTGTGCCGCTTGATGTCAGAATATCTGCTGCACTCAATCAGATTCTCGGCATATACAATATACCCGATGAAATCCGTAAGGAAAAAATTGACATAGTTCTTGCGATGGACTGCAGAGGACTCGGCAAACGTGTTCTTGCAGAGTTTACTGATTTTGTTGAACAAGAAAGCAATTAAACCGAAAATCATATTAATGCTTTAGCAATTTGTATTTACATAACAAGGAGGAAAAACCTATGAAAAAATCAACCAAACTTATTAGCATGTTGCTTGCAGCGGCAATGATTTTTGCCATTGCACCGCTTTCTGCTTTTGCGGCCGAAAGCGACGGCGTGCCGACTGTTGTCGATGTTTCAAAGGCTGAAACAAATTATTACAATATTGATGAAAATAATTATGACCCGGACGGCTTCGTTTTTACCGGAAATAATCCCAAAATGCAAATTATTGACAGTTACGGCGTTGATGTTACGTTCAAAGATCTTACGTTTGACCATTATTTATTATCTTCAGATATTGCCGGAAGTATAACCATAACCCTTTCCGGTGACAATGCAATAGTTCCCAGTCTAAGCTATGCAATTGCAAACTGGAATGTGGATGTTATTATCAATGCAGAAGAAAACGCATCTCTTTCGGTAACAACAAAAGGATATTTTATTACGAATAGCGGTTGGGACGGAGAATTAACCGTGAACGGCGGTGATATCAGTATTACGGCAACTGCGGAAGGAGCAGGTTATTCGGTCATATGCGCACCTTATACCCAAAACGGCGGCAACGTTACGATTTCTGTAAAAAACAACCCTGCTTTCACCAATGATGTTGTTCTCAATGGGGGCACTCTGACCGCTTCAAGTGATAACCAAAAAATCATAGCCAACCACAAAAGCTTAACAATAGCTCCGGGGGCAAACTTCAAGGGTAGTTCTCCTGACGGAATGCTCTATAGTGGGGGAAGTTTCATGATAGCTGAAGGCGCTCCCGAAAACTCATATATATTTGCAAAAACCTCTCCCGACGGTGAGTTTGAGCTTTTAAAAGATTCGTCGGTGCTCAAAAATGAAACATATCTTGAACTTAAGGTTAGTACTCATAACCACAGCTTCGACGGTACTGATGAGTGTGTCTGCGGCGCAATAGAAGCTGATTACAGCGAATATGATACAGCTATGGACCGTTATAACAGCCTTGTCAATGAATATGCCGACAGCCTTATTGAGGATACAAAGGAGTATATTCGCACACAGGTCGGGAAAATTGCTGACGAATATCTTGGAAACACAGGCATAAAAAACAACTATACCACGGATGAACAGTATATCCTTGACGGTATTTCAGACGGTATAAACGAAATATGCGATACGATCGAAAAAGGTATTGAAGACGGTACATTTTCAAAGCCTGATTACACTGCGATTGAAGCAAGGATTGCAGAGTTTGAGCAGGCTCACTCAGGCGAAGAGTATGCGGCCTTTATCGCGGAACTCAAGGCAGACCTTGAAAACGCAAAAGCAACAAATCCCGAAACGCACGCAGATATTGCAGATGATTTAGCAGCGATTGAAGCTAAAATTGATAAGGCTGAAAATTGCGGACACGCGTGCCATAAGGGGGGCTTCCTCGGCTTCCTCTGGAAGATAGCAAACTTTTTCTCAAAGCTCTTTGGCTTAAATCCTGTCTGTGAGTGCTCGGCTGCACATTATTGAGAATTCCGTTAGTTTCCCTAAAATAAAAACTTAATTAAAACAAAACGGCAGCGCGGAAAAGTGCTGCCTTTTTTGTGTGGAGCGGTATTATTATGGGAGTTCTCTAATAACGAATTTTCCGGAAAAATGTTTTTAAATTCCGGGTTTTCTAAAATATTTTTGTCAATCAAATCTTCAGAATATCTTTCTCCTGATATAATCCACTTAAGCTGCTGAAACAAAACAGATAATTATCCAATATTGTTGTTTCTTGTAATTATTGTTGTAATGTGTTAAAGTAGTCTAAAATTAAGTTATAATAAGTTTTTGAATCTTTTGTGATATTATTGTGAAAAAAGCAGGAGGATATAGTGTATGTTTAAAAGGTTTTTTGCCGGCATTCTTGCCTTTATTCTTTCAATTCTTCCGTGCGCAAACGGCAAGGTGAAATACACCTGCAAAGAGGCGGTTGCCGTAACAGCAGAATTCGCTGAAAATGAAAGTGTTGCGATTGACACACCGAAGCCTGTTTTTGCGGCGGATATGCCGGAATCAGAGGTTATCTCGGTTAACGGATTATCACGGCTTTCAATCAACGGTCAGCTTACATCTCCCGTCCTCTTTTTCGGCAATACGGATTTCCCGAATCCCAACGGTGTCACAACAAGTCAGGCAGGATTTGC
>JAZUSN010000016.1:0-3937 GCA_045606785.1 Acutalibacteraceae bacterium | reverse complement strand
CCGCTTTCAGCCTTTATATATGCATTCTCTTCAAAGGTTGTTCCCGTTTCCTCTGCATCGGTAAGCTCAACGCCCTTTTCTTCCGCAGTGAACACGTTGATTCCCAAGGGGGCGAGAATTCTCTGAAGCTCATCACGCTTTTTAAGGTTATGAGTTGCAATTATAAAATCCATCAGTCATCCTCCTTGACTGTCTCGGCTGTGTTCTCAAACAGAGCCTTTGCAAAAGCGGAGGGATTAAAGGGCTGAAGGTCGTCTATGCCTTCGCCCACACCGATGAACTTAACGGGAAGCTTCAGCTCGTTCTTGATTGCAAGAACAACACCGCCTCTTGCCGTACCGTCAAGCTTTGTCAGAGCAATGCCCGTAATCTCCGCAACATTCATAAATTCTCTTGCCTGATTCACTGCATTCTGACCCGTTGTGGCGTCAAGAACAAGGAGAATTTCACGGTCAGACCAGGGAAGCTCTCTGTCAATGACTCTGTAAATCTTTGCAAGCTCGTCCATAAGGTTTTTCTTGTTATGGAGACGGCCTGCAGTGTCACAGATAATAATATCACAGTCTCTTGAAATACCTGCATTGATTGTATCGTAAACAACTGCGGCAGGGTCTGCACCCTCCTTGTGCTTGACGATGTCAACGCCCGCTCTTTCAGCCCAGATCTGGAGCTGGTCGATTGCAGCAGCACGGAAGGTATCGGCAGCACCGAGGATCACCTTTTTGCCCTGAGCCTTATACATAGCCGCCATCTTGCCGATTGTGGTCGTTTTACCGACACCGTTGACACCGATAACAAGAACGATAGACGGCATTGTGATCATTTCCATCTGCTCGCCGCCGTCAAGAAGCTCAGCAACAATCTCTTTGATCGCCTTTCTTACCTGCTGACCGTTACGAAGGTTTTCCTTTGCAACCTTGGCGCGAAGTCTGTCGATAATCTCTGTTGCAGTTGTAACACCGACGTCGCCCATTACAAGAATTTCTTCAAGGTCATCAAACATCTCGTCGGTTATTTCGTTAACACCGTGAAGAACGTTATCAATAGCGCCTGCCATTGACAGCCTTGTCTTCTGGAGACCTTTACTGATTTTAGAAAAAATACCCATATTTTAACTCCGAGTGAAATTTATTTTATTTGTCCTGAGGGACAACGCTGATACCGAGGTCTGTGAGCTGAACACCGTCAACAGGTGCGGGGCACTCTGTCATAGGCTCTGTTGCGTTCTGTACCTTCGGGTAAGCGATAACGTCGCGAAGGCTGTCGCAGCCGAGCATCTGCATAATAAGTCTGTCAAGACCGATGCCCATACCACCGTGAGGCGGTGCGCCGAAGCGGAAAGCATCAAGAAGATAGCCGAACTTCTCGTGTGCCTGCTCGTCTGTAAGGCCGAGGAGTGAGAAGATCTGAGCCTGAAGCTCGGGGTTTGTGATACGGATCGAGCCTGAAGAAAGCTCGATGCCGTTGAGAACAAGGTCGTATGCCTTTGCACGTACCTTTGCCTTATCTGTTTCGAGGTATGGAATACACTCGTCAAGCGGAGAGGTGAAGGGATGGTGCATAGCAACAAACTGACCGAGCTCTTCGTCCCAATCGAAGAACGGGAACTCTGTAATCCAGAGGAAGTTATATTTATCCTTCGGGATAATATCAAGCTTACGTGCAACCTCACCACGGAGAAGACCAAGGGTTGAAAGAACGAGTGAATTCTTTCTGTCTGCGATGATGAGAACAACGTCGCCTGCCTTTGCGTCTGCCTTTTCGAGAATTGCCTGCATCTCTTCCTCGCTCATAAACTTTGCAAATGAGGAAGCAACCGTGCCGTCCTCATTGAGTCTGACCCAGGCAAGTCCCTTGGCGCCTGAGCCCTTTACAAACTCTGTGAGCTTATCAATTTCTTTACGAGTGAGAGTTGTAACTGCAGACTTTGCCGTGATACCTCTGACACTGCCGCCCTCTGCAACGACACCTGAGAATACGCTGAAGCCACAATCCTTAACAATATCTGTAAGGTCGTAAAGCTCCATAGCATAGCGTGTATCGGGCTTATCTGAGCCGTAACGCTCCATAGCATCTTTATATGTCAGGCGAACGATGGGAGTTTCGATCTCAACATCGAGAATCTCTTTGAACAGACGCTTGACGTAGCCCTCGCCGATTGCAAGAACATCATCCATTTCAACAAAGGACATTTCAAGGTCAATCTGTGTAAATTCAGGCTGTCTGTCTGCACGAAGGTCTTCATCGCGGAAGCAACGTGCAATCTGCATATATCTGTCGAAGCCTGCAACCATTGAAAGCTGCTTGTAAAGCTGAGGTGACTGAGGCAGAGCGTAGAAGCTGCCCTTGTGAATACGGCTGGGAACGATATAGTCACGTGCACCCTCGGGTGTAGAACGGATGAGGATGGGTGTTTCAATTTCGATGAAGCCGTTTTCGTCAAAGTAGTCACGTGTTACCTTGGCAATCTTGTGACGGAGAATGATATTTGACTGAAGGTCGGGACGGCGAAGGTCGAGATAACGGTGCTTAAGACGTGTAAGCTCCGATGTCTGGCAGCCTGCGACGATATCAAAGGGAGGAGTTTCGCTCTTGTTAAGAACGCGAAGGTCTGTAACCTCGATTTCGATTTCGCCTGTGGGAATTTCCGTATTCTTGGAGGAACGCTCACGGACAACACCCTTTGCCATAAGGACAAATTCACTTCTAGCTGCAAATGCCTTTTCGAAGATCTCTCTGTCTGTATTGTCATCAAATGCAAGCTGTACGATACCCGTACGGTCACGAAGGTCGATGAAGATGAGCGCGCCGAGGTCACGCTGACGCTGTACCCAGCCTGCTACAACAACCTCTTTGCCAGCGTCTGTTGCACGAAGCTCACCGCAGTAGTTAGTTCTTTTAAGTCCTGTCATAAAATCCATTGTATTAAACTCCTTTTGAGTAAAAATCAGAATAAGTCTGCAATATTTACGGTGCTTACATCAAATCCGCCATCAGTATCGGCAAGTGCGCTGACAGCCTTCTGAATGAGGTAATTCTGGTAGCTGTCCTCAAATCCGTCAAGCTCCATTTCGACGTTTTCGCCGCCGTCCATATCCTTGACGATAACCTTGCCGGATTCAATCTCGCTGTCACCGATAACAACCGTGTTGCGTACACCGAGCTTGTTGGCAAATTTCATCTGCGCCTTTACGGAACGACCTGCAACGTCGTACTGAGCGCTGATACCTTCCTCGCGCAGAGAAGCGGCGATTTTTGCAGCAACAACGTTTGCTTCATCACCCATTGAAGCGATGTAAAGGTCAGGGCGTTCTTCCTCCGGCAGAGGTGCACCCTGCGCCTGAATTACCATCATAAGGCGCTCAATACCGAGTGCAAAACCGAGAGACGGAGTTTTTGTGCCGCCGAGCTCCTCAGCAAGACCGTCATAACGGCCGCCGCCGCAAACTGTGCCCTGTGCGCCGATCTGTGTTGAGACAAACTCAAACACCGTGCGTGTATAATAGTCGAGGCCGCGTACGATTGTCGGGTTTACAACGTAGGGAATATTCATAGCATCAAGATGCTTTTTAACTGTTTCAAAGTGTGCCGAGCATTCGTCACAGATATAGTCGAGAACCTTAGGAGCATCCTTTGCGATTGCGCCGCATTCGGGGCTCTTACAGTCGAGAATACGCATCGGGTTTCTGCCGAGTCTGTCAAGGCAGGTACCGCAAAGCTCCGACTTGTGAGAATCAAAATACTCGTGAAGAGCGGCGTGATACTTCTTACGGCATTCGGGGCAACCGATTGAGTTTATTTCAAGCTGAAGTCCGTCAACACCGAGGAATGAGAATATGCTGTGGGCAAGAGAGATAAGCTCTGCATCGGCTGCAGGAGCAGCAGTGCCCAGGCACTCAACACCGAACTGGTGGAACTCACGCAGTCTGCCTGCCTG
>JAZUSN010000015.1:0-3231 GCA_045606785.1 Acutalibacteraceae bacterium | reverse complement strand
ATTTTGCGTATTTCTACACTTTGCAAAATTGCTACCGTGTTTTGCTTGCTGTCTACGTACAGGTTGCGATGAAAAAACATTTCTTCTTTGTCTACTGCGGATCAATTTTTGATATAGAAAGAAAAAACAACCACCAGTGTTCAGAAAATTTAACGACTGCGAGGTTGTTTTTTGACCACAGTTTATCCCACTTCTGTGACCGGAACACACGGATATAAAGGAGATAAAAGCATCAAAGAGGATGTGATTTTGAGCAGAAAGGGTTAGGAATAACAGGAAATGTCTATAAAGTAGGGTTTTCCTATCATTTGGGATCGTGAAATAGAAGGAATTGTCGAAAACCTGAATTATTACAAAATCAATGAGTATTCAATTTCAAGCAATTTCAGCGGACTCATCACAATTCTTGCAGCAGTTGATAAGTACGGCTTTACAATAGCAGGCATAACGGATGCAAAGGAAACTTACATCGATTTGACAACAAACGAGAGGACTGTTTCAAAAGCAATTAGGACGGTGAGAAAATGAAAACAATACCAAAAGACACGCTCGCAATGCTGCGTGAGAAGTATCCGTCTGGAACAAGAGTCGAGCTTGTGCATATGGACGACCCGTACACAAGTCTCACTGCAGGCGACAAAGGAACGGTCAGATGTGTTGACGATATGGGCACCATCCATATAAGCTGGGACTGCGGTTCATCCCTCGGTGCGGTTTACAGGGTGGATATAAAACGAAAATCATATAAATCAACGGTTATATATTGCATAACGATTGTTGCGTAAGATTTTGGAAACAGCCGAAGAAAACAATACAAAAAAGCGTTGCAGGGTGGGCGGAATATGCCACGAATGCAACGCTTTTGTTTCGAAATTGTTGATATGTAAGGGTTTGAGATAGCTGAATAAGAACCCCTCACGCATTGCGTTCGGGAACCTTGTTGCTTCGCAATAACAATACCGCAGTTGACACTATTGTATCAATTGCGGTATCTTTTCTGGCGGAGAGTTAGGGATTCGATTCGCGCGCCTGCGGGCGCCTGGTCGCTCGCGGTCACAACAGTCCACCGGACTGATGCTCTGTGCCGCTCGTCCTTCGAATCCCTTTTGAAATCTGCAAATAAAAACAAACAGATGTCATAAAGACACCTGTTTGTTTCTCTGGTACGAGTGTTCATAACGGATTCAATGAATAAATTATTAACGGCGGTTAAACACACATTGTTTCATACTATCATTAATAACTGAAAGGAATTGCAAATTATGAAAAACAATATTTTATTTTGCGAATTTAACATTGATACTGCTTGTGTTGAAGTAAAATTAACTGATGGCTCAATGGTATCAATCGACTGTGATACAGTTGAGAATGAATATGCCCATAATATGTATGAAGTATCGGAGCTTGATTATCTCATCTACAATAACCCGATGAGTTATGTGAATTTGTTGCTCAGCGGCAAAATGCGGGACTATCTGCGAAACAACACAGATTACACTCCGCTGTCTGATAACAGATAAAAATCAGCAGGCGACATCCTGAAAATGGTTGTTGCCTGCTTTGATTTTTATATTATATTTTCAACAAACTGTTTTGCGGCTCTGGCGGAGCGTGAGCCTTTTTCGAGGGCGAACTGTTCCGCTTTTATTTCAAGTTCAGCTGTATCGCATTTTATACCTTTTTTATTTACAAGGCTGCGAACGATATCAAGATACGTTTCTTTGTTCGGTTTGCTGAAGGTGATATGAATTCCGAATCTGTCCGAGAGGGAGATAATTTCCTGAACGGTATCGTTGAAATGAACGTCGTCACCCTCACGGTCGCTGAATTTTTCTTTGACCAGATGGCGGCGGGTGCTCGTTGCATAAATCACTACATTCTTTGATTTCGCTGATACAGAGCCTTCAAGAATTGCTTTGAGTGCGCTGAAATTATCGTCATCCTTTTGGAAAGACAAGTCATCAATAAACAGAATGAATTTCAGCGGATTATCTGAAAGCTCGTCGAGAATAACGGGTATTTCGCAAAGCTGTTCTTTACGCACTTCGATTATACGCAAGCCTTCTTTGTGAAGCTCATTGACAACGGCTTTTACCGTTGAGGATTTGCCCGTACCTGCATCACCCGTCAGCAGAATATTTGCCGCAGCTCTGCCTTCAAGCAGAGCTTTTGTATTGTCAAGAATAATTTTCTTTTCACGCCCGTAGCCGATAAGGTCGGAAAGCGTGATTTCATCCGGGTGCAGAACGGGAACAATTTTTTCGCCGTCAATTCGGAACATATGATTCTTTGCATAAATACCGTAACCGTATTTGCCGATATTCCTTGTCCTCTTTGCATAATCATTTGCCAAATCAACTTTTTCAGCCTTGAAAACGGGCAAAAAGCCGTTCCAATCTATCGCACTCTGAAGCTCAGCAGGAGTTAAATCTGCAACTGATTGCAGAATTTCAAGCTCTGCGTCAACGCATTTTTTCATTGTGGGCGAACCCGATTTTCCGCCGCCGAGAATCTTGACGTAAACATTTTCGTTGTTGCTGACAACGGTGTGTATGTGCCTCGCAAGGCTCACTTTGTTGTTTGCATATAAAGCGGAAACGAATTCGGAATAGCAGCTGATTTTTTCAGACGTTTCTGCATTTTCAATGCATTCAAGATATTTCACAAGTCTGCTGATTACCGAATCCGAAAGCAACGCTCTGAAAATGCAGAGCGAGTTGAGCTTTAAATATATTTCATTCAATCTTTCGTTCTTCATTTCAGAATCGCACCCTCCGCTCCGCTTGAAACAAGTGCAGCGTATCTTTTGAGATAACCCGAAAGCTCTTTTTTCTTGGGAACAAAGTTTTTTATTCGTTCTTCAAGGACTTTTTCACAAACCTTGAGTTCAAGCTTGTTTTCGGGGATGTTGATGCTGATGATGTCGCCTTCTTCAACAACGCCTATCATACCGCCGCTTGCAGCTTCGGGTGAAACGTGACCGATGCACGCTCCTCTTGTTGCACCGCTGAATCTTCCGTCTGTGACAAGCGCAACGCTGCTCCCGAGACCCATTCCCATAATAGCCGACGTTGGGTTAAGCATCTCTCTCATGCCGGGACCACCTTTCGGACCCTCATAACGGATAACAACAACGTCACCTGACTTGATTTTGCCTGCATTGATTGCCGCCTGCGCATCTTCTTCACAGTCAAAAACTCTTGCAGGACCTTCGTGAACAAGCATTTCGGG
>JAZUSN010000014.1:0-11067 GCA_045606785.1 Acutalibacteraceae bacterium | reverse complement strand
AGGTACGCCGATTTCCAAAGCAATTTCACCTGAATATTGAATTATTTGCATGTTTATAAAAGAATCTTTTAATTCTTGAGTTAATCCCGGCATTCTGAGCATGTCATTCAAGGAATCTTTACATCTTGAAAAAGCATTGCTATTTTCAATTTTTGTTGTAAGAATGCTTGAATACGGCGGGATAACAAGAGAACTTTCCGTTACAGGAAAGTAAACCGAAGAACTTCCTCGCTGTTTTGCTTGGGGATAGTGTCCGCAAGCTTCTTTTGTATGCTTCCACGGGTGTCTTCCCGTACATGAAAAATCATATTTTCCTGACGTTTTTCTATCGACTTCTTGGAATTTTGTCGGGTCAAAAGCTCCTTTCAGAGATGTTTTTGCTCCGCAAAATGTACAGGAAATAATAAGACCTTCTAAGCCTTCGGTTGCAGAAGCACCTGTTTTAAAGGTTAAGGACGGATGTGCACATATGTCTTTGGGGCCTCCCCATGATTGGCTGTGAACCCATTTAACCCACGGAAAATCGTCGATATGTCCATGTTCGCAAACTGTTATTATACGAGCAACAACCAGTTCCTGACGACAAGTCGGACATCTCATGTGCTTTACCATGTTCGGATCCGTTTCCTGTGCTCTTGCATTTGCCTTTCTTTTATAGTCTTCTATCCATTTCCCGATCGGCTTAAATGCTCTGCACTTGGGACAGAAGTACCATTCCGGAAATCTTGCGTAGGAAATGCCTTCTTTAAATCTGATATCATCCTTGCTGCCCGGCATACCGAAATAATCAACATGCAGAACTTTTTCAAGTCTTTCATCATGAATTTGAATAACACGTTCCTTCCAGTACTCAGGTGCTGCTGTCATAAGAGTTTGATCTGGGAAATCAACCATGGCCCCAACACCGTATTGCAGAACGGCTTGAGATGCTCTGACAGAATGTGTCACACTGTTTAATTGCATTTTTTGAGCAGAATCAAGACTCATATTAATCCTCCCATATTAACACATTTCCCGCAACGGCAGAATCAACATTTCTCATAGATGTCATAGTGTTAAGTGCTTCATCATATTGATCCGTATTATATGCTTTCATAAGGCGACCTTCATTTTCTGACGGATGTACAAATTGATATTTGCTTCCGTATTCAAAATGTTCTTCACCATAATTAGCGGCCATACGTTGCCATTCGGAAATGATTCTGTCGATTTCAAGCGAAATACTTTCGCTCTCATCATCCATACTTGAATTAATTCTTTTTATAACCGATTTGCTTCTTTCAGCAATGAAATTTTTAACATCGCATATTTGATCTGTATATTTTTCTTGTGCAAACAAAGCAGCTCCTTTTTCGGGAGAAAGTTCAGGAACAAGGTGTCTGAGCAAAGAAATAACAACAGCATGAAGTGCTCTTTCACATGCAGGTTTTGAAAACGGAGTCGCACCTGTCGGCTCAACATATTTGTAGAAAGATTCATGATAAGGTTTAAACTGTTCATAATGTGAACGGTCTCTGCTTTTTGAACCGTCATACATCGCAAACGCTACACCGGGATACGAACGTCCTATACGGCTTGATGCCTGAATATATTCGCTTGTAAGCTTGGGCTGTCCCACAAGCAGCATAACATTAAGTCTCGCTACATCTATTCCTACCGAAATCATATTTGTTGCCAAGAGAATATTGGATGCATATCGTTTGTTTGCAATATTCTCTTTGGAGTACTCCAACTTTTCAAGTTTATCCAGTGTTTCGTTCAATTCAGTTGTAGATACTCGACTTGTTAATTCGTCAGCACCAACAATTAATCGTGCATCTTTCGCTGTTCCTGTACGATATGCACTTCGTTTTATAAAGTCTTTAATGTCATCGTCCACCAAAGTAGAACACTTGCCAAGATCCTTCAGGCTGTTAAAATAAACAGTCAACGTCCAATATTTATCTTTTATTTTATCCGGCAGTTTCATGGTGTTAATCTGTTGTAAAAGAGATGCCGCTGTTCTGATTTCCATCATGGCTTTTGTTTTACCGGAAGGCATTAAACCGACATATAAACGACCGTATTTATTTTGGTCATAGTTAATATTCGATTCTCTGGCAAAAAACGAGTCTTCTGAATCCAATCCTGGGGGTGGGAATTGAGCAACATCTCTGTCATACAAGGCAGAACATTGTTCAGCGGCTCTCCTGATGGTTGCGGTTGAAGCAACGATTTTGCTTTTTGTCTGTTTGCTTCTGCACAGAGCATCGATAGCTGTTTCATATAGTCCGACCATTGTACCTAAAGGACCTGAAATCAAATGTAATTCGTCTTGTATAATGAGTTCAGGTGTTCGATTGTTACTTTTCAATCCAAAGAAATTTCCTATTTCATTTTTCCAAGGAAGCATTGCAAATTTATCAACTGTTCCGAAAAGCAGCGTTGGCGGATTTTCATACAGCTCTTCGTCGACTATTTGAATGGGAAGCTTACCCACTTGATTAAAATAGCAGCTTTCCTGAGGGCAAAAGAGCTCGAATCGGCTGTTATTCCTCATTCGGTATCCGAATGTTCCGACAATTTTACCGTCAACTCTTTCTTTAACCATTTTTGTTCCGCACCACGGACATTTAAGAACCTGAAATTTATTGTGCTTGTCCTTATTTTCTCTTAAATTATCTGCTGTGGCTTGGACTAAATAGTTCAAGTGATCTTTAGCTTGGTCGTTTTTATTCGGAGTGTGTTCTCCGCCAATCCAAAGTCCTATTGTTATGCTTTCCTGTCCGAGAGGGTATTTTTTATACTTAGGTCTTCTGCGCAAACAGTCACATCTGATATATTCGCAGGCACATATCAAGGTTGAAGCCCTCGTAAACTGTTGTGCTGCAAGCAAACGCAAGGTATATCTCATTATTACGGTAGTGCCGCCTGAAATATCAATATTGTTTAATCGTCTGTAAAAGATTGTAAAAGCAGTTAATCCCAAATATGCTTCTGTTTTTCCGCCGCCAGTGGGGAACCAAATAAGATCAACTAAATCTCTGTCGGGACAATCATCATCTGATACACCATTAACACTCATAAGCAAAAATGCGAGCTGAAACGGTCTCCAAAAATGTTTGTTTTCTGTTAATCCCTCATCTGAAGAATAATCGATTGAATCCAACAAATCCGAAAGAGTCTCGTCATATGGGAATCGATCGACATCCGAAGTTGCTTCCTGTAAATTCAAGTGAACTCTTTGCATAAACATTGCTCTGTTTGAAAGTTCAAAAGCTTGCCATTTCAAATCATCATAAGTCAATGATTCTAACCCATTAAGCATTCTGTTATATGCACTTCTGCATCCGTTTATATTTTCGGAAGCAATGTGTTTGAATTCTTCGCTTAAGTTTTCAATTCTTTCTTCAAGTGAGTCAATCCAGTTACCGTAAGCCGAAATTAACGAATGTAATTTCTTGATTTTTTCTTCTTTAGGAATGCTGTTTAAATCCGATAAATATTTCATAGACAGTGTATCGGAGTCAACTTGAGCTGTATCCGGTAATTTAAATTCCATTTGAGGCACTTCTGTCACAGGAAAAAAATCACTGAAAACAACACCGTTCCCGTTGCTGTCAACATCCCAATTTATTGATGTTCCCAGACCTGTTCCGTAAACCTTTTTGTTTCTGTATTGGAGAGCCAATGATTGTTCCTCAGCATCCATAATAGAAAAATCTGACCATCCGGAATACTCTTTAAACACAAAATTATTGTTTTGAGATTCTATTCGGATTTCGGGCTGAAAAATACAGTTTCTTCCGGTTGCTCTTCCGGTATCATCATTTACAAGCATAACCGTAATTGAAAACATGTTATCAGAAACCTGTCTGCGCAAAGCGGTTACCTTAGCACAAGTTTCATCAATATTACGGTTATTATCAATATAATCCGCTTCACCAAAATCAAGTGAAACAGCTGCTTCGTGAGGGACTCTGACAAAACCGCTTTTCAGCTGGTCACAGAGTTTATACATTATATTGAATAACCCATACTCGTCAAACTCGATTACTCCTCGTTCTTCAAGTTCTTTTACTTGCTTCTTGGTTATTCCGCCGCTGTTTAAACAAAGGCAATGTTGTTCTTTATCATAAAAGATAATTCTGTCAAGTTGAGAAGGAATTGAAAATTCATCAGGGTTTGTCGGATAAAACGGAATTTTACAATCCTGTGCCCTTGCGTTTATGTATGTACCAAATGATATTTTACAATTAATAACAGATGAATCTCCGTACGCAAAAAATGTTATGCCCATAGAAGACGGCATGTTTTGTGCTGCCAAGCTGATTTCTTCGTCCAAATTCTCTTCTTCGGCAGGAGAAACGGCTTCGCGTCTTTCGTAATTCTTTTCTACCTCAACGGCTTCATCGTTGATATGCTCTTCTGTGTCTTCGTTTTCGGCAGTTTCTTCTACGCGAGCATTATCATCATTATCAGCATTCATTTTATTGTCGCGAGGAAACAATATTCCGACAGAGTATCTTACTTCCGGAGTGTTCGTGATTAACTCATGATCGGCATCTGGAATAGATATCTCCGATCCGGGTCCCAAAAGTTCATTTTTTATAAGATTGACATATTCTTTACGAGCTTGTATCATTTCACTTATTTCAGCCATAATAAGCCTCCTATAAATTAATGGGTCTGTTCGTCAAGTTCATCGGAACTTCTCTTTCTGTAAAAGATATGGTTTCCAACCTCAAAATCAACGCAACAGAATCAATACGGTTATATATATCTTCCATAATCGTGTTATTCTTGGGTTGTCTTCCGCTGAGTTTATTAATAATAGCCTCACCTATTTGATTAAGAATTTCTCTTCGAATTTTTCTGATTGTAGAACATGCATCAAAATAAACTTGCGCATTTTCAAACATATCTTCGTTTTCAACAAGTGTAGCAATTTGCTGAATGGATTCAATGCTTCTCGGGCCGACAGTATGACTGTCTTCATCTAACCATCCGCGTATGGTTATCTCTTGCACTTTAGCGCCGTTAGCAATCATCTTTGACGCAATTATTTTGGCCGACATGTTCATATCCTGCATATAATCAACCAAACGGCTTTTCCACAATTTTGACAATTGATAGCATTTAATAATTTCGTCAGAAACTTTTTGTTCCTCTACTAAATTGGATAAGATTGTATCAACAATATCTCGAGTTTCCGAATTTCTTTGAGCAAAAACAAGGGAGTCTCCCTCTGTTAAATCGTTCACCTTTACCTCTTTAACTATACCGTTGTCCTCATCAAAAACATAAGCTTTGTAGTTTTTGGTGAACAGAACCTTTTCGCCGCTTTCAAAGGTACCGACAGCAACAATTTCAGACATTGTTGAACCGTTTGAAAATGAAGCAGATCCCAAACTCTTAAATGTAGCTATTTCGTTTAATCGGTTTACATATTCATCCACTTCAGCATCCATATTGGTTACTTCAAGTATTTCGTCATCAGGAATTTCCGAATAATACAAAGATTCAAAAGCTTCATCATCTTCAATAAATTCTGTATTTAATACCAAAGCGTTCAGTTGATTTTCTGCTTTTTTCGCTTTTCTCATTTTATATTTGAAAAAGTGCGATTCAAAATCATACAACAAAGTCTCTATTCGCTGAGCAGCTCTGCATCTGAATGTATCGAAACGTTTACCGTTAAAATTACCGACAACAACAATATGATCATACATAACGGTATTATCAAATCTGTTAGCTGTAACAACAGTCAACAGGCTTTCGTCATCCATAAGCTCATAGAATCCGCATTCTCTTATTAATGTTGCATAGTAAGCTTTCGGTACAATAACAGCAATCATTTTGTTTGAATTATTTTTTAAAAGTTCCTTCAGATATATCTCTTTACCGGATTTTTCTTCGAGATACAAATAGGCGATTTCCAAAAAATCAAGAATCGTTCGGGCTTGAGCTTTTAAAACTTCCGGAAATCTATCGGCAATTTCAGTCAGCTCCTTCAATCTTTCTATCGGAGAAACAATTTCGAGTTTGTCTTCGCCTATACATTTTTCAAGAACCGAAACCTTAAAGACCGCTGTCAGGAAGAGATTTACCAACGAGTAAGATTGAATGATGAATTCGTCTTTTTCGTCTGCAACAAAATCAGAGTTCTTTATGTAAAGCAAAGCCTTCTTAACTAATTTATAGTCATCCCAAGAAAAGTCGCCTTTCAGAATATGAGGTTCAATATCTCTCTCTATTACTGCATCAACTTGTTTAGACAACTCTTTGCAGTACTTTCCGTCTGACTTTGTTCGAAGAGAATTGGAAAGCAAATATTCTTTTGAACATGCAAACACATTAGGGGATTCAGTTTCGTTAATAATACTCGTCGAATTATCAAAATCAATGTTCATCAAAACATAAACATACTGTATTGAACGTCGATTTAACAATTCCGGAATTTCCGTTTGTCCTTTTGAAACAATTTCATTTCCCGAAACAACAACACCGATATGCTTGTTTCCTTCTCTGCTCAACACTAAATCACGGGCAACCGATACCTTGCTCGTAAACTTAATATTAGCTTCTATTTTTCCTGTATTTCCACCGTATCTGTGTTCATCATTTTCTGTGAAATAAGATGCAGCGATCAATTCCAACGGTTTAACTGTTTTACCTTCGAAAGATATTCTCAAACTGTCAAGTAAAAATTCCGCCTTATCTCGAGGCATGACTACCGCAACAGATATATCGGTCATTGCAGGAATATTCGCATCCTCGTAATCCAAAACTGATTTAAAAAACTCTTCTCTTATACCGCTCTTTTTTCTTAAACCTCTGCTGTCTAAGCGAGTGGATTCTCCATAATACGGAATGATTTTTCTCCACCATTTAGGAGGAACATAGTCTGTTTCCGTATACATATGACCACGTTCTTGTCGCTGTGAAATGAGTTTAATATATTTTTCGCCGTTCATTTTCTCAAAACCTTGAAAAACACATTTTTTAGGTGATTTTCCGGAAGTATAGATAACAGCATCGCCGATTCCGAGAGATTCAATAATATCTTCGGAATCAGTTTCGTTATAAACCATACAGGAAACTATTGCATATATCAATGCAATCGCATCAAAACACACTGAACCTGTGTGCAAAACAACACCGACATTGTGCTTTTCTTTTTCTACAGTATTTAAAAGAAAGTCTGAAAAAGATTGCAGCAACAATTCTTTGGATATTATCTCGTTTTCTAACAGAATGTCACATTTTTTGAGAATTTTCCTCATTGCATCGGTTGTGATACTCATAGTAACAATTCCTCCCTTAATCCTACATCAAAAACAAATTTTCCTTCTTTCCCTTTTACAACATATCCGTCTTTTTTTAGTTTATTTAAAACATAAGAACTATGTTTTTCCGTACACCCCATAAAATCTGCTGCGTCAGAAGCTTTAAACTCATTTCCGCATCCGTAATGTGTCACAAGATCAATATATTTTAAAATTGTTTTTTCCTTTGATTTTGAAGCATAATTCAAATATATACTTCTGCACAAAGTAAACTCTTCTCCATACAAAGCAAATAATTTACGCTCAATTTCGGAAAATTCATTTGTCATTATATTAATACAATTTTTCACAAACAAAGCCATTTGTTCTACAACCGGGATGGTAACTGAATTGCCGAATTGTTTATACTGCTGAGTTACCGAAACTCCTTCTGGAAAAGAAAACTTCTCATGTCCGTTTTCGTCCAAAAAAGCATATCCAATAAATCCTTGCAATCTGCCCCATTCAACAGGTGTCATTGTTCTCACAAACTTTTCATTAATCGGAGATTGCTTTCCTTTTACAATTTGTCCTGCATATTTTTTTCCGTTTGCTTTATCGTATATTAAATTTCTTTCCTTTCCTGAACCACCTGTTGCCATTAACGTGTTAGCAATAGGATTTTTTGTTTCAGGAGAATTTACAATCCTATATCCGAAACCGTTTCCGTTCTCTTTTTGTCTCAAAATATGATTTTCAAGCGTATCCAAATATCCGCTCGACAAAAAATACCGCGCCTCTACTTTTTTGTCCAACACGGAACTCAATGTATCAAAAATTTTCCCTGGTCGATTAAGTGGCAATACATCCGGAATAAGTTTTATATGCTCACCAAAATAACTACGGCTAAATGCTATTATATAAACTCGAGGACGATTTTGCGGCACTCCAAAATCTTTGCTGTTTCTCACGAAAGATTTGTGGGGAAATTTAATATCCTCTGTATAATTTTCGGATATGCCGACAATTTTATAATCCAATTCGTTGTTTAATGTTTTTGTTATAGTCTTAAATGTATTGCCGCTATCATGTGTAATTAAATTTTCAACATTTTCCAAAAAAACAACTTTAGGATTGGTTTCTTTTATTATTTTGGCAATGTCAAAAAAAATAGTACCTTTAGTAGTATCTTCAAATCCCAGTTTGAGACCTGCACTGCTAAACGCCTGACAAGGGAATCCGGCGAGCAACACGTCATATGGCAGATTTTTTATTCTGTTTTTAAATTCATCCTTTGTAACATCATTTCTTGGATCATCACCAAACAAATGCTCATAAGTTTTACAGGCAGTTTCGTCGATTTCTGCCGAAATAACATTTTCATAATCTCCTGCGAGTTCAAAACCTCTTCTTATACCACCTATTCCGGCACAAAGGTCTATCATTCTATAAGACATTCTGTTTACCCTCCACTGCTTTTTCAACTACATCCGCACAATATTTAACATTCTTCTTTATTTCATGTCCCCAAAATCTTATTACGGTCCATCCTTCAGACTTTAATATTTGAGTTACTTCTTCATCACGAAGAATATTTTTTTCAATTTTCGGAATCCAGAACTCTCTGTTTGATTTAATTTCTTTCTGTTTGTTTTCCCAATCATATCCGTGCCAAAACTCACTGTCACAAAAAACCGCTATCTTTTTTCCGATAAATGCAATGTCAGGTTTACCGATAATGTTTTTCACATTTTTGCGATATCTGAGACCTCGTGACCATAGTTCTTTGGTAAGAAGAAGCTCAATTTGAGAACCTTTGCATTTAATTGCCTGCATATTCTTTCTTCTCTGTTCAACAGTCAGCTTATCCATTGATTAATCTCCGTAATTAACATATTAATATAATTAATTACATAATATCACAATAGTATTTGATTTTCAACAATATTAAATTATACATATCTTAAATATAACAAAAGCAAAAAGCCTATAGAAAAACATCAATAATTATCTTCATATTGCGTGCTTTCAACACCTTTAACAAGCAAATTAGAAACCAGCTTATCAAGCGGTTTTTTCCACATTGCCTTGAACCATTTTGTGTTGCCGAATAGTTTTACAATCGTCGGGCTGACAGCATAATATGTTCTGATAAATGCTCTGCCGAGAACAGATTTTGCAAGAGTGTTATCTCGAAATCTGCGGAGAGTCCATACTTCGGGGCAGTCATACGAGCCGTAAACACAGGTGGCGACATAGCATCCGCCGCTGTTATGGTTATATCCCGTGCCGAAAAGCTGAGGGTCGCTACTGCTGACCTTTTTGCCATTCTTATCATAGTTAGTATAGCCTACGCCAAAAATCTGGTGTTCCGTTCTACCGATTTTGTTACCTTTGTTGTCATAGGTTGTATAACCGGTACCGAAGAAATTGCGTTCAGTACGACCTACTCTGTTGCCGTGTGCATCGTAATTTGTATATCCACTACCGAATATGTTTTTCTCGCTGCGTCCGATCTTCTTTCCGTTGCTGTCATAATGGGTGTAGCCGTTGCCGAAAAAATCTCTTTCACTTCTGCCTTTGTTAGCCATAATAATTCTCCCTAATTTAAATTTTTTAATTAGCTTCGATAATATTCTATCATAGCCAAAGGCCATTAAAACGGACTTGTAATCTCGAGTAGCTAAAAAGATAAAAAAGACAAAACCAAACGCAAAAACTGCATTTGGCTCTGTCTTACCCATTACATTATCCGGAAACTCAATTGAAAACTCTGTTGATTATTTCGCCAACATCATAGTCTTCTCTGCTGAAGCATACCACTCTTTCTTTATCTGATTCAACCGTTTTATTGACAAAGTCATATTTAACCCATTCCAGGGCAACTCCGTCTTCAGGAACATGCAGAGCAGCAACTCCAAGAAATACCTTTTCGATTTCATCGAGTTTATGAGCTTTCAATTTCTTTTTGAAGCAATCTAAGCTTTCATCATCCTCAAAGTCACAACCATAGATCTCTTCGTATTCTTCAAAAGCAGAATCAAGACCAACCTCAATATCTTCATCTTTGTCTTCATCATAACCAAACGAAAGAAAAGAATTGCAGATTTCTTCAAAAAGCTGATTTGTTGACTTCACATCAAAAATATTCCTTTTCTTCTGCAGATCCGGCATCTCCTCATTATCATATGCGAAGTTAAATTTGATGCGGTCACCATCCTTGAGCAGTACGGCAATTTTTGCTGAAAAACATAACATAATGTTACCTCCTAAATTAATTTTATTTTATTACAGGATTTTTCGTATCCCTTAAATAAATACTGATAGTATTAACACGAAACTTAAACATAACCCGTAACAGAATTTATATCAAATTCTCAATCAGCTTCTGCCAGACTTTTACCATTGCATAGGTATCAAGTTTGCAGTAAGCAAGGAGATTTTTGCGTGTTTCGGCAACTTCTTCGGGTGTCATTGACTTCATATTTTTGAAAGCATTCGATGCCTGGTCGCCTTTCTGTATGCCTTCAAGATTGTGATAACAAGCGAAGGCTCATCGGGATAAAGCGCGGGAAGAACATATTTTATCGAAAACGAACCCTGCATTGTGGGGAGATAATAATGCTTCTTCGAAAACGGAGTCATCAGGTCTTTTATGTTGTCATGAATGTTCATCAGATGTCCTGAAAGGTCGGGGAACTGTGCGGCAAGTGCTTTTATGACAGAACACTCAAATTTCTTGTTATATGCCGTGACGCATACATCTTCAGGAATATCCCTGCAAAGGCTTTCTGCGATATCCCTGCGGGGATCTTTGCCC
>JAZUSN010000013.1:0-1871 GCA_045606785.1 Acutalibacteraceae bacterium | reverse complement strand
TCATATTAATAAATAAAAGCCCCTGCGGGCAGCGCAGCCTTCCTTTTCTGTGGTTATTTAGTTCGGTTTATCGTAGCTCATAGCTCTGTCGCTGTCACCGATGCCTTTTGTAGTCGGGTCAACGGTGATGCCGAGCTGTGCGAGCAGAGATACGGCCGTGATGAACAGATTCTGTATCTGGTCTTCAGTTATAGAGGGCACGACACCCGCAAGCGCAAGTATTGAATAGACAAACGAGATTACAACGGGAACGGTTGCAATCCAGAATGCAGGCTGTTTGATACGTACTTTCCAGTTTATCTTCAAAAAATCACTCCTTTAAAAATTCATTTGTGGTAGTGCTCAAGGTCGTCAATTCTGTGGTTGATGACCTTTATTTTTTCTTCTTCCACCTCGTCGGCACGCTCAAGCCTGTATACTCTGTCGATAAGCTGGTTGTGCTTTTCAACCTTCTTTTCAAGCTGTTCAATGCGGTAATTAGTCAGCTTTGAACTGACGATTATTCCCCCGAAAGTGCCGCCCAGAGAGCCGATGAGTGTAATCAGCGCGGTGATGACTTCCGCCAATGCTATTTCACACCTCCCGAATACGCCACAAAGCCTGCTTTGGTCGTGCCGCCTGCGGAATATGTAACGAGGTAGCAGCCGTCAACCTTTGCAACGCAGGTTGCGGCTTCTCTCGCGTTAAGTGAGCCGATGCTGTTTCTGCCTGCCTTGCAGTCTGCCGTTGTCTGGTAAACCTTTTCGGGTGTGCTGCCGTTCTTCCAACTCAAAGCCATAAAATCACCTTCTTTGTCGCTGAATTTTTCCCAGTTTATAACGCTGTTGGGGTTGATAAGATTCTTACCGTAGCCCCACGCTTTTGAATTCTGCACCTCGATATGCAGGTGTGCGCCGTAGCTGTTGCCCGTGTTGCCCATCCTGCCGAGTATCTGACCGCTTGTAATTCTCTCGCCGACCTTTACGGCAGGCTTATCCGCCATATGAGCATAGAGAACAGAGCGGTTATCATCGGTGCGGAATACGATGTGGTTGCCGTAGCTCTCGCCGCAGGAATTGACACGGGTAACAACGCCGTCAGCGATTGCAACAAGTATGCGGTCCGTGTCGCAAACTCGGTCAATGCCCGTGTGGTAGCCGAGCTTCCAGCTGCCTTTCTTTTTGTAGGCTGTAGTCTGTCGGGATATTGCCCGAAACGGTGAACGGTATATAATAATCACTCCTTTAATTAATTGTTTTTGCAATCCTCCGTCATTGCTGCGCAATGCCACCTCCTTTCAAAAGGAGGTAAATCCTTACCCAATATGGCGGTGAATTTCTTTGACAATGGCTCCTTTTTAAAGGAGCTGTCGAGCGTATGCGAGACTGAGGATTGTTTTCAGATGAAAATATCTTCAATAAGATATACAAAGTACGCTATGTACAGACCGAACATAGATAAAAATGCGTGTATCATATCATCACTCTCCGTATTCAACACCGTATCTGTCAAACAAAGCTTTTACGGCTTCATCCTTGATAATTTTCTTCTGCTGACCTTGGTTAAGGGCATCGTACACCGTCTGCAACGCTGCCTTTGTTTCGGCTTTGCAGATGTCTACTGCTGCATTCAATTTGGCTTTATTCATCGAAATTTACCCCCAATTCCTCAAGAGAATTTATGTAATCATCTTCTGTTGCTTCCGGCTCATACTCAACCTTTTCCCAACTTTGAAGAATTTTTCCGTCAGATTCGGTATAGGCAGGCGTGAAGTAAAAGTTCTCGCCGCTTTCGGGCTGCTCTGTTTTGATAATCGGCAGCCAACCGAGCAGAGCGTAATTTTCCGCAGAGGCATTTATGATCTGCTCATCTCCGACAATAAGTATATTCGG
>JAZUSN010000012.1:0-2333 GCA_045606785.1 Acutalibacteraceae bacterium | reverse complement strand
GTCTTTCATAATGCCGATGCGGTCCGAAAGAGCTTCCGCTTCTTCCATATAGTGCCTTGTCAGGATAACGGTTGCTTTACCTTTCAGAGAGCGAATCACATCCCAAAGCTCGTGCCGTGCAATAACGTCAAGACCGAGAGTCGGCTCGTCAAGAAAAAGTATTTTCGGTTCGCTGATAAGTGCCATTGCAATGCTGACACGACGCTGCCAACCGCCCGACAACTTGCCTGCTTTTTTCTTCAGAACAGAATCAAGAGCAAATTGCCCGCAAAGTTCCTCAATTCTTTTCTTTGCTTTCTCTTTGGAAAAGCCATAAATTCCGCAAATGAGCTCTAAATTTTCTTTTACGGTAAGGTTCGGTGCAACTGCGGTTTCCTGAGGGGAAACGCCGATTAATTGCTTCACCTGTTCAGATTGCGTTGTTATGCTGTATCCGCCTACGAACGCATCACCGTTGGATGGCTTTGTCAGGCAGGTTAACATTTTTATTGTTGTGGTTTTTCCCGCACCGTTAACACCCAACAGCGAAAACAGTTCACCTTGCCGTATTTCTAAATTGAGCCTGTCCACAGCGGTGAGGTTTTTATACTGCTTCACAAGCTCAACTGTTTTTATCTCTTGCATTTATGTTATCCTCCTTTTTGTTTGCAGTACCATCATAGCAAATATAAAAGAAGAAATGCTGAGTTTTGTCTGTTCGGTCATTTTTGGTGTCTAATCGGTTATAAAATGCTTTCACGCCCCGTTATTATATAATATCCTTCTTGAATCGCAGAAAATGTTGCAACTGCACATACCACCGTGGCACTGTGTTTCAAATCAATAAAATGTTGTGTCATAGGTAACAAAAACAATAACAGTCCTGTAACCTTGTTTGCGACTGTATGATACGATATCAACTTTTTCGTGCGAACAAAGCCCAATATAATGTTGCCTACTTTAATGATTAATATGATAACAATCCAGATCCATAACCATTTAGTAATATGAATCACCGGAAACAATTTAAATAATGATACGGCTATAAATATTAAGTCAGAAACAGTATCAAATTTTGCTCCGAATTCGCTTATGCTGTTTGTCTTTCTTGCAACAGTTCCGTCTATCATATCAGTAAATCCGCAAATAAGATATGTAATATAAAACTCCGCGGAAAACACAGGAAAGAATATCATCAAAATACTGCAAAAAATTCGGCAACCTGTGATTATGTTTGCAATCTGTTTTTTCATATATTTCCCTCAAAACATTTTTAAATCCAGCTGATTATACCATATTAACACCATAATTTTCAATCCGACTACATGCTCTTGTTACTCTAAAAGTGGCAAGAGTTTTTGTTTTTCCATCCTCTTGGAAATACGGGAAACGGTGAATTTTTTCGCTAAAATGTAGTCAACGGGTAACGAAACAATACAATTGAATGACCGTCCGACGAGAACAAACCGCCATGACCTCTCAAAAGAGAGCGAGCGCAGCCGAAAAGCTGACGGCACAGCGCCCATAGAGATATGAGGAATGCCTGTCGGAACTCGAACTTCGGGCAGAACGGCGATTAATTTATGAAAGGATGTGAAATCAGCGAATTAATTAACGGATTAGTGTGGAAATACACACGGAAGAGCAATACGCCAGAGAGCGAACACGGTTCACGGAAATGTGTGACAATTCACCAAACCGTAAACAAGCACACGAAACAATGAATATGAACAGCACCTATATTGAACGATGCATCATAAATTAAAACCGAAAGGGGTGATTTAATGGATATACGAAATGAAATCAAATCTTACATAGTCAAAGAAGGTTTTACTATGAGAGAACTTGTTGAAATGCTTGCTGATGAATACGGTTGGAGTGACAGCGTACCAAACTTTTCGGGCAAGCTCCGCCGAGGCTCTCTGCGATATTCCGAAGCCGTCGAAATGGCTGACGTTATGGGATATGATATTGTTTGGGTGAAAAGAAAATAATGTTGTTTTACATATATGTGTATGATATAATTATCTCAATAAATTATTTCAAAAGAGAGTTATTATGGAATTTAATGAAAAATTACAAGAACTGCGAAAGCACAAGGATCTTACTCAAGAAGAACTTGCAGAGTTGCTTTTTGTTTCGCGTACCGCAGTTTCAAAATGGGAATCTGGCAGAGGTTACCCCAATATAGATTCACTCAAAGCCATTGCGAGATTTTTCGGAGTAACAATTGATGAACTTCTGTCAGGCGACGAGTTGCTGACAATCGCAGAAAAAGATACTGAACAAAAAGAAAATCATATCCGTGATTTGGTGTTCGGTTTGCTTGATATAAGCGTTGCGGTTTTCTTCTT
>JAZUSN010000011.1:0-15446 GCA_045606785.1 Acutalibacteraceae bacterium | reverse complement strand
GGAAAGATGTATAAGTGCCCGTTTACGGGCGGTGGAGCAATAGATGCAGAAGAAAGAATATTCATGCGTCTTTAGATGCTTGCCGGTAATAAGCCCTTATAGGGCTTAATCAAGCCGCCGGCTTAGCCGGCGGTTATGACTCCAATGAATGGGATTTGAAGTAGTAGCGATATAGAGCAACAGTCTGCGGACCGTTGCGACTGCGAGCGACTATACTGAGTATTCATAAGGGATTTGACCTGTGAATACTCAATTTTTTTCTTAAAATAGAGTTTTGTATAAAGTTTGATATAATTTTATGTATCGTCGCATTCCTTTCGGAGTGCGACTTTTTGTTATGCTGACTTTTCTGTAGGTTTTGCAATATATCCTATTGCTACCCCCTGACGGGTGTCTGCTGTGAAGCAAGGCTCATCGTTTTCGGGTATTTCAAGATAGCCTACAAAGTTGTAGTGAATCACTACCCTCTGTATCTTGTTTTTACCCTTTCCCTTCGCTTCATAAACATCAATGTGGTCAATTAGTTTGTAAATCAGTGGTGCTGTAATTGCACCAAATAGAGAAAAAACCGCCTCACTTGCAGTGAAACGGTTTTTTGAATACATAAAATACATAAATGCAGATGAGAAAAAGGCAAAAATGAGATTATTTCTGAATCAGTATCTGATTTCATTAAAAACTCAATAATATTAATGATACTCCAACCTTTTTCAAGTTATCCTAAAGCTACCATACTGAAAACGAGAGCGAACAGTGCTACTGTTTCACAGAGACCGACAACAGTAATGTACTGAGAAAAACCTTTTCCAGTTTCAGCTAAAGCATCTGCACCTGCAGCACCTGCTTTACCCTGAACAAAAGCTGAAACTGCCATTGCAAGACCTGATGCAATACCGAGACCGAAAAGAAAAGCAGGGTCTGCGGTGGCTGACTTCATCTGTTGCATAAGAAGAAAGCCGTAAATAGTCTGTGTAAGGGGAGCACCTGCAAAAACCGTAAGAATGAAAGGTGCTGCCTTATTGCTCATATAACACTTTTTCCACGCACCGATTGATGCCTGACCTGCGATACCGATGCCGATTGCAGAACCGATAGCGGCGATGCCCATTGCCAATGCTGTACCTAATAAACCTAAATTCATAGTAATTCTCCTTTTTTAATCAATTTGTTCTTTAAATGGTTTGAATTTGTGTCCGCTCCAGGACATATCAAGATGTGATGAGAATTCCAAAGTGTTCAGTCTGATTCCGTGAACAATAACAGACAGAACATTCAGTATCATATTAAGTCCGTGTCCGAATACCAGAAGGACTATGGCAATTATCATAAACATAAAATTGCCAAGCAACGGACTTGCAAGTTCGTTTACAGTTGCAGATATCGCTGCACCTGCAAGACCGACTGCCCAAAGCCTTATATAAGAAACTATATCTGAGAAAACATTGACTACACCAAGCAAAACAGAGACAATGTTTTTCAGACTTTCAAGTATAGATTTAACAATACTTCCCTCATAATTTGCAAATACAAAGCTCATAACAAAGCCGACGATAACGAGTACAAGAGCTACCGTTCCGACGGGAATACCACTGATTACAAGTCCGAAGCTGAAAACATCGGGATTAACAACAAAGCTCAGTACAACATAATAGATACCCACAAGTTGCAATATTGACCCGATATCTCCGAGTATCTTAATTGATTTTCTGTTTCTTTTTGCAACCTTAAGATGTGCTATAACAAGCTGAATGAGAGCCAAAGAAAAACAGAAAATCTGCAAATTCTGTGCGGTTGTAAGACCGACATTTCCGTTTGTCCAGAAAGGATACCATATTTTATCGGCATATACATTTGAGATAAACGGAATTGATATCTTCTGAAGCCATTCAGGCAACTTCTCAGCAGGAAGACCGCCCCATGTGCAGGTTAATGTTCCCCAGAGTGTTGTCGAAACACCGAAAAGTCCAACTAACAGAAATGCGGGTGAGATTTCTTTCTTCGCTTTTGCAGATTTAATAATCAACACTGCGGCAATAGCTGTAATAAGAAGTCCGTAAACGCCGTCCCCGAATATAATTCCGAAGAAAATGAGGATAAAGCCTAAGAACCAACCTGAAATATCATACTCAAAATACCCCGGAACAGTGCCTAAAAAGTCAGTAAGCGGATAGATAAGGCTTACAAATTTATTGTTTTTAAGCTTTGTCGGAACATTATCCTCTTCAGTGGGTTCCTCAATAAGAAGTCCCCAGAAATTATCTTTAGCAATTTCTTTAAGGTAAGGCAGATTTTCCTCTTCAACATATCCCGTAAAATATGCAACCGAAACATCATTTTTATCGTTCTCCGATAAGCTTTCATCGGTCATACCGGTGGCATATACCTCAAATTCAATTTCCTTTTCGCAGGATTTAACAGTATTCTTCATACCATAATTATATCCTGCATAGCCAGTTGTTTTTTCATCAATTGACTCTATCTCTTTGCTGATTTCTTCAAGCCTTCGTTTTATCTCTGCGGTGGAAATCTGCGGTAACTCAAAACGATAGCTTTTCAGTTCTTCTGCAATTTTTTCCCCCTCAACGCCGGATACAATCAGAGCAAACTTAACTGAATTTTTGGTTTTTTCTAAACTAATGGTTTTTACTGTTTCAGGAATACTGTCATACTCAGCTCTCGGCATTTCATAAAACGAAATATCAACACCTTTGTTTAACAAATCGTTAACGTCGTCAGGGTTGACTTCGCCCCAGCTTTTAATCCGTTCAAGTTCAGAAATCAATGCGTGTTGTTCATTCAAATAAGCTTTCTTTTTTTCTGCTAAGGAAGTTATTTCTTTTGCTGCTGAAACAGCTTCGGAAGCAGTTATGTCTTTTTGCTCAATATTCTTATTTTTCTTTTCGCTTAACAGAAAAACCGCACTTTCAAGCAGGGCAATCTGTTCTTTTAACTCATCGATTTTTTTGCCTGAGCCTTCTGTTATTTCTATGTGAACAATTCCTGCTTTGCGAAGTTTTTTAAGAGCTTCTCTTTTTTTATCTCCCATAACTACAAGAGAGATTTTTTTCATCGGTACAATCATACAGCACACACCTCCGTTCCCGAAGATGATTCATCACGAGCGGCTATTTTGCGTTTTGAAATTTTTGAACGCACAACAGCGCTGACCTGTTGGTCTGCCATATAAATTGATATCTTTTTGATATTTGCCTGTGTTTCGGGGATTTTCACCTTTTCAAACAGGTTGACTCTTTGTGAAGTAGAAAGCAATTCTTTTTCTAAAAGCCTTACCTGTTCATCCAACACTTCCGCCTCTAAATCAAGCGACATTGCTTTTTCCATATGATTTGCTGCAATATCCACCCAAAGCGGTGTTTCATACAAATCATAATCGCCTCTGGAAAAGTCTGCACCCTCAAAAGTGGGAATCGTAACACCTGCAATGTTTCCTGTTCCTTTTCGGATGTTGCTAACAGTAATAATTCCGTCGGGGAAAGCACTTTCTTCGCTGAAGACGGCAATCCAAGAAGAAAAACCTTTTTCTAAGTTTTCACGTTCTCGTCTTACTGAGGCAGCCTTTGCTTCAATTATTCTTATTTCCGATTGAAGCTGTTGTTTTTTAAGTGTCAGCGTAGGCAAATATCTTTGATACATTTTAAGAGCATCTTTCTGTATCTTTAACTCATTTTTAGTTAATTTGATTTTTGCCAAATTTCAGTCCTCCTTACTTTACAGGCCAGAATTCATCTGTAAGGTCTGACTTAATTCCCGTTTCATCTTTTTGGAAACAATCTGCAAGAATCTGCCAACCGAGATCAAGTGACTCCTCAAGTGTCAAATTAACCGACAAATCCATAAGCTTATTTTCAAAAAGCTGACCGTATTTCAATAATTTCTCATCCCAACGGTTCATTGAAAAGCCCATATTCTTCTTTTCCAATGTTTCTTTATAGGATGAATACAATCTAATCATAGAGTCCATAAGAATACGGTGATCCTTACGTGTTTTGCTGTTGACATTCTGCTTAAGTCGTGAAAGAGATCCGAAGGGTTCAATTCTTCCGCCTTTCAGATAATACTGACCTTCGGTAATATAGCCTGTATTATCGGGAACAGGGTGTGTAACATCATCACCCGGCATTGTAGTAACCGCAAGCACCGTGACAGAGCCTGAACTATCAAAATCAACTGCTTTTTCATAACGTGAAGCAAGCTGAGAATAAAGGTCACCGGGATAGCCTCGGTTTGAGGGAACCTGTTCTTGTGTGATAGCAATTTCTTTCATTGCATCTGCAAAGTTTGTCATATCAGTGAGAAGCACCAAGACATCCTTATCCTGTAACGCAAACTGCTCTGCAACAGCAAGCGCCATATCGGGAATCATCATACATTCAACGGTAGGGTCAGAGGCGGTATGAACAAACATTACTGTTTTACTTAAAGCGCCGCCGTTTGACAGTTCTTCTTTAAAGAAAAGAAAATCGTCATATTTAAGTCCCATACCCCCAAGAACAATAACATCTGCTTCAGCCTGCAAGGCAATTCTGGCAAGAAGCTGGTTGTAAGGCTCACCTGAAATTGAAAAAATCGGAAGCTTCTGCGAAACAACAAGTGTATTGAACATATCAATCATCGGGATATTTGTTCTCATCATTCTGTTCGCGAGAATTCGTTTTGTAGGGTTAACCGACGGACCGCCGATCGGTTTCATATTATCCGTAAGTGCCGGACCTTTATCTCTGGGCTCACCGGAGCCGTTAAAAATTCTGCCGAGAAGATCATCGCTGAATGAGACTCTCATATCGTGACCTAAAAAGCGAACCTCGTCACCGGTAGAAATACCCTGACCTCCGGCAAACACCTGCAATGAAACAATATCCCCGTCAATTTTATTGACCTGGGCGAGTGATTTGCCGAAACGGGTATTTATCTGTGCAAGTTCGTTATAACGCACACCCTGTGCTTTAACGGTAATAACGTTACCTGTAATTGATTCTATTTTGTTGAATACCTTGTTCACTATCACTCACCACCTTTCAGAAGAAGTTCTGCTTCACGGCTTAATTTTCCCTGGCCGTCAGCATACAGTGTGTCTATTTCAGCCTCTGCTCCGGCAAAAGCCTCACTATCAAATTCGGTATAATTCCAGTCAATAAACTTCTGTCTCATACGGTTGAAAAAGCTTCGGGCATCATCCTTGCTGTCAAGAGCATATTCACTGCCGAGAATATATACAAGTTTATCTGTTACATAACGCTGACGCTCTTTTGTACAGTTTGCTTCAACGGAATCAAAAGAGTTCTGCTGAAGATAAACAGCATCAAGCATTTCTGCCTTCAGATATATGGTGTAGTCCTCAATACTTGTACCTTCTTCACCGACAACCTTCATCATTGAACCGATTTCGTCTCCGTGAAGGAGAATATTTTTGCAAAAACCTGACTTCGCAGGGTCTGTAACCGGTTTGTATTTTGACCAGGAAATAAGCGGGTCTATTGCAGGATATTTTCTCGCATCAGAACGTTCACGTGAAAGCCCGTGGAAGGCTCCGACTACCTTGAGAGTTGCCTGAGTAACCGGTTCTTCAAAGTTACCGCCCGCAGGAGAAACCGTGCCTCCGATTGTAACGGAGCCCTTGCTTCCGTCAGGAAGAAGTACACATCCTGCACGTTCATAGAATGCGGCAATATATGATTCAAGATATGCGGGAAATGCCTCTTCACCGGGAATCTCTTCAAGTCTGCCTGACATTTCACGCATTGCCTGAGCCCAACGCGATGTGGAGTCAGCAAGCATTAAAACATTGAGACCCATCTGTCTGTAATACTCGGCAAGTGTTACTGCTGTGTAAACCGAAGCCTCACGGGATGCAACAGGCATTGAAGAAGTGTTGCACACAATAATTGTTCTTTCCATAAGGGAGCGTCCTGTTTTAGGGTCAGTAAGCTCAGGAAATTCTGTCAGCGTTTCAACGACCTCACCTGCACGTTCACCGCAAGCAGCAATAATAACAATATCAACATCTGCATATTTCGATGTTGTATGCTGCAAAACTGTTTTACCTGCACCGAATGGACCGGGAGTACAGTAAGTTCCGCCCTTTGCAACGGGGAAGAAGGAGTCAATAAGGCGCACTTTTGTTTCCATTGTTTCTACAGGTGCCAATCTTTCACTGTAACATTTGATTGCACGCTTAACAGGCCATTTGAATGACATAGAAACAGAGATTTCTCTGCCTCTTTCGTCGGTTAAAACTGCAATTTCTTCGTTTACCGTATATTCACCTTTTTCTGCAACGGATTTCAATGTGTATATTCCCAGTAAATTAAAGGGAATGAATATTTTATGAGTAAAGGGACCTTCAGGAACTGTACCTATATATTCGCCGGCACGAAGAATGTCTCCGACTTTTGCAGTAGGGGTGAATTCCCATTTCTTTTCAGCATCAAGACCGTCAGCATAATTTCCTCTTTCAAGGAACCAGCCTGCCTGTTCAGCTAACACAGGCAGAGGATTCTGAAGTCCGTCGTAAATCTGACCCAGAAGCCCCGGACCCAACTGTGCTGAAAGCATTTCTCCGGTAAAATCAACCTCATCTCCGCACTTGATGCCGCCTGTCATTTCATAAACCTGTATTTGAGCGATATTTCCTCGTATGCGTATAACCTCACTCTTGAGTTTTATATTGTCAACATTAACGTAGCATATTTCATTCATCGAAACATTATTTTCAAACCTTACTGATACAAGGTTGCCGTTAATACTTACTACTTTACCTTTGCTTACGGTCATTGTATAACCTCCGTTTTATCCTCACTCATAATTGAGTCATAGATCTTTCTGTATGCGGTCTCACCGCTATGTGTATCAAATCTTCTCATGCGCTCCAGTAGCTTCAGTTTAAGACAATAATAGAACACAAATTCTTCCGAAAAAGAATCCATTGGTCTCAGCGTTTCCAAAAACTCAAGACGGTAGCGGTTGAGAAACGTTTCTGCCTCCATCGGACTTTCAATTTCAATAGCGGTGCGCACCGCTTGCAAAAGGCCTGCCGGGAAAGACTGCATTACTGTATCAAAATTTTTGTTCATCTTATCTGCACGAAGCTTCGCTAATGCAAGGCGAAGATTACGTTCACCTTCATTCCATTTTTCAATCAGAGCAGATGCAGATTTTTTGTAAGTTTTTGATGGAATGAGAGTTATTCTGTTAAGTTCGTCAAGAGCCTTTTTTCCCAAGAATCGGCTGCATAACTCAAAAAATTGGTTTTCGGTAACAGGCATCGGTGTGTTTTCACTTAAACCATCCAGAGAAGGCAGTTGAGATATCAGATAATACTCCGCCATAATTATTCTGCCTCTTTCAATAACGCAGTTATCTTAGGACTAAGATAACTCGACAACATATCGGTAACAGCCTCTTTTGAATAATCATAATATGCTCCGTCACCGTTTACTGCAATCCGGAATCCTCCGTCAAAATTTTCATTAGCTTTAAGCGTAACTCCGGTGAGAATTTTTGTTTTAAGCTCTGCCAAAAGAGTGTCTTCGAGCTTTGCAAGATCATCACTGCTTAAAATTACGGATATATCAGTTGCTTCGGGCTTAGATAGCCAGCATTCAACGGCTTTGACAATAAGCTGTGACAGTGCATCTGAAGAATAAACCGATGAAACGTTTTCTCCTATAATTGCGTTAAGCTCTTTCGCAACACTTTCTCTGAAGGATATAAGAAGATTACGACCTGCCTGTCGGATTGCATCTTCACCTGATTTTACGGTTCGTTCATTTTTATTTTTTGCATCAGACAAAATTTTATCTGCCTGTGCGTTTGCATCGGCAATGATTTTTTTTGCCTCTGCTTTGGCTGTTTCGAGTATTACGGCAGCTTGAGCTTCAGCTGTTTCAACACCGTCTTTTTTTATTTGCTCAATAAGCTCCTGAAGTTGAATTTCCATTTAATATTCTCCTTTTCAGTCAGTTTTTATTACAGTAATACGTTTTGGCCATAAAAAAAGGAACCAACATCCTCTGCAGACAGCTGGTTCCAAAGTTTAAATATTTAAAGTTTAAATTTTTTCACATTATATACTAGTATAAGTCAATTTGTCAAGATTATTAACAGAAAATTTAAAAGTACTTTTGAATTCGGTATAAATTTTTTCTCGTGATAATGTTTCTAGAGCATATCCACTTCAACAGATTTTACTCCTTCAGCTTCTTAGTTATGCCTTTTGCTGTTTTCTTCTGATCAACAACTGTAACAAGCATAATTTTGCCCGCGTATCAACATCTGCGAGATACTATATTTATTATAAAAACCGTTAGGGGGTTAATTCTGAATTGACTTCTTGTGGCTCAATATTGCCATAGTAAAAATATTCAATGATATTTGACATTATGTATTCCTCCGTATCTGAGGAAATATATTAGAATACGAAAGATAGAATATGTATTGCCGGAGAACAACTTGTGTTATGAACATCCGTACCAAAAACAGAGAAATCGCTTTTGCGGTTTCTCTGTTTTTTTGTTTCAATGAACGGGACTTGAAGTAGGAGCGGGAGTGAATCGGTGTCAGGCGGACACCGAGAGACGCGAATGACCGAGCGCCACAGCGCGAGAGTCAACTCCCGTTTCCCACACCAACGGCAGAGCAACTAGAAATGGATGCCCATCGTTTAGTGGATGTCAATTTTTCATTTAAAATGAGTTTTTTATTTGGTCGCAGACTTTTGTGTTCTGCGACTTTTTCTTTTTTGCTAAAGATAAAAATTCTCCAGAACCGTTTTTTATCGTAGGCGCACAGGCGGGCTGTCAGGACTCTTTTTGACCGCTTTCTTTCTTGACTGTTTCCCGGGTGTATGATATATTTAAAATGGAATTGTATAGAAGGGAAGTGACAATATGGAATTTTTGAAAAATATTTCTTTTGGCGATTTTTATTGGGTTGAACTTTTATATGCAATGATTGGCTCTTTCGTCGGTATTTTTGTTCCGCTATGGATTGAAAAGAGTAAAAACCATAAACAGCAGAAAGAAGCGAGGCGTAGGCTTGTTGCCAGCATCACTCCCGAACTTGAATTGATTAAATCACAGATTGAAGAATTCGGTAAGGATGAACATAAATACGAAATCTTTTCATTTTCAACATTTGCTTGGGATTCTGTTATTTCTTCGGGATCACTCCTCGATATGTATTCGGACGAAGATATTCAGTGCGGTTTGCTTATGGAAATATATTCGAGTCTCTCGGCACTGAAAGAACTGCATGATGATTTTTGTGTGTGCGATGACAGGGAACTTGCAGAACTGTTATTTGCTGACATTCAAAAAAGACGTGATCACATTAAAGAAAAGATTGACCAATATCAAAACGATAATAAAGTACATTAAAAGGTATGATAGTTATGGCAATGGAGTCTTTTTCGCGCAACAATATTGCAACCAGGATTTTGAAAAATGCTCAATTGGAGCATGGTGAAGCAGTCTTATCGGTTAATGATGTTCTTTTTCAACAGATATATGCGGCAGAAAAGCACGCACATCAGATTATAGAAAAAGGCCAGTTGGGTTATATTGACGGTATCAAGGCAAATGTTTTTGACAAGGTTGATTTGTGGCTGAAAAACGAAAATGATAACGTTTTTACACTTTACGGCAATATGGGCAGCGGAAAAAGCTTTTTCTCTGCCAAACTTTTTCAGAAGACTCAAGAGGAAAACACGCTTTGCGATTCAGTTGCTTTTTCAAGTCAGCAGACTTATTATGATACCACAAAACTGCAGAATGTGCTTATTTCGGTGGCACATCAGTTGTTTGAACGCGTTTCGGTTTGCCGAGAGCATTTCTTAGATATCTCTCTAAATACCGATTCGGTTTACTCCCTTGTCGAAAGCGTACTTATAGCGCCGTTTGAGAGTGTTAATCTCGAAAGAAAAGTACTTATAATAATAGACGGTCTTGACGAATATCCGAAACAAGAGTGTGAAGCTTTTCTGGAGGCTCTGGCGAGACTCCGCTACCGGTTTAATCCCCGTGTTAAAATCTTCTTCTCATCTCGCCCTGAACCGTATATTATCTCGCAGACGATTTGCGAATCTGATAACTGTGTTTATTATATCGAAAAAAACAGAGAAAACAGTTATGCCGATTGCGCAAACTTCATTGCTGAAAAATGCGATAGGGCGTATATAAAAATCGATATAGAAATGAGAGAGCAGCTGATTGAAAAGAGTGAGCACAGTCTGAAATATCTTGATTGCTTTTTCAATGATATCAGCTGCAATCCAATTATCAATACAGCAGATTTTATTGCAAGTCTGCCTGCAGGTCTACACCACTATTACCGTGATCAGCTCTTACGTTATTTCGGCGACGAGAGTCTGAATTATTATCAGACGAAAATTGTTCCGCTACTGGAGATACTCTGCGTAGCCAAGCGTCCCCTCACGATTGATGAAGCTGCCGATATTCTCGGTTGCCGTGAATCTGATATCAACAGCATCGTTTCTCGTTCGGGTACGTTGCTCTATAAAAACAGCCGCAAGGAAGTAAGACTCTATCAGTCTGAATCTATCCGCGAATTTTTGATGGATGACAGCTGTTGCCCTGAAAAATACTGTGTTGACAAAGAAAACGGTATATCTTGCATAGTCGACCGTCTGAAAGAAGTTATGGATAATGGCGAGGATATTGAAAGCAATACGTATATTTTTAAGTATTCGGTTGACCATATCTTTGACCACGCCAAGCTCATTAGTGACGATTATGCGTTGCTTATAAAAGTCTTTGTTCATTTTATCAATAAGGGTGATATTGTCGCCCGTGCCATCAGGAGATTACTCGAACGTTCTGCGTCGGAAATTCGCAACTTTTTTATTCGGATGTATTCAGAGGATAACAGCGATGACCTGCTGTTATCGGATATGTTTAGCGTACGTGTTGCTGCTGTCATAGTGAATGAAAAAGAATTTGCGGAAAAGCTTTTTGATATTTTTGATACTCTGCTTCCTGCAGAGAACTACGATTTCTTAATCAGCTATTGCCATAGTCGATACAACAGAAGCATTGGCAAAAACCAAGAGGCAGAGACTCTGCTTAAGCCATATCTTGCGATTTCTGATAAGGAGGATATCCGTACGGTTTTCCGTCATTCATTATATGTTGATGAAATCTGTCGGATTTATCGCGCTAAAAAAGATTTTCCACGTGATGAAAACACACGCTTGCACGTGTTGAGTATTGAAGAAGGGCGATGGGTGTGCAGTCAGTATGAGCAAAAAGACAGACCGAGTTATCTTGCCATTCTGCGTAATATTTCGGTTTCTTTTAACCAGTTGGCAAAATTGTGTGAGCAGATTGAAGGGGAGATGAACGGCAACCTAAGAGAAAGCTGCGCTGATATACTTCAATCTGTGCTTCGGATTCCGGCGGCAGAGCCGACTGAACAGGGCTATTTTCTGCTTGCGGCTGAAGCGGCTTACAAAGAAAACCTTCGTCTGATAAAAATCTGTCAGCATGCCGATTTTTTATCCGATGCCCGTGCTCATGATATGTACTTGTCCTTTTATAATCTTGGAAAACTTTTTGACAAAACTATTTTTCCGAAATACAATCCTAAACAAGCTTTGCTTTATTATATTGACGGATTATCGTCGGTTTACGAGCTTGCAAACGATAAAAGATCCAACGTTAAGTTTGTTCGAGCGGCCTATAAGTGTTGCGTCGGGATTATAAACTTTTTCATAAAGGAAAAGGCGTTTGATGAGGCACGAGATTATCTGACCCGCTGCGTTAATATGTTGGATTCTAATTTGCTGAACCGTCGCGATAAAAATCTTGAATATTACCGATATTATTGCGAAAAGATGAAGGCAGACCTGATAAATACTGAACGCGGTATTGAGGCGGCTGAAGAGTATTATCTGAATGCTTTGCAACTTTACAAAGAATTTTGCAAAGGCAGTAATGACGAAAAAACTTTGAGCAGACCTGAAGGTATTTATTTAATACTGAAAGATGGATTTCGGAAGATCGGTAATAGAGAAAAGCTTGCAGAATATAAATTGCTTATTCTGAATTATTGCAGGGAGATTTGTGAAATCTGCAAGACAGAATCTGCTTATCGTCGGCTGTGTTTATATTGTCTGAAATCTGTTTTGCTTTTTCGAATATTTAACCACTCCGAATATTCGGTGAATTGTATTAATAAAGCACTGGCTGAACTTGATAAAGCGTTTGTTCTTTTTCCCGAAGCGTTTGAACTTCACCAAGGTATATCTGCAGTAAAAGCCAATTGGGAACAAATAATCCTTTAACAAATGATATATGCTTTGCTGCCGATTATTTAAATGTGCTTCAGCATCCACAGTTTGTGGGTGCTGATTTTTTTGTGTCCGAAAATACGCGCGAACAACATACAAACAAATAAACGCGCTGACTTGGTTTACAAGTCAGCGCGTTTTTATACTTTTATCTTATTTGTTAAGGTTAGCGCGGAGAGTTGCAAGCTCGTCAGCAAGAGTCTGGGGAAGTGTGTCGCCAAACTTGCCGTAGAACTCTTCGATGCCTGCTGTTTCTGCGTTCCAGAGGTCCTTATCAACGTCAAGCATAGCCTTGAGTGTGTCAACGGAAACCTCATCCTCGATGCCCTCAAGGTTGATGTCCTCAGCCTTGGGAACGTAACCGATAGCAACCTCGTCAGCATCAACCTTACCGTCGCAACGGTCAAGGATCCACTCAAGAACGCGAAGGTTGTCGCCGAAGCCGGGCCACATGAAGTTGCCTTCGTCATCCTTACGGAACCAGTTGACGTTGAAGATCTTGGGAGCCTTGTCAGCATCGAGTGTTTTGCCGATGTTGATCCAGTGCTGCCAATAGTCACCCATATTGTAACCGCAGAAGGGAAGCATAGCCATAGGATCGCGGCGGACAACACCGACTGCACCTGAAGCTGCTGCTGTTGTTTCGGAAGCCATAATTGAGCCTACGAATACACCGTGGTTCCAGTCACGTGACTGATATACGAGGGGAGCAAGCTTTGCACGTCTGCCGCCGAATACGATAGCGGAGATCGGTACGCCTGCGGGATTCTCAAACTCTGAGCTGATGCAGGGGCAGTTAACAGCGGGAGCTGTGAAGCGGCTGTTGGGATGTGCGCCCTTCTCTTCGCTCTCCTGGCCGTTCCAGGGGTTGCCCTTCCACTCAACAGCGTTTGCGGGAGGATTCTTGTCGAGGCCTTCCCACCAAACTATGTTGTTGTCAAGGTTGTGTGCAACGTTGGTGAAGATTGTGCCCTTCATTGTAGCTGCAAGAGCGTTGGGGTTGGACTTGTTGTTTGTGCCGGGTGCAACGCCGAAGAAGCCGTTTTCGGGGTTGATAGCGTAGAGTCTGCCATCCTCACCCTTACGGATCCATGAGATATCGTCACCTACGCACCATACCTTGTAGCCCTTCTCAAGGTAAGCCTTGGGGGGAATGAGCATAGCAAGGTTTGTCTTGCCGCAAGCTGAGGGGAATGCAGCACAGATATACTTAACTTCTCCATTGGGCTTCTCAACGCCGAGGATGAGCATATGCTCAGCCTGCCAGCCTTCTTTCCAGCCCTGGTAGGAAGCGATACGCAGTGCAAAGCACTTCTTGCCGAGGAGAACGTTTCCGCCGTAACCTGAGTTAACGGAGATGATCGTGTTATCCTGCGGGAACTGGCAGATGTATCTCTTCTCTTCGTCAATGTCGCACTTGCAGTGGAGACCGCGAACCCAATCGTTGCTGTCGCCGAGTGCTTCGAGAACCTTTGCGCCTACTCTTGTCATGATAACCATGTTGAGAACAACGTAGATTGAGTCTGTAAGCCCAATACCGATCTTGGAGAAACGGCTGCCTACGGGGCCCATTGAGTAGGGGATAACGTACATTGTTCTGCCCTTGTATGAATCCTTTGCTATGTCATAAAGCATTTCGTAAGCTTCAGCGGGATCCATCCAGTTGTTTGTGGGGCCTGCCATCTCCTTTGTGGGAGCGCAGATGAATGTTCTGCCTTCAACACGGGCAACGTCGTTGACTGCTGTTCTGTGAAGGTAGCAATCGGGGAGAAGATCCTGGTTGAGCTTGATCATTTCGCCTGTTGAGCAAGCCTCTGCTCTGAGTGCGTCGATCTGCTCCTGAGAACCGTCGATCCAGACGATTTTGTCGGGCTTTACAAGCTCGACCTTCTCTTCAATCCAGGAGAGAACGCTTTTATTTGTTGTGAGATTTGTCATTGTTGTTGACTCCTTTCATTAAACACGTGGAATAATTGAAAAATTATTTTCCGCATATAAATATATATTATTTTGCCTCAAACTGCAACCTTAAATACGCCAAACATTGACTTAAGTTTAAGACAATTTTGGGTTAATTTGCTACAATTTATATCTGCTTGAGGAGCGGACCGATGCCCTTGACAGCTCTGGGGATATCCTTGACGATAAGACGGATGCCGCCCTTTTCGCCGCTGAGCCACTTGACGAGGCCGTCAGCCATCTGCTCGCTGAATACGCCGCCGCTCATACTGATGAAATCGCGGAACGGAGTCTGCATTGCGATTGCCTGTGCAAATCCTGCGGGGATAACACCTGTGAGAAGCTTGTAGAAGCGCTTGCCGTTCTTAGTATGTGCACAGCTTTCAAATGTATCCTGAATGCCGAGCTTTCTTTCTGCGGGGTAATCGGTAGCAGGAAGCTCTCTGCCGAGTACGGCAACAAACTGCTCTGCGGGAACGTCCTGAACGTTGCCGCTGTAGTAGAGAGGAGCAACTGCGGAGTAGTCGGGGATATTCTCCGTTGTGCCGCTTACGTTAACTGTTGCTGCAAGTCTGATGTCAGCGCTTGAAGCACCTACGAGGATATCAAATTCGCCGCTCTCAACGCACCAGTCGTTAATGTTGACGTTATAGAAAGCGAATGCACGCTTGCAAAGCTCAATTTCAACCTCTTTGCTCTCGCCCGGCTCAAGCCATACCTTCTTGAAGCCCTTGAGCTCCTTTGCGGGTCTGTAAATTGTGCTTACCTTGTCTGCAACATAGAGCTGAGCTGTTTCGTAGCCTGCGACGGAACCTGTGTTTTTGACTGTGAAGGTTACCTTGAGCTTTTCGTCTTCGTTCATAGCTGCCTTGTCAAGCTTGATGTCGGAATACTCAAATGTTGTGTATGAAAGACCGAAGCCGAAGGGATAACGGACAGCCTTATTTGCCTTTTCGTAGTATCTGTAGCCGATGTAAATGCTCTCGCGGTATTCAACTGTTGCGGGGTTGCCGGGGAAGTTGTTCTTTGCGGGTGTATCTGCGTATACCATTGGGTATGTTTCGGGAAGCTTACCGCTCGGGTTGACAGCACCGCTGATAATATCGGCAACGGCACCTGCGCCTGCCTGACCGCCGAGGTAGGAGTTGAGCACTGCTGCAAC
>JAZUSN010000010.1:0-15362 GCA_045606785.1 Acutalibacteraceae bacterium | reverse complement strand
CGTCACTTACGATACACCCAAAGCACGCTCGTTTGATATCACTTACGAAAAAGGTATCGCTACGTTTGAGGTAGTTACCGACCCGAAAATAGCCAAGATTCAGTTCGTGCTCGATAACGGCAATACGCTTACATATACTCAGAGCATCAGCTATATCGGTGAGGACGGCTTGAGACATTGGACGGTTATGCGTAAAGCCTCCGCCGGCACAAACTACACTCTCAAAACAAAGCTCGGTTACACCTGGACAACAACCGACCTTAAAGCAACAACATAACCAAACCGAAACGGCTGCATAATTCGTGCAGCCGTTTTTTTAATCCTCCGTCACGGCTTCGCCGCGCCACCTCCTTTCCAAAGGAGGTAAAACACCTGGCTGAGTGGGTTTAATCAAGATTCTTCGCTGCGCTCAGAATGACATAGGTTTTATATCGCTGTAAATTGCTTTATCGAATGTAGGGCAGAGGCTTGCCTCTGCCGCTTGTGCCGTCATATCGCTTTTACGGGCGACTACCGGTCGCCCGCAATTATTACAACTAACCTTTAATTTAAAATGAGGTTAAGGTTAAAACAACGCAGATAAACAAATAAGGAGCAACACGTTATCGTTGCTCCTTGTTTTTATCCGAGTATTTCTTTTGCTCTTGCGAGTGCGCGGTCAATATTCGGGCAGATGTTTTCTTCACCTATTTCCTCATACATTCCCGATTTTTTAAGCACCTTCATCGGTTGCTTGTTGACGTGCGACATAATCAGCACAGTGTTGTTTTTCTTGCAGGTCCTGATGATTGATTCAAAGCTGTGTATTCCTGTTGCATCAATCGCGGGCACGCTTCTCATCCTCAGAACAAGCACTTTTTTGTTTGCGCTTTTGATAACGTCAGCAATTTTGTTTGACGCACCGAAGAATATCGGACCTGTAATCTCATAAACCATTGCACCCTCGGGAATCACCTTTAGGTTAACGTTGTCGCTGTCGGTGTTTTCGTCAATTTCCTTCCAACCGTAGGCGTCTGTAACGTCGGCCATTCGCTTCATGAACATAACGGTGGAAAGCACGATACCAACGCAAATTGCAACAACAAGGTCAAATACGACTGTCAGCACAAAGGTAACAATAAGCACAAGCGTGTCACTCTTGGGGCTGTGCTTGACTATGGCAACAAACTCGCGCCATTCGCTCATATTGTAAGCAACGATAAACAGTATCGCGGCGATAGTCGGCATCGGGATAAGGGATGCGTAGGGCATCAGCACAAGCAGCACCGCAAGCAAAACAACAGCGTGAACCATACCTGCAATCGGTGTTCTGCCGCCGTTTTTGATGTTTGCCGCCGTTCTTGCGATTGCACCCGTTGCAGGAATACCGCCGAAAAGTGCGGAGCAGATGTTGCCTGCGCCCTGTGCGATAAGCTCCATATTTGAGTTGTGTCTGCTGCCTATCATACCGTCTGCAACAACGCAGGAGAGGAGCGACTCAACAGCTGCAAGCACCGCGATTGTAAGCGCATCGGGAATTATAGCCTTGACTGTGTCAAGTGAAAACTCGGGCACGGTGAGCTTGGGTGCGGCGGATGAAATTGTGTAAAGGTCGCCGATCGTGTTTACGTTCATATCAAAAATCTTAACAAGTGCTGCGCACACGATAATTGCGATTATTGAAGCGGGAATCTTCTTGAGAAATTTCGGCACGGCAATCAGTATTGCGAGAGAAACCGCACCGATTACGAGTGCCTGCCAGTTAAACGTTGCAAAGCAGTTGACTACCTCTTTCACCTTGTCGATTGTTTCGATAGGTGAGTTTTTGAAAGTCAGGCCGAAAAAGTCCTTGAGCTGGCCGATTACAATCGTGATTGCAATACCCGTTGTGAAGCCCGTTGTTATTGTATAGGGGATGAATTTGATAAGGCTGCCGAGCTTGAATAAGCCCATGAGTATGAGCAGGATACCTGCAATAACCGTTGCGAGCACAAGACCCGAAAATCCGTTCTGTGCGACGATGCCTGCAACGATTGAAGCGAATGCCGCCGTAGGGCCTGCAATCTGCACACGGCTGCCGCCGAGAAATGAGATTACAAAGCCTGCGACAATTGCCGTGTAAAGACCCTGCTCGGGGCCTACGCCTGATGCAAGGGCAAGCGCAATTGACAACGGCAACGCAATTATAGCAACGATAACACCTGCGGTTATGTCTTTTATAAGCTGCTGTTTTGAGTATTTTTTTAGGCTCGAAAACAGCTTTGGTCTGAGTTCCTTCATTATCTGTGTTCCTCTCGTTTTTTCTTTACTGCGGTTATTGATTATATATCCTTTTTTTATCGCTTTCAAGCGGTTTTGCGGGATAAAATGAAATTCTATGTTTGTTCCATTGAAGCGCTTTGCAAAGCCGATTTTTTGTGTATTTTGCGAAAAATAAAGCGGACACTTCAACGCCGAAGTGTCCGCTTGCTGTTTATCTTCTGTACATATAATTGAGCTTTTGCCAACGCTTTTTATCAATGGAGTTTATCTGATCAGCCGTTACGCGGTACTGCCAGTTGCCGTCAGCCTTGCCGGGAATGTTGAGCCTTGTATCAGAGCCGTAGCCGAGCAGATCTTGAATCGGCAGAATTACCGTATCCGCGTGGGAAGCGAATATCGTGCGGATAATGCTCTGGTAGCCGTTGTTCCAGTCGGGAGATTCATAGCCGCAGTATTCGAGCATACCCTTGCGTGTTTCCTCCGAAAGCTCCCATACGTAGCCGAGAAGCGTGTTGTTATCGTGCGTGCCCGTGTAGGCAATGCAGTTGTCGGTGTAGTTGTGCGGCTGGTGAGGATTGTCGTTATCGGAGAGGAAGCCGAACTGAAATACTCTCATTCCGGGGAATCCGCTGTATTCTACGAGGTCTATAACTTCCTTTGTGATATCACCGAGGTCCTCCGCGATAATCAGCTTTTCGCCTGCAACCTCTTTTGCCATATCGACAAATTTTTCGCCCGGGCCCTTTACCCACTTGCCGTTCTTTGCCGTTGTTGCGTCGCCGTCTATGCTCCAGTAGCTTTCAATGCCTCTGAAGTGGTCAATGCGCACGGCATCAAACATTGTCAGGTTGTGGCTGAGCCTTGCGCGCCACCACTTGAAGCCGTCGGCCTCCATTTTCCTCCAGTCATATATCGGATTGCCCCAAAGCTGACCCTCTTCAGCAAAATAATCGGGCGGCACACCCGCCACGCAGGAGGGCTTGTTCTCTTCGTCAAGCAAAAACTGCTCCTTATTAGCCCAAACGTCACAGCTGTCAAACGATACATAGATCGGAATATCACCGATTATCTGTATACCCTTATTGTTGGCGTATGCCTTGATTTCAGCCCACTGTGTAAAAAACTCGTACTGTATGAATTGCCACATAAACAGAACGTTTTCATCAGCCTCGTCTGTTTCCCAATCTGTCCAGGGCTTTTCACCGTTAGCCTTTTTGAGTGCCATAAAGCGGCAGAACTGCTCGAGGTAAACGTTTTCGTTGATGAATTCCTTGATTTTTTGTTTAAGTGAAGCATCGGCACGCATTGCGGCATTCATAAGCACCTGTGTGCGTGTGTGGTAAAGTCTTACGTACTCGCTGCTGTAGGGAGTCTGCTGGCGGCAGGAATCAAGCTCGTCTTTTGTGAGCAGACCCTGCTCATAAAGTGTTGGCAGGTCAACAAAATAGGGGTTGCCGCCGAAGGCTGAATATGATTTGTAGGGCGAGTTGCACTCGTCAACAAGGCAGAAGGGGAGCACCTGCCACATTGAAAATCCGCATTCGGAAAGGAAGTCAATAAATTGCTTTGCTTCTTTGCCGAAGCTGCCTGTTGAATAGTCACCCGGGAGCGAGGATACGTGCAGAAGCACGCCGCTCCTTCTCTTTTTTGTGTTAATGATAATCACCGCTTTGCTTGACAGTATTTTTCTTGTATGATACTATTATAAATTGATAGTAATAATGATTATATATTGTGTTGAGAAAAAAATCAACAGAAATCTGACGGTGTATTATGGCAGAAAAATCACGCAGCGAGTATACCATACTTAATATTGTTTCGGGACTGGGCGGTTACGTTGTAACCTTTGTGCTCGGTCTTGTTTGCCGTATAGCTTTTACTCGTGTGTTTTCTGCGGAGTACCTTGGCATCAACGGCCTTTTCGGAAACGTTATCGGTATGCTTTCTCTCGCAGAGCTTGGTATCGGTCCGGCGATTGTATATGCTCTCTACGCACCTCTTGCAAAAAAAGATAACGAAAAAATTGCAACGCTCGTCAGGTTTTACGGCAAGTGTTACCGTGCGATTGCACTTGTGGTGCTTGTAATCGGTCTTGCACTTATTCCTTTTCTTGATCTGATAATAAAAGAAAAGCCGAATATTCAGGAGAATTATTATCTGATTTATCTGATAATGCTCTTTAACTCTGTTTCGGGTTATTTCTTTGCTTACCGCTCATCGCTTCTTGTTGCGGCACAGCGCAATTATTTGGTAACACTTGTCAGCAATATTGTTATTATCGTTCAGAATGCAACGCAGATTGCGGCTATTTTTCTTTTTAAAAACTATATCGTGTACATGCTTATTGCCTCTGTCTGCGGTATGCTTACCAACATCATATCATCCGAAATCGCAAAGCGTGAATTTCCTTGTATAAAGAACAAAAAAACCGTACCGCTCGGAAAAGATGAAAAACGCAGTCTCGTACGTAACGTTCGTGCACTTGCAATTAACAAAATAGGCAGTTTGCTTGTAATTTCAACTGACAATCTTATAACAACATTTTTTGACGGTCTTGCAATAACAGGTCTTGCATCAAACTATACTCTGCTTTCAAGTAACATAAATACATTTCTCAATATAATTTTTAACTCACTGAACGCAAGCGTTGGCAATCATAACGTGCTTGAAGACGAAGAGAACAAGAAGGCGCTTTTTAATTCGATAAACCTTGCAAATTTCTGGCTTTACGGTTGGGCGGCAATCGGTATCTTTGCAGTCTCTGGTGATGTTGTTTCGGTTATGTTCGGCGAAACTTATGTTCTCCCACTTGAAATTCCGTTTATTATTGCAGTCAATTTCTATATGGTTGGTATGCAGAATGCAGTCTGGACTTACTACAACACGCAGGGGCTTTTCAGGCGCGGCAGATACGTAGTATTGATTACAGCAGCTTTAAATGTAATTCTCTCAATCATTCTGGGCAAGTTCTTTGGCCTTTTTGGTATTATGCTGGCAACGGCGATTTCAAGACTTTTTACAAGCACGTGGTACAGTCCGTATGCTGTGTTTAAATACGGCTTTGAAATGTCACCGAAGAGGTACTTTATCCGTTATATCCGGTTTGCTCTTTTGCTTGTAGCCACAGGCGGGCTGTGTTATTTCCTATGCTCTTTTGTTTCATTCGGTCCGATAGTCAATATGGTATTGAAGTTTATAATATGCTGTATTGTTCCGAATGCGGTGTTCCTGCTTTGCTTTGGCAGAAGCAAAGAGTTTGCGGTCCTCAAAGGCTTTTTTATGTCATTCTTGGGCAAAATTAAAAGAATAGTAAAACGCTGAAATAAAATGAGCTGTACTTCTCTGAAGTACAGCTCATTTTTGCGTTTATTTTATTCTTCAATTGCCGCCTTGAGTCGTTCAAGACCGAGGTCAATTTCTTCTCTTGTGATGTTGAGGGGAGGTAACAGGCGCACGAGTGTTTTTGCCGTCAGGCAGATAACACCGTTGGCAATGCCTTGCTTTACAACGTCTGCACCGGATTTGCCTTCGACCTCAATGCCTATCATCAAACCCATACCGCGTACGGATTTAACGTTTTTAAAGCCGCAAACCTTTTCGCGGATGTATTCTCCGTTAGCTCTTACATTTTCAAGAAAGGCTTCGTCGTTTACCTTGTCGAGCACATAGCTTGCACCTGAGCAGACAATCGGGTTGCCTCCGAAGGTTGAGCCGTGTGTACCGGCGCTCATAACACCGCCGAGAGCCTCTGTACAAAGGCAGGCGCCGATGGGAAGTCCGCCGCCAAGACCCTTTGCAAGTGTTACAACGTCGGGCTTGATGCCGTAATTCTCGTGAGCGAGCAGCTTGCCCGTTCTGCCGATACCTGTTTGTACTTCGTCAATGATTACAAGTAGGTCTTTTTCTTTTGCAAGGGCACAGACCTCGTTTACAAAGTCTTTATCAAGCGGAATAACGCCGCCCTCGCCTTGAATCATTTCCATCATAACGGCACAGGTCTTGTCGGTGATTGCCGATTTGATCTGATCAATATCTTTTTCGCAGTAAACAAAGCCGCCGTTGTAGGGGGCAAAGCAATCGGGATGAAGTGCATCCTGGCCCGTTGCTGTGAGCGTTGACATTGTTCTGCCGTGGAATGAGCTGAGCAGGGTGATGATTTCGTATCTGCCCTCACCGTATTTATCAAAGCTGTATTTGCGTGCGACCTTGATTGCGCATTCGTTTGCCTCTGCACCGGAGTTGCCGAGAAATACCTTTGAAAAGCCCGTTGCCTTTGTGAGCTTATCGGTAAAGGCGGCTGTTGCATCTGTGTAGTAGAGGTTGCTGATATGGCTTAGCTTATGTGCCTGAGCGGCAACAGCGTCTGCCCAACCGTCATCTGCGTAGCCGAGGCAGTTTACACCGATACCCGATGTGAAGTCAATGTATTCTCTGCCGTCAAAATCCTTTGCAACTGCACCCTTGCCGCTTGCAATGCCCAGGTCATAGCGGCCGTACGTGGGCATTGCGGAGGAGTTATTCATTTCTTTAATCTGTTCAAAGTTCATATCTTCTGTCCTTTTAGTAACCGCTGATAAAATTGATGTATGATTATCAACGAGATGTTTTTTAGATAGAATATTCAAAAAGCGCAGGCAATACTTTGTGTATTAACGAGCATTTTTGAATAATTATAGCGGGAAAAGAGCCGCTGAGAATTATGCATTCAATTTTACTCAGCGGTTACCATAATCATCTGAACATTGTGCCGATGCCTGCATCAGTAAGAAGCTCGATGAGGATGGAGTGTTCAATTCTGCCGTCCATAATAATTGCGTGCTTGACACCGCGTCTTACAGCCTCTACGCAGCAGTCAACCTTCGGAATCATACCGCCCTTGATGACGTTCTGCATCTTGAGTGCAGGTACTTCGCTGACGTTGAGCTCTTTGATAAGAGTTGATTCATCGTCCTTATCGCGGAGCAGACCCGTGATGTCCGTCATAAGTATAAGGTTTTCCGCACCGAGTACGGCTGCTATTCTGGATGCTGCAAGGTCAGCGTTTACATTGTATGCGTGATCGCCGCCCGCAACGGAAGAAATAACGGGAATGTAGCCGCTGTTGAGCACGTCAAGCACGGGCTGGATATTGATGTCGGTGATATCGCCGACATAGCCTATATCTTTTTCACGGTGCTTGACTGCCTTTATCATACCGCCGTCAATACCGCAAAGTCCGACTGCCTTGCCGCCTTTTTTCTCGAGCAGGGCAACAAGATCCTTGTTAACCTTACCTGCGAGTACCATCTGTACAATTTCCATTGTTTCTTCGTCGGTGTATCGCAGTCCGTCAACGAATTTACTCTCTTTGTTTATTCTGTTAAGCATATCGTTGATTTCGGGGCCGCCGCCGTGAACAAGAACGACCTTGATGCCGACAAGTGAAAGAAGAACGATATCCTCCATAACAGCTTGCTTGAGGTCTTCGTTGATCATAGCGTTTCCGCCGTATTTGATAACAACTATTTTGTTGTAATACTTCTGGATGTAGGGGAGAGCCTGCACCAGAATCTGTGAACGGTCAAAATTTGAAATATCCATCTGAGTTACCTCTTATGAACGGTAGTCACCGTTGATTTTTACGTAGTCGTATGTAAGGTCGCAGCCCCAGGCTGTTGCCGATGAATCACCGTCGGAGAGTGTGATGTCAATAATGATTTCGTTTTCGAGAAGAATTGTCTTTGCAATATCCTCGTCAAACTCAATACCTGCACCGTTTCTGCAAACAGCGATTGTGCCCTTGCAGCTCTTAAAGTCAACATCAACACCGTTTATGTTGAGGTCAGCACCGGAGTAACCTATTGCGCAGAGCACTCTGCCCCAGTTTGCGTCAGCACCGAACATTGCTGCCTTGAGAAGTGATGAGTTGATAACAGATTTTGCAACTGTCTTTGCGGTGGCGATATCTTTAGCGCCCTTTACGGTGCACTCGATGAGCTTTGTCGCACCCTCGCCGTCACGTGCGATTTCGCGTGAGAGGTAGCGAAGTGCCTCAAAGAGAGCGGCTTTGAATGTGTCAAAGTCTGTGCCTGCTGATGTGATTTCGCAGTTGCCTGCAAGACCTGAAGAGAGGATTGAACACATATCGTTTGTGGATGTGTCACCGTCAACCGAAACCATATTGAACGTGTCACAGACAACCGCGTTGAGAGCGGATTTGAGCATTTCTGCGCTGATTGCGGCATCCGTTGTGAGGAAGCAGAGCATTGTAGCCATATTGGGCATAATCATACCGCTGCCCTTTGCCATACCGCCGATGTGGCAGACCTTGCCGTCAAGCTCAAACTTAACGCACACTTCCTTTTCGTGTGTATCGGTCGTCATAATTGCAACTGCTGCGTTGTGTCCGCCGTCACGGCTGAGTCCCTTTGCAAGCTCGCCGATGTGGCTTGCAATCGGCTCAATGTTGATTGAGGGGCCGATAACGCCCGTTGAAGCAACGACAACGTCCTTTGCGCTGATGCCGAGTACATCTGCGGCAAGTGAGCACATAGCCTCTGCCTTTTCAATGCCGTCTGCAGCGCAGGTGTTTGCAATACCTGAATTGCAGATGATTGCCTGTGCCGTGCCGTTTTCAAGGTTGGCGGCAGTAACCCTGTTGGGAGCACCTTTAACAAGGTTGCTCGTGTGCATTGCTGCAGCCGTGCAGGGTTTCTCGCAGTAGACAAGAGCGAGGTCGTGCTTAGTTTTATTCTTTCTGATACCGCAGTGGACCGAGTTTGCTACGAAGCCAAGCGGTGTTGTAACTGTTCCTTTTATAAATGTCATTGGTTGGTTGCTCCTTGAGTAATCGCTGATTGAATCGGGCTGTGATTATCAGCGAGATAATTTTTTGTCAAAAATGTCAAAAAACGCAGGCAATACTTTGTGTATTAACGAGTATTTTGGGCGTTTCTGACGGAAAAGTAGCCGCTGAGAATTGCGGCTTAGATTTAATTAGCGGTTACCTTATTAAAATGCAGGGGGTACGAGGTTGAGGCCTGCGTTTTCGTCAAGACCCATAATAAGGTTCATATTCTGTATTGCCTGGCCTGCGGCACCCTTAACCATATTGTCGATCGTGGATACAACTATGAGTGTGCCTGTGCGGCTGTCAATATGCAGGGATATATCGCACATATTTGTGAACTTGACGTTTCTCAGGTTTGCCGTTGCACCGTCGCTGAGCACGCGCACAAACTGCTCGTTTGCGTACTTCGTTTCATAAGCTTCACGCACCTGCTCTTTTGTTACACCCTGCTTGAGCTTGAGGTACATTGTGGAAACAATACCTCTGTTGACAGGGAGAAGATGAGGCACGAATGTAACGTTGATTTTTTTGCCGCCGAGTTTTGAGAGCGTCTGCTCAATTTCGGGTGTGTGGCGGTGTACACCTACCTTGTAGGGTGAAAAAGCCTCGTTACAGTCGGGGTAGTGCGTTGTCTGGCTGAGATTTCTGCCGGCACCTGTTACACCTGACTTTGAGTCGATTATCACGCTGTCGGTTTCAACAAGGCCGTTGATGATTGCGGGAGCAAGACCGAGCGCTGCAGAAGTGGGGTAGCAGCCGGGGTTAGCGATTATGCTGACACCTTTTGCCTTTTCTCTGAAAAGCTCGGGTACGCAGTAGACAGCCTCTTTGTGAATTTCAGGCTTGTCAAACGGCTTCTGATACCATTCGGTGTATTCCTCTTCGCTCTCAAGGCGGAAGTCTGCGCCCAGGTCAATGAATTTTCTGCCCTTTTCAAGGCACTCTGCCGCAAGCGGCTCCGAAAGACCGTGGGGGAGGCAGGCGAAAACAACGTCGCTCAGGTCAACAGCCTCACTCTGGTTGATGCAGACCTTATCGCAAAGGCCGAGAAAGGAGGGATAAATATCGGAAAGCTTCTGTCCCTCAAAGCTCTTGGAGCAAAGGGCAGTCAGCTCTACGTCGGGGTGGTTGAGAAGAAGGCGTACAAGCTCAGCGCCTGCATAGCCTGTTGCGCCGATAACGGCAACTTTGATTTTCATAGTGTATCAATCCTTGAGGTTAATTATTTCTTGATTCTGTTGTTTACGCAGGTCTCAAGCTTGATAGCCTCGTAAACGTCTTCGCCGAACAGCTCGCAGACACCCTGATATTTTTCAAGGGGAAGTGTCTCAAGTGTCAGCTTCTCTTTGATGCACAGCGCAACAAGCTCGCCCGTTGCCTTGTATGCATCGCGGAAGGGGAGACCCTTGCCGACAAGGTAGTCGGCGCAGTCAGTTGCGTTGATAAAGCCCTCTGCTGCTGCGCGGCGCATATTTTCGGGAATAACGCGCATTGTTTCAATCATCGGGTCGAGTGCTGTCATACACATCTTGACTGTGTCGATTGCATCGAAAATAGCTTCCTTATCCTCCTGCATATCCTTGTTGTATGCAAGCGGAAGTCCCTTCATAGCAGTAAGAAGAGCCATAAGGTCGCCGAAAACTCTGCCTGATTTGCCTCTGATAAGCTCGGCGATGTCGGGATTCTTTTTCTGCGGCATAATGCTTGAGCCGGTTGAGAATGCATCGTCAAGCTCAACAAACTTGAACTCCCATGAACACCAGAGAATGATCTCCTCACAAAGACGTGAAAGGTGAACCATAAGAATTGAGAGAGCAGAAGCGATCTCAAGGCAGAAATCTCTGTCTGATACGCCGTCGAGTGTGTTTTCAACAACACCGTCAAAGCCGAGAAGCTGTGCGGTCATTGCGCGGTTTATCGGATAGGTCGTGCCGGCGAGAGCACCGCTGCCGAGGGGAGAATAGTTCATCCTTGCCTTTGCGTCGGCAAGCCTGCCCATATCACGCTCGAGCATACTCACGTATGCTGAAAGCTGCATACAGAATGTGATGGGTTGTGCACGCTGCAGGTGGGTGTAGCCGGGCATAATCGTGTTTTCGTTTTCGTGTGCTTTGTTGAATATTGTGTCTGTCAGATGGCGGAGCATATCCATAACCTCTTCACACTCCTTGCGCAGTGTGAGGCGGATGTCGGTTGCAACCTGGTCATTACGGCTGCGGCCTGTGTGCAGACGCTTGCCTGCATCGCCTATACGGGCGGTGAGTGTCTGCTCGATGAATGTGTGGATATCCTCAGCATCCGGGTCGATAAGGAGCTCGCCCGAGGCGATATCGTCCTTTATCTGCTTGAGACCGTTGATTATTTTTTCGCAATCTTCAACGGGAATGATGCCCTGAGTGCCGAGCATAACGGCGTGGGCAATTGAGCCGTCAATGTCCTCGCGGTACATACGGCTGTCGAATTTTATGGATGAATTGAAATCGTTGGTTCTTTTGTCAGCTTCCTTTGCGAAGCGTCCTGCCCAGAGTTTCATAGTTATTTATCCTGCCTTTTATTTACTTGCAAAAAACAACATTTGGGCGGAGGAATACTCCGCCCTTGTCTTTATTGATTTCTTACTTGTTGCGCTCTGCGTCGAGGATCGCACGAACCTTGATCGGAAGACCGAAGAGGTTGATGAAGCCTGCGGAATCCTTCTGGTCGTAAACTTCGTCAGCATCAAATGTTGCAAAGTCCTCGCTGTAGAGTGTGTAGGGTGATGTAACACCTGCGTTGATCATGTTGCCCTTGTAGAGCTTGAGCTTTACGTCACCTGTAACTGTCTCCTGAGTCTTGTCAACGAATGCGCTGAGAGCCTCACGAAGGGGAGTGTACCACTGGCCAAAGTAAACAAGCTCTGCAAAACGGAGAGCAACCATCTCCTTGTAGTGCTGAGTATCACGGTCAAGAGTGATTGTCTCGAGAACCTGATGTGCCTTGTAGAGGATTGAGCCTGCGGGATTCTCATAAACACCGCGGGACTTCATACCGACAAGTCTGTTCTCAACAAGGTCGCAAAGGCCGATGCCGTTTGCCCCGCCGATTTCGTTGAGCTTTGTGATGAGCTCAACGCCGCCCATCTTTACTCCGTCAAGTGCTACGGGAACACCCTTTTCGAAGGAGAGTGTGATGTATGTAGGCTTGTCGGGAGCAGCCTCGGGAGCTACGCCCATCTCAAGGAAGCCTTCCTTGAGGTACTGAGGCTCGTTTGCAGGATCTTCAAGGTCAAGACCTTCGTGTGAAAGGTGCCAGAGGTTCTTATCCTTTGAGTAGTTTGTCTCACGGTTGATCTTGAGGGGGATGTTGTGTGCCTCAGCATACTCGATCTCTTCCTCACGGGACTTGATGTCCCAGATTCTCCAGGGAGCGATAATCTGCATCTCGGGAGCAAATGCCTTGATAGCAAGCTCAAAACGAACCTGATCGTTACCCTTACCTGTGCAGCCGTGGCAGATAGCGTCTGCGCCCTCAGCCTTTGCAATTTCAACAATTCTCTTTGCGATAACGGGACGTGCAAAGGATGTGCCGAGGAGGTAATCCTTCTCGTAAACTGCACCTGCCTTGAGTGTGGGGAAGATGTACTCGTTTACAAACTCATCCTGAAGGTTTTCGATGTAGAGCTTGGAAGCACCTGTAGCGATTGCCTTCTCCTCGAGACCGTCAAGCTCTGTACCCTGGCCGACGTCACCGGATACTGCGATAACCTCACAGTTGTTGTAGTTTTCCTTGAGCCAGGGGATGATGATGGATGTATCAAGACCGCCTGAGTAGGCAAGAACGACTTTCTTAATTTCTTTCATTGTGGTTTCCTCTTTTCAGTAAATTTAATATTTATTCGTTGCTATGTGCATTATTATACATCTTTTATACAGAAAATCAACTGTATTATTGCATAAACATACACGATTTTATTGATTTTTTTGCGTAATTATGCATAAATTCTCATTTGCCGGTTGATCCGAAGCCGCCTGCACCGCGCTCTGTTTCGTCAAACTCGGTAACTTCAACAGCGGGGGCTGTGCATACCGGCATAACAACAAGCTGGGCAACTCTCTCGCCGGGCTGGATCGTGTAGCTCTCCTCATACTGGTTGATAAGACCTACGCAGATCTCACCGCGGTAGTCGCTGTCGACAACGCCTACGCAGTTTGCGGGGGCGATGCCGTGTTTGATTGCAAGGCCGCTGCGTGCAAATATCATTGCGGCATATCCGCAGTCCTCAAGTGCGATTGCAAGCCCCGTCGGGATAAGGGCGTGACCGCCCTTATCTAGTGTTATCGGCTCATCAATGCAAGCGCAAAGGTCAAGACCTGCGCTGCCTGTTGTTGCACGCTGCGGGATCTTTGCATTTTCACGCAGCTTTTTGAATTTGATTTCGGTTAACATCAGAAAATCACCTTTTCTTCATTCTGCTGAAGTACGAGAGCAAGGAATTCGTCAACGCTCATTGCGCCGATGTCGCCCTGGCCTCTCTTACGTACGCCGACTGTGCCTTCTTCGATTTCCTTATCGCCCATAACAAGCATATAGGGAATCTTTTCGAGCTGAGCCTCACGCAGCTTGTAGCCGAGCTTCTCGCTGCGGTAGTCGCCGCTGACTCTGAGACCTGCAGCCTGGAACTTCTTTACAACCTGAGCGGCAGCCTCGTGGTGTCTGTCGGCAATCGGAATAACTCTTACCTGCTCGGGAGCAAGCCATACGGGGAATGCACCCGCATACTTCTCGATAAGAAGGGCAAGAGTACGCTCGTAACAGCCGATTGACGTGCGGTGGATGATATAGGGATTTTTCTTCGTGCCGTCTGCTGCAACGTATTCCATACCGAATTTCTCTGCGAGCATCTGGTCGATCTGGATCGTGATGAGTGTATCTTCCTTGCCGTGAACGTTCTTAATCTGAATATCGAGCTTCGGGCCGTAGAATGCGGCCTCACCGATACCGATTTTGTACGGGATTTCAAGGTGGTCAAGAATCTTTGCCATAATACCCTGAGCTTCATCCCACTGCTCAACCGTACCGATGTACTTATCTTTATCGTCGGGATCCCACTGTGAGAAACGGTAAGAAACGTCCTCGTAAAGGCCGAGAGTTTTGAGCATATAGATTGCAAGCTCAAGACAGCCTTTAAACTCGTCTTCAAGCTGCTCGGGAAGGCACATAAGGTGACCTTCGGAAATTGTGAACTGACGTACACGGATAAGACCGTGCATCTCGCCGCTGGATTCGTTTCTGAAAAGTGTTGATGTTTCGTTGTATCTTAAAGGCAGATCACGGTAGGAGCGTGCCCTGTTGAGATAAGCCTGATACTGGAAGGGGCACGTCATCGGACGGAGTGCAAATACCTCATCATCCTTTTCCTCGTCACCGAGTATGAACATACCGTCCTGATAATGATCCCAATGACCTGAAACCTTGTAAAGATCGCTTTTAGCCATATAGGGAGTTTTTGTGAGAAGCCAGCCCCTCTTCTGCTCCTCGTCCTCAACAAAACGCTGAAGCAGCTGAATGATTCTTGCACCCTTTGGGAGAAGAATCGGCAGACCCTGGCCGATAATATCTGAGGTTGTGAAGAGCTCAAGCTCACGGCCGAGCTTATTGTGGTCACGCTTCTTTGCTTCTTCGATTGCTTCAAGGTGGGCATCAAGGTCAGCCTGCTTTGTGAAAGCTGTACCGTAGATACGCTGAAGCATCTTGTTGTTTTCATCACCGCGGAAATAGCTGCCGGCAACAGAGAGCAGTTTGACAGCACCGATCTCAGCGGAGCTTTCAACATGAGGTCCGCGGCAGAGGTCGATAAAATCTCCACTGCGGTAGAAGCTGATCGCTTCACCTTCAGGAATGTCAGCCAGACGCTCAAGTTTGAAGGGCTGGTCAGCCAGAAGTTTCTGAGCTTCTTCACAGGTGGTTTCAAAACGTTCAAACTTGACCTTGCCGCCCAGCATCTTTTTCATTGCCTTTTCGATCTGAGCAAGATCTTCAACAGTCAGACGATGATCCATGTCAAAGTCATAGTAAAAGCCGTTCTCAGTGGCAGGGCCGATGTCAAATTTGGTTTCAGGATAAAGTTTCTTAACTGCGGCAGCCATCAAATGCGCCGCACTGTGACGGATCGTTTCCAGTTCCATAATAATATACTTCTTTCAGAATTCTTACAGTAAATATAATCTCAACTGCCCCAATGGCAGATAATAGCAAAACCACTTTCCGACAGCAAAACCACTCTGCGCCGGTTCAGATCACTCAGCACACAGTA
>JAZUSN010000009.1:0-42581 GCA_045606785.1 Acutalibacteraceae bacterium | reverse complement strand
AACTGCGTTGAGAGCTGCTGCTGCATCGTCAATAGCCTTCTGGTTTGCGCCGGCCTCGTCAGCGATCATATCGCGAGCGACAGCCTTTGCTGCGTTGTAAGCTGCTTCGTACTCTGCCCAGTTAGCGTAGAGATCCTTATCAGCAAGCTTTGCCTCGTATGCTGCGATTGCTGCATCGAGATCTGCGTAGTTACATGTGCCGAGAGCCGTAACGCCTGCGATAGCTGCAAGAAGCTCTGCCTCTGCTGCATCAACAGCGCCCTGAGTTGCGTTAGCATCTGCATAAACTGCATTAGCCTCAGCAAGCTCTGCCTCGTATGCTTCCCATGTTGCTGCTACAGCCTTATCTTCTGTAACTGCGGGAAGTGTATCAATAGCTGCCTTAAGAGCTGCCTTGTCAGCAAGCTCAACAAGATTTGCTGCTGCTGCTTCAAGAGCTGCGATAGCGTTTGCTACTGCTGCGTTGTCAGCGTTGCCGTCTGCATAAACGTTCTCAGCTGATGCGATAACGTTTGCAAGATCTGCTGCTGTCCAAGAAGCGGGTGTGTAATCAGCCTGATCGAGAGCCTTAGCTGCTGCGATAGCATCAGCAAGAGCGCCCTTATCTGCCTTCTTCTCGAGCTTAGCCTCTGCTGCCTCGATAGCTGCAACTGCCTCTGCTACTGCTGCTGCTGTTGCATTATCGTCTGCATTTACTTCGTTAGCTGCTGCAAGAACTGCTGCAAGACCTGCTGCTGCCCAAGAATCGGGTGTGTAATCAGCTGAATCAAGAGCTGATGCGCGAGCGATAGCTGCTGCAAGAGCTGCCTTATCAGCCTTAGCTGTAAGAAGTGCAACTGCTGCTTCAAGATCTGCTGCTGCCCTATCGAGAGCTGCCTGATCGTATGCTGCAACTGCTGCGTCCTTAGCTGCCTCTGCTGCAGCCTTAGCTGCCTCATATGCTGCTACGGAAGCGGGTGTGTAAGCGGAAGTATCAGCGGGAACCTTAGCAACTGCTGCGTTCCATGCTGCGTAATCAACTGTCTTCTCAACGAGAGCGAAGTTGTTGAGTGCTGCTGCTGCATCGTCGATAACCTTCTGGTTAGCGCCTGCTTCGTCAGCGATCATGTCACGAGTAACAGCCTTAGCTGCCTCGTAAAGAGCTGTGTAATCAGCCCAGTTTGCGTACTTGTTGCTGTCTGCTGCCTTTGCCTCGTATGCTGCGATAGCTGCATCGAGCTCTGCATAGTTACAAGCACCGAGCTTTGTAAGATCTGTGATAGCCTTCTCAAGTCTTGCTGCTGCTGCGTCGATAGCATCCTGCTCTGTTGCAAGTGTGCCTTCAACGTTGAGAGCGTTAGCTGCTGCAAGAGCTGCTTCAAACTCTGCTACAGAAGCAGATGTGCAGTTAGCTGTGTCAGCTGTTGCTGCCTTAGCGATAGCTGCCTTAAGAGCTGCAAGGTCTGCATACTCTACGGGAGCTTCTGTGGTGGGAGGCTCTGTTGTTGTGTCGTCCTCGCCGCCTGTTGCGCCGCCAACTGTGATTGTTGCGTTAGTAACGATCCAGTTCTTGTCAGCCTGTGTGCCATCAGAGTATGTTACTTTGTTTGCATATGAGGGAGTGATACCGGATGAGCAAACCTGAGGCATTGACTCATCCCAGTTACCGTTGCCTTCAGGGCTAGCCTGAACTGCATCGTAATCAAATGCTGTGAATGATGTTGTTGCGTTAGCTGTGTCTTTATAGCTGGACTCAGGATAGAAGAGCTTTGCTGTACCTGCTGCATCCTCAGCAACTGTAAGGTTAAATGCTGCGATGGGCTGGTAAACGCTAAGAATAACTGCATAACCTGTCCAAGTCTCGCTACCTGTAGCATTAACGCCTGAACCGAACTGGTAAACGTTGTAGATAAGGTGACCATTTTCGTCAACAATGCTGTTGCCCCACTGGTCAACTGCAGAAGTGTTGAGCCACTTTGCTTCTGTTGTGCCGGTACCCCACCAATCCTTGGGAAGAACCGCACGAAGGCCGTTAAACTGATTGTGGTTTGTCTGGCCCTTAGCCTGTGTAAGAGCATCGTTTGCGAAAACGGGAGCTTCAAATGTACCCTCGCCTGCGCTGTACTCGTCACAGAAGTCTACCATCTTCGGGTAAGCTTCACCCATAGCGATTTTTTCGCTTGTCTTAGCAACCTTAAGGGGATAGGAAGCTGTGGAAGCGTATACTGTGTAATCGCTCATGGTTGTGGGAAGAAGCCATGCGTTGTTGTATGCCGGTGTGAGCTGAATACCTGATGTGTGGAAGTTGTTCTGTGCCCAGGATTCAACACGAATAACATCGCCTGCTTCTACACTGACATCGTATGTGTCGTTTGAGGAATTTGTATCCTCGAGAAGTGTGTACTCGCCTGTAGCTGTGTCAACCTTGTAAATCTTGAAACCAAGCTTTACTGTATAAGGATTGGTGTCCTTATCAATGACACAATCATCCCATGTAAGGTTTTCAACAGCGTCATCAAGCTGAACAGCGCTTGAGCTGAAGACAACCATACTAGCGAGCATTGCTGCTGCAAGAACTATTGCAAGCAGTCTTTTTGTGAGTTTCATTGCTGTAGTCCTCCTTGAGATTTTTTAATTTAGCCGCTTTAGGCGGTTAGATTACAAAGAAAAAAGAATAAATTACCAAGGCTTATGCAACTGAATAGTAACACTATTTGTGATATTGTAATTATAAAGGTCAGATGCTGCGGAAATATCGTTGACATCAATAAATACAAATGTTTCGGATGCTGCAGAGATATCACCTGCATAATAATAAGCGCCGCTGAAATCTCTAGCATAGTTATACATATCACTTATATCAGTAATCTCATCGATATTTGATATTCCGTCACCGTTTGTATCGCCAAAAAATATAATAGGATACTCGGCATAGACTTCACCGTTTACATCGTAAACTGTAACAACCGTGCCTGTGGCAAACATATCCTGCGACACGGTATATGTACCGTTGTTTACAACAAACTGATCTTTAAAATCGCCGCCCTCGTCAATGATAGCAACCGGATCAAATCCGATAAGATACTGATTGTCATCGTCATCGAATGTGGCAACAGTAACATAAAAACCTTCTGCTGCTACAAGCTCGGGCTCGACATAAGCGGCACCAAGAGTATAACTGACAGGTGCACCGAAGGTAAAGTTGAAGGGAGTTGCTGAATTGTAGTAGGTGAGAGGATCGGAGGGATCGCTGACACCTGAATAGTAGTAGCCGTCGTAGTCTTCGGGGATAAGAACAGAACCTGTGCCTGTTGCAGTATCCTTGACCTTAAGCTGAACAGTAAAGCAATCAACAGCTGTACCTGAGCTGAAGACTGCAACACCACCGTCAACCGTACCGCCGGCAACCCACTGAATACCGATAACACTGTGTGTGCCGGTGTATGCAGAGGGGATAAAGCCTGAATCGGTTGATGTAGTTGTTGTGCCGGCAACAGCTGTTACGTTATCGATAGGTGAGGTAACGCTGCCGTCAACAAGCTCAAAAAAGTCTGTTGAGTAAAGGATAGGCCAGAACATTGTTATTGCATTGTAGTTGTTCGAAAGGCGAACAGTAAATGTAACAACATCGCCGGGCTGAACCGAATCGGCAGAAGCTGTAAGACCGATGCTCATTGCCTCGTTGCCTGTGGGTGTGCCGCCGAATGAAGAATCGATAGCAGTACCGCTGAAGCAAAGGCAGGAAATGAGCAGAGAAGCAACAACAATAACCGCTGCAAACTTTTTAAATGTTTTAGTCATCGTGTAGCCCCCTTTGGGAGTTGAGAGTGAAGGCTCCGGAGAAACCGGAGAGGAAACTCCGGAGCCATAATATTGGATTTAATCCAGGGTTTGTAAGCTAAATATTAACCTGCGTATGTGCCATCCTGAGGAATTGCATACGGGTCAATGGAGTAGTTGTACATATCAGAAATCTTACTGATATCGTCAACTGTTACCATGTCATCGCGGATAATGTCTGCGCCATAGAAGTATGCGTTGTTCGGTGAGCTGTAGTTAGATGCCCAGTTATACATATCTGATGCAACTGTGATATCGTCAACGTCTGCAACACCGTTACCTGTTGCATCGCCGAAGAGAACGAGATAGTAAACCGTGCCGTCGTCAAGAGTAATCTTGTCGCCTGTTGCAAGAGCGCCGCCGCTTGCGAGATTTGCTTCAAACTCGTAGGAAGCACCACCCTGCTTGCCAATGATTGTCTCAACGTCTTCATACATATCGAATACAAGACCGCAGATATAGTTGTAGTATTCCTCTGTCTCGTAATCAGGCTCCATCATTTCGCCCATTGTGGGTGTCCATGTTACGCCATAGTTCTCCTCAAGGCCTGCATAGTAATCATTTTCGGAAACATCCTTAATGAAGATACCTGCCTCAAGTCTTTCGACAAGAGCGAGAGCCTCGTTAAGAGCTGCTGCTGCTGCGTCAACGATTGACTGACCGTCCTCAGCAAGGAGATCTCTTGCTACTGCAAGTGCATCTTCGTATGCTGCAAGGAGAGCATCAATGCCGCTGAACTTCTCTTCGTAGTTCTCTTCTGCGAAGATAGCTGCTGCTGCCTCGATAGCCTCATCAAGCTGTGTGTAATCTGCGGGATCTGAGCCCTTAGCTGTAAGACCCTTGTAAGCCTGGATGAGCTCACGACGAGCTACGTTGATCTTGGACTGACGAAGCTCTGCATAGTTTGTATCCTGACGTACAGTCTGTGCGAAGTCAAGTGCAGTCTGGAGAGCTTCCCAGGACTCTGCTGAGTAATCGTCCTGATTGAGTCCACGAACCTTACCGTTGATAAGGTTGTATGCGTTGTTGAGGTAGTTCTTAGAAGCTGCTGTAATTTCCTTACGAACGAGACGGTCAGCGTTCATGTTGAACATATGGCCTCTGTAAGTGATCTCGAAGAGTGTAAGAGTGGGAATGTTAGCAAGTGCTTCTTCGTATGCTGCGATCTCTTCAGCTGTTGCATTCTCACCGGGCTCTTCAACGATCTGAGAGTTGATGAGTGACTTAACGTTGTCTCTATGCTTCTTATATCTGTTGTATGTATAAAGAACATAGTCAGCGTCTGCGAAGAATGTGTAATCAGCATCTGTGTAAACAAGACCTTCGTTGTTGCCTTCGATTGCCTCAAGGTCGTTAACGAGAGAACCAACGCCTGCGCCCTCAGCACATGCATCGAGGTCTGCGATAGCTCTTGAAAGGTTCTCTGCTGCTGCCTCGTAAACGGATGCATTGAATGTATCCATTCTCTGGGGCTTAAGAACGATAGCCTGTGCAGCTGTAAGAGCGTTGAGGTAGTTGTTCCATGCCGTGGAAGCATCTACTGTGTAAGTAACTTCGTTGCCGTCTGCATCCTTCTCAACATATGTGAATGTGCCGCTGGAAGCGAAGTTGTTCTCCTGACGGTTTGAACCAAGAGCAGAAGAAACGATATTGGGAAGATTGTAGTCGTTGAAGACATAGAGCTTACGAGCAACTGTGAACTGAGCTGCACCCATGCCTGACCATGTCTCGGAAGCGCTGAGTGTAAGAGCGAAGTCATATACGCCTGCGCAATCCTCAAGAGGCATATCTACCTGAGATTCGTTGCCGTTCTTATCTGTAACTGTTACCTGAGGAACTGCTACATCAAAGAAGTCAACTGAACCGAAGTAACCACCGAACTGAGTAGAGATGGGCTGGAAGTCTGCATCAGGAACGAGAACGCCTTCTGCAGTTGTTTCGAACTTAACGAATGTTGTTGTTGCTGCAACATTCTGTGCGGAGTTCTCTTCTGTTGTTGTACGGCCGTAACCGAAGCTGAGATCGCGGATAGCGCCCCAACCCTCAGATGAACCGATGAATGCTGCGGGAGCATTTACGATGTAGTGGTTGTTAACACCGACATCAACGCCGTCAACGAATACGAAGGGAACTGACTCCTTACCGTTTGCAGTTGTCTGCTCTCTGTAGGAAACAGCGTCTGCATCTTCATCAGAAACCTTAGAAGCTACATATGTGAACTGGTAAGTTGTGATGGGCTCTGCTGTGAGTGACTGCTCGCTCTCGTCGAGGATTTCGTATGTAACTGCGAAACGAACGAGACCGTCAGCTGTGAGCTTACCTGTTACGGGGAAGGTCTTAGCCTCACCACCGTTGAGGAGTGTGTTAGCTGTGTAAGTAACAGAAACACCGGGAACGTTTGTTGTGATGCTCTTGATCTTGATCTGATAAAGAGCGTCCTGATGGAAGTTGCCGTCCTTATCTGTGTAACCTGTGTTAACACCGGTGGAGTTGTTACGAACAACAAACTCTGTGCCGGCGAGTGAAAGGTCACTTGCAATGATTACATCTTCGTAATCGATTGTCGGATCTTCAAGAGCCTGCTCGCTTGTAAGACCAAGGATCATGTTGACAAGCGGAAGAGCACCGGGGATAAGGTTCTCACGAACACTGTAAAGACCGGAGAGGAGACCCTTGATGATGTCGCCGAGAGTCTTGTTTGTAGCGATAGAATCAAAGTTTGTAAGACCGGTGGGAATAGCGCCGGGGATGATTGCGTTGAGAATGTTGGTAACAAGGTTGATGAGCACGTGGGACATTGTGTTGTTAAGACTACCTGCTGTGTTTCTGTCGAATATATCGAAGATGTGCTCGATCTTGAGGTCAAGAATGTTACCAAGGATGAAGTCGAGAAGAAGGAACTTGGAACCTGTTACAGGAGCATCTTCTACCACGCCGCTGTCATTTACGACACGGAGATTCTCGGGAAGCCAGTTAAGAGGAATAAGTGTGAAGAGAACCTCGTCAAGCTTCTGCCATGCAGTAGCGTTGGGATCGATCTGGCTTGTGTAGTAAAGGATACCGCCGTAGTTGTCGAGTGCCCAGTCAACTGCGTGAGAGATTGTCTCCTCGAAGTCGAGACCTGCGGGGATATTCATGTTTGTGAATGCGTTAGCGTAGTATCTTGCAACGATTGCAAGAACTGCCTGCCAGCCTTCATCAGTTGCGGGGTTGAGCTCACCGGACTCGAGCTTTGCGTAAACGTTCTCTTCGGGAACGAGGTCAGCAATAAGCTCGCAGAGTGCGAAAGCAAGAACCTCACGGACTGAGTCAGCGCTATCGGGAAGGATGATGTTTGTTGCATATCTTGCGATAGCGTCCTTACCGAAGTAAAGAACTGCATCCTCAAGTGTTTCGAAGGAATCGATTACTGAATCCTCAGGAATTGTGATGTAATCGCCGAGGAATCTTTCGCCGTAAACCTTGAGAAGCTTCTTAGCATTGTTGAAGAGGTTTGTGATGATCATGTCGTTGGAGCCTGCTTCCCAAACGAGTTCGGGAGACTTAGCTGTAACCATGACATCGAGCCACTCTTTAAGAATGTTGTTGAAGTTTGTGAAGAACTGCTCGCCGGGCTGGAAATCGTGATAGGGGATGACGTAGTTAAGGTTGATAACGTCAGCCAGCTCGTTGAATGTGCCGTTCTCCATATTTGTTGCGTAAACGCTCTTTGCGTTTGCGTCATAGATGTAGGGAGCCTTACGGAGATTTGTGAAGGCTGCTGTATCATCCATGTAGTAGCCGACCTTAACCATCTTGGGTGTGCCGTCTTCGTTGAATACCTGGTTGTTGTCTCCATCGTACTCGTATCTGTAGATCTTCTGGCTCTCATCGTACTCTGCCTGAGCAAGGTCGTAGATCCATTCCTTGATCTTTGTGTTACCCCACGGAACAAGGAAGTTGTTGTAAGCGTACTGAAGAACGCTTTCAAACTGATCGTAGAAAGAACCGTTATCAATATCGATAAGGTCTGAGAAGTCGTATGTAATACCATACTCGAAGGACTCTTCAAGCTCATCCTCAAGGTCGATGAGAAGATCATTGACGATTAACTGAAGCATCTCGTCGATTGTGGGCTTAACAGCGAGATCCTCATAAGCGGGAGCATCATCACCGTAAGCGAGGTCGTAGAGAAGGCCTCTGATGAGGTTGGGAGCATCAAGGTACTCTGCAACAGAGTCACCGAGAAGACCTGTGAGTGTGGGGCCAAGGTCAAGTGTGCCGTAGCCGTACTTAGCAAGAAGGCTGCTGTTGTCGTTAACGAATGCAAGAACTGAGTAGAGAACATCAACGTCGGACTTGCCGGGTGTTGTTCTTCTGCAGCCGTTAGCAGCGAAGTTGCCATCGGGGTTTGTGTTAAGAGCTGCGAATGTAAGCTCTTTACCTACTTCACCGGCGATCGACTCAACTGTTTTCCAAACACCGCCGTTGTAGATATCTTCAAGTGAATCGAGGGCTGTGTCGATGCTGGAGTAGTCGATTGTAACGTTGAGAACAGGGATTTTGATCGATGTCTCATCCAGGTCTGCAAGCATTGCATCGATAGCATCGAGTGCGATTGAAGCCAGCTGCTCTGTTGTGAAGACAGGCTGGTCAATGCTGTCGTAGCTTGTGATAGCATCGTCCTTGTAGTCTGCGTATGCTGCCGATGCACCAACTGCAAAGGTCGAGAATACCATTACTACTGCAAGAAGCATGCTAAGGAGTTTTTTGGATTTACTCAAGTTGTACACCTCCATAAAATTTTGCGGGTCGCCCCGACTTATATTGCGGCGCCCTCGCGGGCGGCCAATTGCCTGTGGTAACGTTTCTTTGCTTGCCGCATACCTCCTTCTCTTTCTTGCCGCCAAAACCAATCTGCCGTTCAAGGTAGGCCGATAGCTCTGCTTATTCATCAGACGCCGTCGGCATACTGTTTGCTTTTCAGCATGACCGGTTTTCGACGGCGGGTTTTATTGGCAGAAGCAATTTAACTAAAACTGAAATGGCAAGAGGGGGCACTACCCCCTTTGTCATTCTGGTAGTCATCATTATATTAATACTTTATAAGTGTGTTTGTCAACAAAAAAAGAGAAATTAATTCGGATTGTGTTTTTTGCACAACGGAAAAAAGCAAATTTTGTGCACAAATACAACCCGAATATGCATGTATTTTTTTAGTAATACTGCATATTGTGTATGTTATTTGCATACACACAAAAAAGGTCGGAAAAAGAATTGCCAAATGTGACAAATTTTCCATTTGTCTTTCCTTTTATATAATAGTAGTGATGTAAATAATATTATAATATTTTAGTAAAAATCAAAAATACCGACACAGACCGTCTGATCTGTGCCGGTTTAATTATTGCCTTATCAGTCTTTGTTTTCGTCAGGGTTATTCTGAGCAGTATTTTCGGGCGGCATCTCAGGATTTGCACCGCGGTGGCCGTGCTTCTTGTTCTTTCGTCTGAACAGACCGTAACCGTAGCCATAGCCGTAGCCGCCGCTGCGTGAGCCATAGCCGTAACCGTAGCCGCTGCCGTAGCCGTAGCCGCCGCCATAACCGTAGCCGCCGCCATAACCGTAGCCGCTGCCGTAGCCGTAGCCGCTGCCATAGCCGTAACCGCTGCCGTAACCGCCGTAACCGCCATAGTTACCGTAGCTGCCATAGCTGCTGTAGCTGCCGTAGCGCTTGGAGCGAAGGCCGTTACCCTTGTTGAGGATTTTGCCTCGTGACTCCTGCTCGTTCATAGTGAATACAGCGCCTGCAATTTCAATGTTTGTTGCAGCAATTTCGTCAAGAGTTTCGTTGATTTCGGAAATCTTGGCGTGCTCTTTTCTAATTGCAAAGATCATTGCATCAGCAAGGGTGGAAATAACAAGGCTGTCGGATACAACACGGGTGGGGGGCGTATCGATAATTATGAAATCGAACTCTTTTCTCGCTGTTTCGAGAACCTCGCGCACCTTGTCGGCATCGAGAACCTCGGATGATTTCTGGGTGATACCGCCGCTGGGAAGGATAAAGAGACCAAGGCTCTTTACGTACTTGACGGACTCTCTGTAGGTTGATTCACCCTTGATAATCGGAATAAGACCCGACTTATCGTCATACTTGACGCCGATCGTGCGGAGAACAGCGGGTTTACGAAGGTCGGCATCTATAAGAAGAACCGACTTACCCTTCTGTGCAAGCGAGCAGGCGATATTGATAGCAACAGTTGTCTTACCTTCGTTTTCATAGGTAGATGAAACAAGGAAGGTTTTGAAGCCCTTGTTGTTTGCAAGGCCCTCGATTCGTGCACGTATTGATTTGAAGCACTCAACAAACGCAAAGCTTACCTTTTCCTCGTCTGTTATCAGCAATCCGCCCGTAAACATAGGCTTTTTGTTGATAAGACCCGTGCTCTTGCCGACATAGGGGATTGAGCCGATAACGGGTGCGCTTGTCTTGTTGCGGATATCGTCAACATCTTTAACCGTATCGCTGAAGATCTCAACAAGAAGAACAACTGCAGCAATGAGAAAAGCACCTGCAAGGAACGCGATAAATGCTATTTTAACAGCGTTATCGCTGTTGTTGATTGCAGGCCTGTCGGGATAGTTTACAAGGCTGATACCAAGCGTGCTCGATTTGCTGCGAAGGTAATCGGGGAATACGTCGATAATCGCATCCATAAGCTCTCTGCAGAACTCGGGGTCCGTGCCGGTAACCTGAAGGTCGAAGAAATCCTTGACCTCGGTGTCGTTGACGGAGATTGCTCCTCTGATCTGATCGGCGCTGTATTTCTTGCCCGTTGCCTCAACAAGGCGGTTGACCATTATATCCGTCTTGAGCTGATACTTGAAGCTTGCGTTGTCATTGTTTTCGTAGCCGACAATAACCGTAACAAGCTCCTCCTTGCCGTTTTCGTCAGCTACCTTGATATACTTTGTTGTTGTAAACTGGAGTGTTGCGTTAACAACGTAGCTTTCAACGTAGGTTGCCTTGGCAAAGAAGTAGCCTGCGGCGGCAAAGATAACGCCGACCATTACAATTGCCCACACTCTTCTGAGAAGGGCACGAAGCAAACGGAAAATATCAAAGTTGGAACCCTCGGAAAACAAGCCGCTCCCCATAAGGGCTCTTGCGTTCTCGTTTCTTCTTTCCTGCATCACAAAACATCCTTTCGTCGGTTGCGGTTAACGCGTTAATATCGGAAAATTCAGAATGAATCAAAAAATCGCATTTAAACAAATCTTTTTCTGCGGATGGGGTAGACCCTGCCCCTGTCAAACGACTCATCGGCAAGAATTGTGAGCGCATTTTTGCCCATCAGCCTGTCATAGGTATCAAAATCAATTGTTTTAGGGAACATATCGCGCTGCTCAAGCAGATTATTCGGGCGGTGCGCAACGGAGTGTGCATCGGAGCCGATAAACGAAGCCATACCCGAAGCCGCCATTGCGTAGGCAAGCTCGCGCGATTCCATTCCGCCAAAGCCTGCAAGGCTTGAGGAATTGAGCTGGAAAAGAACGCCCATATCCGCAAGGTGGTTTGCTATATCGTAATTCTGCTGAATGAAGCGATATCGCTCGGGGTGAGCAATTATCGGGTGATAGCCTCTCGCGGCAATTTCTTCAACGTATTTTATGATTCTGTTTATGTTAAGTCCGTTAAAATCAAACTCGATTAGTAAATATCTCGTACCGCCTAGTGTTGCGGCATCGAGCGAGGGAGCGTAGAAAATATCGTCGTTTACAAAAACCTCTGCGCCGGGCACAAGCTCAAGCGGAATATTCTCCTTGGCAAGTGCGCTGCGCAGCTCGTCAATGCGTCTGTCACGCAGGCCAACAAACTCCTCAACGCTCTCGGGGTGAACAAGGTGAGGGGTCAAAACCGCTGTCTGTATTGAGTTCTGCACAGCTATTCTGCACAGGTGTATTGATTCGTCAATGCTTCGTGCACCGTCGTCAATTCCGTGAAGAATGTGGCAGTGAATATCGACCATTTTTATCGCCCCTTTACAACGGGTTAAAGGGGCAACCGAAAGATCGCCCCTTTCTGAATTTCTATTATAACACTAAAGCCTTGATTTCGTCAACCTTGTCCGTTTTTTCCCAGGGAAGGTCGATATCTGTTCTGCCTACGTGACCGTAAGCGGCAACCTGCTTGTAGATCGGTCTGCGAAGGTCGAGTGTGCGGATGATTGCGGCAGGTGTAAGCTCAAATACTTTTGATACTGCTTCCTCAAGCTTCTCTTCGGCAACAACGCCTGTTCCGAAAGTATCTACGCGGACTGATACGGGCTGTGCAACGCCGATTGCGTATGCAAGCTGAACCTCGCACTTCTTTGCAAGGCCTGCTGCTACGATATTCTTTGCAACGTAGCGTGCTGCGTATGCTGCGGAACGGTCAACCTTTGTCGGGTCTTTGCCGGAAAAAGCACCGCCGCCGTGGCGTGAATAGCCGCCGTAAGTATCAACAATAATCTTTCTGCCTGTAAGGCCGCTGTCACCCTGGGGACCGCCTGTTACGAAACGGCCTGTTGGGTTAACGTAGATCTTTGTATCTTCATCGAGCATTTCAGCCGGAACAATGGGCTTTATAACGTGCTCGATAACGTCTGCTCTGATCTGCTCCTGCTCAACGTCAGCGCTGTGCTGAGAAGAAACAACGATTGCGTCGATGCGGACAGGCTTGTCATCGTCATATTCTACTGTTACCTGAGTCTTGCCGTCGGCACGCAGGTAGGCGAGTGTGCCGTCCTTACGTACAGCGGTAAGTCTGAGAGCGAGCTTGTGAGCCAGAGCGATGGGCAGGGGCATAAGCTCGGGAGTTTCGTCGCAGGCAAAGCCGAACATCATACCCTGGTCGCCTGCACCCTCACGGTCAACGCCCATTGCGATATCGGAGCTCTGCTTATCAACAGCGAGCAGAACGGCACAGGTGTTGCCGTCAAAGCCTTTCGATGCATCGTCATAGCCGATTTCGCAAACGGTTTTGCGTGCAATTGCAGGAATATCTACATTGGCTGTGGTTGTAATCTCGCCCATGATGAGAATCTGGCCTGTTGTGCAGGTTGTTTCGCAGGCAACTCTGCCGTTGGGGTCAGCGGCAAGGATTGCATCAAGCACTGCGTCGGAGATCTGATCGCAGATTTTATCGGGATGTCCTTCTGTAACTGATTCGGATGTGAATAATCTCTTGCTCATTTTCTTTACCTTTCTGCTGAAAATAAAAACAGCGCCGAAATTCACCGGCGCATAAGTCTGACCTTATCTTCCGGTGTGTACCGCAGGATTTAACACCTTGCATAATGCAGGTTGTCGGGCTTCGTCGGGCCTGTTCCCTCAGCCGCTCTTAATAAGGGTTTATTCAGTTTGCTTGTGTATTATATATTAACGCAAGGGGATTGTCAAGGTTAAAACTTTACAAATAAGGCGTGTTTTGCCTGCAGTTAATTGGGAATTTTGAAAAATCTGCCGATTATTTGCAAAAAAACGGCTGCCAACCGTGAGATTGACAGCCTTTGAGCTTGATATTCTTTCAGCTTAGCCGAGAACATAGATGTTTACGTTCTTTCTGCCCCACTGCACGCACTCATCATACGTGTCGAGGTATACGTCTACAACTGTGTTTGTGCCGTTACTGACAAATCCGCCTGTATCTGCAGCGATAGCATAGCCGTAGACCGTGCCGTCGGTTGCAACGATATAGAGGGGAGTTCCGTAGGGGATTACGTTGGGATCAACGGCAACGTGGCCAACCTTTGCGGGTCTGCCGGATGCAGTCGTGCCGCCGCCGTAGTAAGCAGTTGAGCTGCCGGATACGATGCGTGTATAGTCTACGGGTACTCCGTTTTTGTCAAGCTTAACAGATGCGTTTGCGGAAATAGGCTCACCCTTTGCCTTTACGGGCTGGATCTTCTTTGTGCCGACGGATGTAACCTGTGTTACGGGCTTTTTGATAACCTTTTCGCCTGTTACAACTGAGTCGATAAGCTTGCCGTTGACAAACTTCTGCTTGTAGGTTACCTCTTTTTCGCCGTTTACACCCTTGGTTGTGATTTTTTTGGTGCCTATTGCAAAATCATTGCTCTTTTTTGTTGTTTTTTCGAAAGGAATGCTTTCTGTTTCTGTTTTTTCTTCGTAGATAACCTCATCAACAAAGATAACCATACCTGTGCTTACAACCTCTGTAAGGTCGTGAGACATAACGTCATCCTTGCCGAGTGTTACGTTTGCTTTTTTGAGGGCGTCGGCAACTGTGCCTACAGCCATTTCAATGTTGATATGCTTACCGTGGTAGCATACTGCAACGGGAAATGCGTGTGCAACGGAAATAATCATACCGTCGCTTACGGGTACTGCTGAATCATAGTTGACAAGGTCATTTTCGCCAACCTCAACATCAGCAACCGTGATTGCTTCGGCAACAGAGCCGTCGAAAGTGAAGTAAACCGTGCCTCTGCCGTCGTTTACGCCGACGAACTTGGAACGCTTTATGGTGATTTTGCCGTCTTCGCCGGGGGTAAACTCGCTCAGATCGAGCACATCGAGGGTTGAAACCTCGATACCTGCCTCTTTGATTACCCGGTCGGCAGACGTTGCCTTTGTATATACTGTGGTCTTAGATACTCCGTCATCAAGCTCAACGTAGTAGCCTGCGTTCTCTGCAGCATATGCTGTGATAGTGCTGAGAAGTACAAGCACAAGGACAATCGCAATGACCTTTTTGAAAGGGCTCATAGCCTTTGCCTTTGTCTTGAATTTTGTTATCATCTAATCGCTCCTTAACTTTTTGCGTACAGCGTGTGTACGTTCATCGGAAATCACAATTATTTCCTTTGATGGTTATATTATCGACCGTGACAAGTGCAATTATAGAGTTATTCTGACGACGTGTCAAATCTGAGCGAGATTGATTTTTATGCAAATTGACTAATCAATAGTACAAATTTTTCACAAATACCACTAAATATGCGGTTTTACCGCCACCCCGTCCGTACCGCCACCCCCGGTTTTTTGTGAAAAATCTAAAAAGTTACAAATGGTTACAAATTGGTGTCAAAATGGGTTTTTAATATCATTTTGAGAATTATAATTGACATAAAATGACATTTTTACAAGCCGCAAAACAGCTCGAAAAAGCAAAAACCGCGCAGAATCAAGCTTTGCGGGCTTTGGGACAAAAATTACAAACGGTAACAAAAACAAAGGCTCAGCCGGACAACGGAAACCACAGCATACACCATAAATAAATCAGACGGGGCAGCTGCCTGTTGTAATCAGCAAATGAGCCCGAATTGCAGATAGCCGCAATGCGTCGTAATATTCCTTGTGAGACGTTTTTCTTTGTGTGACTTCGATTTATGTATTCCGAATGGAAACGCCTTGTTGACGGCAAAAATTGAATATTTAATGAAAATAATATATTTGGATGCTTATGATAATATTTATATGCTTGCATTGTGTTGTTATACATATCTTTTCTCGTTCTATCCTTGCACAAATCAACTTCTTTGAGGCGAATGGAAGGTGAATGAAAGCATAAGACCTCTTTCGTTTCATCACTTTTCCTGTACAAATCAATTTTATTGAGGCGAATGAAAGGTGAATGAAGAAATTACACTTTTCTCGTTTTATCTCTATTCCTGTACAAATCAATTTTATTGAGGCGAATGAAAAGCATCTTATGCTGTTTCACGTGAAACAATTGCAGGAAAGGACAAAGGAGCAGACGTAAAACGCCTGCTCCCTTGCCGGATGTGGGGTGTGAAAGAGAAAGATATGGGTCGGTTTCGTGCAGCCGAAACCTTTTATATGGAAACCGCCTGCGCCTTGGCTTTGAGCACAGGGGTTGTCCCCGGTTGTTTAGGAATTCTGACAACGTACTCTATGTATTCCTCGGTTTCGCTTTTGACGGAATCAGCATCAATGCCGGCCCTGCGGATTGTATCGACAGCATGGTTAAGTGTATTTACAAAGAGCCTTACGTCGCGGATACTGCTCAAGGGGATGCGTCGGCTGTTCTTTTTTCTGCAGAGCATCTGTGTAATCATACGCTCGCTTTCAGCAACGGTGAGGTGCTTGTCCGCAATAATGTTGAGTGCCCTTAAGCGCAATTTACTGTCATCGAGCCGCAGCAGGGCACGTGCATGTCGCTCCGTAAGCCCTTCCTTGACGATTTTCTGCTGTTCTTCTTCGGTAAGCCCGAGAAGTCTGAGCTTGTTGGCGATTGTGGACTGTGCCTTGCCGAGCTTTTTTGATATAGCCTCACGGGAGAGCCCGAAATCCTTTGAAAGCTTGTTTATGGCAATAGCCTCCTCAAAGAAGCCGAGATTCTGCCGCTGAATGTTTTCGATAAGCGAAAAGAGGGCGGATTTTTCATCATCTATGTCCATAAGGATGCAGGGTATCTTTGAAAGGCCGACCATACGTGCGGCAATCAGCCTGCGTTCACCTGCAATCAGCTCAAACTTGCCATCCTCAGCAGGTCTGACGGTCAGCGGCTGAAGTAAGCCGTTGTTGCGTATGCTTTCGGCAAGTCCGTTCAGCTCGTCAAAATCAAACCTCAGCCTCGGTTGGTTTGGGTTCGGCACAATAATATCCTGCTCGATGAGGATTATCTGCCCTGCAATCTGTCGTTTTTGCTTCATCTGTAGCTTTTCCTTTCCGTGAAAATGAAGAATGCTCCTGCCTTCTGCCACGATGGTAGCAGAAAAGCAGGAGCATGTCCAGCAAAACAGTACGACAGAAAAGTGCGTAAAACCGTTAATTTTTGGGCATTCCGAGCGGTTCTTTTGCAATTTTTGCCGAAGCACGAGGATATTTGGGAGGTGTTGGCGAACTTTTCTTGATAACAACAATGTTTCTTTCGCCCATATCGCTGAGGAAAAGCTTCTTCACGTCAACTATCTCGCCGCCGAGAATTCTGATAGCCTCCTTAGCCTCCTCGATCTCCTCCTGTGCCTTTGCACCCTTGAGGGCAACAAAAGTGCCGCCGACCTTTGTGAGGGGAAGGCAATATTCGGAAAGGTCGCGCAGGTTTGCAACAGCGCGTGAGAACGAGAAATCGAAGTGATTGCGAAGCTGAAGCTTGATTCCTGCCTCTTCAGCGCGCATATGTAAGGTCTGACCGCTTGTGTTTAAACCGAGCCTATTGAGACAATAATCAACGAACATAAGCTTTTTCTTTGTGCTGTCGAGAAGCACACCGTTGAGGTCGGGGCGTGCAATCAGCAGGGGAAGCCCGGGAAAGCCGCCGCCCGTGCCGACATCAACAAAGCTTGCGCCCCGCGGCACATCAACTGCGGCAAGAGCCGTGAGTGAATCGGCAAAATGCTTGTAAACGATGCCGAACGGATCTGTAATAGCTGTCAGATTGATTCTGCTATTCCAGTCAACAAGCATCTGTGCGAGCAGATCAAAGTTGTTGAGTGCTGTTTCGTCGAGCATAACGTCGAGCCTTTCAGCCTCTTCCTTGAGAAGTTTTAAATCTATCATAGCCATAAAGCATTATTCTCCTTGTAATCTAATAAGAAGCACCGATATATCCGCAGGGCTGACACCGCTGATTCGTGAAGCCTGGCCGATGTTTTCGGGGCGTACCTTGTTCAGCTTTTCGATTGCCTCAAGCCTTAAGCCCACAACCTTTGAATAATCTATATCCTCCGGCAGTTTCTTGACCTCAAGGCGGCGCATTTCGGCAACCTGAGCCTCTTGCCGCTTGAGATAACCCTCATATTTAATTGAAATTTCAACCTGCTCAAATACTTCATAAGGCAGATTGGGCCTGTCTGTGTCAAAGGGAGCAAGGTCTGCATAGCTTACCTGGGGACGCTTGAGCAGCTCAACCATACGCACACCGATGTTCAACGCAGATGTTTCACGTGAAACAAGCATACTGTTTAACTCGGCAGACGGGTGAATAACAGCCTTACGGACTCTTTCAGACTCCTGCTCAATAAGCTCAAGCTTTTTGTTGAAGCTCTCCCAACGTTCATCGGAAATAAGACCTATTTCTCTGCCTAAGGGGGTAAGCCTGCGGTCTGCATTGTCCTGGCGAAGCAAAAGTCTGTATTCTGAGCGTGATGTCATCATACGGTAAGGGTCTGTGCAGCCCTTTGTAACAAGATCATCAATCAGCGTGCCGATATAGCTGCCTGCTCGGTCAAGAATTACAGGCGCCTGACCGTTTATTTTGCGTGCGGCATTGATTCCTGCTACAAGACCTTGTGCCGCAGCCTCCTCGTAGCCGCTTGAGCCGTTGAACTGACCTGCACCGTAAAGTCCGTCAAAATCGCGGAATTCAAGGCTTGAACGAAGCGAAAGCGGGTCAACGCAGTCGTATTCGATTGCATAAGCCGTGCGCATTACCTGCGCGTGCTCAAGGCCGGGGATAGTGTGCAGAAATTCAAGCTGAACATCCTCGGGCAGAGATGAGGAAAGACCCTGCAGGTACATCTCCTGCGTGTCTGCGCCGCAGGGCTCAACAAAGAGCTGATGGCGCTCCTTTTCCGCAAAGCGTACGATCTTATCCTCAATACTCGGGCAATATCTCGGGCCTACGCCGTCAATTTTGCCGCCGTAAAGGGGAGAGCGGTGAAGATTATCGAGAATTATCTGCTTTGTCTTATCATTTGTATAGGTAACGTAGCAAGCCTCTGTGTTATTTATCTCGCCGTCAAAAGCAAAAGAGAACGGCACCTTGTGTTCATCACCGTACTGAGGCTCCATTACGCTGAAATCAATGCTGTTTCGGTTAAGTCTGGGCGGTGTGCCGGTTTTGAAGCGGCGCAGCTGCAAGCCGAGATCCTTAAGCGACTGCGCAAGCTCGGTTGCCGGGAACATTCCGTCTGGGCCGCTGTCATACGAAACATCACCAACAAAGATTCTGCCGCCGAGGAAGGTGCCTGTTGCAAGAATAACGCATTTTGCCGTATATTCAGCCTCAAGCCTTGTCAGAAGATGCCAGAGTCCGTTTTCATCACGCGTGAGCGATACTATTTCTGCCTGTCTGAGCTGCAGATTCTGCTGATTTTCCATAACGTTTTTCATATATGCGCAGTAGCCGCGTCTGTCAATCTGTGCACGCAGGCTGTGAACGGCAGGACCCTTACCCGTGTTGAGCATACGTGTCTGCAGGGTGTTTTTGTCTGCGGCAATACCCATTTCACCGCCGAGAGCATCAATCTCACGCACAAGGTGACCCTTTGACGTGCCGCCGATTGACGGATTACAGGGCATATTGCCAACAGAATCCAGGTTGATTGCAAAAATCATAGTCTTGCAACCAAGGCGCGCCGAAGCCAGCGCCGCCTCAATTCCTGCATGTCCGCCGCCTATTACTGCTATATCAAGTTCTTCCGCAAAATATTTCATAACTTCACTTCTATATTTATATAAATTTAAATGCGTTAAAAACGCAAATCATGCAAAAATATATTTTGCAATTCACAGATTATTATTTTCCTACGCAGAAGCGTGAGAAAACCTCGTTTATAACCGCGTCCGTTGCCTTTTCACCCGTGAGTGTCAGCAGCTCGGTTATTGCGCACTCTGTGCTGACTGTTACGGCATCGAGCGTTATATTCATCTCGAGTGCATCAATCGCTTCTCTGAGGCATTCTGCAGCCTTTTCACAACAAAGGCGCTGTCGCTCGTTTGCAAGCAAAGCGGCTGAGGTATCAACGCTGTCTGTGCCGAGTGCCTTTTCAACGGCGGCAGCAAGTCTGTCTGCGCCCGTGCCATCCTTTGCGCTGATATATACCTGATGTCTGAAGCAGTCAAGCTGAGTTTTATCAAACTTCGGGTCAAGATCATCCTTATTAATTATCGCAACGGCGCATTTACCCCTGCAAAGGTCTATAACCGCCTTATCCTCACTGTCAAACGGGCGGGATGAATCAAAGACGGCAAGCACAAGTGAAGCACGTTCAACTCTGTCAACTGCAAAATCAACGCCGATTTTTTCTACCTCGTTGCCCGTTTCACGTATTCCTGCAGTATCTGCAAGGTGAAGCACAACGTTGCCTAACCTTACAGTATCCTCAACAACATCGCGCGTTGTGCCTGCAATATCGGTTACAATTGAGCGTCTGAAGCCTGCAAGGAAATTCATCAGAGTAGATTTACCGACATTTGGCTTACCTGCAATAACCGTATCAACGCCCTGCGTGATTGCTCTGCCTGCATCATAGTTATTCAGCAGCATTTCAAGCTGCGATAAAACTTCTCTGTAGTCTGCAAGCAGCTTATCGGTCGAAATTTCTTCAATCTCATCGTCGGGATAATCAACCCAGGCGGCAAGATAGGCAGAATCGGTGATAAGTGTCTGTGCGGCGGCAATGATCTTTTTGCTCAGCGCACCCTCAAGCGCCGTCATAGCGGCGCCTGCACTCTGCTCACCCTGGGCAGATATAAGATTCATAACAGCCTCTGCCTTTGTAAGGTCGAGCTTGCCGTTAAGAAAAGCTCTCTTAGTAAATTCGCCCGGTGCAGCAGGCTGAGCACCTGCTGAAAGCACGGCACGAAGCACACGGCTGACAACATAAACACCGCCGTGGCAGGAAATTTCGGCAACATCCTCACCCGTATAGCTGTGAGGTGCACGGAAAATAAGCAGCACAGCCTCGTCAATCGTCTTATCACCGTCTGTTACGGTGCCGTGTGCAGCTGTGTAGCCCTTCATCTGCTCAATATTCTTTTTACCGCTCGGTCTGAATACCTTTGCCGCTATTTTAATTGCATCTTCACCCGAAATTCGGATAACGCCTATGCCTCCTGCGGCAACCGGTGTTGAAATTGCGGCAACCGTCGATGAATTTTTCACATTTTTCACCTATATTTAAACAGAATTATACAAATAATAATTATAGTGTAAAGCCGTCTGTTTTTCAAGTAAAAATTTAATCAGGCTTAAAAATACAAAAATAAATTATTCTTTAAAAGAATAATTTATTTTTGTAGACTTTTTATTTTGTTTGTGATAGAATGGATAAGTATTAGTGTAAGTATATCCGTATACCACTTTCTGAAAAGGAGTAATCCCTCGGCTATGACTATCAAAGAAAAAGCACAGCGAGCTGCCGCAAGTGCAGTGCTCGAGCAATCAATTAAATATATCAAGAAAAATCCTCAGGATAATCTTGTCAAGCTGGTTGATTCTGTGCAGCGTTTTGCAGGCACGGTTTTCCCCTCCAAAAATTTTGATAAGATCCGTGAGGGTGCCGCAGACCCCGAGAATGTATATTCTCAGCTGCTTTTGCGCGCTATCAGAGATCTTGATCCCAATGTGCTGAATAATATGGGTCTTGCTCTGGGCCTCGGTGTTGCCGCAGGTACTAAGACAGTAAGAGAAAACAGAGAGAAATATCACTGCAATATTCCTTTCATCACACTTATCGACCCCACAAGCGCTTGCAATCTCAAGTGTAAGGGCTGCTGGTCGGCAGAATACGGCCACAAGCTCAGGCTCACATACGAAGAGATGGAGTCAATTGTTGAGCAGGGACGTGAGCTTGGCACACACCTTTATATGTTCACGGGCGGTGAGCCGCTTATCTGCAAAAAGGAGATTCTCAAGCTCTGTGAAAAATTCCCGCAGTGTGCATTCCTCGCTTACACAAACGCCACGCTCGTTGACCAGGAATTCTGCGACGAATTAAAGCGCATAGGCAACCTCGCACTTGCAATCAGCATAGAGGGCGATGAAGAGAGCAACGATTTCCGCAGAGGCGACGGTGCATATAAGACCTCGATCGAGGCTATGGAGCTGCTTAAGAAATACGGCTGTATGTTCGGCATCTCCGTTTGCTACACAAGCAAAAACATCTATTCCGTCACAAGCGATGAATTCCTTGACTATATGATTGAAAAAGGCGTTATGTTCGGCCTTTATTTCAACTATATGCCTCTTGGCAAGGGTGCAATCCCCGAGCTTATTCCCGACCCCGAGCAGAGAAAATATATGTACAAGCGTGTACGTGACCTGCGTAACTCCAAAACAGGCAAGTCAATGTTTATTATGGATTTCCAGGGTGACGGCGAATATGTAGGAGGCTGTATTGCAGGCGGCAGAAACTATTTCCACGTCAACTCTGCCGGTGATATTGAGCCCTGCGTTTTTATTCACTTCTCTGATTCAAATATCCGCACTCATACGCTTCTTGAGGCATTGCAGAATCCTCTGTTTATGTCTTTCTATAAAAATCAGCCCTTTAACGATAACCATATGCGCCCCTGTCCGATGCTTGAAAACCCCGATTATCTTTGCAAAATAGTAAAAGAGACCGGTGCAAAATCGACAGACCTTATTGACCGGGAATCGGCAGAGGACCTTTGCGCAAAATGCAGAAAGTTTGCCGAAGAATGGGCACCCGTTGCAAAGGAAGTATGGGAATCAACAGAGCATAAGGAAACAAAAACCTACTACTACCGCGACACACCCGAGGGCAAAGCAGAGCTTTCAAAAAAGAATAACGAAGAATAAAAAAAGAGCTTTCGATTTTGCGTCGAAAGCTCTCTTTTTTTACCTTTTGTCAATTATGAAAGATACTCAAGGTCGGCATAAATTGCAAAGTGGTCGGAGGCATAGTTGCCGTTGATTTTTTCGTTGAGCACTCTGTACTTATATGCTTTTACCTTATCGTTGATGAATATGTAGTCAATTATCTCCGTGCCGTGTTTAGTCGGCTCGTCACCGTGGAAGGTCTGGCTTTCCATAGAATCGGGCGCAACAAACTTAGAATCTCGCAGAAATTTTATAATTTCGTTGTATTCTCTGCCGTTCTGGAAGGAATTGAAATCACCTGAGCAGGAAAGAGGATAATCCTTTATAAATTTTTCTATTCTTTCACGAAGGATAGGAATACTTTTGTAGATCAGATCAAAATCACAGTCCATATGAGTGTTGAAATGAACAAATTTCTTATCCTCTTTTTTATCGTAAAAAATGCCCCAGGTGCAGATACGGTGATGATATGAAGTCCAGCAGGGTGACATAACATCGGGTGTATCGGAATACCAGAAATTGCCGCTATCAATTACCTCAAAACGGTCTTTTTTATAGAAAATTGAGCTGTATTCGCTTTCGCCGCCTTTTCTGTCACCGCGGCCTATACCGATATAGTCCCAATCGGTAAGATTTTTTGTAAGGTCAGCCATCCATTCGGGTGTGGCCTCCTGAACACCGAGCAGCTCACAGCCCGAATCGACAATCGTTTTGATGCAATCGTCAACTCTGTCCCATTGCTGACGCTCACCGACGTTTGCACATCTGAGATTAAAAGACATTACTCTAACCATGATTTTACCCTCTTTGTGTTATCTTTTTCTAACAACAATATTAAGGCCGGGCACACTTGCAGTATCACCCTCGCGAAGCTTCTTGCCGCGCATTGTGCAAACCTCACCGTTTACCTTAACCTCACCGTCCTGAATCACAACCTTTGCGTGACCGCCGCTTTGAACGGCGTCAGCAAGCTTGAGTGCAGCATCAAGGCGAATATATTCGGTATCAATAAAAATTTCCTTTACAGGCTTTTCTTTAACTCTTGCTTTGATTTTTATTGCCATTGATTATCAGTCCTTTTTAAATCTCATCGGCAGAATAAGGAAGAGGAAATTATCTCCCTGTGTCGGCAGAATAAGAATCGGAGCAGAGCCGCTGTTAAGCTCTATCTTGACCTCGTCAGCATCACATACTCTGAGTGCGTCAAGAAGAAGCTTGTTGTTAAAGCCGATTTCAACCTTATTGCCCTCGTATTTGCAGGGGAAGCTGTCATTAGCCGTACCGAGAGCGGTAACAGATGAGATTCTTACAATATCCTTATCAAAAATAAATCTGACAGGGCTCTTGAATTTATCTGTAATAATAAGGCTTGTTCTGTCAATACTTTCTATCATCTCGCGTGTTTTGACAACAGCGGTTGAAGAGCACGTGGGAGGAATAGCATTTTTATAGTTTAAGAATTCACCGTCAAGAAGACGTGAAACAATGCTATAATTGCCGATTTCAAAAATTATATGGCGCTTGCCGATTCCGAGAGAAACAGTTTCCTCATCTTCATCAATAAGCTTTGTAACTTCGTTGAGAGTTTTAGCAGGAACAACAAAGCTTATATCGTCACCCATATAGTTGATTGACTCTGTTCTCATTGCAAGACGTGAGCCGTCAACAGCAACAAGACGGATAAGATTCTGTGTTACCTCAAACTTAACACCCGTGTGAACAACCTTGCTGTCGTTAATTGCAACTGCAAAAATAGTCTGACGGACCATATCCTTGAGAAGCTTCTGCTCAAGCACAACGGGATAGCCGCCGCTGACTGTGGGAAGCTCGGGGAATTCATTGCCGTCAATACCGATAAGTGAGTATTCAGCCTCACCGCCTCTGATTGTAGCAAGAAGTCTCTCATCAGTTTCGATATATACCTGCTCACCGGGAATCTTGCGTACGATGTCGCAGAGAATCTTGGCGTTGAGTATAATTGCACCCTGCTCAACAACGCGGCAGGGAATTGAAGTTGTGATACCAACCTCAAGATCATAGCCTGTAAGAAGAAGCTCATTACCTATTGCTTTAATAAGTATACCTTCAATTGCAGGAATTGTGGTTTTGTTTGAAACTGCTCGCTGAACGTTTAAGCACGCTTCGCTGAGTACAGCGGTATCGCAATAAATTTTCATCTTTATCAGCCTCCGGAAGATAAACATAATAAATGATTATTTAGTAGTAGCAGTAGGGCACGTGAAACCTGTGGAAAAACCGCACAAACGTTGACGCTTCAATGAAAACCGATGTTTTTGAATGTGAAAATTTTATGAAAAGTTTTTCACCAATTTCACGTGAAAAGTAATATTGGGGAAGATGTGAAAAAAGCAATGTGAAAAGTGAAGAAAAGTGTGGAAAATTTTTTGCTTCAGTTTTCCTTAACATTCTTGATAATGTCTGCCACGATCGTCTTGAGAGAATAATTTTTTTCTCTTTCTGTCGTAATTCTTCTGTATGCATACATTACGGATGAATGGTCGCTCAGTCCGAAAAGCTCTGCAACCTTTTTATTTGTAAGAGGTGTAAGCTCGCGGATAATATACATTGCAACGTGCCTTGGAAATACAAATTTTGCATCGTGCCTTTTGCTCTTGATATCTGCAACAGTAACTCCGTAGGTGCGTGCAACTTCGTCTATAATTTTATCAATAAGAACAGGTGTCGGGTCACCCTCGCTGAATATATCGCGTATAGCCTTCTGAATAGTGGCAAGGTTCATGGGCTCGCCGAGGTCTATATACGCTTTAAGATTTTTAACTGCGCCCTCCAGCTGACGGATATTGTTCTTTATTTTTTCTGCCATAAAGAGAACAAGCGCAGGAGTTATTGAAAGACCGAGTGAATCTGCCTTGCTGTTAATGATTGCAACTCTTGTTTCAAGGTCGGGCGGCTGAATATCTGCAAGAAGACCGCTTTCAAATCTGTTACGAAGTCTTTCCTCAAGAGTCGCCATTTCTTTCGGCGGACGGTCTGAGGTGAGAACGATCTGTGCCTTTGCCTTGATGAGTGTTTCAAAGGTATGGAAAAATTCAAGTTCAGTTGAGGGCTTGCCTGCAATGAACTGAACGTCGTCAACGAGAAGTACGTCTGCATTGCGGTATTTATTATGGAATACAGATGTATCTTTTTTATTTTGAAGATAATCTATAAGTTCATTCATAAAGTCTTCGCTGCGTACGTATATGATGTATGCATCGGGATTATTTTTGAGTATCTCATTGCAGATCGCGTTGAGAAGATGGGTTTTGCCAAGTCCTGAATTGCCGTGAATGAAGAGCGGGTTGTATGTATTGCCCGGGTCGGATGCTACTGAGAGAGCGGCAGCGTGAGCAAATTTGTTTGAGTTACCGACGATGAAATTGTCAAAGGTACATTCGCTGCCTTCGGATACTACGTATTCTCTGGTGGTTGCTGTGGTTGTGATTTTTTCTTCTTCCTTGGGTTTTTCCTGTTTGGGCATTACTGTTACTGTTACTCTGAAGCCCAAAACTCTTTCAAATGATTCTTCAAGCAGAGGTATGAATTTATCGTTGATAATCTTGCAACGGAAAGGGTCATCCGTCAGCACAACGGAATCGCCGCCAAAGGAATCGAGTGCAAGCTCATGAAACCAGACTGAATACAAAGTTTCTGATGTGTTGTTTTTTAAGTCTGCTTTTACGTTTTCCCAGAGTTGGTAAACGAGATCCATTTTGTCCACTTCCTTTCTTTTCTGTTTTTTTTCAGTAGAGTTTTTACTATATACACTGCGAAAACCGCAGTTGAGATAGTAGTCGTTATATGGTCTGTTGTTACTTCCGTACAGACCATACGAGTATACCATATCTCGGCCTCCTTTTCAACTTTGTGAAGTGAGGCAAATTTTGAACAACATCTAGTAATCGCTCAAAAAAAAGCCTCCCATAAGTAGTGTAAAACAGGCCTTTTTTCAATGCGTTTAGGTGATAATTTTCAAAAAAATTCACAAAAAAATTATTGGAGATATTTTAGCCGTAAATTTGTAGCTTTTAACGAAAATTGTTTTTTTGCCGAAAAATATCGTTTTTTCACTTGACAAGGTCAATTTTTTCGTGCTTAATACGCAAGGGTGGAATTTAACGAAAAAATATGTACAAAAAAAGCTTGACAGTTTTGTTGAATTCTGCTATAATCCGATGTTGCCGCACTATGTAAGCGGCAAATCCTTGCTTCAGGCAGGAAGACCTGAGGCCAAAGACCATAAGGAGGTGCAAAACAATGTCAGCAAGCTACAATTATGAGATCATGATGGTTTTCTCAGTCGCTAACGGCGAGGAGGGTGCAAACGCACTTCTCGAGAAATTCAAGGAGATGATCGCAGCAAACGGCACTGTCGACAACGTTGATGTATGGGGTAAGCGTAAGCTCGAGTATGCAATCAACGACGAGACAGAGGGCTTCTACGCAGTTGTAAACTACCAGAGTGCTCCCGAGTTCCAGGCAGAGCTTGACCGTGTACTTAAGATCACTGACGGTGTTCTTCGTACAATGATCATCCGCAAGTAATAGTAAGGAGGAAAACCGCAATGCTTAACTGTGCAGTTTTAATGGGTCGCCTTGTTGCTGATCCTGAACTCCGTACCACTACTTCAGGAATTTCCGTTACCTCATTCCGCATTGCTGTTGAACGCAGCTTCGTCCGCCAGGGTGAAGAGCGTCAGGCAGATTTCATCGACATCGTTGCATGGAGACAGACTGCTGAGTTCGTCAGCCGTTATTTCCGCAAGGGCTCGATGATTGCTGTTCAGGGTTCTATCCAGACCCGCAGCTATGAGGATAAGCAGGGTAACAAGCGTACAGCTGTCGAGGTTGTTGCAGATAACGTCAGTTTCTGCGGCTCCAAGGCAGAAAGCGGCACAACGGGCGGCAACCGCCCCTACGAGAACGCTGCGCCTGCAGCTCCCGCAGCTCCGGCTGCAACATATGCTTCAGGCGGTATGGGTGATTTCGAGTCCATTGAGGACGATGACGATTCACTCCCGTTCTAAGAATCTATAAGGAGGAAATAACATCATGGCATACGAGAGAAATAACGGACGTCCCAACAGAAAAGGCCGCAGAAAAGTCTGCACCTTCTGTGTTGAAAAGACAGAGTACATCGATTACAAGGACGTTAACAAGCTTCGCAAGTTCACATCGGAAAGATCCAAGATTCTTCCCCGTCGTGTAACAGGCACATGCGCAAAGCACCAGAGAGAGCTCACAACAGCTATCAAGCGTGCACGCTACGTCGCTCTTCTTCCCTACACAAGCGACTGATAAAAATAACATTGTTTTTTACCTGCAGCTCAGCAACGGGCTGCAGGTTTTTTTATTTGTTTTTGTTAAATTGCCGTGAAATAAACAATAATCAAGTAGGGGCGGCTATCAGCCGCCCGAAATCTTTAATATTCGAGAAAAAAAACAATGTGAAAGATGCGGATAAAATGCGGCTTATTTTTATATATCACTCATTGACAACTTATATTTATAATGCTATACTCGTATCTGTATAAATATAAATAATATACTGCGAAAGGAAGTATTATTAATATGAAGAAAAACATCATCAAAACCTGCGCGGTTTTATTGGCTCTCGCATCAATAGTTACCGTGTTTACAGCCTGCAAAAAGGTTGATGAAAACACTCTTATCTACGAAGAGGGCGGCAAGATCTACTACCGCAAGGAAGCAGGCGACGATGCTTATGAGCTCGTAACGGACGAAGACGGTGTTACCGTTGTTGATGAAAGCGGAAATCTTCTCTGGAAGGTTACAGACGCACAGGGTGAAGAGCAGACTCATCCCGTTTCATTCCCCGCATACCTTGAAGACGGCAAGACGATCTCCTGCCAGCAGTTCACAATGAAGTGCCCCAAGGGCTGGGAGAATATCGGTAATTTCAAGATCATGCTCAAGAACGTTGACGAAGGCTTACAGATCGACTACTCATACATTGAGCCCGACGTTGAAAAAGGCGAGCAGAAGGTCACCGTTGACGCAGAACTGGAAAAGCTTGAAAAGGTTTTTGGTATTACAGCTGAGATCACACGCACAAAGGTACAGATCGCGGGACGTGATGCCGAAAAGCTTGTTCTTGAAATAGCAGGTGACACACCCGGATATATGGAAATCTACTGCATCGAGGTCGGCGCAGGCCTTATGAGCTTTAACTGCACGTACGTAGACTATGCAAACAAAGGCACGTTCGATTTCAAAGCAGTTCTTGACACAATTGAGTACAGAATCTAAAAGTAAGGAGTAATAAATTATGCTTTTCTCACAGGATATCGGAATTGACCTCGGCACTGCCAACACCCTCGTATTCGTAAAGGGTAAGGGCATTGTCATCAGAGAGCCCAGCGTTGTTGCCGTTGACGTACGCACTCAGCCCCCCAGAGTTGTTGCCGTCGGCGCAGAGGCAAAGGAAATGATCGGCCGTACACCCGGCTCAATCACGGCTGTTCGTCCTCTTAAGGACGGCGTTATTGCTGACTTTGACGTAACTGCAGATATGCTCAAGGCTTTCATTAAGCGTGCAATCAGCGGTTCACCCTTCAACAGGGCAAGAGTTATGATCTGTATTCCCTCGGGCGTTACAGAGGTTGAGCGCAGAGCTGTTCACGATGCTGCACGCTCCGCAGGTGCAAAATACGTTTCACTTATTGAAGAGCCTATGGCTGCAGCAATCGGCGCAGGTCTTCCCGTAAGTGAGGCAACGGGCAGCATGGTTGTTGATATCGGCGGCGGTACTGCAGAGGTTGCCGTTCTTTCACTCGGTGATATCGTTACTTCACGTTCTGCAAGGGTTGCAGGCGACGATTTTGACGAAGCAATCATCGCTTACATCAAGAAAAAATATAATCTGCTTGTCGGTGAGCGTACAGCTGAGGATATTAAGATCCGCATCGGCTCCGCATACGCTTACGAGGGCGAGGGCGCAATGAACGTCAAGGGCCGTAACCTTATGGACGGTCTGCCCAAGAACGTTGAGGTAACCAGCGAGGAAATCCGTGAGGCTCTTTCTGATCCCGTCAGCCAGATTATCGACGCTATCCGTTCAACACTCGAGAAAACTCCGCCCGAGCTTGCAGCCGATATCATCGACCACGGCATTATGCTCACAGGCGGCGGCGCACTTCTCAGAGGCCTTGACAAACTTATCGAGATTGAAACAAAGATGCCCGTTCACATTGCACAGAATCCGCTTGACTGCGTTGTTGACGGCACGGGTATTTGCCTTGAGAACGATGCACTCGGCACACTCAGCGGCCAGAAAAAGAAAAAGAGGTAAGTAAGCAATGCGAAGCTTTTTTAAAAGCTCACGTTTCAAAGGCTTTGTAGGCGTTTTTGTTATTTTGCTTCTCGGTATAGTTTTTGCTGCGGCAACAGAAAACAGCGCGTCACCCGCATCGACGGTGTTCGGCACGGTTTTTTCACCGCTGCAGAGAGTATCTGCCGCAATTGCGGACAGCGTGGAGGATTTTTCTGTCTATTTCCGCTCTGCCGCCAGCTATGCTGAGCGTGTGAAGGAGCTTGAAGAACAACTTGCTCAGTCGCAGTCACAAATGGTTGATTACGAAAAAACAAAACAGCAGCTTGCTCTGTACGCTGAATTCCTTGAGCTGAAGGAAGAACACGAAGATTTCAAATTTGCAAGCGCATCTGTCATCGGTATGGACGGAACGGATGCGTGTGGGTCCTTTACGCTCAATAAGGGTGAATTGGACGGTGTCCGTGTCAATAATCCCGTAATATACGGCAAATATCTCGTCGGCGTAGTGGTGAAAACTGCGCCGACTTATTGCGTTGTAAATACAATTCTCAACCCGGTTGTAAGCGTTTCGGCTTACGAGGTGCGCACCCGTGAGGCAAGCTATGTGGATACAACCTATGAGCTTGCAAAGAACGGTCAGTGCCGCCTTGCAGGTCTTGTGCGCTCCACTTCTGTTGCCCCCGGCGGCATTGTCTGCACCTCAGGTAACGGCGGTAAATATCCGGCAGACCTGATTATCGGCGTTGTCGGCGAGGTTAAGGACGATACAACGAACATCTCGGCTTACGCAGTTGTAAATACGCAGGTTGATTTTTCTCAGCTGCGTGACGTTTTTGTAATTACCGATTTCAGAGGTATGGGCGTAGCCGATACCAATTGACAATTTCTTTTTTCAAAGAAATTGTCAGCGATATAAATCCCTTACGGGATTTGAGATATACCTTCGGTTCGATATGTTGCTTCGCAACACGATATGCGCTGCGGCGCGTGAGGGGATTTATATCATATCGCAGGTGAGTGTAATGAACCTATATCGCATTTTGTGAAACAAAATATATCGAGTGACCGACAGGTCACATATCGCAAAAAAGATATATAAAAGGAGAGAGAAGAAAATGATTCCGCAAGCGTGGAAAGAAAATAAACCGAAAATTATGCGCCGCGGCTTCTTCTTCCTTGTGGTGCTGCTGATTGGCGTGCTCCAGATATCCGACGTGCTGCCGACCTTTTTCGGCATACGGTTTCTGCCGCTTCTGCCGCTGACCGTAGTTCTGGGTATGTTTGAGCGTGAGGTATACGGACTTTACTACGGTCTGTTTGCAGGCATACTGTGGGATATGAATGCAGGCGCAGGCGACGGCTTTAATGCGTTTTTCTTTGCGTTGGTTGGCTTTGTGTGCGGTTTGCTGATGACGTATCTGATGATGAATAACCTACTCACGGCATCTCTGCTCTGCACGCTGTGGAGCATACTCTACTTCTTTGTCAGCTGGCTCATTTTTGTGGCGGCAAGGGGAGTGGAGGGCAGCGCCGAAATGTTGTTTGCAAGGTATCTGCCTACAGCAATTGTCAACATCCTCACGCTGCCCGTTTATTATTTCACGGTGCGTGCGGTTATGAAAAAATTCAAGCTTATGGAAAACGATGAGCTTTCATTCTGATTAATATTTTCTGAAATAAATTCAAAGGGGTGAGCGATACGCAACGTAAATCCAAATACACTCCGCGAGGTATGGCGGCGATTATCGCTCTCTGCCTTGTGCTTACGATATTTACGGGAGTTTTGTTTAAGATCCAGGTTATAGACGGCGCGGAATATGAGGCCGCAGGCTCATCAATCAAGGTCAAAACCGTCAAGGTTGAGGGTGCGCGCGGTGAAATTCTGGACCGTAACGGTAATCCGCTTGTTACAAACAGGCAGGGTAACTCGCTGATTTTTGACTATTCGTATTTCCCCTCCGCCAAGGAGCAGGGAAAGCGTAACCAGATAATCAGCGCGCTCATTGATCTTTTTGAGCAAAGGGGACTTGAGTGGATCGACAGCCTCCCGATAGTTGTGGCATCGGACGGCAGATCCTATGCCTTTGCGGCAGACAGAGAAAAGGATATTGATGAGCTTCGTACCGAAATACTTGAGCTTCAGAATTACGCAACCGCACAGAACTGTATGGATGCGTTGATTGAAAAGTACGACCTGCAATCCTTTGACCCGGTCAAGGCAAGGAAGGTTGCTTCCGTCTGCTACGGAATGAGGCGCCTGATTTTCTCCGTCAGCTCGCCCTACACCTTTGCCGACGATGTGCCTACCGAGGTTGTCGCGATGATAAAGGAGAACAACGATTTCTTCCTGGGCGTTGACGTCGATATTGTTTCCTACCGCGAATACTGTGACGGCTCGCTTATGCCGCATATCCTCGGCAGAGTCGGCCTTATCAGCGCAGAGGAATACAAGGAGAAGAAAGAGGCAGGCGAGCCGTATGCACTCAACGCCATAATCGGTAAAGAGGGCATAGAGAGTGCGATGGAGTCTTATCTCAAGGGTACGGTCGGTGTCAAGACTATCAGCACCGATGCCGACGGCAACGTTACAACGGATTACAGCGTTGACCCGCAGCAGGGCGACACGGTCGTGCTTACTGTTGATAAAAACCTGCAGGACGTTGCGCGCAACGCACTTTCCGCAGGACTTGAGCGTCTGCGTGAGGACAGTATGGTTGACCCTGCGGGCGCAGTTATAATTCAGGACGTTAACAACGGCGAGATTCTCGCCAGCTATTCATACCCGGGCTACGATGTTTCAACCTTTTCGCAGGATTACAAGGAGCTGAGCCAGGCAACAAACTCACCGCTGTGGAACAGAGCTCTGATGAGCACATATTCACCCGGTTCAACCTTCAAGCCCTGTACGGCTATTACCGCACTTGAAGAGGGAATCATCACAAGCGATACTTATTTCAGATGTACGCGTGCTCACACCTACCTCAACCACCGCTTCCAATGCTTGCAGCAGCACGAGCATCTGACGATGAACGTTGTCTCTGCAATCAACGAGTCGTGCAACATCTTCTTCTACAACGTTGCGGAGCGTACCGACATCCAGACGATAAACGAGTACGCTTCAATTCTCGGCCTCGGTGAAAAAACGGGTGTTGAGCTGCCTGAGGCAACGGGCCGTCTTGACAGCCCCGAGTACAGAGCCTCCATCAAGCAGGATTGGATGCCCGGCTTCACCCTGCAGAACGCTATCGGCAACGGCGGCAGCATGTTCTCGCCCGTTCAGCTTGTTAACTACTGCTCAACAATTGCCAACGGCGGCACAAGGTACAAGCCTCACTTTATCAAAACAGTAAAGACCTCCGATTATACCGAAACCGTGCTTGAGCCGGGCGGAACGGTAATCCTTGAAACGGGTATTTCAAAGAGTACGCTTACCACAGTGCGCAGAGGTATGGAGCTTGTCGGTACGATAGGCTACTGCAAATACGCATTCAAGGATCTTCCCGTTACGGCGGCGGCAAAAACAGGTACGTCGCAGGTTGACCGTAAGATAAACGGTGTTACCGTTACGACAAACAACGGCTTCCTTATCACCTATGCTCCCGCAGACAATCCGCAGATTGCAATCTGCATTGCGGCTGAGGGTGCGGGCAGCGGCTCCTCGCTGGCACCGATTGCGGCGAAGATCTACGACTATTACTTCAACGAAATGGGTACGCTCGACGAGCCTCAGCTTGAGGGCGCACTTCTGGGATAAAAATTAAAATTTTTACAATAAAAACCACGAAAGGCGGAAAAGAAAAATGGATATTATGCAGGCTAAACTCGCAGTTATTGAGGCAGGCAAAAAGCTTGTTGAAAAAGGTCTTATTGCAAGAACCTGGGGCAACGTAAGCTGCCGAATCAGCGAAAACGAGTTTGTTATCACACCCAGCGGCAGATCATATGAGGATCTTACACCCGACGAGATTGTTGTTGTAAAGATTGACGACCTCTCATACGAGGGTGACGTTAAGCCCTCTTCAGAAAAAGGCGTTCACGCTTCCGCATATCTTCTCCGCCCCGAGTGTAATTTTGTCATTCACACTCATCAGCTCAATGCCTCCGTTGTCAGCGTTATGGGCAAGGATATGCCCGTTGAGGATGAGGCTTATGCAAGCATCCTCGGCAAGGTCGTGCCGCTTGCCGCCTACGGTATGCCCAGCACGAAGAAGCTCAAGAAGGGCGTGTTCACAGCTATTGAGCAGTATCCCGAATCAAAGGCTGTAATTATGTCAAACCACGGTGCTGTATGTATGGGTAAGGACAGCGATGATACATTCCTCATTACCCAGACTCTTGAGGATGCCTGCTATACTCACCTTTCAAAGAAATACAGCATCTGCACACCCAATAAGCCCGTCTGCTATTCCTCTGTACGCGCAGGCTCAAACTTCATCCTCACAGGTGATGACGGCTCCGAAACAGGCTTCCTCATCTCCGACAGAGGCGATATGGGCACAATCGCTATGGCAGGCGTACACAGAGACGTATATCTTGCACGTAAGGATATCAACGCTATCGTTCAGTCCGGCACACCCGATATTATGGGCGCTGCAAAGAAGTGCGGCAAGGCTCTCAGACCCCTGCTTGATGACTTTGCTCAGATTGCAGGCACAACAGTTCGCGTTGCAAAGAGCACCTCTGACACAGTGAAGGCTCTCAAGGGCAGAAACGCCGTCTTTATGCCTGACGGCACAGCTCTCTGCTGCGGTCCCGATGAGGATGACGCAAAGGCTGTTGAGATGGTTGTCGACAAAAACTGTAAGGCTTATCTTGCTGCCGATGCTTTTGATGCTGTCAAGTACATCAGCCGCCTTGATTCCGTTATTATGCACGTCGTTTATAAGATGAAGTATTCCAAGCAGAAGAATAAGTGAGCAACGTGCCGTTGCATCCAATACCTCAATTTAGCAGAGACACAGAAGCACAGCGATGAAACGAAAAAGGTTGCTCTGAATTTACAATCCTCCGTCATTGCTTCGCAATGCCACCTCCTTTCAAAAGGAGGTTTAATGAGCTCCCTTTGAAGGGAGCTGTCACCGCAGGCGACAGAGAACGCCTGAAATTCAGATATCTTTAGTAGCCGTTGTGGTGACGGAACACACTCTTTGTGTTCCGTTAAGCCGAGCGGAATTTAATCCGTCAGCCGTAGCGGAGTGCTTATGACTTCAAGAGTTCTTTTGGTTACTTTTGTAACGAATGACAAAAGTAACTGCAACGTGACGTTGCATCCAATGCCTCAATAAAATTGAGACACAGAAGCATAGCGATGAAACGAGATAAGTTTGTGCGAAACAGATAAGCAAACGTGCCGTTGCATACAATGCCTCAATAAAATTGAGGCACAGAAGTAAAGCGATAAAACGAGATAAGTTTGTACGAAACAGATAAGCAACGTGCCGTTGCATCCAATGCCCCAATAAAGTTGAGACACAGAAGCACAGCGATAAAACGAGATAAGTTTGTGTGAAACAAATAAGCAACGTGCCGTTGCATCCTTCGCCTCAATTTAGCAGAGGCACAAAAGCACAGCGATGAAACGAAACATGTTGCTCTTGTTTTACAATCCTCCGTCATTGCTTCGCAATGCCACTTCCTTTCAAAAGGAGGTTAAGGCTAAAACAGCAGAGATAAAAAGTTGTATAGATCCTCAGACTTGAATTGAAAAATCAGTTCATTAAAGAAGGTAAATTATATGTTTTCAAAGGTCAGCAGTGTCGGTATTTTCGGCATGGCGACGTATATGGTTGAGGTCGAGGCAGACGTTTCAAGCGGTCTGCCCCGCTTCGACGTTGTCGGTCTGCCCGATACGGCGGTAAGTGAATCACGTGAGCGTGTGCGCTCTGCGATGAAAAACGCAGGGCTTTCGTTTCCCGTCGGCAGAATTACCGTTAACCTTGCCCCTGCGGATAAGCGTAAGGAGGGGCCGCTGTATGACCTGCCGATTTTTGTTGCGCTTCTTCAGGCCACGGGTCAGCTGCGCTGCAAGCTCGACGGCAAGGCTTTTATCGGTGAGCTTTCGCTCAACGGTGATATCCGCCGCATAAACGGAGTGTTGCCTATGGTAATTGAGGCACAGCAAAACGGAATAAAAGAGATCTTTGTGCCTGCGCTCAATGCAGGCGAGGGCTGTGTTGTAAAAGGCATTTCGGTTTACCCCGTCAACAACGTTTTTGAGCTGCTGGCTCACCTGAGGGGTACGGAGCTGATTGCTCCTGCCGTTGCGGAGAATTACACCGAGCAGGGGCTTGAGCCGGATACACCCGATTTCAGCGACGTTATGGGTCAGTACGAGGCAAAGTTTGCGCTTGAGGTTGCCGCGGCAGGCGGACACAACGTGCTGATGATAGGCCCGCCCGGTTCGGGTAAGAGTATGCTCGCAAAGCGTCTGCCCTCAATCCTTCCCGATATGACGTTTGAGGAATCAATCGAAACGACCAAGGTGCATTCCGTTGCAGGTACGCTGCCTGCAGGTGTTTCGCTCATTCGTTCGCGTCCCTTCCGTTCACCTCACCATACGGTTTCGCCCGCAGGCTTTTCGGGCGGCGGAGGCACTACTCTGCCTAGGCCGGGTGAGATGTCGCTTGCACACAACGGCGTTCTTTTTCTCGATGAGCTGCCCGAGTTTGCAAAAACAACTCTTGAAGCAATGCGTCAGCCTATGGAGGATGGCGTTATAAATATCACCCGTGTAGCAGGTACGGTCAGCTATTCGTGCTCATTTATGCTCGTGTGCGCGATGAATCCGTGCCCCTGCGGCTTCTACGGCCACCCGACAAAGCGCTGCACCTGCTCAAACGGAACGGCAAGCCGCTACCTCAACAAGGTTTCGGGCCCGCTTCTGGACAGGCTTGATATTCATATTGAGGTGCCTCCCGTCGATTACGATGATCTGTCGGCAAAAACAAAGGCTGAAAGCTCAGCCGAAATCAAAAAACGTGTTGATGCCGCAAGGGCAATTCAGCGCAAACGCTTTGCAGGCACTTCCACAACCTGCAACGCAAAAATGACCCCTGCCCAAACAAGGGAGTTCTGCACGGTTACACCCAAGGCAGAGGAAATGCTCAAGCGTGCATTCGAAAATCTCGGTCTTTCTGCCAGAGCGTATGACAGAATTATACGCGTTGCCAGAACTGTTGCCGACCTTGATTCAAGCGACGATATTGACGTTCGTCATATCAGCCGTGCGATTCAGTTCCGCAGTCTCGACCGTAAATTCTGGGGCAGATAAAAAAAATCAGCAGAGCATAAAGCCCTGCTGAAGGTGCAATATTTATTTTATGATTTCGCCCGTTTCAACGTTGATGACCTTTTTGAATACGGCAATGTGCGTTGTGGATATGTGCTTATCAACGTGCATACTGCCAAAGTACCAGCGCTTGTATTCGCAAAGTCTGCTCATCTCATCAAAGTAAGCGTTGAGGCCTGTGATTCTTGCAGGCATCTCTGTTTTGAGCTTCATAAAGTTCTTGATTTTTGCGGGCGGCTCGTGCGTGATGATGTAGTCAATTTTGCAGTCAACCTTTTCGAGGTTGTCTGCGCCCTCGGTCAGCTCCTGCGTGCTGGGGAATTCGCGGCGTGACCACGCACCGTTATCGAAAAGCAGGTCAATGTCGGGGCTTTCGCCGCCACCCATTGTGAAAAACGTGTTGCCCTCGATGCAGTATATCTGGCCGCGCATTAAGTGATAGAGGTTGCCCGAGATGTTGCGTGCCTTACCGCCGCAGAAAACGCCTACCTCGTATTCATCAAGCAGCTCAAAGTTTTCGTGAGTGCCGTCAATGAAGCAGATGTTGAATTTCTTTTTGCCGAGCTGGCGGAGAATCTTCTCTTCTTTGAGGCTGCCGTCCCATATAAATCCGAAATCGCCGCAGATGAGCAGCGTATCACCTTTTTTAAGCTTGAGCGAATCAATTCGCTCAAAATCTCCGTGAGTATCACCGGTTATGTAAATCATAAATTCACCTTTAAGAAATTTTTATTTAGAAATTTTTGCAACGGAAACCCGATGCTTATATATAATACTACATTCAGTGAGGCTTTGTCTATGAAAAAAGCGATAATTTTTTTATCCTGCGTTTTCCTCTTTCTGGGAATGTATGCACCGCTCGGTGCAAGTGCGCTCTATAACTCTCAGGTTAAAACCGAAACAGAGATTTTTTACGTTGCCAGCCTTGATACGGGCATGGTGCTGTTTGAGAAGGATTCACTCAAGCGTACGGCACCTGCCTCTATTACAAAGGTCGTAACGGCAATCGTTGCGCTCGAAAACTGCCCGAATCTTGACACGGTCATTACCGTTAAGGAGGAGAGCATCCGTATGCTTGACGGCACGGGCAGCTCAATGGCAGGCATCAAGCCGGGTGAAGAGATAACAATGCGCAGCCTGCTCTACTGTCTGCTTGTTGCCAGCGCAAACGAGGCGGCAACGATCATTGCGGATTATATAGGCGGCGGCTCAATTGAAACCTTTGTTCAGATGATGAACGATACGGTCAAGCGTATCGGCTGCAAAAACACACAGTTCAAAAACCCTCACGGTCTTGATGAGGACGGTCACTACTCCTGCGCTCAGGATGTTGCGCTCTTCACAAAGCACGCTATGACCTTCCCTGTTTTCAACGAGATCGTTGACACATCAAAATATACTCTTCCTGCAACAAATCTTCAGGAGGAGCGCTCGATCCTCACAACCAACAAGATGAAGCTGAGCAACCTTGAAGAATATTACGTGCCCGAGATCAAGGGTGTCAAGACGGGCTCGACCACAAACGCGGGCCGCTGCGTTGTTACCACAGCCACCAAAAACGGCTACAGCTACATCGCTGTTATGATGAGGGGCCCGTTTTACGATTATGACAAAGACGGCTACGATGAAAACTTTGCGTTTATGGACTGCAAGGCAATCCTCAACTGGATATTTAAAAATATCAAGCTTAAGGTCGTTGCCGAGCCGACAAAGATCATCTCCGTTGTCGACGTAAAATATTCCTGGAAGGTAGACCACCTCAGGCTTGTTCCTGCTGAAAATTGCGTGGCACTTGTGCCCGATAACGTTGATTCGGCGAGCGTATCAATTGAGCCGATTGCCGAAACAATGCCCGATGCTGTTGAAGCACCCGTCAAGAAGGGCGACGTGATAGGTGAGGCTGTTGTAAAATACGCCAACGAGGAGATTGCACGAATCAAGCTCGTCGCTGCAGATGATGTTAAGATGAGCCTTCTCCTTTTCATCTTCGGTAAGCTCGGCGACCTGACAAAAACAGTAGGCTTCAAGATTTTTGCTGCTATTGCTGTGGCTGTCATTATCTTCTTTATCGGCGCAAATATCTACATCAACCGCAACAAAAAACGCAAAAGAGTAAAGATGTTCAACTACCGCGACATCCGGCGGTAAGACCGAATAGAATAATGCGTTTTGAAAAAACGCAAATCACGCAAAACAGATTTTTGCAAATTATGATTTTGAAAAAAATCAAATCATACCGCAAACCAAAAATTCACATATAAAGGAGCAAAGCTTATGTTAACACCAAAAATCGGCGTCCTTAAGGATATGTACAACCAGCTTCGCAAGTACAATGCGTTGTATAAGGCAGACCTCACCGTGTGGTCACACGAGCAGGGTATGTATGAGGCAGGCGTTTACACAATGCAGCCCGACATCGGAACAATCAGCCTTGGTGACCATTGGAGCACAGGCTACGATGAGGCTCATTTTTTCCGCACCTCTTTCACAGTGCCCACAGAGATGGCAGGCAAAGAGCTCAGACTCGAATTTTTTATCGGCGGTGAAGCCCTTGTAAAGGTTAACGGCAAATTCTGCGGCTCCGTTTCATCGTCAAAATATGCACCTGAGCGCGGCACAATCGTGCTCGGCGACACTTTCAACAAGGGTGACGTGCTTAACATCGAGCTTGAGGGCGCCGTAAACTCAATGGAATTTTGTGACCCGGCAATGGATGGCGCAAAGAGTATGGAATACACCTTCAGCACAGCCTACGTCTGGACTCCCGACGAGGCTTGCGAGGGCTATTGGTATGACCTTGAGGTTGCTTTCCAGGCTCTCGAGTTTATCAAGGATGAACATATAAAGTCACTTGTATATAAGGCAATTGACGACAGCCTTCACGTTGTCGATTACGATTTTGATGAGGCTGAAGTGCGCGCTTCCATTGCCGAGGCACGCAAGCTTTACGGTGAGCAGCTCGCAAAAATTCCGTGGTCCGCTACCTCAAGAGTTATTTTCACGGGTCACAGCCATATCGACGTTGGGTGGCTGTGGAGAGTGCAGGAGAGTATCCGCAAGAGCGCACGTACGTTCTCAAACGTTGTAACGCTTATGGATAAGTACCCCGAAATGACCTTCGGTCAGAGCCAGGCTGTGCTCTACCAGATGACGAAGGACCATTACCCCGAGCTTTATGAGAGAATCAAGGAGAAAGTTGCCAACGGTCAGTGGGATATCTGCGGTAACGTTTGGGTCGAGGCTGATACAAACGTCGCTTCGGGTGAGGCGCTCATCCGTCAGGTGCTCTACGGTACGGAATTCTTCAAGAACGAATTCGGCAAGGTTTCCAAAACATATTGGCTTCCCGACTGTTTCGGCTTCACCTGGGCACTTCCGCAGATCATCAAGCGCTGCGGTATGACAAACTTCATCACATCCAAGCTTTCATATAACGATACAAATAAGTTCCCGTTCAATATGTTCCGCTGGCAGGGTAATGACGGCACGCAGGTTATGGCACATATGATGCACCCCGGCTACAACGGCGTGTTCAGCATTTCCGAGCTTATGACCTCTGACCGCGAGTGCAACAACAAGGAGCAGCTTGACACCGCTATGCAGATGTACGGTTACGGTGACGGTGGCGGCGGCCCGACCAACTGGATGCTTGAGCGCGGCAGACGCCTTCAGAATTTCCCCGGCCTTCCCAAGGCGGAGATCGGCCACGTTGACGATTTCTTTGCAGTTACTGCTCAGAAGAAGGATGAGCTGCCCGTATGGAACGGTGAAATGTACTACGAAAACCACAGAGGTACTTTCACAAGCCAGGCATTTGTTAAAAAGAACAACCGTAAGGGTGAGTACGCAATCGAGCGTAACGAGATGCTCAGCGTTATCGCAGGCAAGCTTCTCGGCTCGGACTACCCGAAGGAGCAGATTGAAAAGGCGTGGAGAATGCTGCTTACAAATCAGTTCCACGATATTCTTCCCGGTACATCAATTCACGAAGTTTTTGAGGACTGTAAGAAAGAGTATGCCCGGCTTCGTCAGATGAACGGCGAGCTCAAGGATGAGCTTCTCACAGCACTCAACGCTCAGGTCAAAACACAGGGCGACAGCCTTATCTGCTGGAATCTTCTCAGCTGTGAAAACGCACAGCCCATCACCGCAAAGGTTGAGTCCGATGAGCTTGCGCCCCTTGGTGCAGACGGCAAGGCTCTTCCCTGCACGTTCGAAACAGTTGACGGCGAGCTTTATATCACCTTCACACCCGATGAGGCTCTGCCTGCATTTGGCTGCAAGGTATTTGCACTCGGCAAGAAGAACGCAGAGTTTGATTCGGTTGTTGCAACAGCTGCTCTGCTTGAAAACGCAAAGCTTCGTGTTGAGTTTGACGAAAACGGCATCATCACAAGCGTTTACGATAAGGTAAACGAGCGTGAATCACTTGAGGGCGAGGGCAACCTGCTTACGGTTGCACTTGATAAGTGCATCCACGAAACAGCGTGGAACCTTGAAATCAACTACAAGAAAAAGGTATGGGAGCTTCGCGAGGCAGAGAGCATCCGTGTGCTTGAGGCAAACGAGCAGCGCGGTGTTATTGAAATCGTCCGCAAGTTCCATAAGTCCGTTATCACTCAGAAGGTTATCCTCAACCGCGACAGCGACATCGTGCTCTTTGACACGTCGGTTGACTGGCACGAGAGCGACAAGGTGCTCAAGGCAGAGTTCAACGTTGCTGTTATTGATACCGATGCTACATACAACATTGCTCACGGTGCAATCAAGCGCCCGACGCATTGGAACACAAGCTTTGATTACACACGCTTTGAGGTTGCCGCACACAAGTGGGCTGACCTTTCCGAGGGTGGCTACGGTGTCAGCGTGCTTAACGACTGTAAGTACGGCTACGATATCCATAACTCACGTATGAGAATTACGCTTATGCGTGCACCTACCTGCCCCGACAGAACGGGTGACCACGGCATCAGCACGTTTATTTATGCCTACTATCCGCATAAGAACGGCTGGCAGGATGCCGAGACCGTCAAAAACGGCCTTTGCCTCAACGTGCCCGTGCTCAGCGCCGTTGCTTCAAAGCAGGACGGCTTAATCGAGAGCGGCACAAGCTTCCTTTCTTTGAGCAGCGATAACTTCGCGATTGACTGTATCAAGGCAGCGCAGGACGGCAGAGGTGTCATCGTCCGTATTGCCGAGGAGGAGCGCCGCAGAGGTAAGGCAAAGCTCACCTGGAAGCTCGGCGGCAAGCAGGTTGTTGAGTGTAATATGATTGAGGAGGACGAAACACCCGTTGAGTTTGACGGCGAGAGCTTCGAATTCAGCTACCGTCCCTTCGAGGTCAAGACGTTCAGAATTTTCTGATTTGTAAACTAAAAAGCACGGGAAGACGTGAAAATCTTCCTGTGCTTTTGTGCTGTCAGAGCGGTTGTTTATTTACCTAATAAAAAAGGCGGTGGATGGCGAAAAACACGGCGGCTGATAGTCGCCCGAATCGTTTTTTCAAAGTCACAGCATTTATCATTTTTATGTGTGATTTTTCTTTTATGCTTTTACAACCCTCAGTCACCTGCGGCGACAGCTCCCTTCAAAGGGAGCTCATTAAACCTCCTTTGGAAAGGAGGTGGCATTGCGAAGCAATG
>JAZUSN010000008.1:0-6021 GCA_045606785.1 Acutalibacteraceae bacterium | reverse complement strand
TGGTAGTACTTTGCAAGTTTTGTAACAACATTATCGAAGCTACAAGAGTTTGTCCCCTGGGCATGAAGCAGTAATAATTTGTTTTTTGCGGTTCCAACCTCATAGTAGTTCAAAATACTCCTATCATCGATTTTATACTGTGCATTATGAATCTTCATGTTGTATACTCACCTCGTCAAATTCTTATTTATCCATCTCTTTTTCTTCGGTAGCGGAAGCTCATTATACATAACGTTAAAATCTTTGCAAGGAAATCCCGGTCATCAACATCATCGACCAACAGCATTTCTTTTGCCCACTCATAAGGGAATTCTTAAGTTGCGTTAGATATAAGAGAAACAGCTGATTTAACGGGTTTCCAAAGCAGTTTGTCGTCATATATTCCGCCGTCAATATCGCTTTGTATGATATTTAATCCAATTCGGATAACTGTTCTAAAATGAAATCCAGATATTCTTTACTTGAAGGCATAATTGTACCTCATCGGATTTTTATTTATGCAGTCAAATTTCCGTAAATGTTCTCTTAATGACATTATCCTGAAGTGCTTCATTGAGGTTTACGAAATAATCGCTGTAGCCGCCGACACGGACAATAAGATTGCGGTGGTTATCAGGATGTTCTTTTGCATCAAGCAGGTCTTTGGGAGAAACAACCGTAACGGTGTATTGCTGACCGCCATATGAAAAAAATGTTTTTGCAAGAGCAATGAAAGAAGCTTTTCCTTTCTCGCTGTTAAACATTTTCTTTTCAAACTTATTCTGAAAAACAAATCCGCTGCAAGCATCGGTGTGGTTATACCTGAGAACGGATTTGATTTGTGCCGTTGGTCCGTTTGTATCCCGACCCGGTGTTGCGGCGATACTGTCCGCAAGGAGAGGTTCACCTTTAAGTTTTCCGTTTGGAAGAGCAGCAGTCTGACATCCGTAGCCTGCGGCACGGTTAAATGTACTGCATCCGCCTGTGAACACTCCGCCTCTGTATGTATTGTTACGCTTGAGAACGGTGAAGAAACGGTTGAGTGCACGTGCAGTTATCCGGTCAACATTTTCAATGTCATTTCCGAATTTTTCACAGTTCTTAAAATCGTGGTGAAGCTGCTCGTACCCTTCAAAGTTTTTGCTGAGAGCATCAATAAGCTCTGACATTGTGTATTTCTTTTCGTCGTAAACAAGTTTTTTAACTGCATAAAGACTGTCGCCTGCATCGGCAATACCCTCTGCAAGAATCTGTCCGTGATTATAAAGCGGACCTCCGTTTCGGTAGTCACGACCTTTTTCAAGACAACCCTCAATAAGACAGGAGCGAAAAGGATGAGGTTCAAACACACCACGAAGGTGCTGATATGTGTTTGCACTGCTGCAGGAATTATATGTTACATATTCGAGCTGATCCATAAAAGCCCGTTCAAATCTCTCGTAGGTTGCAAAGGTTCTCGGGTCGCCCGTTTTAATGGAAACTTTTTCGCCGTTCATTGCATTCACGCCGTTGTGAAGTGCAAATTCAAGACACTTGGCAAAAACAACTTCACCGTCTTCAAGACCCATATGACTTTTCCCGAGAATATCTATCTGATTACAGCCGTTCATGCAGTAATCGTGGCTGTCTTCTGGTGGAATGCCTATCTTTTCAAGTGCAGCACAAACAACATCATCATTGTAGAGCGCGGGAAGTCCCGTTCCTGTCGCAAGAGTATCTGCAATGGCATTCCAGAGTTTGTCGGGTGTGTTTCTGTGAATGCGGCAAGTCAGGTTAGGCGTGTTGTAGCCTTTCTTTCTTACTATATCAAGAATATCATATGTAAGCCTATTAGATTCGTCATTCCAATTCTCGTCGCTGCCCGAAATACAGAGATTCCAGGAACGGTGGTCGTGGAAATAATCCCACAGTCTATCAAGTAAATCGCTTATCTCTTCTTTATTTTCGGTTTTTGAATATGCGGGATACATATATTGGTCAAAACGGCCAGGAGAATCACTTCCGTCAAGGGCAAAGATGAGCATAAAAGAACACATTGCGGATGTGAAGTCATAAGCGGGCTTCTTAGGTACGGTTTCAAATGCCTTTGCCACGCGAAGAAGAAATGCTTTGTCATCGGATTTTTCGCAGTTTTCAGCCTTTTCAAGAGCAGATAAACGGTATCTTTCACCGATGATATCTATTGCATCAAGGGCATAGGAACAAGAACGGTAAAACCAAGCCTCGTCAGGATATTTATCACGGTTTTCGGCGATGATTGAACGGATATGGTCTGTACCGTAATTGATTATTCTGCCGTAATCCGGGTTGGAATGGCCGCCCCAACCGCCGCCCCATTCGGCACCTGAACGGTCAAGAGTTTCGGTTGAATCGCAAAAAAGTCTTTTTGCCTTATCTTTAAAAAGCTTTAATTCACGCAGATATTTGTTAAGTGTTTCTCTGTATTCAGGGAATTCTTCTGTAAGTTTAAGAATATTTTCATCAGAAACCCAAAGCCCTTCTGACGGAGAGTAACCTGAGCTGCCGTATTTTGATTCGAATGCTGTTTCAGGAAGCAATCGGCGTGAAAACTTAATCTCGATATTCTTTGAGGCATAAAGCAGAGCAAGACCGACTCTCTCGCCGTGTTCGAGAGTCTCATCAAGAAAATATCCGTAAAGGAAAGGATCGATTTTTACTATATCTGTCATAAAGACACCTCTTTTACGTTGATACTCTCACTTCTGTGCCGTGAGAAGCAAACAGCGAACACCAGCGGGATATATCCGCATCACTTGCACTTTCGTGAACATACGGAGAGTTGATACCGATTTTTTCGGATTTTCCTATGCCGAGAGTATGATAAGGCATAATCTCCGCATATCTGTACTGCGCTTTATTTTTATTAAGGAAATAAGCAAGCAAGGCAATATCCTCATCGCTGTCATTACAATCGGGAATCAAGGGCATCCTGATAATGATATCCGCACCTTCGTCCATAAGATAAAGAAGATTCGAAATAATATGAGCATTATCTGAGCCCGTAAGCTTGCGGTGGCGTTCGGGGTCAATACATTTTATGTCATACAGAAAAGTTGTGCCGAGAGCGACGGCTTTTTCGTAGAATTCACGTGAACCGATACCGCAGGTTTCTATGGCAATTGAAATTCCTGCATCCTTTGCAAGAGCGAGAAGCTCCAATGTGAATTCAGGCTGATATGACGGTTCACCGCCCGTAACGGTGAGTCCGCCTCCTGATGTATCATAAAATATCTTATCTTTTATAACTTCATCAAGAACTTTCGAAGCAGCCATTTCATTACCGATAACTTCATTGGCATCGTTAAGGCAGATTTCGGTACACTTGCCGCACTTCATACACTCTTCACGGTTAATCTTCAGTATGCCGTTTTCTGTTGTGCGTGCGGAACAACCTGCAAGGCATCTGCCACATGATGAGCATTTCTGTTTATTAAAGGAAAGTGTGGGTGTTTTTTCAAGGCTTTCGGGATTGTGGCACCAGATACACCTGAGGGGACAGCCCTTCAGGAAAACACAGGTGCGAATACCGTCGCCATCGTGTATGCAAAAATTCTGGATGTTAAATATTATTCCGTTCACTTTATGCTCACCAACTTTCTGAGTCTATTATACCACTTTGATAAATAAAAAGGCAACAGCAAAAATACCGTTGCCTTTGTGTGGATACTGATCGGGTTTTGTCTGATAAATTCTTATTTGTCTGATGCACTTAACCTGTGCAGTAATTACAACATTGCACCGTTTTCCGTGAGCTTTTTTTGCAATGCTTTTGTATCAACTGTATGCACATTTTTATTTGTGTTATGCGCTATGGCAACTGCCGTGCCTGCAGCTTCACCCAAGCAACAGCAAATCGGCATTATTCTGACCGATGCCTGAGCCTCGTGTGTTGCAGAAATGCAACGACCGGCAACAAGAAGATTATCATATTCTTTCGGCAAAAGCGAGCGGTAAGGAATAGTATAATATTCTCCGTCACCGAAATATCTGTGGCTTGTGCCTGTTCCCGTAGGACTGTGAATATCTATATCGTAATTTCCGAGTGCAATTGAATCCTCGAAGCGTGTGCAGTTTATGAGTTCATCGCCTGAGAGGATGTGAACGCCTTTAAGCTTTCTGCTCTCTCTGACACCGATGTTGACTGCAACGGAAATCAAAGCACTTTCATTGAATGCGGCTGAATTTTCTTTCAAAAATCCGATAAGCTCGTGAATTTGTTTTCTTGCAATAACTTCCGCCTTGCTTACATCGTACGGATTTGTCGGGTCAAGCATTACAACACGGGTTGAGTTGAAATGCAGAACATCTTCACCCACACCGAAGAAAACAAGAATGTTCTCTCTTGGATTTGTTATTTCGCCCTTTGCCTGTTTTTCTTTGTAAAGCTCTTGCAGACGGGGTCTTTCTTCGGTAAAAAGGTCAAGGTCAACTCCGCTCATTCTGAAACAGGTTGTCATCGGCTGACAAAGGCTGTCGCTTTCGCGGCCCAACTGATAATCACAACCTGCAAGATAAAACAAATCTCCGTCACCGGTTGCATCAATAAAGAAATCTGCTTCAACCGTTATTTTTTGTGCTTTTGCAGTGATTTCAACAGACGATATTTTTCTGTTATCGGTTTTTACATCATATACAACAGCGTGAAAAAGAACGTCAACACCCGCTTCGGCTGTCATATCATCAAGAACTATTTTTAAATATTCAGAATTGAATTCGTGATCTTTGCAATCATCAACATATCTGTCGTGACGCACTTTCATTTCCTTGAAAATTCCTTGAGAGAGATATTTTTTGCAGATATCGCTACCGTCTTTTTGCTTCGTCCAATAAGGCATAAAGGGGTAAACAAGGTTGTTGGAGATTGCGCCTCCGAGACAGCCTGATTTTTCAACAAGCAAAACAGTCAAACCTTCACGTGCGGCGCTGACTGCCGCCGCAACGCCGCTGAGTCCTCCGCCTGCAACAACAAGATTATATTTCATAACAATACCTCTGAATTTTAAAGTTTTTATTTATCTGAATTAAATTTATCATAACACGGGCGGATTTTACTGTCAACTTCATTCCATTCATCCAAATGAGTTTTCGCTTGTTTTATGCGGTTTTGACGCTTGAAAAGAGGACATTGCACGAGCTTGTGCAATGCCCATTCTCATTATTCCTCTGTTGTTTTGGTTACGGAAGGAATTGAAATGCAGCTTGAAACTGTTTCTACGCTTGCTGCGTTTGCCTCTTCAAATTCTTCGGCATAGATATTAAGAGTTGTTGTAACATCCTTATGACCTGCCGCTGCCGAAACACTGACAACATCAACGTGATTTCTTATGAGCAGTGAAATAGTGAAGTGCCTGCAGCAGTGAGTGCAGAGATATCTGATATCATTCTTCTTGCAGAACTCTCTGTACCAATTAAGCGGAGTGCTTGTGCCCATCGGAGCACCGTTCCATTGAGTGAAAAGTCGGTCATTGTCAATCCACGCATCGCCGAGCATTTTCTTATATTCATCCTGCTCGGCTTTGTATCTTTTCAGCAAATCAATAACGTCATCTGAAACAACAACCGTTCTTCTTGAACCGACCGTCTTGGGAGTGGATGTATATGTACCGATATCGTTCGAATAAAGAGAAGCTCTCCTGATTCTTATTTTTCTTTCTTCAAACGAAATAATACAGGCATCTCGGTCATTCGCAGCTTTGTGCAGCCGTACGGACAAAGTGTGATTTCCTGTACTTCGGAAATCGGGCTTGTTGATTTCGGAGTTTTTCTTGCGATGCTTCTGTACGGAAATTTGAGTCCCCAGTCAATCTGACGCATATTTGCTTTGATTGATACGGGAGGATTATCCTGAGAAAACGGAATATCGCTGATATTATTATATATTATTTCAAAATCTGAATCGGCATATCCGTAATTCCACGGTGTTTCGGGTATAAACTGATAATCACAATACGGGAATTTGCGTTCGACTCCTTTTTTTGTGTATTCACGCATTTTCTTTTCGTAAGCAACGGGTACAGAGAA
>JAZUSN010000007.1:0-49630 GCA_045606785.1 Acutalibacteraceae bacterium | reverse complement strand
GGAAAGATGTATAAGTGCCCGTTTACGGGCGGTGGAGCAATAGATGCAGAAGAAAGAATATTCATGCGTCTTTAGATGCTTGCCGGTAATAAGCCCTTATAGGGCTTAATCAAGCCGCCGGCTTAGCCGGCGGTTATGACTTTTATTCAGCTTACCATTTTGTAACAGGAAGTCCCTGCGCGTCTGTCATCTGACCTTTTGAAACGGCGACTATGTCCTTTACCTGATCAATTATCAGCGGAATTAAAAGAATAAGGGCCGCTATGGCAGCGATAACTCCGATAATAAAAATATCGGTTAAGCATAAGAGTACGGAGGCGATGATGCCCTTGATAAGTCTCGGACGTGCCAGGTCGGGCTTGTCGAGATAGAAGAGGTGAGCACCGTATTCGCCCAAAGCGATTGTGAGGATGAGAGCAACTGTTCTGCTTTTGGGTGAAACAGGACTCTGGTAAGCAGGCTGTTGTGCGGGCTCTGTATAAAAGGGCTGCTGTGAGGATGCTGTGTACGAAGGTTGCTGTGCGTACGTTGGTTCATTAGAAGCTGAGTTTTCTTCCGAGGTCGGAATATTGTTGAAGTTTTCGTCCATATCAAATTCTCCTATTCAAAAAGGTGTTTTGCTTAAGCTGTAATTTCAGTATAAGTTTATCAGCTTTGCTTGTCAAGTATTGCGTCGGGTCTACCACTTTGTAACAGGCAGCCCCTGCGCGTCCGTCATTATACCCTTTGACGTGCGCACTATATCTTTGATAGCGCCGACTGTGTTCGGGATAAGCAGGGCGAGCATTACGCCGAGGGCAGCGTAATCAACAGCCAGAAGAACATACAGTTTTGTGGTGAAATTTACGGGGTCGTAGTAGAAACCGTTCATCACGCCGTGTGACATACCTAATATTATGAAGAGTATGCCGAACACAATGCCTGCCATCGTCATTGCGATAATGTACCGTACAAGCCTTGATACACCGCCGCGTATGCCGAGGTACAAGCGGTTTATGCCCAAAGTTCCAAGGGCGATTGCAAGAACAAGGGCAACCGTTCTGCTCTTTTGCGATACGGGGGTCTGTTCGCTTTCGGGCTGTACTGCAGGGTTGAAGTTTTCGTCCATAATCGTTTCCTCCTTACTTGATTTTTCCGTTTATTCGCATATCTGCGTTACGGAGAGGTTGTTTTGGTTGTAAATGTACGTTTTGATTTCAAATTTATCAAAATCAAGCTCAAACTCATTGCCGTCAATTTTAAACACCGTATGCGCCGTTTTGTCGGTTGAGTTGAAAAATCTGAGCAAAGTGCCGTCAGGCATTTGCTTCATTCTGGTGAGAAGCACGTCGGCATTATCCAGCTCAACTGCTGTTTCGGCTTTTTCACCCAGACCTGATGGGAAGAAGGAGAGCGCAACATACGGCTCGTTGAAGAGCTGGGCCTGCATATCAATAAAGTTGGTGTCTGCTGTCAGCCTGTAGCTGAATTCACGCTCGCCGATGTCGATTCTGTCGTGTGTGCGGTCTGAGTCGGCAAGTGGGCGTCCGCCTATCGGGTGGGCGGAATAAACCGGTGTTCTGAGCAGCGATATGCTCAGCGTATTGCCGTTGACGCTGCCGCCGTAAGTGCCGCTGTTGATTACCGCAAGGCTGTTTTTGCCGTCGGTAATTCCGCACCATTTCTGGTATACGGCTTCCTTGCCGCCGGTGTGAAGCTGCTCTGTGCCGAATGCCGTCTGGCCGTAAAAATCGGCGGATTCAAGCGTCGAATCAAAGTTTAGCTTATAAAATCTGCTGCTGTCGTTTGAAAGTATACGGATCTTTATGTCAATATGGCTGCCGTGCTTGGGCAGGGTGTAGGTGATGCTTGCAAATGAGCTTCCGCAGGCAAAGGTTGCCTGAATCTTCAGCCTCACGTCACCGTTTTCGATAACTCTTACGTTGCCGAGCTTTTCATCGGGATAGCCGTTGAATGCGTTGGCATCCTCATCATTCAAAAGCGTAAAGCGGCTTATTACGTCGTTGAAGCTGTCGGTTTCCATACCCCACGGGTCCTCGTTGTCGCGGCTTACGGTTATGTTTGCGCTGCCCGGCTTCAACATATCTATGCCGTTTACCCTGTATTTATCAATAAGTCCCGTCTTTTTGCTGATGAGCACCTGCATTTTGCCGTTGTCAAGGACGAAGTGCTCGTCCGTCTGCTCGCAGGGCTGAATCTTACGCTTGGGGTAATTCTCTACGTACAGCTCGCAGTCGAAACGGTTGATGCTCATAGGTTCAAGCTCAGCTCTGAAGCAGACGCGCTTGCGCCAGTCAAGGCTGAAGGTGCAGGCCTCTTTTTCGTTCTGTGAGGGGAGGTAGCTGCCGTTCTTGTCACGCACGCGCACCATTGTTACCTCGTTATCGTTCCAGTTCTGATCCTGAAGCTGGAACTCTACCTCAACGTCCTGCACAACTTTGTAGGGGTGAGGATTGAAAACGAGAACAGGAATCTCGCCGTCCTTTGCTTTGGGCTGACCCGAGCAAAGCCTGAAGAAGGCCTTGTTCTTATAGCGTTCGACGATCTCGCTGCCGTAGGAGAGCAGGCGCAGGCAATCATCTTCCGCAGCCTTTATGCTTGTGCCGGGCAGAATATCGTGAAATTCGCAGAAGAGAAGCGCTTTTTCTGCCTTTTCAAGCTCTGCTTTGTCGTAGTCAATGCCGCTGAGTGTGAGCATTTTTTCGCATACGCTCAGCTCATTTTCAAGTTTGCGGTGAGCCTGCTTGATGCGAGCCATCGTTGTGTAGCAGCCGACCATAGTGTAGTTGAGCGACTTATCAAAGACCTGCAGGTCTGATTTGTCAATGCGTTCAAAATAGTCTTCGCATGAGGAATGCCTCAGTCCGTGTTCGGGATGTGTTTGCATAAAGGCGGCAATTGTTTTCAGATCCTCTCTCGACGGACCGCCGCCGTGGTTGCCGATGCCCCAGAAGCACATATTAATACCGTTGCCGTACTCACGCTCAAGCGCACGGCTGATTTTGTCGGCCACCTTACCCTTGCCCGAGTTGTAGCCGCCGCACAATTTGTGCGCGATTATTTCGCTGCCGTCAAAGCCGCGCCAGATAAAATCGTGCTCGGCCTCAACCCATGACGGGCGCATAAACACATACGAGTTATAGCCGCTCTTTTTTAGAATCTGCACAAGACCTCTCGTGTGACCGAAGGGGTCAAAGTTGATTGCCGTTGTCGGTGTTACGCCGAATTTATCTCTGAAATATTTTCTGCCTGTTTCAATTTGTCGGATGAAGCTTTCGCCGCAGGGCATAACGCAGTCGGGCTGAAGATACCAGCCGCCCATAATGTGCCATTTGCCCTGCTTTACAAGGTGCTGAATCCTCGCAAAAAGCTCGGGCTCGTGCTCCTCGACCCACTCGTAAAGCACGGATTCGTTGTGGTTGAATATGAATCCGTCAAACTCATCGCAGAAATCTGCCGCGATGCGGAAGGTCGATATAGCTTCGGCAATGCCCTCGGGGCGTTGCCACAGCCACACCGGGTCAAGGTGTGCATTGCAGACCATATGTAATTCTTTCATTCATATCACCGCCGTGAAAAATTATTCAAGCACAAGGTAGCCGCATACACCGAGTGTTACCTTGCCGAAGCTGTTAACGGTGAGTGCAGGCATATTATTCATAAAAAACACATCCTGTTGAATATCTTTCGTCAACTATAACACAGATTTTAAAATAAAAGCAAGCACTTACCGCAAAGATAAGTGCCTGCCGAAAAACTTGTTTTATTTTGTGCCGAAAAGTCTGTCGCCTGCATCACCGAGACCGGGAAGAATATAGCCGTTTTCGTTAAGGCAGCGGTCGAGAGTTGAAACAAAAATCTGTACGTCGGGGTGAGTCTCCGCAACACGGCTGACACCCTCGGGTGCGCCGATAACTGCCATAAACTTGATGTTCTTGCAGCCGCGCTTTTTGAGCTGAGCGATAGCGTCGCAGGCGCTGCCGCCCGTTGCCAGCATCGGATCAACAAGAAGCACAAGCTTGTCCTCAATACCTACGGGCAGCTTGCAGTAGTATTCGCAGGGCTCAAGTGTTTCCTCATCGCGGTAGAGGCCGATGTGGCCAACTCTTGCGCTGGGGAAGAGTACGTGAACGCCGTTGACCATACCGAGACCTGCTCTGAGTATGGGCACGATGACGATTGAGTTATCCTTGACGACCTGCTGTGTGCAGGTCTCAAGCGGAGTTTTAACCTCGACCTCTACTGTGGGCACGCCTTCCTTAAGGCATTCAAAGGTCATAAGCGTTGTGATTTCCTCAATCAGCTCTCTGAATTCCTTCATGCTTGTTTTCTCATTGCGGAGAATTGCAATTTTGTGGTTGACGAGCGGATGGTTGAATATGGTGACATTTTCGTAGTTTTTCATTATTTGCTTCCTTTCTCTTTGCCGAGCTTGCTCTTTTCAACCTTTGTGAGCACAGCGTTTGTGATGATGCCGATGATGAGCGCTGTTGCGATAGGTGTTATCTGGATCGTTTTTGCAATTTCACCTGTTGCTGCAAGCTCGTACGGAATCTTGATCGCAAGGCCGCCGATACCCGAAATAAGGATTGATGCTACAACAAACAGGTTTTTGTTATCGTTAAGGTCAAGATTCTTGAACATCTTAAGTCCCGAAACAGCAATGAAGCCGTAGAGTGTGAGGCATACGCCGCCCATTACGCAGGAGGGGATAGTCTGAAGCAGAGCGGTAATGGGGCTGATGAATGAAAGAACGATGCACATAATAGCCGTTGTTGTGATCGTGATAACTGATGCGTTTCCGGTGATTGCAACACAGCCGACGGATTCACCGTATGTCGTGTTGGGGCAGATGCCGAAAACCGTACCTGCGATCGAACCCACGCCGTCGCCAAGGAGTGTTCTGTTGAGGCCGGGCTCTTTGATGAGGTCACGGTCGATGATCGAGGAGAGATTTTTGTGGTCGGCAATATGCTCTGCAAAAACAACCAGAGCAACGGGAAGAAATGCGATAACGACTTCTGCTATACCGCCTGCGGTGAGGGGTGCTGCGCTGCTGTTTGCGGCGAGTATCTCGGGTGCTATATTGCCTGTTGTGATTTCTTTGATACCCTCAAGGAGTGCAAAGTGGGGGTAGCCGAAGAATGCGCTGATGCCTTTGAATGAGCCGTCAGCTGCGTAGAAATTGTCGATAACGGGCTGGAAGTTGATTATCATCAGGTAATCTGCACCGGTTGCCTTGCCGATAAGTGTGAAAACAAGGGCAACTGCATAGCCTGCGGCAATACCGATGATAAAAGGAATAAGGCGTGCCATCTTGACTCTTTTCTGGGTTGAGCAGATGACGATTACAAAGAAAGCTACAAGACCGCAGAAGAGAGAAACAAGGTTGTCTGCGCTGTAGAGTGCGGATGAATTTGCCTTGACGATATCACCCATTGCGGCACCTGCAAGCGAGAGACCGATAAGAGCAACCGTCGGGCCTATGATAACGGGAGGCATAAGCTTGTCTACCCATGATGTGCCTGTGAAGCGAATGATTGCTGCGATAACTACGTAAACAAGGCCGGCAACTATTGAGCCGAGTATGATTCCGCAGTAGCCGTATGCAACGGCAACACCAAGCGAACTGAGGAAGGCAAATGAGCTGCCGAGGAAAACGGGACTCTTGAACTTTGTGAAAAGCTGGTAAACCAGCGTGCCGATACCTGCGCCGAGAATAGCGGAGGGAATCTGTGAGGGAATGCCGATGATTGTGGGCACGGCAATCGTTGCGGCGAGAATTGCGAGCAGCTGCTGAATTGCCAGAACGATAAGCTGGCCGAGTTTCGGCTTATCGTGGATGTCGTACACAAGCTTTTTTTCCATAACAAAAACCTCTTCATTCGTATTTGGCATTTTAGTGTTTGCCATTGTTTTGAGTTTAGCACATATGAACCGTAAATTCAATCAAATATTGATATTCGCTGACATTTTTTTACAAGATGTTGTGTATTTGTGTAAAAAAGCCGCTTCACTTGCGGTGAGGCGGCTTAAGGGCGGAATCAGTATTTTACTGTGTAATCCTTTACGAATGTGAGTCCGGCTGAAAGGTCGTGCGTGCCGAACAGATTGACGGTGATGTTGAGCGTGAGCGGCGCTGAGTAGACGATAGCCGTAACTCTGCCCGTAGCCTTGTCAACCGTTGCGGTGATTTCGCAGTTATAGTATTCGGTGGTGAATTTTTCAATAAAGGGAGCCTTATCGGCAATTTCGGTTGCTTCGATTACGTCGCAAACGGCGCCGACTCCGTTACCTGAAGTTGGGTTCGTCTGGCTTTTGAGCTTGAGATAAATTTTGTATGTGTCGCCGTTGTCTGTGCAGGTGGCTTTGGTGACGTAGGCAGGGTCAAGCTTGCTGACGTAGCTTTGTCCGGGTACGATGAAATTTTCCTTGATTTCTTCCTTGCCTGTGTAAACTATCGGTTCGGTATCGTCTTTCATAAAGGTCGAGATCATACCGTCTGCTACTGATTCAAGGCCTTGGGGCATAACAAGCTTATCCTTGTTTATCAGTCTTTTTTCAAAGTTTTTGGTTACGGAAGCAGCCTGGGTTTTGATTTTGTTTGCGCTCTCGTTAAAGTATGTAACGATATCTTCGGTTGTTGCGGGTGCCTGTGCGGCGGTTGTGGTTTCATCTTGCTGTGTGGCTTCGGTGCTGTCCTGTGCAGGCGCGGTTGTGTTCTGCGGAGCGTCGGGCTTTGTTGCATCAACGCTTGCTGCCGTTGTTTCTTCGGGTGCCGTGGTCTGTAGCTCGTTCTCTGCTTTGCTACAGCCGCTTGCCGTGAGAAGTGCCGCCGCAAGACAGAAGCAGACGGCTTTTAAAGCTAAGGAGCGTAATTTGCTTTTCATAAAAATCCCCTCGATTGCATTTTGTCGTTTTTTCTGTAATTCAAGTATACTTTAAGCAATTTGTGTTTTCAACAGTTTTATGTTTCTTCTGCGTAAAATACAGGTTAACTCATTTGTGCAGCTCTGCTTGAAAAAGTGCAGTCTGTGTGATAAAATACAACAAAAAACCGGCGCCGGATGCCTGCGTAATGAGGAGAAAAAATGAAAACACCCGATATACTTGTGAAAAAAGCACAGGAGCTTGAAGATAAGATGCTCAGGATTTTTCCTGCCCTTGCGCCGCTTGCAAAGCAGTGCTTCCTCAACACGATTGAAACAACCGTTCAGCAGCTTGATGACGGCACTTATTTCGTAATTACGGGCGATATCCCCGCAATGTGGCTGCGTGACAGCGCGGCACAGCTCAAGCCATATATCAAGTATGCGGCAGAGGATGAGTCGCTCAGGGAAATCCTGCGCGGCGTAATCGCAAGGCACGCTTCTTACGTCAATCTTGACCCCTATTCAAACGCATTCAACGCAAAGCCCTGCCCCGATAAGTGGAAGGATGCGTCTGATTTTGATCACGAGCTTATATGGGAGCGTAAATACGAGGTTGATTCACTCTGCGCCAGCATTTATCTGATGTACGAATACTTCAAGACCACAAACGATACTCAGGTGCTCACACCGCAGACCGAAAAAATGATAGAAACAATAGCCGACCATTTCATAAAAGAGCAGCACCACAAAGAGAATTCAACCTACTTTTTCGACCGCAGGAATTGTCCCGTTTCCGATACGCTTCCCTTTGGCGGCTACGGCAGACCCGTCAACTTTACCGGTATGACCTGGTCGGGCTTCCGTCCGTCGGATGATGCCTGTATTTTCAATTACCTTGTGCCGTCGAATATGATGGCTGTTGTGGCGATGAAATATGCCGCCGAGCTTGCAAAGGATCATTTCGGCAACAGTGCACTTGCAGAAAAATGTCTGAAGCTTGCCGCAGAAATTGATGACGGTATCAGAAACTATGCCGTTGTCAACCACCCGAAATACGGCAGAATATACGCCTATGAAACAGACGGATTCGGCAACTTCAACCTTATGGATGATGCAAATTCGCCCAGCCTTCTTGCTGCACCCTATCTCGGCTACTGCGATAAGGACGATGAGCTTTACGTCAACACACGCCGCTTCATACTTTCAAAGGATAACCCCTACTACTTCGAGGGCAAGGCGGCAAAGGGTGTGGGCAGCCCGCACACACCGAAGAATAGTATCTGGCATATCGCGCTGACAATGCAGATACTCACAAGCTCCGATAAGGACGAGATTATGCAGTGCCTTGATATGCTCAGCCGCACTCACGCAGGCACAAACTTTATGCACGAATCATTTAACGTAGATAACCCCGAAAATTTCACGAGGGTCTGGTTTGCATGGGCAAACACACTCTTTGCGCAGATGCTCGAAACGCTCGAGGGCTGATAGATACAAAACGGATAATGCCACTCCGCAGGGTGGCATTTTTTGTTGCAGCAATACGTAAAATTTCATGTGGGAATAAGAGACGGATATTGATTTATTAAAATAAAAATGCTATATTATATTTTAAGTAAGTGTATCCACAGATCGGAGGGCGGCATCTTATGGGGAAAATCAGGAAAAGGCTACAGTCCTTTTTTGACTCACGCTACAGCACTATCGCTCAGATAGCTGCGGCTTGTATAATCACGACCTTTGATTTCGAGGTTGCAGGTGTAGTTTTCTTTGGCCTGCTTCTTTCACTCATACTTTTCTCGTGTGACGATTTGTTCAAAACGTTTCTGCCGTTTATGCTTGTCGGTATAACGGCGATAAAATGCTTTGATTCGTTTGATATTTTCATACGCATTGTGCCGCTTGCCGTTTTTCCCGTGGCTGCCGCGGTGTACTATTTTGCAACGCATTGGCGCAAGCTGAAAATCGGTCCCACGTTTTACGGCATAGTTGCTGTTGCGGTTGCCGTTACGCTCGGCGGTGTGGGTGCCATATCCGCAAGGGCATATTTCAGCCTTACGTCCCTCTACTATACCGCAGGTCTCGGCTTCGGTATGGCGGTGGTATATCTTGTTATCAACTCCTGGTTTGATAACGATGAGAAAAATTCTCTGACGGAAAAATTTGCCCGCGTGATGACTATTGTCGTCGCATTCGGCTCTTTTATGATCATAGAGCACTACATAGAGAACATAGCTTCTGTGCTGGAGCATCCCGGTATTCTTCAGTTCCAGTGGCGTAACAACGTTTCAACGTTCCTTATGCTCGGTCTGCCCTTCCCGTTCTACCTTTCACGTCAGAGGTGGAGCTTCTCGCTTATAGGTTGGCTTGGCTATGCAGGTCTGCTGCTTGCAGGCTCACGCGGCGGTATGCTTTTCGGTACGGTTGAGCTTCTGGTGTGTGTTGCCGTTCTGATATTTATGGATAAGCCTCACCGCAAGCTTAACATCGCTGTTGTTGCGGTGCTCGGCGGTGTTGTTCTCTGCTTCGCAAAGCCGCTGTTTGATTTCTGCTACAGAACGATTCAGCGCCTTTTCGACTACGAAGAAAACAAGGTAAGGCTCGGGCTGTTTGAGCGTGCCATTGAGGATTTCAGATCCAACCCGTCAACAGGCAGAGGCCTTGCAAACTGGGATAACCGCGACCTGCACCCGTCAAAGCAATTTGCTCTTTGTTGGTACCATTCTGCACCCTTCCAGATCATAGGCAGCTTCGGTGTTGTCGGCATCGTCTGCTTTGCAGTAAGGCTCGTCATACGCCTCAAGGTCATCTTCCGCCGTTTCGATTTTCCTGTGGCAATGCTTGCCTGCTCTTTCCTCGGCCTTACTATGATGTCGCTCGTGAATCCCGGCGAATTCTGCCCGATTCCTTACGAGCTTGTAATGACGTTTGTGTTTATCATCATCGAAAAAAGCGTCAGAGAGAAGAAGGCGGAGCGGTAACACGTGCACACTCTCCCGAATAACATAGTAGCGGGAGATGATGTTTTATGGCAGCTCTTATACTCGAAATTATCGGCTTTGCCGCAACGGTTATCTGCGTTATTGCGGCTGTTTACATGCTTTGCGTTCGTGCTGTTTCACCGAAGTATGTCGGCAGGGTAGTTGTAGTGCTCGGGTGCGGCAGGGCGGATGAAAGCGCACGTTTGCTTTATTCAGCCTACCTGCGTGCACAGCTTTTTGCAGGCTGCCGTGCTGTCGGTGTGATCGCAGTCGATACAGGTATGACAGCTGAGCAGCGGCGGCGCTGTGAGGAGCTTTGCAGCAGCTACCGCAATATAAAAATTATTTCACCCGACGAATTAACAACTTACATTTTAAAGGACGAGGTTCAGCTTGATTAGTGATGAAACTGAAATCATCGGAATTGTAGAAGACGTTTCGGTGCATATTGAAGAATCGGGCTTTACCGTGCTTGAGCTGTCGAGCGATGACGATGAGTTTGTCACCGTTGTCGGTGTGTTGCCCGAGGTTGCTGTCGGCGAGAAGCTGACGGTCAGAGGCAGTTACGATACACACCCGCTTTACGGCAGGCAGTTCAAGGCAAAATCCTTTGTGCGCTCGCTCCCTTCAAGCGCGCAGGATTTATACAAATATCTTTCCGCAGGCACGGTCAAGGGTATCGGCCCTGCAACGGCACAAAAAATTGTTGAGGCTTTCGGTGAGGACGCTTTCGATATTCTCGAAAACCATCCCGAAAAGCTTTGCAAAATAAAAGGCATTTCAAGGCAGAAGGCAAACACAATCTGCGAGGAGTTTTCAAAGCAGTTTGCCGTCAGACAGACTCTCATCGCGCTGGAAAAATACGGTATGACAGCAAGGGAGAGCCTTAACGCATACAAAATTTTCGGCTTCAATGCGGTTGAGCTGATAAGAACAAACCCATACATCCTCTGTGCAGAGAGCATAGGTGTGAATTTTGAGCGTGCGGATGCCATCGCATCGTCTTTGCCCGAATTGCCCGACAGAATGCACCGCATACGCGCAGGTGTTATTCACGTGCTCAGGCACAACCTCGGCAACGGTCACACCTGCTGTCCGCGAGAAAAGCTGGCTCTGCCTGCAACCGAGTTGCTCGGTATCGAAACGCAGGAGCTCAACGAAGCAACGGATGCTCTCATACGCGACAGACAGCTTGTCAGCGAAATGTTGGGCGATAAGGAATTTCTGTTTCTGCCGTATATACACAGATGTGAAAAAAATGCCGCAAGGCGTATCAAGGTGCTGTGTTCATTCCCGCCTGCAGGCAAGCCTACGCTGCTCCAGGATATTGAGGATATTGAGAATACACTCTGCATAAGATATGAGCAAAAGCAAAAGTCGGCAATCATCACAGCCGTTGAAAAGGGTGTGCTTATTCTGACCGGCGGCCCCGGTACGGGTAAAACAACCACGATAAACGGTATGATATCGCTTTTTGCAAAGGACAACCTGCGTATTGCGCTTGCCGCACCGACAGGGAGAGCGGCAAAACGAATGAGCGAAATCACGGGTATGGAGGCAAAGACGATACACAGGCTGCTCGAGGTAGAGTGGGACGATGAGGATAACCAGGCGTTCTCCAGAAACGAGCGCAACCCGATTGAGGCGGATGTGCTTATTGTGGACGAGCTGTCGATGATTGATATTCAGCTGTTTTCGAGCCTGCTCGATGCGCTGCCCCTCGGCTGCCGACTTATAATGGTTGGTGACTCCGATCAGCTGCCGCCCGTAGGTGCAGGCAACGTGCTGCACGATATGATAGGCAGCGGTATGCTGCCGGTTGTTGAGCTCAAGGAGGTTTTCCGTCAGGCTCAGCGCAGCGTGATCGTTACTAACGCTCACAGGATTGTTTCGGGTGAAAACCCCGACCTTACACGCAAGGACGGTGACTTTTTCTTCCTCCCGAGGAGGAATACCGCCCAGGCTGCGGAAACCGTGTGCGAGCTTTGCGCAAGCCGCTTACCCAAGGCCTACGGCTATTCACCTCTTAGCGATATACAGGTGCTCTGCCCGTCACGGCGCGGCGAAATGGGCACGTATAACCTTAACCGCCGATTGCAGGAGGTAATCAATCCGCCCGACAAAAAGAAAAATGAGATCACGGTCGGCTTGTTCAGATTCCGCGAGGGCGACAAGGTAATGCACATCAAAAACAACTACGACATACTCTGGAAAAAGCCCGACGGCGAGGAGGGCAGCGGCGTTTTCAACGGCGATATAGGTACCGTCGAGTCGATAAAGCCGGACGGTGTGGCAAAGATTGTTTTTGATGACGGAAGGGAGTGCACTTACTTCCCTGATATGATGAGGGAGCTTGAGCTTGCCTATGCCGTCACCGTGCACAAAAGCCAGGGCAACGAGTTTGACGCGGTTATAATGCCCGCGCTCAATACACCCGAGCTTCTCAGCTACCGCAATCTGCTCTACACGGCTGTCACCAGAGCCAAAAAGCTGATGATAATTGTAGGCAGCGAGGAGCAGGTTTACAGAATGGCACGCAACGATAAAAAGGCGAGACGCTATTCGGCACTCAGACATTTTTTGCTTGAGTGATAAATATTCAGGAGGATAAACGAAATGGAAAACTTTACGTTTGATGACGGCATTGAGCCGGGCGGACTCAGGTCACGCAATGAAATAAAGGTGCTTGTCTGCTACCTGCTTGCAGGTGTTGATGAGAGAATAACAAGAAGTCAGCTTTGCGAGATTGCTCTGGATAAAGGTCTTGCAAACTATTTTGAGGTCAACCAGGCTGTGAGCGAGCTTATCGAAAACGGCGCTGTTGTGTCCGAATTTATCGAGTGCGAGGAATTCCTCAGCGTAACGGATAAGGGACGCGCCTCATCAAAAATGCTCGAAAGTCAGCTCCCCCGCTCTGTCAGAGAGAAGGCTATCAACGCCGCGATAAAGATGCTCACCCTTGCAAAGCGCAAGCGTGAAAACAAGGTTGATGTTGTGGCACTTGAGGAGGGCGGCTTCCACGTTACGTTCTCGATGGAAGAGATGATGAGGCTGACCATTTACGTCGCTGACGAAATGCAGGTTGAAACCGTCAAAAATAATTTTTACGAGGACCCGATAAAGCTCTATTCGGGCATTATTGCTTCACTTACGGTCTGATAATGATTTGATTTATTTGAAATCATAATTTGCAAAATAAATTTTGCATGATTTGTGTTTTTTAAAAACACATCTTATATACCAAGTAGTAAATCCAAAGTACATTATAAAACGAAAGGCTGATAAAAAATGGCAAAGTATGCAATCGGTTTAGATTACGGCACTCTCTCGGGACGTGCACTTATCGTCAACGTTGAAACAGGTGAGGAGCTTGCAAGCAGCGTTTACGAATATCCCCACGCAGTTATGGATGAGAAGCTTCCCTGCGGTAAGAAGCTCGGTCAGGACTGGGCACTTCAGCATCCGCAGGATTACATAGATGTGCTCAGCATCACGATTCCCGACGTTATAAAAAAGAGCGGTGTTGATGCTGCTGACGTTATCGGTGTCGGTATCGACTTTACGGCCTGCACCGTGCTCCCCACAACAAAGGACGGCACACCGCTTTGCTTCCTTGATGAGTACAAAGAGGAGCCGCACGCTTACGTAAAGCTCTGGAAGCACCACGCCGCACAGGCTCACGCAACTCGCCTTAACGAAATTGCAATAGAAATGGGCGAGGAGTGGCTCGAGAATTACGGCGGCAAAATCTCCTCCGAGTGGGCAATTCCCAAGCTCTGGCAGATTCTTGACGAAGCTCCCGAAATCTATGCAAAGGCAGAGCGTTTCATCGAAGCAACAGACTGGGTCGTATGGCAGCTCACAGGCGTTGAAACACGCAACTCCTGCTGTGCAGGTTATAAGGCAATGTGGAACAAGACCACGGGCTATCCTTCAAACGAATTTTTCAAGGCTCTCGACCCGAGAATGGAAAACGTCATCGACGAAAAATTCGGCAGAGAGGTGCTTGCAAGCGGTAAGTGCGCAGGCTATATAACAGAAGAGGCTTCAAAGCTCACGGGTCTCAAGCCCGGCACAGCCGTTGCTGCAGGTATTATCGACGCTCACATTTTTGTTCCCGCTGTCGGTGTATCAAAGCCCGGTGAGATGGTTGCAATCATCGGCACGTCAACCTGTCATATGATGATGTCCGATGTTGAGAAAAAGGTTAAGGGCATCTGCGGCGTTGTTGCAGACGGCATCATGCCCGGCCTTTACGGCTATGAGGCAGGCCAGAGCTGTGTGGGTGACCATTTCGGTTGGTTTATCGATAACTGCCTGCCCGAGAGCTACTACAAAGAAGCACAGGAGAAGGGTATCAACATCCATAAGCTCCTCCGCTCCAAGTGTGAAGCACAGAAGCCCGGTGCAAGCGGACTTGTCGCACTTGATTGGTGGAACGGCAACCGTTCGATCCTTGTTGATGTTGACCTTACGGGTATGATCGTCGGTATGACTCTGCGCACAAAGCCGGAGGAAATTTACCGTGCACTTATCGAGGCAACGGCATACGGCACAAGAATGATTATTGAAAACTACCGTGAGCAGGGCGTTGAGGTCAACTCTTTCTACGCTGCAGGCGGTATTTCACAGAAAGACCCGATGACAATGCAGATTTATGCAGATATCATCAAGATGCCCATCAAGATTGCAGGCTCTGACCAGGGCGGTGCACTCGGCTCAGCTATCTTCGGCGCTGTTGCAGCAGGCAGCGAAAAGGGCGGCTATGACGATGCTTTCTATGCTGCAAGCGTTATGGGTAAGGTCAAGGACGTTGTCTACGAGCCTATCAAGGAGAATTCCGATATTTACGATAAGCTTTATGCAGAGTATAAGATTCTTCACGATTACTTCGGCCAGGGCGGTAACGACGTTATGAAGCGCCTTAAGGCAATCAAGGGCGAAAACGAATAATTCGGAATTAGGAATTCGCAATTCGGAATTAGGAGTGCTTAAAATGGGTTTCTTCGATAAAATTAAAAAGAAGAAAGAAGCTACGCTTTCTGAAGATGCAATCAGATGGAACAAAATGTTCGAGCTTTGGAGTAACGGCGATTTGCCGTCGCCTTACTCCGAGCTGGTTGGTTATTATGCCGAGGTAGCAGGTGAAGGACATCCTTGTTATTTCGATAATACAGCCGGTACGTATGACCTTGAAAAGACAGTTGAAATTCTTGCCGAAAACCTGCCCGAAAAGCTCAGCGAAAATCTTAAAGAAGCGTATGCACTTTATGTTCGTTCACTTTCAGAAGACGATGGTGCAGTTTGCGAAAAGCTTTACGAAAAAATGTACGAATGTGATGTAGTGTACGATAAAAATCAAGGTTTACTGGAAGTTATGTTGCAGGAGTATGCCAATACATTATAAAAGGAGGCAAGGCTTTGAAGAGTGACCGACAGAGAGTTCATCTTATTGATGAAATAAGAGGACTTTCAATAATACTTATGGTGTTTTACCATGCCTTCTTTATGCTCGGCTATTTTTTCGAGATAGAGTTTCTTGCAAAGGCGCAGGTCTTTTTTGAGCCGCTTCAGCCTGTTTTTGCGTGCCTGTTCATATTCATTTCGGGCATTTCGTCAAACCTTTCGCGCAGCAACTTCAAGCGCGGCATCAGGCTGCTCGGAATTGCGCTCGGCTTTACGTTGGTTACGGCAGTCATACTCCCTCGGTTTGATATCACGGGTGCGGAGATCTATTTCGGCGTGCTGCATCTGCTGAGTGTGTCGATGCTGCTGTATGCGCTTGTGAGGCCACTCGTTTCGAAAATCCCCACAACCGTCGGTATGGTCGTTTCGCTTGCGCTTTTTGCAATGACCTACACGGTGCAAAGCGGCAGCTTCCTTTGGCTTGATTTGCCCGATAAGCTGTATGAACTCGGCTTTCTCGCGCCGTTCGGTTTTCCCGGGGACAGCTTTTATTCGGCGGATTATTTTCCGCTGTTGCCGTTTTTGTTTATGTTCTTTGCCGGTACGTTTTTCGGCAGACTTGCCGCAGCGGAAAGGCTGCCCGGATGGTGGTACGTTTCCCGCTGCAGGCCTCTGGCGGTTATCGGCGGCAAAACGCTCATAATTTATATACTTCATTGGCCGATTATATTCTTAATAGGCTTGATAATCTCAAGCTTTTAATGTATAATGGCCTTAGGTATAAATTTTTTTAACAGAACTAAAGAAGTAAGGGTGACATATTATGGAAAAAAACAGAGTAAGACTTAATATCTGCGGTGCAGATTACAGCATCACAACAGAGGACGATCCTAAGTACGTTATGGCGCTTGGCGATGAAATTGACGCAGCGCTCACAAAAACACTTCGTGAAAACAGCCGTCTTTCCGTTACACAGGCTGCAATCCTTGCTGCTCTCGAGTATGCTGATATGTACAAGAAGGCAGAGATCAGCGCAGACAATCTCCGCGGTCAGATCAAGGAATACCTTGAGGATTCCGCACGCTCCAAGATGGATGCAGAGATTGCAAAGCGTGAGGTAGAAAGACTCACAAGAGAACTCCAAAATGCTCAGTCAAAGCTCGGTGGTTGAGGTATTAGCTCCTGCCGGAACATATGAGGCTGTCGAGGCGGCGGTGCGCTGTGGCGCAGACGCGGTTTACCTCGGCGGCAAAGTGCTGAATGCCCGCCGAAATGCGGGCAATTTCAGTTTTGAGGAGCTTAAATCGGCAGTAGAATATTGCCACGTCAGAGGCACAAAGGTGTATCTGACGCTGAATACGCTTGCATCCGACGCTGAACTCAGAGATGACGTTCAGCGTGCTGTGCGAGATGCGTGTCTGGCAGGTGTTGACGCTCTTATCATTCAGGATATGGGTGTTTTTCGTCTTGCACGCAAATGTGCGCCCACAATGCCGCTTCACGCTTCAACTCAGATGTCTGTGCACACACTTGCAGGTGTAAAGCAGCTTGCAGAAATGGGCTTCTCCCGTGCGGTACTTGCAAGAGAGCTTTCACTTGATGAAATTGAGTATATAGTTAAGAATTCGCCTATTGATATCGAGGTGTTTGTTCACGGCGCGCTTTGTATGTGCGTTTCGGGTCAATGCCTGATGAGTGCAATGCTCGGCTCACGCAGCGCAAACAGGGGGCTTTGTGCCCAACCCTGCCGTCTGCCCTTCGCCGCTCCGGACGGCACGGGCAACGACCTGAGCCTTAAGGATTTATCTGCTGTGGATTATCTCGGAAGGCTCAAAGAAATGGGCGTAAAATCGTTTAAAATAGAGGGCAGAATGAAACGCCCGGAATATGTCGCTGCCGCTGTTAAGGCGTGCAGAAAGGCACTGAAAAATGAAAATGACGAAGCTCTGCGCGATCAGCTGCGCGGTGTATTCTCACGCTCGGGCTTTACAAGCGGCTATCTGACGGGTGAGCTCGGCAGAGATATGTTCGGTATCCGCCGCAAAGATGATGTTACTGCTGCCGCACCCGTGCTCAAGGAGCTTGCAAGGCTTTACGAAAAGGAGACTGCACGAGTAGGCGTTGATTTTATGTTTTGCGCTTATGAGGGCGAAACCGCCAGCCTCTCTGCCAAAGCCGCAGGTAAGAGTGCTTTTGTGCTCGGCGAGGTTGAGGCACAGCCTGCACAGAACGTGCCGCTGACGCAAGAAAAGGTATGCCAGCAGCTCGAAAAATGCGGCGGCACCCCCTTCTTTGTAAACAGTATAGAGATAGATATTGATGAAAATATCAGCCTGCCTCTATCGTCGATAAATGCGCTTCGCAGAGCTGCTTTTGATAAACTTTACGAAGAGTTAAAATGCCCTTACATTCACAATTTTAACGCCGTCAATGTGGAAAACTATGTGAAAAAAGTGAAAAACCCGCAGTTTTTCGCACGTTTTTCTAAGTTTGAACAGGCAAAATCGGTTTGGGAAAATGTGGAAAAAGTTATTCTTCCGCTCTCACAGGCGAAGAAAGCGGCAGAGAAAAACGCCGCAAAAACGGTTGCGGAATTACCGAGAGTATTTTTCGGAAAAGAGGATGCGGTGCTCGAAAAGCTGCTTGCCTTAAAACAGCTCGGTGTGACGCAGGCGGCGTGCTCAACGCTTGATGCAGTCTACCTTGCAAAGCAGGCAGGAATGCGGGTTATGCTGAGCCTCGGCAGTAACGTTTTCAACTCGCTGAGTGCTGTTCAGGCAGAGGAGCTCGGCGCAGAGGAAATCGTGCTTTCGCCCGAGCTTACGCTGATGCAGGCGGCAAGAATCGGCGGCAAGAGTAAAAAGGGCATTGCGGTTTACGGCAAGCTGCCGCTTATGATAACGCGCAATTGCCCCATAAAGAACGGCACGGACTGTGCACATTGCGGCGGCAAACGCAAGCTGACCGACAGACTCGGCGTTCAGTTTCCCGTAGTGTGCGGCGAGGGCTATTCGCAGGTGCTCAATTCAAGGCCGATATATATGGCAGACAGACTTGATGAAACAGCTTTTGCAGATTTCAATCTGCTCTGGTTTACGGATGAAACAGCTGAAGAGTGCGCAAGCGTGCTCGAAAAGTATATGAGCGGTGCGCTTGCACCCGACGTTAAGGAATTTACCCGCGGTCTTTACTACAGAGGTGTTGAATAAGCCTTGATATTGAGTTTAGCTTGTGGTAAAATCATTTAGCAAATATAAAAATGGATTGATGCAATCAATCAAAATCACGGAGCGATAGCGAGAAATTATGGCGAAAGCCAAATCTTGCGATTTTATCGCATTGTTTGAAATTAAAAAGCATATAGACAGAGGATTTAGTTTTCCTCGGTGTCTCAACTTATCATAGTAAATCAATTTATTTGAGGTATCGGAACATAAAGGCAGAGAATGAAGCTTTTCTCGGTGCCTCAACGTACAATAGCAAATCAACTTAATTGAGGTATTAAAAATGGAACAGTGGGAATATGACAGAATAAGTGAGCTGACACGTATATCACGTGAGCGTGAGCTGACGCCTGAAGAGCAGGAGGAGCGTGCACAGCTGAGAAGAAAATATATTGATTCCTTCAAGCGAAGCCTGACTTCACAGCTCGACGTGACTTATATCGTTGACGAAAAGGGTAACAAAACAAAGCTTGAACGTAAGAAAAACAAGAAATAATTTTACACGGAGAGGTGTACTGATATGTATAATTTTTCAATCGGCGTAATCATTGACTCATTCCGTCTTCCTATCAAGGAGGCGGTAAAGAAGGCTGCTGAGGTAGGCGCTCAGGGCATTCAGGTTTACTCAACAAGGGGCGATATGGCTCCCGAAAACCTTGATGCTGCTGCACGTGCAGAATTTAAGAAGTTGGTTGAGGGCAACGGTCTTGTGATTTCTGCTCTCTGCGGCGACCTTGGCGGCGGCGGATTCAGCTTTGCCGACAGAAATCCCGAGAAGATTGAGAAGTCAAAGCGTATTCTTGACCTTGCAAAGGAGCTTGGCACAAACGTTGTAACAACACACATCGGTGTTGTGCCCGAGGATAAGAACCACGACAGATATAAGGTTATGCAGGAGGCTTGCTACGAGCTTTCACGCTATGCTGATGAAATTGGTGCTCATTTTGCTATTGAAACAGGCCCCGAAACATCTGCTGTGCTCAAAGAATTCCTCGATTCACTCGGCTCAACGGGTGTCGGTGTCAACCTTGACCCCGCAAACCTTGTTATGGTAACGGGTGATGACCCCGTAGGTGCGGTTTATAATCTTCAGAAGTACATCGTACATACACACGCAAAGGACGGCGTTCAGAATTTCGCGGAAGATCCCGAAATCGTATATGGCCTTAAGAAGAGACCCGTAGACGTTATTGTCACAGGTGATTCGTTTGACGAGGTGCCGCTTGGTGAAGGCAGCGTTCCGTGGGAGGGCTACCTCAAGGCACTTGACGATATAGGCTACAAGGGTTTCCTTACAATCGAGCGTGAGGTTGGCGACAATCCTGCAGAGGATATACGTAAGGCTGTTAAATTCTTGGAGGATCGTATCAGATAATGAAATTTTCAGTCAGTTCATACAGCTTTCAGCGTTTGCTGAACAGCGGAAAGTATACACAGCTTGAGCTCATAGGCGTTGTGAAAGAGATGGGCTTTGACGGTATCGAGTTTATCGACCTTATGCCGACTGACGGTATGAGCGACCTTGAATATGCGGCGGTGCTTCGTGATGCGGCAGAAAAAGCAGGCATCGAGATTGTGGCTTATACAATCGGTGCGGACTTCCTTGGCGAAAAAGGCTGGGAGGCAGAGGCAGAAAGGCTTTACGGTCAGGTCGATGTTGCGGCGGCACTCGGCGCAAAGCGTATGCGTCACGATGCAACGGGCGGCTTCAAGGGTGAAGATGCAAAGTATAAGAGCTTTGACAGTGCTCTTCCGATTATTGCAAACGGATGCCGCAAGGTTACCGAATATGCTGCTGAAAAAGGAATCGCAACGATGGTTGAAAATCACGGCTATTTCTGCCAGGATTCAGTAAGAGTAGAGAAGCTTGTCAATGAGGTTGCAAACCCGAATTTCGGTCTGCTTGTCGATATGGGTAACTTTATGTGTGCTGATGATGACCCTGCTGTAGCAGTCGGCAGGGTAGCTCCGTACGCAAAGCATGTGCACGCAAAGGATTTCCACCTCAAGAGCGGCAGCGGCCCCAACCCCGGCGACGGATTCTTCCGCACCCGCGGCGGCGATTACCTCAGGGGTGCTGTTGTCGGCCACGGTAACGTGCCCGTTTACCAGTGCCTGCAGACACTCAAGCGAAGCGGCTATGACGGCTATGTAAGCATTGAGTTTGAGGGCGTTGAGGACAACGAGTGGGCAATACGCACAGGGCTTGAGAACCTGAAGAGATACGATAATTAAAACTTAAAACAAATAAAAAAATCAGTGATTTCTCTGTGTGAGTAATCGCTGATTTTTTGCATTTATATTCAGGTAATGTTTTTATTATATGTAAATAATTCCGTAGCTGTACGCAAAATGTATCAGCACCGTTGCCTGCTGCAGTAACGGTGCTGATAACATATCAAAAATTATTGTGTTTGATTGTGTGAATTACTCTTTGTGTGCGTTATAGAAATCGATTGTGGATGATTCTTCTGTCAGAATGTGTGAGAAGAAGAATTCCTCACGAGGCTTGCTGTTGATAACGGTAACGGGCTTGATCTGGTTGAGAACAACGCCCTGGGCACGAAGATTCTCTCTGTAATCCCAGTATGTGTTGGGCTTGAGGATGAGGATTTCGGGACGGTTGAGCATACCCCAGCGTCTGTACTTGAAGTATTTCTCGTTGACCTCCTTGAGCTCCTCGTCAAGAATCTCTATCATCTCCTGGCGCTTCTCTTCGCTGACGTCGCCCTTGATTTCTGTCATTAAGCAGTAGCGGGGCGGATTGGAGGAGAAATCGGGATAGAAGCTGTAGCCGACAAACTCTGCGCCTGCACGCTCGAAGGTGCGCTTTGCAGCGTGGTCAACCATTGCAGTTGTTGTCTTTTCGTTGGCAACGTTCATGCTCAGGTTCTTTCTGTAGAGGAACTCGATTACGGGTGTATCGTTGTGCATTCTTGTAACCTGAACGATATCCTCCATACGGTATCTGTAAAGACCCGAAGAGTTAGTAACGACAAGCTCGTACTTTTTGCCTACCTCAACCTCGTCGAGAAGGAGAGTCTTGGGCTGCTCTGTTTCATCCTCTTCGATATCGTCGTTTACGGGGATGAACTCGAAGAAGATGCCGTAGGGGATGAGAACGCTGTCGTGAACATCAAGCTCTGTGGGCATAGCGAAGAAGCCTTCAGCAGCTGCGTAGCCCATGTTGTGGATCGGAATGTTACCGACTGAGCGGCGGAGCTTCTCAACGTAAACCTTGAGGTTGGAGCCAACCATACCGTAGGCGTATGTGAGTCTCGGCCAGATTCTGGGTGCGATGGGTGTTTCAAAGCCCTTGCGGAATTCGCTGCGGAGGAATTCTGCTCTCTTGGGGTTGGGCTTGAGCTTCTTTTCGTATTCTGCGCGAAGCTCAGGTGTGATTTTTACATCCGGGCTGATCGTGCCGTGCTCGATATCGTCGCAAAGCTTCTCCCAATTTTCTTCGAGGTAGTCAAACATTGTTGTAACAAGTGTTATAACAACGCTGCCGATGTAGGAAACCTTTTCCTCCTGAAGAGCAAAGCGAAGCTGAAGGTAGGATGTGTCAAGCAGCTCCTCGTGCTCGGGGTAGAGGAGTGAAAGGGGAGATGTGCAGAAGTATTTTGTGATGGGCTTGAGGTAAGTGAGCGGAACCTGGCCGGCGCCGTTGCACATTTTGCCGTCCTCAAGCTTGTGACCTGTGAGGATGAGAACGATGGGGCCCATCTGAGGCGGCATCTTCTTGCCCATCTTCTTGAGGTGGTGTGCTGTTGTGGAAATTGTGCAGCTGAAGCCGATACACTGCATATTCCAGATGTCAAATATTGATTTAGGAAGAATCTTCGGCTTGCCGACGCTGCCCGATGATGAGCAGTAGCGTACGTTGTAGCCCTTGTACATAATGTTCTTCTCTCTGTTCTGGATCATACGGTCTACGAGCGGGTCGTAATCCTCGTATGTTGAGAGCGGAACCTTTGCGCGGAAATCGTCGATGCTCTTGATTTCGCCAAGCTTGAGCTTCTTGCCAAGCTCACAGTTTTTGTTCTTTTTTACGATTCTCTTGAGGAGCTTCTCCTGGTCTTTCATCGGCTTCTTTGTTGAACGCTCAATTTTCGCGAGTGTAACGTCACCGATTAAGATACCGAGATCTGAAAAAGCCATAGTGCACGTCCTTCCATAGTTTTTTTGTTGATATACTTAAGACTTGATTATTTTCACATCTATAAATTATAACATATTTGTAAAATATATAATTCTAATATAGAAAATTAAATTAGAAAATGAATGAAAAATGAACAAAAATGATAACAGGCAGGTAACAATGTACCTGCCTGTCGAATTAAATGCTATTTTTGCAGAAATCAGATGAGGCCCTGAGCCATCATAGCGTCCGCAACCTTCTGGAAGCCTGCGATGTTTGCGCCTGCAACAAGGTCATATCCGAAGCCGTTAGCTTCTGCAGCTGCAGCGGAGCTGTCGTGGATGTTCTTCATGATCTGCTTGAGCTTGGCGTCAACCTCTTCTGCTGTCCAGCTGTATCTCATTGAGTTCTGGCTCATCTCGAGTGCTGATGTTGCAACGCCGCCTGCGTTAACAGCCTTTGAGGGAGCAACTGCCTTACAGTTTTCCTTGAGGTATTCGAGGGCATCGTTTGTTGTGGGCATATTGGCAACCTCGATGTAGTAAGGAACGCCGTTTGCAACGAGTTTTTCTGCCTCAGCAATATTGATTTCGTTCTGTGTTGCGCAGGGCATTGCGATGTCAACCTTAACGCCCCAGGGCTTTTCGCCTGCGTGGAATTCAGCGCCGAACTTGTCTGCATAATCCTGAACCTTATCGCGGCCGGATGCACGCATCTCGAGCATATACTCAATCTTTTCGTCTGTTGTGATACCGTCTGCATCGTAAACATAGCCGTCGGGGCCGGAGATTGTAACGACCTTGCCGCCGAGCTCGGCAATCTTCTTTGCAGCGCCCCATGCAACGTTACCGAAGCCGGAGAGAGCAACAGTCTTGCCCTTGATATCCTCGCCGAAGTGCTTGAGCATCTCAACTGCGTAGTAGGTTGCGCCGAAGCCTGTAGCCTCGGGACGGATGAGAGAGCCGCCGCAGGAAAGGCCCTTACCTGTGAGAACGCCGTTCTCAAATACGCCCTTGATGCGCTTGTACTGACCGTAGAGGTAGCCGATCTCTCTGCCGCCTACACCGATGTCGCCTGCGGGTACGTCAACGTCGGGGCCGATATGTCTGTAAAGCTCAGTCATAAATGCCTGGCAGAAGCGCATAACCTCTGCATCGCTCTTGCCTCTGGGGTCAAAATCGGAGCCGCCCTTTGCACCGCCGATGGGGAGACCTGTAAGGCTGTTTTTGAAGGTCTGCTCAAAGCCGAGGAACTTCATAATGCCGCTGTAAACTGAGGGGTGGAAGCGAAGGCCGCCCTTGTAGGGGCCGATAGCGCCGTTGAACTGTACACGGTAGCCTGTGTTGACGTTAACCTTGCCGCTGTCGTCAACCCATGTTACACGGAATGTGATCATTCTTTCAGGCTCAACCATTCTCTCGAGAAGTGAAGCCTTCTCGTATTCGGGGTGGTTATCGATAACGGGCTTGAGGGATGTGAGAACCTCAGTTACAGTCTGCACAAATTCAGGCTCGTTTGCATGCTTTTCAGCAACTTCTGCTATTACTCTGTCTACGTAATTCATTGTATATTTCTCCAGTACAACTAAAAATTGCGCAAATGATAATATGCGCGATGTAAGAAATTATAATGCGGCTTGCATAAAAATGCAAGATTTTTTGAAATAAATTTCATTTTTGTAGAAATAATAAGGTTTTTATACTCATATTATGCAAGATGTGTGCAAATTGTGCAAGAAAAGCGGCAATGCAAAAATCTCTTTTGCAAGATTTCTTGCAAAAGAATAGTGATATTCATAGCGGAAAATGCGGTCAGCCGAGGGAGGTTTTAACAGAGCCTGTAAATATATTGCATAGGGTATTGACAGTACAGTTACAACTGTGTATACTGTTTATATACAGTTTGGCAGGTGGATGTTATGAAAATATTGATAAATTACAAAAGCGGCACCCCGATTTACGAGCAGATATACTCACAGCTCAAGAATCAGATAATAAGCGGAGCCGTTGTCTGCGATGAGGCCTTGCCGTCCATACGCAACCTTGCAAAGGATCTGGGAATCAGCGTTATTACAACAAAGCGCGCTTACGATGACCTGGAGCGTGAGGGCTTTATCTACACCGTTGCGGGCAAGGGCAGCTTTGTTGCGCAGAAGAACACGACCCTGCTCAGGGAGGAGAATCTGCGCAAGATCGAAACGCTGATGCAGGAGATTTCGGAGCTGGCGGTGTCCTGCAACCTCACCGCGGATGAAGTAATGGAAATGTATAAAATAATAACGGAGGAGAACTGAAGATGAACGCTATTGAGGTACACGGTCTTTCAAAAAAGTATAAGGGTGGCTTTGAGCTCAAGGACGTCAGCTTCACGCTGCCCAGCGGCTGCATAATGGGTCTTATCGGTGAAAACGGTGCGGGCAAAAGCACGGCTATAAAGCTGATTCTTGATATGCTCGATGCGGACAGCGGCACGGTCTCACTTCTGGGCAAGGATACGACAGAGGGAAAAACACTTGCCAAGGATGATATAGGCGTTGTTGTTGATACGCCTGCGTTTTCGGACGTGATGACGGCTGAACAGATGAACTCCGTTATGAAACATACCTATTCGCGGTGGAATGAGGATGAGTTTTTTGCCCTGCTGGAAAAGCTCGGCATTGAGAGGAAAAAGCAGTTCAGACGTCTTTCTACAGGTATGAAGATGAAGCTCGGGCTTGCAGTTGCCCTCGCGCACGACGCACGCCTGCTGATTCTTGATGAGCCGACAAACGGGCTCGACCCCGTTGTGCGCAAGGAGATAGTGAGCATTTTCAATGAGTTCACGCGCAGGCCCGACAATTCGGTGCTCATATCCTCGCATATTGTAAGCGACCTTGAAAAGCTCTGCGATTACGTAGCGTTTATGAAAAAGGGCAGGCTTATCCTCTGCGAAGAAAAGGACAGGCTGCTTGAAGCATACGGCATTATTCACTGCTCGGCAGAGCAGCTCGAAGAGCTTGAGCCGCAGGCGGTGAAGAGCAAGATTCAGACGCAGTACGGAGTTGAGGCAATCGTTGAGCGCAGGTACGTACCCGAAGAATACGAGATAAACCCGATAGGTATAGAGGAGCTTTTCGTAATGTACATGGAGGGTGAAAAACAATGAAAGGTGCATTGGTTAAAGAGCTGTATGCTTTAAAAAACAATCGGCTCATAGTGCTGTTATGCTTTTACCTGATATTGATTCCGCTGTGCATACTGTTAAGAGGCTCAGGGCTTATTATTCCGCTGTATACGCTTGCTTTTGTTGCGCCGCTGAGCTACGCGTCGCACGATGACAGGCACGGCTGGAATGATTTTGCAAAAGCGCTTCCGTATAAACGGGAGCAGAGGGTCGGAGCAAGATATCTGGTCTGCGGCACAGAAATGCTGCTGCCGATAATTCTGCAGGTGTTACTCGATAAAATATTGGGTAGGTCTTTTAATATTGCTATCGTACACCAAAGCGTAATACACTTTTTTATCAGTTCGCTGGCACTTGCGGTGATACTTTTCGTCTGTTACAGATTCAGCCGAGGGCTAAGACGGCTTCTGGCTATTTTGTCAGCCGTGGTATTTTCGCTGATTCTGGATGGCGGCATATTCGACCTCTACGCCGGAATAAGGGCAATTTACGTCTTTGAGCCGTGGTTTGTTTTTGTTACTGTTGCTGCAGGCGTATATTTTATTGCAATTTCGTATATGCTTTCCGTCAGGTCTCAGATGCCCGGGCGTGAGAGACGGCAGAAAATGCGCAAGGGGCTGAGCGTTACGGCGTGCAGCCTTGCTGCCGTTGCTTGCGGATGTGTTTGCATTCTGGGGCTTCACGGCAGACTTGTGCCCGAGCCGATTTATTCTGACGTTGAGGTAATTACTGAGCACGATAACGTTTTTGTTCAGCGGTTTTTGCACGACGTTCGAAAAACTTCAAATCATCAGAAACTCAGTCAGAAGGAGATGTACTCTGTGCTGAAAAATCTGGCTGATAAGGATCTGCAGACGAAAAATCGGGATGAAGTTGTGACGCTTGTTGAGCAAGCGGGTATGAAGATGTGGCACTCATCCGGGCTTTTGTCAGAAGAATTTGAAATGATGGGCACGAGCAGATACGGCACAGTGTTCTGTTGGTATTCATACGACTTAAGCGTGTATTGCGGTAATACGGCAAAATATGTTGCCGTGACGGATGACAGCGAAACGGAATTCAACTATGATGAATTCAGAAAGGGTATCAGCGCAACAGAGCTGATTGATATGCTGGAGAAAAAATCAATCCCGATCACCAGCTTTGAGTCCGGCTATAAAGGCGAAACTTATTGCAGCTATATAGCCTATGAAAACCTTACTACGAAAGAAATAAAGCTATTGATGATAAGGTTTGAATTGAAAAACGGTGTGCTTGAAAACTGTATCGGAACCTGGATTGATAACGATGGAGAATATGAGGATGATTTTTCACTCGATTTGCAGGATGCCGAAGCATTGAAAGCAGATATGTTCGCTTTTGCCAAGGCATTCAGCAAAAAACCGAACATATACGAGCCTATGGAAGACTGCAAAGCAGAAGTTGTTGCGATAGGCGGCAAGTTGGATGATGACGGAGTTTTCACGGAGTATTCGCTTGATACGAGCGATATTATGATAAAGATAAACGATTCATCCGCATATCCCGACAAGGTAATGTTCCTTGGTGCATATGCCTGGGCAAGCGGAGAGTATACAAACAGCAACTGTGAAGAAAACGGCGTAATGAGCTTTTGTTCAGCCTTTGTTGAGGGTATGAGCGATGCGCAGGTGGTGCAGCTGCTTGAGCAGGAGGATATTTGCCTGACGTCCGTTGTCGAAATTGCGGATTATACCTATGATCCTCCCATATCGGAAAAAACCTACACCGTAGAGTTTTATACGGGTGAACAGCTTGCCGGGGATAACTTTACCGTGTGCGTGAAGCTCTCTGACGGAAAGGTGAGCGAAACCGAGATAAGGTTAAACGATGAGAAGTACGTGCCGGGCAAAAACCGTGCTGTTGCAAAAGAACTGCTTGAGTATCTTGAAAACAACACGAACGAAAATATGACGCTGCCTGAGCTTGTGGCTGTATTCGAGGATATGAATGAAATCGAGGCTGAGGGCGTAGCGGCGCAGGATGATACGGTGCTGTTTGAGGTTATGCCCTGGGGTGACGATTTCCTGTTTTCGCTGACAAGGCAGATCCCTGCAGATGAGGGCGACGAATATTATCAGGTTCATATGGATATTGTGTATGAATATGATGAAAACAAGCATAAGGACTATTATTTCAGCAAATGGAGCGACGTGCACTACGGCGATTTCTTTGATTTTGTTATGCACTCTGAAGCATACGCTCTGGTTGAAAGAGAACAGCATACAGGAGTAATCGTTTCATTCAGCGAAACATAATTAAACAAAAAAGCTCACCGAGAAATCGGTGAGCTTTTACTTTCAGTTCTGTTCAAAAAGGGGAGTTGAGAAGTATCTTTCTGCCGTGTCGGGGAGGACGGTTACAACCGTCTTGCCCTTGCCGAGCTTCTTTGCAAGCTTGATTGCGGCGGCTACGTTTGTGCCGCTGGAGATGCCGCAGAGGATACCCTCTTTTGATGCAAGGTCGCGTGAGGTCTGGAGCGCCTCGTCGTCGTTTATGATGCAGATATCGTTGTAGATCTCGGTGTTGAGAATTTCGGGGATGAGACCGTCGCCGATGCCCATCTGCACGTGTGTGCCGATTGAGCCGCCGGAAAGGATTGCGGCGTGTGCAGGCTCAACTGCCCAGATCTCGATATCGGGGTTGGCTTCTTTGAGCGTTTCGCCGATGCCTGTGATCGTGCCGCCCGTACCTATGCCGGAGCAGAAGCCGTGAATCGGGCCGCCGACCTGCTCGAGGATTTCGACGCCTGTGCGGCTGCGCTGAATGGCAACGTTTGCCGGGTTTTCAAACTGCTGAGGAACAAAGACATTGGGGTCTTCGTCTCTCATCTTGAGTGCGAGGTTGAGGCATTCTTCAATACAGTCACCGATGTTGCCTGCATCGTGCACAAGTACGACGCTTGCGCCGTAGTGCTCAACAAGCTTTCTGCGCTCCTCGCTTACGGAGTCGGGCATAATGATGACTGTTTTGTAGCCCTTTACGGCGCCGACAAGTGCAAGGCCGATACCCTGGTTGCCGCTGGTGGGCTCAACGATCGTTGTGTTTTCGTTGATGAGCCCTTTTTGCTCAGCGTCGAGTATCATATTGTATGCAGTTCTTGTTTTGATGCTGCCGCCAACGTTGAGGCCCTCGAATTTGACAAGTATCTCGGCGCCGTCTGCCGGTGCCATATGAGACAGCCTGATAATCGGGGTGTTACCGATAGCCTCAAGAATATTGTTGCAAACCATATAATTCACCTCTGAACGGTTCGGTTGTTTATAATACATAATACGTAAAATCTGTTACAGGTTGTATCACGCGCAACACAACAGCATAAATTATACCTTAAAACTTGGTGAAAAACAATTCTCAAATAAAATAATAGTTTATGTCTTTGGGACGCTTTTTCTGTTGTTTTTGTATAAGACTTGAAAAATATTGAAGTATAATGTAAAATTACAGATTAGTAATGAGAATTTTTCAGCTGACGGAAGGAGGCAGAAAGTATGAGAAATCCGCTTGCCGACAGGCTCAGGCCGCAGAGCATTGAAGATATGGTCGGCCAGAGACATCTGCTCGCAGAGGGCAAGGCTCTCAGGCGTATTATTGATTCGGGTGAAGTGCCTAATCTTATCTTCTACGGCCCGTCGGGTGTCGGCAAAACAACGCTTGCCGAGATACTTGCAAAGCGTACCAACAAATATTTCTGCAAGCTCAACGGCACAACTGCTTCTACGGCAGATATAAAGGATATTATTGCTCAGTCTCAGACGCTCAGCGCAATTAACGGCGTGCTGCTGTATCTGGATGAGATTCAGTATTTCAACAAAAAACAACAGCAGACATTGCTTGAGTATATTGAGGACGGCTCAATAACCCTGATTGCCTCTACTACGGAAAATCCGTATTTCTACGTTTACAACGCTGTGCTCAGCCGTTCGACCGTGTTTGAATTCAAGAGTGTTACACCTGCGGAAATTGAGCCTGCGGTTGTGCGTGCCTTTGATTTTCTTGCGAAAGAGGGCGGTATGGAATTTGAGCTGGAGGAGGGTGTGCTGCGCCATATCTCTGCAGGCTGCGGCGGCGATGTGCGCAAGGCTATGAATTCAGCCGAGTTGTGTGCAATGGCATCGCAGACTGTCGGCGATAAGCGCGTCGTTACGTTGGATATTGCCGAGCAGCTCACTCAGCGAAGCGCCTTTAAGTACGATAAAGAGGGCGACGAGCATTACGATATAGTTTCAGCTTACCAAAAGTCGATGCGCGGCTCTGACCCCGACGCGGCGATACATTATCTTGCACGTTTGCTGGAGGCGGGCGATCTGCCGTCGGCTTGCCGCAGGCTGCTTGTTTGTGCAAACGAGGATGTCGGCCTTGCATATCCGCAGCTTATCCCGATTGTTAAGGCGGCTGTTGATACTGCGCTTCAGGTCGGTCTGCCCGAGGCGAGGATTCCGCTTGCAAATGCGGTTATTCTTGTTGCTACAGCACCGAAATCAAATTCGGCCTACGAAGCCATTGATGCGGCGCTTGCAGATATACGTGCAGGCAAAAACGGCCCGATTCCGAGAACACTGCAGAATAAGCACTTTGACGGTGAGGACAATGAGCGTAAGGGTCAGTTTTATAAGTACCCTCACGCCTTTGAAAACCATTGGGTCAAGCAGCAATATCTGCCCGACGCTCTCAAAACCCGCAAATATTACAGCTACGGCGACAACAAAAATGAACAGGCAGCAAAGGCGTATTGGGATAAAATCAAAAAGTGACGTGAATCAAGAAAGCCGTCCGTTTGTCATAAGCGACATACGGACGGCTTTTTCTCGGCGTTTCAATATATGAGTAAAGTATTTGCTTAATTGAGGCGAAAAAACGTTGAGGTAGGGGATAAGACTTTTCTCGGTGTCTCTGTGTATGGGAAGAGTATCAATTTAATTGAGGCGAAAAAAACGCTGCCGCAGCCATTCGGAGGGGCTGCGGCAGAACGTGACATCTTCGGGGAAATCCCCTGACACACAGCCTTCGGAGGGCTGCGCGAAGAGTCCGGGATTTGAGACAAAGAATAACACAAAATAGAATTGAGCAAGTGTAACTCTCTGTAATTATAATTCTAAAATAAAATTTCAAAAAAGTAAATAACGTAAAAGTAAAATTTTTATTAATTAAATTAAGAGGAAAATCCGCTATCCTGCGTTTATTGTGCAGAATAACGGATTTTTAAATTTCTTTTGTCGATTATGACCGAGGATTTCGCGACGGCAGCTCGTTCCAAAGGGTGAAGCCGAGTATGAGCACACCGCCTGCAACCTGAAGTGCCGACATACTTTCGCCAAGCACGGTAACGGAGATTAAAACGGCAACAAGAGGGTCGATGTAGCTGAGGATCGCCGCCTTCTGGCCGGGAAGCTCCTTGAGTGAAGAGAAGTAGAGGCAGTAGGTGATACCTGTGTGAAGAATGCCGACAATGAGCAGGCAGATCCAACCCTTGCGGTCGAGACTGCCGAGTGTCATTCCGCCGCTGAAGGCTACGTACGGCACGAGAACGATTATTGCCGAAATGAACTGGAGGAAGGTGCGGTGAATACCTGCAACTTTTTTGATAAATTTGTTGAGCAGAATAACTGCCGCGTAGAATACGGCGGCGCCGATTCCGAAAAAGATTCCCTTGAGGTTGTCTGTGCCTGCTTTCGGGTCACCTATGCCTGTTATGAGCACGAGACCGACGGTTGACATCACAAAGCAGATCCATTGTTTTGTCCGCATTTTTTCTTTGAAGAGGAAGGGGCAGACAACCGTTACGATTACGGGGGCGAAATAGTAGCTGAGTGTTGCGGCTGAAACGGTGGTGTACTTGTAGGCCTCAAACAGAAGTATCCAGTTGATGCCCATTGCAATGCCCGAAAACAAAAGCAGCACAAGCTCTTTTTTTATTGTTTTGAAAGGGATCTTCTGGCGAGTAAAAAGCAGGAATAAGCCGAGGATTATCGCAGCCATTATAGCGCGGTATAACGCAAGCTCGCCCGATGAAACGGAAACATTGCGCACGAATGGGGCAAGCGTGCCGAAAATTGCCATTGAAACTGCCAGCATTATTCTGGCTGAGTTTGATTTTTTCATAGGTTGCTCTCCGATGCGAATTAATGGGAAAAGAATATCACATAATGACGGCCAGGTCAACAAAAAAAGCAGGTCGAAAGACCTGCTTTTAAGGTTTTTTATACGGGCATAAGTGCAAGAAGAACGGTCAGAGCAACGAGAAGAATGAACGTGATGCCGTATTTCTCAAGGCGTGCGCCGATCCTCATAACAATGTAGCCGGGGAAGAAGAGAATTTTAAGTGCAATGTGAAGCTTGCTGTACTGCTCTTTCATAACTACTGCATCCTCGATAATCGGGAAAAGGTTTGAAAGCAGAGAAATGCAAAGCCATGCGAAGAAGAAGGGGAGGATAAAGTCAAGCGTCTGTACCATTGCAGGCTCGGTAATGATCGTGCTCAGCGCAGATGATGCGATAAAGCCTGAATAATTACCGAGAAGAGAGATGTTTATAAGCGGGAACATACATAGAGTGAGTGCGAGCTGGAAATTGAGCAGACCCGGAAGAAAACAGAACATAAAGCTTGCAACGGGGCGGTTGATAAGCTCGTGCTCAATGTGTCCGCACATTTCGTCAGTTCGGAAATAACGGTTATCCTCAACGGGGCATCTGAATATGCGGCACATAATCTGCTCGAAAAGAGCTTTTGTCAGAGCGCCGGGGAATGTTAAAACCTTTGTTATAACGTAGATTACTGTCATTCAAATACCACCTCACCGTTCTTGAAAAGTTGTTCGGCTGTGATTTCGCCGTTGAGATATTTGTCTACCGTGGGGCTGAGCTTTTCTTCTGTTGTTGCAAGAAGATCTGCTGCAGCTGTGTAGCCGCTGTCGATGCCGAGCTGCTTGCTGAGCATTGCGTAGAAGTAAATTGTTTCGTACGTGAGATAATACTCGTCGTTGAAGCAAAGGGAAGCATACTCGTAAGCCTTTTCGTAGTTGCCTGCCATAAACTCACAAAGCAGAGCCTCGTAGAAAACTTCGTATATTTCGTGCTCGGAAATAGTTGAGATAAGTGCCTCAAGGCCTTTTCTGGCTTCTGTGTATTTACCCTGGTAGCGGTAAAGGATAGCCTCATAAAGGTCGGCGTATACGTTTTCGGGGTTGACCTTGCGGAGCTCTTCGATGCCCTTTGTTGCAACGTCGTGGTTGCCTGTCTTTATAGCCAGGTCAATGAGGTTTTCTCTGTACATCCAGGCACATTCGGGGGCAAGCTCCGAAATGTTGAGGCAGTAGTTATACTGAATCTGGTAATCCTTCTGACAGACAGAGGAGATAGCAAGCATATAGTAGTTGATAATGCCTTTTTCGATATTGGTTTCGGCCTTGCCGAGCATATCTGTATACTGCTTGATAATATCGTCGTACGGAACGTCCTCAACCTTTGTGCTGCCGTAGTAAATACCCTCGTAGTGCTCGTAGAAAAGAGCGGAATATTCATTGGCGTAGTCATTGATCTGATTTATAAAATCAGCTTTTGCTTTGATATCCTTGTTCCACGGTGCGTTGATGTTACCCTTGCCGACTTTATCCGTCCAGGTAAGGGATTCACCCTCCTTGGCGGCAGCTTCATCGTAAAAGTAGTTGGTCATAAGGTAGTTGGCATCGTCAATTGAGCCGAGACCGTAGCAGGTGTCTATAAGGTTTGCTGCTGTTTTCCAACCCATATTGGGTACAGAGGCAAAGCTGGAAAGTGCGCTCTGAGGCTTATTCTCGTCGAGATACGCATATCCCTCGGTTATCGCTGTAAGTGAGCCTGCCTGAGAGCCGAGGAACAGCAGCCCCCAGAAGGAGCAGACAAGAAGCGCAATAAGAGCGAGAATGCCTTTGAAGCGGATCGGACTCTTTATGAGCTTGTTGCGGCACTGGGTGCAGAGGTCATAGTCCTCGCCGTATCGTTTGTCCGGAAGATTCTTTTCGCAGAGGATGCAAAGCTCCTCGCCGTCATCTTCATCGTCGTTCTGTTCTGTGATCGGGATGCCGTCATCCTTGTCACTATCTTTTTCTTCTTTTTCCTCTGCTTCTTTCTCGGGCTCACCGTCATACAGCTCGGTTGCGATATCGCCCTCGTCTGCTGCTTCGGGTGAATTGTCGAGAAGCTCTTCGGGCAGAGTTTCTTCGAGTTTATCATTTTTCTTGTTGTCAGCCAAGAAACAAAACCTCCCTTATCAATAATGTATCATTTATAATAACACGCATTGTCTTTTATTTCAAATATTTTTTTATAAATTTACATTATTTCCATCTGTTTATAACCGAAAGTCCACATTTCGGCACAAAAAAGCAGGGCAACTCGTCGGGTTGCCCTGCGGTAAATTCAGCTTTTTGAGTTAGCTGACAAGCTCCTCAAAGCCCTTCGTAAGAAGAGAACCGGAGTTACGGCTGAATGCAATTGTCTCCTGATAGTGGTCGCCGAAGGGCTCCATATCATCGAAGAAAATCATGCAGTAGTCGTTATCGTTGAGGATGTAACCGATTTCATCGTTGCAAAGACCGAAGCAGAGAAGCACGTCATCTTCGGCAAGATCAAGGATTTCTGAGCAGGACTTGCCGTTGAAATCTGTGCCGGAGAATGCGTTCTCAGCATCGAGAGTGACGCCGCCGTAGATAAGCTCGGGGCTGATTTCGCCGGGCATCATAGCAACCTTGATGTTGGTGCCGATTTCAGCGTAGCCAACCTCTGTAGGTGTGCTGAATGTGCCGTCTTCGTTGATGAGGATCTTGTGGTTAACAAGGCCGAGCTTGCCGACAAGCATAAGTACGGGGTTTTCAACCTTGATAATAACTTCCTTATGGGAAACGTTGAGAATGGGCTCAACCGCTGTTTCTTCAACAGGCTCCCAATCCTCATACCAGATTGTGTATTGACCCTCAGCAGCTGCTGCCTTCTCAGCCTCAATAGCTTCGACGTCAACATAATCGCTTACAAGGATTTCGTCGAGTGTCTTTGTCATGCTCATTGCAATGTATGCAAGCTCCTTGCCGTAGCGGTCAGCCTGCATCCAGCGCGCGGACATATCAACGCCGTCATTTGTCGGGCCTCTGTCGGAGTAGATGCCGAGTGTTGCGCCGATAATGGGCATAAAGTTGTAGCCGTTCTCTGTGAGAACCTGGTTCATAGCGGCTGTGTAGTCACCGGAGAGCTGCTTGCCTGAACTGTCATCAGTCTTGAGGCCTGTGATGTAGGGGTGAGCGGGCTCGTTGATGATGAGTGTTTCTTCAGCGCCTTCTGCATAGGGATCAAAACGGAAAACATAAAGATTTCCGTCGTAGCCTGTGGGGTCACGGTCGTCGGAGAAATACTCTGCGCAATCCTTCTTGCTGAAGTAGAGGTCGCCATCTTTCATATCTGCAACAGCGTTCTTGACGGACTGAGCTGTACGCTCCTTGAGCAGATTCATAAACTGCTCATCGGGGCCGGGAATGGTTTTGAAGATAAGCTGATTGTTGAGTGCAGCAAGTGTGTTGTTTGCCATCTTGAGGAAGAAGGGATTCCACAGACCGAGAGTGTCTATCTCGCTGTGGCAGTGTGTAGCTGTAACGTTGATGGAAACGATGTTGTTTTCTTTAGCAAAGTCTGCAAGGAGAGCACGGATATCGCGAATATCCTTGTTGGAGATACCGATACATTCGATCGTGCAGAATGCAACCTTGCCACGTCCTGAAGCATCGTCCATAACTACTGTGTAGACGTTCATATCGTCAAGAACTTCTTCAACTGTATTGGAGGGGAAGTTCTGAAGAAGATAGCCGCCGAGATAGTAAGGTCTGTCGAGAATATCGTCGGGCACGAGACTTGTCTGGTCGTAGCCGAGGCTCCACTGACCTGTGGGGTTGGATGTGATGAAGTTCTTATGGCCTGCCATAAAGTTGGGGCTGTCGTATTCAGCAGCATCGGTGAAATTTGTGTTTGCGATGGGTGCGGGCACTGCAAGAAGATTGAGGATGTCCATAATAACAAGCTCAAGATAGGTAAAGCCTATCGTTTTCTTCTCCTGCTCTGTGTCGGCGTGAATCATAGCGATAACAGCCTCAATGGGGTTGATGAGGTTGTAGGGCTGGCCGTCGATTCTTACGTAGACGGGATCACCGAACTTGCGGTTACAGGTGATCGTGCTTTCGATGTAGGTGTTGTCTGCTTCTTCTTCGGGTTCTGCTGCGCCTGCTGAGGTGGCAACTGCAACTGCAGAGAATACCATCAGGAGGCTGAGAAGGACGGCGAAGATCTTTTTGAGTGACTTCATTTGTCATTCCTCCGTTTTCGTTTTGTGCTTTGTACGGCTGACATATTAGCCTTATGTTCAGCCCATAATACACATTAAAGGTAATAATTATTTTACCACATTTTAAAATCTAAAACAACGGCACTATTACAGAAATTATGTATGATTTATTGGTTAAAATTACTGTATTTGAATTTATTGGTATAGATTGAGTTGACTATTCAGTAGCGTTTTGTTAAAATGCAGAATGGTGGCAATTGATTATGGGATAATATGCTTTTGCTGCAACAGGATTATTTTGAAGTATAATTGTAAGAGGCTGAATAAGCCTCTGCAAGATATAAGAAAGGCAAAACCGGATGTTAGAACTCAGAAACGTTTCTTTCACCGTCGAAAACGGAAACGGCGGGCTTGAAATTATTAATGATATCTCACTTACCGTTAATGATGGCGAGTTCCTTGTCATCACAGGCCCCAACGGCGGCGGTAAATCGACGCTTGCGCGCCTTATTATGGGTATCGAGCAGCCTACAGGCGGTCAGATACTTATAGACGGTCAGGATATCACAAATCTTTCCGTTACGAAGCGTGCCCGCTTCGGCGTCGGCTACGCATTCCAGCAGCCTCCGAGGTTTAAGGGCCTCACCGTAAGGCGCCTTCTCAGCCTTGCTCACGGCACAGAATTGCCCGAGGATGAGTGCTGCGCATACCTTACGAACGTCGGCCTTTGCTCAAAGGATTACCTCAACCGTGAGATTGATGCTTCACTCTCGGGCGGTGAGGTCAAACGAATCGAAATTGCTTCGCTTATGGCGCGTGAGCTCAAGCTTGCCATTTTTGACGAGCCCGAGGCAGGTATTGACCTTTGGAGCTTTTCAATGCTTGTCGAAACCTTCAAGACGATGAGCAGACGCCGCCACAACAGCGTTATTATAATTTCACATCAGGAGCGCATAATGCAGCTGGCAGACAATATTGCCGTTGTTGCAGGCGGTAAGCTTAAGAGCTTCGGCACCAAGGACGAGATTTTCCCGAAGCTTATGGAGGAGCTTAACGAAAACTGCGGCTTCAGAGGAGGTAACGGCTGATGTTTGACAGTATAGAAAAAAATCTTCTCTGGTCTGTGGCGGATATTGACGGTGTGCCCGACCTCGGCGCATATAACATCCGTGTAAACGGCGCAGGCTTTGCACGCTCATCAACCGAAACGGTTACGATCGAGCCAAAGCAGTTTAAGAACGGCATTGACATTACCGTAAAGCCCTTCGCCAAGGCGGACAGAGTGCATATTCCCGTTATTGTTACCGAATCGGGTGTAAACGATACGGTTTATAACGATTTTTATATCGGCGAGGGTGCCGAGGTTCAGATCGTTGCAGGCTGCGGCATTCATAACGACGGCGATTGTGACAGCAGACACAACGGTATCCACCGCTTCCACATCGGCAAAAACGCAAAGGTCACTTACGTCGAAAAGCACTACGGCGACGGTGACGGCAACGGCACACGTGTGCTCGACCCCGTAACGGAGATCTATATGGACGAGGGCGCCGAATGCGAAATGGAAATGGTGCAGATCAAGGGTGTTGATTCAACCGAACGCAAGAGTGTGGCTCACCTCAAGGCAGGCGCAAAGCTGATAATTACCGAGCGCCTTATGACTCACGGCAAGCAATATGCAAGAAGTGATATGGAAATTGACCTTGACGGTGAGGATTCATCCGCGCAGATTATTTCCCGCTCTGTTGCCAAGGATGAATCCGAACAGATATTCTACCCCAGAGCAGTCGGCAACTGCCGCTGCCGTGCTCACGTTCAGTGCGACACGATCATTATGGACAGCGCAAAGGTGCGCTCAATTCCGGAAATTGCGGCTAATCACGAGGATGCCCAGATAGTCCACGAGGCGGCTATCGGTAAGATAAACAACGACCAGCTTACAAAGCTCTGTACACTCGGTATGACACCCGAGGAGGCAGAGGAGGTCATTATCGAGGGCTTCCTTAACTGATGACGCTTATCAATTAATCAAACAAAAAAGGAGAAAAATTATGGCACAGGAATACTTCTGTGCGCCCGGCGGAAAATTTAACCGCAAGCGTACAATCCTTACAGGCTTCGGCTTTATGGCAAGCTCAATAGCCTGGGCAATCTACGACCCCTACATCACGAAGATTCTTAATCGACTTCTTAGCGAGTCGGCAACAATTACCCAATGGAGCGCAAAGCTCAACGCAGCTTTCCCCTTCCTTGCAAGATTTGCTGAGGCTCAGGGTGAGGATGTCAACCTTGTTGGCGGCGGTATTACCCTCGTTCCTCTTTTTATCGGTATCATAATGACTTTCGATAACATCTTCGGTGTTATCTTCCAGCCGGCATTCGGCAAGCTGTCCGATAACTGCCATTCAAAGCTCGGTAAGCGCCGTCCCTTCATAGTGTTTGGTGCTCCCGTTTCCGCTTTCCTTTTCGGTGTCATTCCGTGGGTCGCTCTCAGCAACTCACTTCCGCTCACAATGCTCTTCATCATCCTCTTCGTATTTTCTATGTCGCTCTGGCGTGCGCCCGTTGTTGCGCTTATGCCGGCACTTACGCCCCCTTCAATGCGAAGCGAGGGTAACGCTATCATCAACCTTATGGGTGGTGTAGGCTCCGCTATCGGTATGTTTGCCGGTACTATTGTAGGTGTTATCTACAAGCTTTTCACAGGTGTTGCAATTACTGCGGACAACGAGCAGATTGCATTCCCTTACGTTTTCCTCACCGGTTCCGTTATTATGGTTATCGGTATGCTTGTTATCCTTTTCTTCGTAAAGGAGCCCTCAAGCAAGCTTGACATTGTCGGCGAGCAGAACAGAGCGGCAGATGCTGCTGCAAGGGCAAAGGCAGAGAAGGAAGCAAAGGCTGCAGAAAAGGCTGCCAGAAAGGCTCAGAAGCTTTCCGGAGCAGAGAGAAGAAGCCTCATCTTTATGCTTGCAGGTCTGTTCTTCCTGTTCTGCGGCACAAACGCAATCACTACCTTCTTTGCTCTGTTTGCTGCTGAAATTCTCGGCAAAACAACGGCAGAGGCTACAATTATGACAACGATATTTGCTGTTTGCTCTGCTATTGCTGCAATCCCCGCAGGTTGGCTCGGCAAGAAAATCGGCAGAAAAAAGACCATACTTATCGGTCTTGCCGTATTTATGGCAGCTTTTGTTCTCTACCTTGCAACACGCACGGATGCAATCGTATGGGCGGTTCTTGTCCTCGGCGGTTTTGCGAATATGTTCATCACTGTTAACACTCTTCCGCTTGTTCTTGAAATCGGCGGCAACGATAAAGTCGGTACCTTCACAGGCTACTACTATACCGCTACATTCTCTGCACAGATTGCTTCCCCCATTGTTTACGGTGTTGTCCGTATGCTTTCCGGTACGTATATGTCGCTGTTCTATTACAGCCCCATAATGTTTGTTCTCAGCCTTCTTTGCATCTTTGTCGTCAAGCACGGTGAGGCGCTTCCCGACGAGGTTATCAAGGCTGCAGAGGCAGAGGGTAACGACTGATCTTAATCAACGCAACACTTTTACCTGCGGAGGAGAATTCCCCTTCGCAGGTGGTATATTTTAAAAGCAAAGGGTGAACTTAATGGCTACGCAAAAAATCACAAAAAAGCAGACCCTTGTTCAGACTCTTAAATTCGCAGCTTTTTCAATGGGCGCAGGTGTTATCCAAACGGTTACCTTCACCGTTCTCAACGAGCTTTTGCACCTTGATTACTGGCTGGCCTATCTGCCTGCTCTCGTGCTTTCCGTGCTGTTCAACTTCACGGTCAACCGCAAGTTCACTTTTAAATCAGCTGCAAACGTTCCGATTGCAATGCTCAAGGTGGCAGGCTTCTATCTTGTTTTCACTCCGCTTTCAACCTGGGGCGGTGAGCTGCTTGATTCGTGGCTCAAGGTCACGTTCCCTGCAATTGCTTCGTGGAACGAATACATAGTTCTTGCACTTACGATGGTGCTCAATCTCGTTACCGAGTATCTGTTCTGCCGTTTCTTTGTTTACAGAAACAATATGTACACAAACAAAGAGGGCGTTAAGGAAATGGAAAAGCTCAACGGTGATGAATAACTGACTCAAGGAAGAATTTTAATGAAAAAAATCATCAGCCTTATACTTTGCGTTGCGGTATGCCTTGGCGTACTCTGCTCGTGTTCGACTTCAAAAAAGACTGTGCTCACGGTAGGTGAGGCGCAGGTCGACAGCGAGGTTTTTGCCTATTTTTTCGGTGAGGTCTACAGCGAATGGGAGCGAAACGGCGGCAACCTTCTGGCAACAGATGAAATGATTGTGCAGACGGTTGACAGATGCTGTGAATACGTTGCGGCGACAACCCTTTTCAAAACGCTTCAGCTGCCTTTGTCGGCTGACTCAAAAAAGAATATCGCCGTAAAGACCGAGGACGAATGGATGCTCTACGGCGATTACTACACCGATGCAGGCATCAGCAAGCAGACGGTGTCCAAGATCACAGAAGCTGCGGAGTACCGCACTCAGCTGTTGCTTTACTACTTCGGCGAGGGAAGCGAGTACGAGGTTTCTGAGGAAGAAATTGAATATTATTTTGACCGCACGTACGTTGCCTTTAAGGCGTTGAACGGCTATTTTACGACAACTGATGAAAACGGCGATACGGTAGCTTTGCCTGAGGCTGATAAGCTTGCGCTCCGTGAGGATTTTGCAAAGAAACGCTCAAGACTTGAGAGCGGAGAGGGCTTTGCCGATATTAACGACGGCAACGATGTTGATTCAACCTTCAGCGCCGTATCAAATGCCGCATTCCCCGAGGGATTTCTGGCAAAGGTTTCGGAGCTGGCGTACGATACGCCTGCGGTTATCGAGACTGAGGAGAATATATTCCTTGTTGTGCGTGTTGATGCCAAGAAGGGCTCAGATAACTACTACAAAACCTACAGAACAAAGTATATTGAGGCTCTTCGCGGTGAAATGCTGACGGAAATGCTCGTGGCTTCAGGCGAAGAATACGGCGTTGAGCAGGAAAACGGCAGGCTTGAAGGAATTGCCGATGATGTAATTTCGGCGAGAAATAAGAGAAAATAAGGGTTTTTTTCAAAAAATTACTGTTGACACTTTATTTTTGCTGTGATATAATCGATTTGTATTATAAGCAGAGGTATCCGAAAAGATATTTCCGTATTCAATGAAAGGTTTGGTGTTTACTATGAAAAAATTAATTTCTGCAATTCTTGCTTGCGTATTTGTTTTCGCTCTGACTACTACTGTTTTTGCAGCAAACAGCCCCTCAGCTCCCGTAATTGACGAAACAACTACAAAAGATCCTTCAGACATCGATCCCACAATCGATGGCACAACAACTGAGACAACAACAGCTCAGGGCGACAAAGAAACAACAACAGCTGTAGGTGATGTTGACGAAACAACAACAGCCAAGGGTGACAAGGAGACCACAACAAAGGGTGACGTTACATCCGATAAGGGCCCCGTTTCTCCCGACACAGGTTCTCATGTCAGCAAGACAGTCGGTGCAGCAGCTCTCGTTGCTCTCACACTCGGCGGTGCAGTTGTCTACACAACAAAGAAAAAGGCTGAATAATTAAAGCTTAAAATCCGACATAAAAGCCCTGTGTTCGTCAAAGAACTTAGGGCTTTTGTATATTATGTAAACAATTCTGAAGGGGAGGTGTGCGCATGGCACGCAATGACAGCTCACAGAAAAAAAGCAAGCTGCCGGTCATTATCATTATTCTTGCGCTGATTGTGATTGTTGCTTGCGGTGTTTATATGGGTTCAATGCTTCTCAACGAGCACTCTGCGAAGGTGAGCTACGGCGAAATTGCGGAGATAGCGGTTGACACGGAGGACACAAATGCCGAAAGCGGCACGGCAACAAGCCCCGTTGACCTTGAGGCTCTTCACGAAATAAACAGCGACGTTTATGCTTGGATACGCATTCCCGGCACACACGTTGACTATCCGATTGCGCAAAGTACCGTCAGCGATAACTATTACCTTCACCGTTCGATATATAAGCGCTATCTTTTTGCAGGTATGATTTATACCCAGTCCTGTAACCGCAAGGATTTTCGTGACCCCGTAACGGTTGTTTACGGCCACAATATGAGAAGTACAACAATGTTCTCAACCCTGCACTATTTTGAAGACCCCTCGTTCTTCAATGAACACGACACCTTTTATATTTACACGCTTGACCGTGTGCTCACCTACAAAATTGTGTCGGCATACAGGTATGATAGCCGTCACATTATGAATTCGTTTGATTTTACCGAGCCCGAAGTGCTTGAAAGCTTCCAGCAGCACACACTCAATCCGCTCTCTACGCTCAGAAATGTCAGAAGCGGTGTTGCGCTTGATAAAGACAGCAAGCTCGTTGTGCTCAGTACGTGTATGTCGAACGATAAAAGCTCAAGATATTTAGTAAACGGAGTGTTGATAAGCGATGTCCCGATTTCGTAAAAAAAATAAGTATGATTCGGAAAAAGAGGTAACCCTTAAAAGGTCCGATATAAAGGCTTATTCCGAAGATGATGCATATACTGTATATATTCCGTCAGACGGTAAGACTAAGAAAAAGAAGAAGAAAGGCAAAAAGGTTGCACTTATTCTGCTGCTGGTGTTCCTTTTAATAATCGGCGGCACTGCCGGTGCGTTTCTCGGCCTTCAGTATGCGGGCCAGCAGAAGCTCGTTTCGTACGACGATGTTGTAATCGACAGCATTGACGAGGCTATAGTACAGAACGACGGTAAGACGGTTAACTACAACGGTAAAACCTACCGCCTCAACGAAAACATTACCTCTGTTGCTTGTATGGGTATTGATAAGGATGATCTTGGTCTGTACGGCGGCAAGATCGGTACGGGTGGCCAGTCTGATACAAATATGGTGCTTGCCATTGATACAAAAAGCGGTAAGGTTACCGTAATTTCGATTCCGCGTGACATAATGGTTGATATCGGTGTATATACCGCAAAGGGTGAATACGTCGGTATCCAGAGCAGGCAGCTTTGTCTTGCCTACGCCTACGGAGATGGTAAGCATACCAGTTGCGTGAATGCGGTTGAAGCAATGCAGCGAGTGCTTTTCGGTATTCCCATCAAGTCCTATGTTTCTCTTGAAATCAGCGGTGTTGGCCCGATCAACGATTCTGTCGGCGGTGTAACTGTTGTTTCGCCCGAAACAATTGCCGACTTCTACGAGGGTCAGAGTGTTACACTCTACGGCAACCGTGCGGTTGACTTTGTGCGCGCAAGAGGAACCGATACAAATGCAAGCCTTCGCAGAATGCAGAGGCAGACGACCTATATCAGATCATTTGCATCTGCTGTTGTAAACGCTGCCAAAAAGGATTTCGGTACGGTAACAAGGCTCTACAACACAGCCTCAAGATACACTTGCACAAACGTTGATCTCAGCTCGGTTACGTATTTTGCAACAACTCTTCTTTCACAGGGTGTTTCCGGAATTGAAACGGTATCTGTACCGGGTGAAATGAAGATGGGTACGAAGTATGCCGAGTTTTATATGGATACAAGAGCAACTTACGAAATGATTCTCGATATCTACTACGAAGAAGTTGTATAAGTAATATTTACAGAGAGATGTGTGTTTGCATCTCTCTGTCGTTATGTTGAAATAAATTAATAGTCTGTGTTACATTGGAATCTGCATATGATATATTAAGTCGTGATCGTTTTAAATCTTACGGAGGAGAAAAAGTGACTAAGGCAAAAGGTTCAACGCTTAAAAGCAATCTCATCGGTGATAAGCAGTTTTATGCAAGAATGTTCACCATCGTAATTCCCATAATAATTCAAAACACAATAACAAACGTTGTCAGCCTGCTTGATAACATTATGGTCGGCAGAGTCGGTACGCTTGAGATGTCAGCTGTTGCGATAGATAATCAGCTGCTGTTTGTTTTTTATATCTGCATTTTCGGCGGACTTTCCGGTGCAGGTATTTTTGCAACGCAGTACGCCGGTGCTAAGGATGATGACGGTGTGCGGAGCTGCTTCAGGGCAAAGCTGATGATTGCTTTTGCCATGGTGGCTGTGGCAATGGTCGTGTTTATCGCATTCCCTGAAAGGTTGGTTTCACTCTATCTTGCGGAGGACACTTCTGCGCAGGATGTTGAAAGCACACTCGGCTTTGCAATGGATTATCTGAGCGTAATGCTTGCGGGTATTGTGCCGTTTGCGCTCTCTCAGGTTTATTCAAGCTCTCTGCGTGAGCTCGGCGAAACTAAGGTGCCTATGATTGCGAGTATCGCAGCTATTCTGGTAAACCTTGTTTTCAATTACTTACTCATCTTCGGTACGTTCGGCTTTCCGAAGCTCGGCGTTGTAGGTGCGGCTGCAGCTACAGTGATTTCGCGCTATGTCGAGATGTTTATTCTCATAATCTTCACTCATACCCGTTCGTCACGCTTCCCGTTTATCAAGGGCGCTTACCGCAGTATGAAAATGCCGTGCAAGCTCGCGGGCGATATTCTGAAAAGAGGTATGCCTCTGCTTATCAATGAGGCGCTCTGGTCGGCAGGTATGGCAACGCTCAATCAGTGTTACTCCGTGCGCGGTCTTGATGTAGTTGCCGCAACCAATATTTCTTCAACCGTTGCGAACCTTTTCAACGTCGTGTTCCTCTCAATGGGTAATGCAATTGCCATAATGGTCGGTCAGCACCTTGGCGCAAATGAGGTTGACAAGGCAAAGCAGACGGCATGGAGGCTTATTACCGCAACGGTAGGCGGCTGTGTTGTGATGGGTGCATTATTAGCTGTTTGTTCGCCCTTTATTCCTCATATTTACAACACATCCGAAAACGTCAGAGAGCTTGCAACACAGCTGCTGCTTGTCGGTGCCGCAATAATGCCCGTTATGGCTTTTGCGCACGATTGTTATTTTACGATCCGCTCCGGCGGCAGAACGCTGCTTACCTTTGTTTTTGACAGCTGCTCGATGTGGCTTATTGCCGTTCCGCTTGCCTTGGTGCTTGCAAATTTCACGGATTTGCCGATAGTGCCGCTATTCATAGTCATTCAGCTTATTGAAGTTTTCAAGAGCATAATCGGCTTTATTCTTGTAAAGAAGGGTATCTGGATACGCAATATTATTGATAACTGAAAATGGGCAGACGGTGTGAAGAACGCCGTCTGCTTATTTTGTTTTTTGGATGAAAAAGTCGAAAAAATTTTTCAAAAAAACAGCAAAAAACAGTTGACTTTTTGGAAAAGTGAGGATATAATAAACTGTGGTTAGCGAAGGCTAACCGTAATTTGCACCATTGAGTTAGCTAATGCTAACTAACTGTATCGGAGGTATACGGCGTGAAAACACTCAGAGATATTAAGGTAGGCGCCACCACAAAGGTGGTAAAGCTTCACGGCGAGGGCCCCGTCAAGCGCAGAATTATGGATATGGGTATCACGAAAGGCGTCGAGATCTATGTCCGTAAGGTTGCGCCGCTGGGCGATCCGCTTGAGCTTATGGTCAGAGGCTATGAGCTTTCATTGCGTAAGGCTGACGCCGAAATGATCGAAGTAGAGTAATTTTTATTTTTACAAACAGCCGTTGCAGGTTCATTGCTGCAGCGTGAAAGAGAGGAACATTTTCAATGGATATCAGAATAGCCCTTGCGGGCAACCCGAATTGCGGCAAAACAACGCTTTTCAATGCACTTACAGGTTCCAATCAGTTTGTCGGTAACTGGCCGGGCGTAACTGTTGAGAAGAAGGAAGGCAAAATCAAAAAATATGACGGCGTAACTGTAGTTGACCTGCCCGGCATATATTCGCTTTCCCCTTACACACTCGAGGAGGTAGTTGCGCGTAATTACCTTATCGGTGAGCGTCCCGACGTAATCCTCAACATTGTTGACGGCACGTGCCTTGAGCGAAACCTTTACCTTACAACACAGCTTATGGAAATAGGCGTGCCTGTTGTTATAGCAATCAATATGATGGATATCGTCAGAAAAAACGGCGATAAGATTGACATAGAAATTCTTGAGAAAAAAATCGGCTGCAGAGTTATTGAAATATCAGCTCTCAAGGGTCAGGGCATAGAGGAGGCTGCAGAGGCAGCCATTGCCGCAGCTCAGAAGAAAAAAAGTGTTCCGATTCACAGCTTTTCCGGTGCGGTTGAGCATGCACTTGCTCACATTGAAGAGGCGGCTATTCACGATATGCCGGCCGATCAGCAGCGCTGGTTTGCAATAAAGATCTTTGAGCGTGATGAAAAAGCGCTTGAACAGCTCGGACTTTCACAGGATGTAATAAATCACATCGAAACTGATATAGAAGCTGCGGAAGAAGAGCTTGACGACGATGCGGAAAGCATCATTGCAAACGAAAGATATCTGTACATAACAGGAATCACACAGCTTTGCTACAAGAAAAAGAACCTTACAAGGCAGTCGATTTCCGACAAGATAGACAAGATCGTAACAAACCGCTTCCTCGCTTTCCCGATCTTTGTGTTGGTTATGATGCTGGTTTACACACTTTCGATCGGCACGATAGGTGACTGGACGGTTGCGTTTATGAACGACGGCCTTTTCGGTTCGTTCAAGGAGCTTGACCCGGAGTTCTTCGGCTACTCGCTTATTTCAAATTGGATGAGTGTACCTGAGCTTCTGGATAAAGTTCTTTTGGGTGCAGACGGCACACCCGTTATTGCAGGCTGGCTGTACAGTCTTATTCAGGACGGTGTAGTCGGCGGCGTCGGTGCGGTTCTCGGCTTTGTTCCGCAGATTTTTGTGCTTTTCCTTCTTCTCTCAATCCTTGAAGATATAGGATATATGTCACGTGTAGCCTTTATTATGGACCGTCTTTTCCGTAAGTTCGGTCTTTCCGGCAAGAGCTTTATTCCGATGCTTATCGCATCCGGCTGCGGTGTTCCCGGCATTATGGCTTCACGTACGATCGAGCAGGAGCGTGACCGCAGAATTACGGTTATGACGACCGGCTTCATTCCCTGCAGCGCAAAAATGCCCGTTGTCGGTATGATTGCTGCAGCGCTATTCGGCAACAGCCCGCTTATTGCAACGTCGGCGTATTTTGTCGGTATCGGTGCTGTTGTAATATCAGGTATTATTCTCAAAAAGACAAAGGTGCTCGCAGGCAAGCCTGCTCCGTTTGTTATGGAGCTTCCTGCTTACCACGCTCCGCTGCCTGCTAACATATTCCGCGCAACCTGGGAACGCGGCTGGAGCTTTATAAAGCGCGCAGGTACGGTTATTTTTGCAGCGAGCGTTATTATCTGGATTCTCAACTCGCTTACCTTTGAGGGTGGACTTCACTATATCACAGGCGAAGAAAAATCGATCCTCAACGCTGTGGGCGAAATAATTGCCGTTATCTTTGCGCCACTCGGTTTCGGACGCTGGCAGGCGGCTGTTGCAACGATACTCGGACTTGTTGCAAAAGAAGAGATCGTCGGTGTGTTCGGTTCGCTCTCATCAATGGCAGGTGTCGATGAAACAAATTACAGCTTTATCGCTTCCGAAATATTTGGTGGCAGTAAGCTTTCTGCTTACTCATTCCTTATGTTCAACCTGCTATGTGCACCTTGCTTTGCCGCAATGGGTGCAATCAGGCGTGAGATGAACAGCGCAAAATGGACAGCAGGCGCAATAGCTTATATGTGTGCGTTTGCATATGCCGTGTCGCTTATAGTTTACCAGCTCGGCCTGTTCTTTGTCACGTTCAGATTTACCGTCGGCACAGCGGCGGCACTTGCGGCGCTTGTGTTTATGCTGTTTATGCTTTTCAGAAAAAACAGACACAGCAGAAACAGGAAAAGAAAAAATAAAATGAAAAAATCAACAGGAGTAAAATAATATGGATTGGCCTACAATTATAGTTGCGGCCGTTATTGCGGTGCTTTTTGCACTTGTGATCTTCTTCCATATCAGAAACAAGAAGAAGGGCAAGTCATCCTGCTCGTGCGGTTGTTCGGGCTGCGCAATGAGCGATATCTGCCACGGCAAAAAAGAATAATAAAAAGCGGGATGCACTTGAGAAAGAGGTGCATCCCGTTATCTTTTTTATTCGTTTTCAAGTATTACTGCGCCGTATTCGCCGTCAATTTCTTTGACGTATACTGCGACAATTTCGCTGTGTGAGGTGGGAATATTTTTGCCGATATAGTCTGCTCTGATAGGCAGCTCGCGGTGACCTCTGTCAATCAGCACGGCAAGCTGAATGCGTGCGGGCCTGCCCATTGAGAAAATGGCCTCGATAGCGGCCCTTGCCGTTCTGCCGGTGTAAAGCACGTCGTCAACAAGAATTACGCGTTTGCCCGTAATATCGGTCTCAAGCGGCTTTGCCTGCTCACGCAAGGATTTATCGACGTCGTCGCGGTAGAGGCTTGTGTCAAGCGTTTCGAGCGGCAGCTCAACACCCTCCAGGGCAGCAATATTATTCTTTATCATCTCGGCAAGCGGAAGACCTCTGCTCTTGATACCCACGAGTACTATATCGTCCGTGCCTTTGTTGCGTTCAACAATTTCGTGCGATATACGTCTTACAGCACGCACAAGTGCGGCTTCGTCCATCAGCGCGGTTTTGAATTTCTGCATTCGTCTGCTCCTTTGGCATAAAATAAAAAATCTTGCCATGTGCGGAATAACTGACATGACAAGAAGTTTTACTGTGGAAAACTTAGGATAACTTACTCTGAGAAGCCGGACTCTACAAGACGGACAAGCTCGTCAACAGCCTGTGTTTCGTCTGCACCGCCTGCGATGATGCGGATATCTGTGCCGCCCATGATGCCGAGTGAAAGAACACCGAGAAGGCTCTTTGCGTTAACACGGCGATCCTCTTTCTCTACCCAAATAGAAGACTTGAACTCATTTGCCTTCTGGATGAAGAATGTTGCGGGACGGGCGTGAAGACCGACCTGATTCTGAACAGTTACATCTTTAACATACATAGTAAAACAATCTCCCTCTGATGATGTTGTGGAAGGCAAAAAAGCCTATACGATTTCGTTCGCGTAATACATATTATACCACAAAAAACCGCTTCGTCAATGAGTTCGCGGGCCGTTTGATAAAAATCGGCGGCAACGCCAAACTGCGGTTTTTTGGCAAACCTCAGTTTGTGCAGATTGCACACTTTTTTTTGACAGTTTTTTGCACATTGCCGAGCGAAAAAGCTCGTATTGGTAAAAAACGTTTCATTTTGCTGCAAATCTGCGGATCATACCGAAAGCTCAAGCTCAGCCTTTTTGTGACTGATGCTTAACTGAAAACATCAGTTTTATGCGCTTTCAACAAAGTGTTACGGGAAAACAAAAACCGATGACATTAGCGGAGTGTTCGTAAGGACACTCCGCAGTTTTATTGTCTCTTCAGCAAAGACAAAACCCCCGGTTCTACCGGGGGAATAAAAAAGCTTTAGTAAAAATAAAAAGTGGCGAGCAAAGGCAAGCCACAAAAACGTAGAGAAAAGATTTAACCTCCAAGTATAATAGAAATG
>JAZUSN010000006.1:0-21737 GCA_045606785.1 Acutalibacteraceae bacterium | reverse complement strand
CGGGAAGATCAACCTCACGTGCTATCTCCTCAGCTGTAGGCTCACGGCCGAGCTGATGAACGAGCTGGTTGTTGGCTTTCTTTACCCTGTTGATCTGCTCAACCATATGGACGGGAATACGTATAGTTCTTGCCTGGTCAGCAATAGCTCTTGTAATCGCCTGTCTGATCCACCAAGTAGCATAAGTTGAAAATTTGAAGCCCTTTGTATAATCAAACTTATCAACAGCCTTGATAAGACCGAGGTTACCCTCCTGGATAAGATCCAGGAACTGCATACCTCTGCCCACATAACGCTTTGCAATACTAACAACAAGACGAAGGTTAGCCTCAGCAAGACGACGCTTGGCTGACTCGTCGTTATTTGCGATTCTCATAGCAAGCTCAATTTCCTCCTCGGAATTGAGGAGCTGAACGTGACCGATTTCTTTGAGATAGACCTTTACAGGATCATCTACGGCAGCGTTTTTACCGTCAGCAGCATTGGCGGAATCGCCTGCATATTTAGCCTCGGCGTCATAGTTAAGCTCTTCAAGAGCAGCGTCACCGAGGTCGTCGATGATTTTGACATTATGAGCATCAAACGTCTCATAAAGCTCGTCAAGCTCGTCAAGCTCAAGGCTCATATCCTCAATGACTGCATCAATTTCACGTGTGGTAAGCTTACCTGTCTGCTTACCCTTTTCAATCAGAGCGCGTACGGCACTCTTCTTATCTACGGTTTCAATTCCCATTTTACATTTCTCCTTTATGACTTAGTCTTGATTAAAAAGCTTTCTGAATTCCTCATCGCTCAACAACGAGGGATCAGACACATCCGACTTAGCTCTTTCCTCAATTAATTTTTCTATGCAATCGCTGCACTCCGCAGCGCTGTTGCCTATATTGATTTTGGTGTTGATTATGCGCGAAAGATTTGCTGCCTGGTCGCCGTCCATATCACGGATAATAACACTGTATTCCGGTGTTTCGCCCCTTTCGAGGTACGGCAGCATTGCAGAATAGACTGTTTTGCCGAAATCACTCGGGAATATATCGGCTGACAGCCTGTCCGCAAACCTGCGATAATGCGACGGAGTTCGCATAAGATCCGCAAGCAAAGTCTCCTCCGCCTTGCGTGCACCGATGTTACTGACAGGCACAGGTCTGCCCTGCTCTGAAAATGAAGAAGCCTGGATACGTTTGAATTCCTCATTCTGCTTTGCACGCACGGTGCGCTTTCTTACAGACTTCACCTGAGCCGTAATCGCCTCTTTGGAAATATCAAGGTCATTGGACAGACGGCTGATGTACACATCGCGTTCAATCTCAGAGGAGATTGCCGCCAAGACAGCAACAGCCTCACGCATAAAGCCAACCTTGCCGTCATCCGTCATAGTGTTGTACTTTGCGCGGATATTCATAAGCCGGTATTCAACGTCATTAGCCGCACCGTCAACAATGCTGCGAAATCGCTCGGGACCGTACTTTTTAATAATTTCATCGGGATCTTTACCGCCCGAAAGCGCAAGCACACGGACGTTGACACCCGTCTTTGAAAAAGCCTGTATAGCTCTTCTGACTGCCTTCTGACCTGCTTCGTCAGAATCGTACGCTAAAAGCACTTCGTCTGCATACCTGCTGATGAGATTGACCTGTTCATCGGGTAAAGCAGTGCCAAGACAAGCAATGGCATTTTTGAAGCCTGCCTGATGAAGGGCAATCGTATCCATATAGCCCTCGGTAATTATAAGTCGTCGCTCACCGCTGTCCTTGGCAAGGTTAAGCGCAAATACACCCGAACCCTTTTTATATACCAGTGTATCAGAGGTATTGATGTATTTGGGCTTGGAATCGTCAAGGACTCTTCCGCCGAAAGCAACAACGTTTCCTCTGACATCGATAATCGGTATCATCGCACGGTTACGGAAATTGTCGTAGTAATTGACTTTTCCGTTTTTCTCGCTTTTACGAACAAGGTTTGCATCAACAAGCTCACCGGGTGTATAGCCGAGCGAATGCAGATGATTATAGAGCGCACGCCAATCATCCGGAGCATAGCCCATACCGAAACGGCGGATCGTACCCATACTGTAGCCTCTGGCGAGATAGTAATCAAGACATACTCTGCCCTGCTCACTCATAAGAGAGTTGTGAAAAAAGCGTGCCGCCTCACGGTTGGCTTCGAGTATACGCCGCCTGCGTTTGCTGATAACGTCATCAAAGCCGTCTTCGGGCAATGCCATACCTGCACGCTGTGCAAGACTCTTTACAGCATCAATATAGCCGAGGTTTTCGATGCGTCTGATAAAAGTAATAACGTCGCCGCCTGCGCCACAGCCAAAGCAATAGAAAGACTGTGTTTCGAGATACACGGTAAAAGACGGTGTTTTTTCATTGTGGAACGGACAAAGTCCGTTCATTGTAGTGCCTCGTCGGCGCAAATTGACATAAGGAGAGATAACCTCGGAAATTTCATTCTTTTCCCGAAGCTCACGCAAGAAATCTTCACTCAAGCGATTAGCCATATTTCTCTCCTTTCAGCAATATATTATTGTAATATTCTTTTAATAAAAATAATTATGTTACGACCAAGAGAGAGGAATAAACAGCTCCTCAAATTTTCGCACTGCAAATCTGTCGGTCATACCGGAAATATAGTCACACGCTGCACGCTCCGCACCCTCACGAAAGCAAATCTCCTCATATGAAACGGGAAGCTCGGCAGGGTTGTCCGCAAAATAATGGTAAAGCTGCTTTATCATTGTATCTGCCTTACCCTCTTCGCCCTTACAGTAAGGGTTTGTATACACTTTTTCGAACATAAATTTATGAAGCTCTTCCATAGCTTCTGCAACCTCACGTGCAAGACAAATATCGTCTTCGCTGTTTTCGATTGCGGACATAACAAGCGTGTTGATACGCTCGGACTTGGAAAAGCCCAACACCTTGCAGATTGAAATATCAATATCGCTCTCTGACATAACGCCTGCACGGATAGAATCGTCAATATCGTGATTTATATATGCAATACGGTCAGCAAGACGAACGATTCTGCCCTCAAGGGTTTTTGCTTTTTCACCGTTTGTGTGGCGCTCAATTCCGTTGATAACCTCATACGTGAGATTTAGACCCATACCGCCTTTTTCAAGCTGCTCACATACACGCACGCTCTGCTCATAGTGGCGGTAACCACCGGGATGCACAGCATTGAGTGCACGCTCACCTGCATGGCCAAAGGGTGTATGACCGAGATCATGACCCAGGGCAATTGCTTCTGTCAGAGTTTCGTTGAGCCTGAGACCTACAGCAATTGTACGCGCAATCTGCGACACTTCGAGAGTGTGTGTAAGTCTTGTACGGTAATGGTCACCTTCGGGTGAAAGAAACACCTGCGATTTATGTTTCAGGCGTCTGAAAGCATTGGAGTGGATTATTCTGTCACGGTCGCGCTGAAAACAGGTGCGGATATCACACGGCTCTTCTTCGCGCACTCTGCCGATGCTTTCGTCGGCAAAGGCGGCATAAGGCGACAGAATGATATGTTCGTTATTTTCAGTCAATTCTCTGATGCTTTGCATATTGGTTCACCTGCCGTTTTTTGTCGTACAATAGTATTATATCTTGAAATTTCAAAAAACCCTTTTTATTTTTTGAAATTATTTTGTTTCGAGGAATATTTTGTCAGTTACAGATGATGTAACCCTGCCAAAGCTCGCCTCGGTAAGCTGTGCGGTAAATGATTCGTACAGATTTTCGGGCATATTGAAGCTGACCTTTACAATATCCGTAAACTCGCTGTTTTCAACCGTGCCGCCGCATTCGGGAATAAGAGAAGCAAGCTTACCGTAAAAGCCGTAATCACACTCACACTCGGCGCGTACACACATAGCCATTCGAATGACCTGAGCGCTGTCAACAGCAAGCTTTGCCGCATGCGAATAGGCACGAACTAATCCGCCACCGCCGAGAAGGATGCCGCCAAAATAGCGCGTGACAACAACCACGCAATCGGTAAGCCCCTCTTTCTGGAGTACGTCCAGCACGGGAATGCCTGCAGTTCCCTGCGGCTCGCCATCATCGGAATAACGCCTCGTCTGGCCGTCGCGAAGTATGTATGCATATACGTTGTGCTTTGCGTCCCAATGCTTTGATTTTATATCGTTAATGAATTTAACCGCTTCCTCCTGCGTTGTAACAGGCTTGGCATACCCGATGAAGCGTGAATGTTTAACGGTAAATTCATCGTTATTCTCATTTTTTAAAGTAAGATATTCCTGCATCTTGATCCCTCCGATAAAGAAAAGTTAAGGCGGTGGAAGAACCACCGCCTTATATCTTTCTTATTTGTTTTCGAGGTTGTAACGCTTGTTGAATCTGTCAATACGTCCGCCTGTGTCAACAAGCTTCTGCTTGCCTGTGAAGAACGGATGACACTTTGAACAAATGTCTACACGCATATTTGCCTTTGTTGAAGATGTCTCGAGAACAGCACCGCAAGCGCAGCGGATCTGAGTCTTTTCATACTTGGGATGGATACCCTGCTTCATTTCATTTCACCTCTCTGTAGGGATATTGGAATACATAACGAATGGATTTTAGCACACTCTTTCAAAAAAAGCAAGCATTATTTTGCTGTTTTTTCATTTTTTTGTAAATTTATTCAGCTTTACAGCACTTTAATCTCTCTTTTAAGTGAAAGTGAATAAATATATACCTCTTTTACCGAGAAGCTGGTGCATTTTTCAATTGCTTTTGCATAGATGCTCAACTGCTCACGGTGACGCTGACGGATCGTTTCCTCGTCAACTCCCCTGTCGGTTTTGTAGTCAACTATTACGATTTCGCCATCCTCAACAAAAGCAAGGTCAAGCATACCCTGCACTACAATTGTTTCATCACTCACAAGCTCGGGAAGATCGGGATAAGCTTCTCTGACGGGCATAAGCATTGCAAACTTTTTCTCACGCATAACCTCAGGCGAAGCATTTATACGTGCACATATATCTGATTCATAGAAAGCTTTGATTTCATCCCTTTTCAGCTCTTTTGCTTCCTGCTCTGTCAATCTGCCCTGCTCAGTCATTTTCTCAATCTGAGAAGATATATCGCTGTCGGTAAAATCGCAAAGCTGAAGGAATTTATGTGTAAGCGTTCCCTTCTGTGCTGCGGTAAGGCCGCCGCTGTTCATAAAGGCCGGGCGTGAAGAAGCAAAATGTTCCTCGTCAAAGCTCTCATCAGCAAAGCCCGATGCCTGCTTTTTGGCAACAGCACCGCTCAGGCACGCATAAGGATAAACATAGTCCATACGCTCCTTAATCTCGACCATCAGCTTTTCATCGGGAAGTGAAGCGTGAATTGTTTGAGCTTCTTCCTCTTCGGCTTCACCTTCCGTATCGGGACGGCATATTACAGCGTTGAGTGAGAAATCAGCCTTAAACACCTTCGGCAAAGCAGAAATATCGTCAAATATTCTGAATTCCATTGCATCGGGATGCTTTGCAAATATCGGCAACAGCCAGTCGATGTAATTTGATGACGAAGCGGCATATCCGTAGAGAAGCCTGCCCTTTTCATCGAAAGCTGTCGAAACGTTTTTAAGCTTTTCTTCGTAGTTGCAGGTAGCAACAATTACGAGCTGCTCTTTGGCGCGGGTCATTGCAACGTAAAGCACTCGTGTTTCCTCGGAAACATCCATCATCCTGGAGCTGAAATCGCCTGCAACAAAGGGAAGCGTATAGAGAGATTTGCCGCTGAATTTGTCGCGCATAAGCATACCGAGGCCAAGTGATTTACTCAACACGACAGAATGCTTTTCGGGATGAATCATAGTGCTTGACAGATCGGCAAGGATACATACGCCAAATTCAAGACCCTTGCTCTTATGGATAGACATAATTTTAACCGCGTGAGAATCCTCGCTGATGCTGAATTCGGTGCCCTTTTGTTCGGCAGAATCAATAAAGCGGAGAAACGCACCGAGACCTGCCGCACCCGTTGCATCAAAGCTGCCTGCAAGGTCAAGAAGTGACCACAGGTTTGCAAGCCTCTGATCGGGCTCATCAAGTGCCCTGGCTATTGAAACAATATCGGTTTCATCAAACAGACGACGCATAAACTCCGCCGCACCGAGACCGATACTGATTTTTCTGATTGAATCCATCTTATCGAGGAATCGTTTACACTTTGCGTCACCGTTTTCCGCTGCAGTAACAACACTGCGGTAAACAGGCACACCTCGTTTTACACCCGTGCGTATTTTTGCAAGCTCCTGCGCGCTGAAGCCAAACACAGGTGACATCATAACAGCTGTAAGCTGAATATCGAGCAGAGGATTATCGAGCACACGCAAAAGCGAAAGAATTACCCTCACCTCTGCAGAGCCGCTCAATTCACCCTCAACAACACACACGGCGGGAATGCCGATTTCTTCGAGTGCAAGCGCATACTTGAGCATACGCGTTTTTGCGCGGGTGAGAATACATATATCACCCGGTACTATCGGACGCTGAGAATCGCCGCTCTTCATAAGCTTACCGGAAGAGAGAAGCTGTCTGATATATTTTGCAACGTATTCGGGCTCTGTTTCGTTCTCATCGTCTGCACGCAGCATAAACTCAACGTCGGGTCCGTCTTTTTCGGGATACTTCGCCATAGGGTTGAGCTGCTCGTTTTCATCGTAAACAACTTCGCCCAGACGAGGTGACATAAGGCGACTGAACACATAGTTGACAGCAGACGTAACGCCGTTACGGCTTCTGAAATTTGAGCTGAGGTTTACCCTCGCCGGGTAATTTGCGCCGTCAAACATCGGCAGGCTGTCACGTCTGCCGAGAAAGATTTCGGGCATAGCCTGTCTGAACCGATAAATGCTCTGCTTGACGTCACCGACAAAGAACATATTCTGCTCGTTATTTGAGATAGCGGAAAAGAGCATATCCTGCAGCATATTTGTATCCTGGTATTCATCAACCATAATCTCTGCATAGGTTTCAGAAAGAGAAACCGCAAGAGGAGTTCTGATAACGTTTTCGCCGTCACGCTCTACCAGAAGATTCAGCGCAAGATGCTCGATATCGCCGAAATCGAACTTGCTGTCAGCCATTTTCAGCGCGTTGAGCTCTTCGCCGTAACTGATAACACAGTTGATAAGGCATTCTACCAGCGGAAGCAAAGCCGTCCTGTCACGGTCAAACTCAGCTGACGTTACGCAAACGTAATCCCTGAGCTTCACCGCCATAGCCTTTGCCTTGTCGCGTCTTGTTTTTATGGCAGTTTTTGCAGTTGCATCAAAATTGCGCTTTGTGCTGAAAGTAGCAAAGACGTGATAACGCAGGCGATAATAAAGCTCATCCCATTTGCCTGCGCGTGCCATAGCAAGCATATCGGCGTAGAGCTGAACCTCGGATGAAATAAGATCGGCAAGTTTACCCTCGCTGTCCTGCTCGGATAACTCGGGGTCGGAAAGTATATTTTGCGCATCCTGCATCAGCACAAGGCAGTATTCAAGCCGCTCAGCCACTTCGGCAAGGATGTACTCACCCCAAACGCTCATCCCTACAGGCTCTTTGCCCCTGTACGGCTCAACGAGCTTTTTAAGCTCAACCTCGGGAAACGGAAAAGACGATACGGATGAATGCACACTTTTTATTACTTCTTCAAGCGGTTTATCGGATCCGCCCGAAGAAACGGTATCGCAAAGGATTTTGAAAACCTCGCTTTCGGAATCGTACATACGGGCAAGAACTTTTTTTACCGCGGCATCCTCATACCGCAAAAGCTCACCCTTGTCGGCAATAGCATAATCGGCGCTGATACCGAGCTGATGAAAATTCTCACGCACAAGGTCACCGCAAAAGCTGTCAATCGTACAGATCTTTGCAGACTGCAAAAGCAACTGCTGCTTCATCAGCCAGGGATCACCAGTTTGAGATATACGCTTTGTAAGTGCCGCCTCGATGCGCTCCTTCATCTGTGCAGCAGCCGCCTTGGTGAAGGTAACAATAACAAGTCTGTCCGCAGGGCAAGGCTTCTGCGTATCGATAAGACGCTGAATAACACGCTCAACGAGAACGGTTGTTTTGCCCGAACCTGCCGCCGCGCTGACAAGTAAAGAGCCGTCGCGTCCGTCAATGGCAAATTTTTGTTCACCGGTCCATTCAGGCATCTTCCTCACCCTCCTTACCAAGAATATCAAGGCAATCGCCGAATTTCATTTTGCCGTAATCTTTCTCGCTGCCGTCTACCTCACGCAAACATATATCTGCGTATTGGCAGTAATCACAGGGCAGCTTGTAGGTGCCTCCGAATTTCGGCTCTGCAGGAATTTCACCGCGGTGCAGCGAATCACCCATATCACGCACAGTACCCATTACAAGGTTTTCGAGTGCAGAAAGCTGAGTGCCGCTGATAAGGTTATCGTATCCGCCCTTTTTATTTGCGGCAACTACCGTACCCGAATACTCGGTGTCAACGGCGTGCGTGACCTTTTCATCATCGAGCAAAATGCCCGACATTCTGCCCTCTTTGATTATTTCGTTACGGAGCTGATCCTGCGTAATATCGCGCGCTACCCTGCCCGAAGCTGCTTTTGCGGGAACGTAAAGCACACCAGCAGGCACGACGTTACCGTAGCGCTCGGTGCCGTTTCGCCTGATAGTGAAAAGATAAAGCAACATCTGCATATTAAGACCGTTCATAACATCGGTAAGGTCAAACTTTTTGTGGCCTGTTTTATAGTCCATAACACGGACAAAGGTCTCTTCTTCCGACCTCAAAACGTCAACACGGTCCACCTGACCGCTGAGAATAATTTTACCGCCGTCTTCAAGCTCAAGCTCAAGCTGATCTATTTCGGGATTCTGTCCGCCTATCTGCAGTTCAAAATCGGCAGGCTCAAAATCGCTGAGTTTCATTTCGTTAATAAGGCGCATTACTACAACGCAGAGTGAATCGCACTGCCTTCTGTAAAGATAGTCGAAGCGTTCGTCGCGCTGCTCTGCACCAAGCTTTTCTTCAAGAAATGTATCAAGAAGCTGAATGACAAGGGAACGTATTTTTTCTTCATCAAAATCAATCAGCTCTTTGCCGTAGCGGGCAACAAGCTTTTCGAGCACATAGTGAGAAACCGTACCGCTGATAAGCGCGTCGATTTCGGCAATTTTGCGCTCATCCAGCTTAAGACCGTGACGGCAGAAATACATAAACGGACATTTTCCGTAATCTTCTATTTTTGTGGCTGAAACATAAACATCGTTGCCGAACAAATCGGTTGCAACCGACTTATCTTCCAACCTGAAACTGCTTTTGCCGCCTGCGCGGTCAAGTGCTGCCATACGCTCGGCAAAGCCCTCCCTCTCGGCAAAGCAAGCCTTGAGTGTGCTTTCAAGCACGGAATCGGTCCGCCAGCCCTTTGCTGCAGATTCAAATGCCGAAGACTCACTCTGAATAAGGTCAAGCTCGTCAAAATCAGCTTCATCGGTAACAATGCATTGAGGAAGAATCCGCGTAATATGCCCGATAAGCTCGGACGGATTTTTCTCTGCGCCCGAGAAATCCGTTTTGCAATGCGTCACGTAAAGCCGCTCATAACCGCAGCAAAGTGCGCTGTAGGCAATGTAGCGCTCCTCAAGGAAATCGTTTTGTGAGGGTGCTGCAACACTCAGCCCCATATCGTTGAGAATCTGCCTGTCGGCATCGCCGAGCACTCTGCCCGATGAAGGCTTCTTGGGGAACACGCCGTCATTCACGCCGACAACAAACACCGCACGGGGACGGTTGACGCGTATACGCTCCGCCGAACCGATAATTATTTCATCAATTCCGTGAGGAATCACACCGATATCCTGCACACCGAGCACAAGGTTGAACAGCTCAAGAACACGCAGCGGACTGACCTTTGTCTGTGCAAGAGCAACCGAGAGCTGATCAAATATTAGCATAAGCCTGTCCCAGATTCTGCCAAGCTCGACTGCATCCGCAGTTTCGCCGTACGAATCGAGAGCTGCGGCAAGATTTTTGAGATTTTTCGGAGCATTGACATCTATAAGATAGTTGTACAGCGCCGTCATCATCTGCGTCGCATTACTGCTTACCCTGAAACTGTTTCTGAACTTTTCAATAGGAGCAATGCAGGCCTCACGCAGCTTATTTATCCGCTCAAGACGTTTTTTGTCACCCTCGCTTAGTGCCGAGCCGAGACCGGAGGGATTGTTGCTCCATCTTTCAAGCCATCTTCTGCCGTCGATCTGCCAGAGATATACGTAGTTTTCAAGCTCACTCACCTGCTCAACGTCAAGATCAGTAAGCTGAGTTTTAAGCAGGCGGAATATAGCATCAGTAGAATATCCCCTCGCCGCAATCTCGACAGCTGCCCTTGCCATAACCACGGGAGGCTGTGCGGCAAGTGACCTGCGCTTATCCTCAAACACAGGCACACCGTGCTTTTTGAGGGATGCGCGAAGTGCCTTTGAATATTCATCCTCGCTGCGTGAAATAACTGCAATATCACGGCAACGGTAACCATCCTCACGCAAAAGCTTCTTTATGGTCAGCGCAACAAAGTCGCACTCCTCATAAGCTGTTTTTGCAGAATAAACCGTAACCGCATCGGCAGGCGCATCAAAAGGCTCGGATGATACCGAATAAAGGTTTTGCTCAAGAGCCTCAAGGCAAGCCGAGCCATAGCGTCCGTCATACTCGGGCACTCTCACCTGAGTTACGCTGACGCCATTCTTTTTGGCAGTATTTATAAGCTTTCTCGCTGTATCACGCACGCTGGCAAACGCACTTATATCGTATTCACCTGCATAAATCTCATCAAGGCAGAGCGTTACGTAGGCATCTTCACTTTGAGAAATGATACGGGATATAACGTCGTACTCCTGTTGTGTAAAACCCTTGAAGCCGTCAATTATAACAGTTGCGCCTGCAAAGGTTTTATCATCAAGCAGTTTATCCGCAAGAAGGGTCAGATCATCCCTCGCATCGGAAAAACGCTGTGCGACAAGCGCATCGAATGCCGCGATTATAAGTGACAGATCGGATAACTTTTTGCGGAGTATTCCGTTTTCAAGCTTATTTGAAGCATCCTCAAGCATCTTTGAGGTTACTGCGCACTTTTTCATTTCGTCGGAAATTTTCAGCATTTCGGAAATAACGCCGATGCTGCCCGAAAACCTGCCGTACACCTCAAGCTTATCCGTTGTTTCTTCAAGAGCGGTGCTCATAAGCGCTACCCTGCCCGCTTCGTCGAGCCGAAGAACGCCGTGAACATCACCGAGGATATTCTGGGCAAGACGTGAAAAACCGCACACCTCAACACCGAGTGCATCCTTTTCGCCCAATAGGGTGAGAATTCTGCGCTCGCTTTCAAACGAAAACTGCTCCGGCACAATGAGATATATCCCTTGGGCTCCGGAGTTGATCTTTTCTTTTATTACGTTTTGAACATAGGTTGTTTTACCGCTGTTTATTCTGCCCGTTACAATCTTCAGCATAGCAACTTAAACTCCCGAAAAGTGTTTTAATTATAATATCACATTCCGCATTATTATTCAATGCGGCTTACCAATATTTGTGCAATGAAACCGAGCGAAAAAAATGGTATAATCAGACGGACTCTTTTATTCGGCAATCAACTAAAAAGGAATGATTACAAAATATGCGACGATGTATTATCACCGTGCTTGTTGCGGTGCTTATGACTGCACTTATTCCGTTTGAGGCACTTGCAGCGACACAGCCTGCGGCAGGCACGGTAAAAACAAGCTCGGGCAGACTGTATGTGAGAAGCTCACCCGCAGGAAACATCGTATCGAGCCTTGCAAGAGGCAGCAACGTTATGCTTCACGGCGATACAAACGGCTGGTACAAGGTTGAGTATGAGCCGGGTAAATACGGATACAGCTCGGGCAGCTTTATAGTGCCGATAAATTCGAGCGCGTATAAAACCGTAAAGACAAGCTCAGGCAGGCTGTATGTGAGAAGCTCGCCCGGCGGTGAAATTATTAACTCGCTTGCAAGCGGCAGTAAAGTAGCAGTAATCGGTACCTCGGGCGTATGGAGCAAGGTAGTATACAACGGAAGCGAGACCGGGTATGTCAGCAGTAATTACCTTGTAAGCACAGCGCAGACAACAAAATATAAGGCGATTAAGCTTAACGTACCCGACTTTAAACAAACGGACAGCAGGTGGGCAAACCATAAAATCGGATCAACAGGCTACACGATAGGGCTTATCGGCTGCACGACAACCGCTGTTGCAATGGCCGAAAGCTACCGCACGGGCAAAACCGTATATCCGCACAAAATGGAGGAAAAGCTCAGCTACTCTTCAAGCGGCGCGCTGTACTGGCCGTCAAACTACGCTTCAACGACAGATTTCAGCGGCTATCTTTCTCTCATCTACTCAAAGCTCAAGGAAGGTAAGCCAGTAATAGTCGGCGCAAAGAAAGCAAACGGCAGCCAGCATTGGGTTATTGTAACGGGTGTAAAGGCAACGGACACGCTAAGACCTACAGACTTCATAATCAATGACCCCGGCACATCGGCAAGAACTAACCTCGGTCAGTTTTTCAGCATCTACCATTATCTGCACAGAATCGTGTGGTACACAAACTAAAAGAAAGAATCAGGCAGGCGCAAAACCTTCCTGATTCTTTTACTTTCAAACTTATTTTGACAAGAACAGCTTTATCAATTATAATGACCTCATTGTTTTACGGGAGAAATTTATGAGACCAAAAGTATTAAAGCTGACTCTTACCGCACTTTTTGCGGTTATAATATCGGTATGCTCAATGCTCAGCATTCCTGCTGCCGTACCGTTCACGCTGCAGACCTTCGGTGTCTTTCTGGCGCTGTTTGTGCTTGGCGGCAAATACGGTACTCTCAGCATTGCTGTGTATGTTTGCCTCGGGCTTGTCGGCCTGCCTGTTTTTCACAGCTTTACCGGCGGCATAGGCGCACTGATGAACGGCACGGGAGGATATATTTTCGGATTTCTGCTGTCGGGAGCAGTCTATGCTCTTATAACAAAAATCCTCGGAAACAGTAAACGGGTTAAGCTGATTGCTGCATTCGCAGGGCTTTGCGTATGCTACGTTGCGGGAACGCTGTGGTTTGCATTTACGGCTGCACAGGGTTCGGGGATTCTGCCCGTGGTTTTCACCTGCGTTGTGCCTTACGCAATCCCCGACACCGCAAAAATCCTGCTCGCATTTTTTATTGCAAAGCGCACGGAGAAACTCGCACGCTGATTTCACCGCTTCGCAAAGTTTCCTCGCCGCCGTCGTCTTTTCTGATAACCAATCCGCCGTATCCGTCTATTCCGACGGCTGTGGCGGTATTTTTTTGTCCGTTTACAAAATAATCTATACTCTTACCTATAACAAGGCTCTTACTGCGATATTCGTCGAGCAAAGCTTCGCTCAGAGCACCAAAGCTCAATGAAAACAGCTCATCCGCAACTGCGGAAACAAGTGAATCGCGCAGAGAAGCATCACAGCCGAGTGTACCGGCAATGCCGCTCAATTCATCGGGAAATTCGCATTCGGCAAGGTTTATGCCAACGCCGATTATAACGCCCGTAACAATTCCCTTTTCTGCTATAGCTTCGCAGAGAATTCCGCAAACCTTTCTTCTCTCAAAATAAAGGTCGTTAACCCATTTTATATCGGTTGATTTACCCGTAACGTCTTTGACAGCACGGCTGACTGCTACGGCGGCTGCGGTTGTGATACCGACAGTATCAGCAAAAGGCAGACAGGGGTGAAGCACGACGCTCATATAAACAGAGCCCTTGTTTGATGAGCAGAAGCTCTTGCCGTTTCGTCCTCTGCCGTGGGTCTGCTCATCTGCCGTAACGAGGAGAAGCGACGTTTCGCCGTTCTCAACTAAATTTCGTGCATAGGTGCTTGTGGAATCAACGCTTGCCATAGAAACTATTCTGACGTTTTGAGTTTTAAGATAAGATTTTATTGAATCAACACTCATTTTCTTCACCTGTGATGTCAGCTGTTGAAAAACGAATTACCTTTGAAAGGTCAGCAAGATTAAGCTCAACGTGACGGCCTATTTTGCCGCCGCTGAAAATAACAGTTTCACATTCCTCCGCCGATTTATCAAAAGTCGTGCGAAAAAACTTTTTCATACCTATTGGTGAGCAGCCGCCGTGGATATATCCCGTCAGCGGTAGGAGCTCCTTTGATTTTATCATTTCAATGGATTTTTCACCTACGGCTTTAGCCGCTTTTTTTAGGTTAAGCTCCTTTTCTACCGGCACGACAAAGCAGTAATGAGTACCGCTTTTGCCGACGGTTACGAGCGTTTTGAAAACCTGCTTCGGGTTGAGCGACAGTATATCGGCAACCTCTGTGCCGCTTGCCGCCTCCTGCGCTTCATAAGCATGAGCGGTATATTTGATTTTTTTCTGATCGAGTATTCGCATTACGTTTGTTTTTTCGAGCATAAAAGCACCCTCAATTTACATTATGCGATTATTATAACATTTTGTTATCCTTTTTCAAGTAGGCAATTTTTTCTCAATAAGGGTTGAAATATGCCGTTCAGAGTGATATAACTTGAAATATATTCACATTTCAGCGGTTTTCTTGACGTTTTCACAGTTTCGACAAATAAACCGCAACAGGTTGTATAATCATCACACAAGGACACAACACTTACAACGGAGATGTAGAAAAATGCAGATTGCAATATGTGAGGAAAGCCAAGAAGATGCGGAATTGATCGAAGAAAGCCTGAGAAAATATTCGCAAACAAAATCACTTTCGTTTTGTATTTCTCAGTTCAAAAGCGGCAAGGACCTCATTTACGAAATTGAAGACGGCAGACATTTTGACATTGTATTCATCGAAGACAAGCCGAGCACAGGCTTTGTCACCGCTGAAACGATAAGAAAGCTCAATTACTCGGGCGAAATAATATTCACAGCCAACAATCCCGAGCACGCCGTTGACGGATATGAGGTAAACGCCTGCGGGTATATACTCAAGCCTATTTGCCGCCCAAAGCTTTTCGGAGCAATGGACAGAGCTGCCGAAAAATTTGCATCAGATGTATTCCGCTTTAAACACAGAAGCGACATAATAACGCTTGCCCTCAACGATATTATTTTTATCGAGAGCAGAAACTCAAAATGCATTATCCACACACGGGACGGCGGCAGGCACACGCTTTATACAAAGCTGAGCAACATTGAAGAAGAATTGAACGACGGCAGATTTCTAAGATGTCACCAGAGCTACCTTGTAAATATGAATCACATTTCAAAGGCAGACAAATGTTTTGAACTGACGGACGGCGAACAAATACTCATTCGCCAGAGAAGCCTTAAGGAAATCAAACAAAAGTATTACGAATATATCGAAGACAGATAAAAAGGTAAGGTTGACTTAGTCAACCTTACCTTTTTGTTTAGCCTGCTTTGAGCTGAAGCCTGAACTTGTCGGCGAGCATTGCGATAAACTCTGAATTTGTCGGCTTGCCGCGCTGCGACTGAATCGTATACCCAAAATATGAGTTGAGAACCTCGACGTCTCCCCTGTCCCAAGCAACTTCGATTGCGTGACGAATCGCACGCTCTACACGCGAAGAGGTTGTCGCGTATTTCTTGGCCACACCGGGATAGAGAAGCTTTGTAACGGCATTGATGCTTTCAGGGTCTTCGATTGACATAATTATTGCCTCACGAAGATACTGGTAACCCTTGATATGGGCAGGTACACCTATCTGGTGGAGCGTCTGCGTGATTCGCATTTCAAGGCTGTCGCCGCTGCCTCTGACAGATTCCGTCTGCTTATCGGCAAACATACTATTCACACGCTGTGCCATTGTATCATAGTCAAACGGGCGCAGGAAGAAATAATCCGCACCTGCATTCATAACGTCGCTCTCGAGCGACGGATTATCAAACCCGAAGACCACAATAAATTTTGTAGTGAGCATCGGGTGCTGAATCTTCAATGAACTCATTACGCTGATTGCATCCGCACCGGGAAGAAAGACATCCATTATGACAGCATCGGGCCTTATTTTGGAAACGGTCTCTATCAGCCGTCTGCCGTCTTTTTCAATACATTCCGCATCAAAGCCGTGACTTCTGAACGCCGCACGGCAGGGTTTGCCGAAATTATCGCTTGCATCGGCAATAAGTATTCTGAGCTTTTTCTCCATAAAAATCATTCCTTATTCTGAATTTGTATTTATTGCTTCAATTACTTTGTATGACAAAAGGCATCAAATTATTCCGCTCACCTCCGCAAAATTCGTTTTCACACCGGACACTGTGGAGATATTAGCAGATTTAACACAAAAAAGATGGATTTTATGAAAATGAAGCAACAGATAGTGAATGAGGCTGACGAAAAAGCAGATAAAACAAAAAAGTGCACCGAAAAAGCAAAAGCTTAATCGGTACACTTGAAAAATATTTTTATTGAGCCGTGTCTATGCTGACAACGGTAAGAACGCTGTCGCACACCGTGAAACGAATCTCAAGCCCTGCAAAGACGAAGCCGTAGATGCGCTCGGGGTCATTCTGATATGACGGCCTCGGATCCTGCGAAAGAATTGACTTCAACGTAGCGCGTTTACTCTCCGGAACACGCTGCAGCAGCTCTTCACTCACTTCGACTTTCAGACTTCTGTCAGGCAAAGCCTGCGTGAAGCCGCCGACAGCATCGGGATGCGAATCGGTGTAAGCAAGGTATGGCTTTATGTCATAAATCGGTGTGCCGTCCATAAGGTCACAGCCGCTCACGTGAAGCACGGGGCCTTTGTCGGGTGTAAACTCGACCTTCTCAAGCTTAACGGATGACAAACCGATTGAATTGGGGCGAAACGGAGAGCGGGTTGCAAAAACGCCTACCCTTTTGTTGCCGCCGAGCATCGGAGGACGCACTGTAGGCGACCAATCGTCACGCACAGCCTCGGAAAACTGCCAGAGAATCCAGATGTGAGAAAAATCCTAAAGCCCTCTGAATGCCTCGGGTGTGCGGTATTCCTCCTCAAACACAATCCTGCCCTCAAGCCCTTCAACCAGGCCGCTCTGACGAGGCAGACCAAATTTCGTCGGGAGATCTGTCGAGATACGGGCAATTATTTTCATTCTGCTTCCTGAGCTTTTTTCTCCTGCTCTTCCTTATCCTTCTTCTCCTGCTCCTCAAGCTTCTTTACAAGGCGAGCATAGTTTTCGGCAGGAATGTCGGGATTGCCCTTGGAATAGCCGGGAATGAGCATATCACCTGCTACCTTGGGATCTGTGCAGCGTGTATCGTTGCGCCAGATCTCACGCTCCTCTTTATTGCGAAGGTTGGGAACGTCCATAGGCTTGCCGCCCTCAAGAACCGAATAGTAAGCGAACATACCGGGAAGGAACATATCGAGAGCCTCATAAACATCAATTATGTCAGCCTGCTTGTTGCCGTTGAGGTATTCGATAAAGTTATACATTACATAGAAGTCGGAGCCGCCGTGGCCGTAAGGCTCTGCCTTGTATGCAAGCTCGTCAGCTGTGGAGGTGAGAACGCTTTCTGAATCGTTGTCGCCCTCGTTCTTATCGCAGTTGACGTAAAGTGTATGTACGTAGCTGTTGTTGAGGTCATCCTCACGTGCGCTTTCCATTCTGCCCTTTGAGCCGTAGATGGAATACCAGATAGAATCCTTGGAGGGACCTACACCGTGGATACTCTTGAGAACTGCACCGTTTTCAAGAGTGACCATCTCAATACCGATGGGGCCTGCCTTTGCGCCCATACGCTCCATTCTCTTGTTGAACGGAACCTCAAAGCCGCTTACCTTAACGGGGCGCATACCTGTGATATGAACAAGCGGGCCCAATGAATGTGTGCAGTAGTAGCATGCGTGCATCTGATTACGCCAGTGATCGGGCAAGCCTCTGGTCCAGTTGTGCCAACCGCCCTCGCAGTTGTGCATATATTCACCCTCGCCGTACTCGAAATCGCCGAGTACGCCTGCGCGGTAGAGCTGACGCATCTTACGGGGAGCTGCCATATAACAGTAGTTTTCTGCATATGCATAGGTCTTACCTGTGCGCTCAACAGCCTCAATAAGCTCAACAGCCTGCTTGAGAGTCTGAACGGGAAGAACCTCGCTGATTACGTTAAGGCCCTTCTCCATACATCTGATTGCAAAGGGAGCGTGCTCAGTTGCAAAGTTTGCAAGAACAACAGCGTCCATATCGTGCTCAAGAAACTTCTCAAAATCATCGTAGAATACGATGCTGTCGTTGCCGTATGCAGCCTTTGCCTTTTCGAGTGTGGGAACGTGATTGTCACAGATTGCGACAAGCTCTGCATTATCCTGCTTTACGCAGTAGTCCATCATAGTCTTGCCTCTGCCTGCGCCGACAACACCGATCTTAACCTTGCGGTTAGGTGTGAAGCCCTCGCGGTAGATGGGATAGCAGTATACACCGTTCTCGTCAACAGCGTCAGCCTTATCGATGCCGTACTCTGTAAGAACAGCCTCCCAACGCTCCTTCATACCCTCATCGTACTCGACGGGATGGAAACCTGAATTGAGATAGCTCTTTACAGCACCCTTGCGCCACTCATCTGTTGTGAGATAGATATACTTAACGCCCTGGGCATTGAGCTTCTTTACGGCTTTGTTATTGAGATACTTGACAAGGCCCTTGCCTCTGTACTCTGACTTGATGCCTACCATATGAAGCTCGCCGCAGTTATCCTCGGGGTGGAAGATAGCCGTAGCTGTACCGACGTGTTCACCGTTATAGTCAAGGAAGAAAACATCAGTTTCGATGTTTACGTCATCGTGGTCTGTGATTCTGTCATCAAATGTCTCTCTGCCAGCATCATCGTCTACAAGACCGTTCTTGCAGCAATCGATCCATGCCTGAACATCCTCATCGCTTGTTGTGCAGTTGGAGAAAGAATAGCCCTCGGGAAGAGTGAGCTCCTCGATGGGTGTACCTGTTGTCCAATACATTTTAAGTTGTCTCATTTTGTGCCACCTCATTATTAAAAATAATCTAGGGTGAGTATGGCACATTTTGTAGTATTTTTCAAGCGTATTAACGAAATATATTGAAATTTTTTTGCAAATGTATTACCTTATATTCACAAATCTCAATGAAAGAAGATGTCGCACTTATGTGGAAACAAAAGCTTTGCCTTGGCACAGGTTTTGATGAGCACCTAAGCACCAAGGAGCAGATAAGGCTGTTTCACCAAACGGGCTTTGAAGCCTTTTTCACGGGATGGAAAGCCGGTGAGCCGGTCAAAGAATACGCTGAGCTTGCAAAAGAGCTAGGTATGACGTATCAATCAATCCACGCACCGTTCGGCAAAGCTGACGATATGTGGCACGGCGATGAATCGCAAGGCAAGGCGGCGGTTGACGAGCTGATTGAATGCGTTCACGCCTGCGCAGAATGCGGCGTCGAGATAATGGTTGCACACGCTTTTATCGGCTTTGACGATGACAGAAAGCCCACGGCAAAGGGAATTGAACGTTTCGAAAAGGTTGTAAAAGAAGCGGAAAAATGTTCAGTCAAGGTAGCCTTTGAAAACACGGAGGGAGAAAAACACCTTGCCGCCCTGCTGCAGCATTTCAAGTACAATGACAATGTCGGCTTCTGCTGGGATTCGGGGCACGAAATGTGCTACAACTATTCAAGAAACCTGCTCGCACTATACGGCGATAAGCTGATTGCAACACACCTCAACGACAACCTCGGAATCAGCGATTTCGGCGGCAGAACGTACTGGACGGATGACCTGCATCTGTTGCCGTTTGACGGCATTGCAGACTGGGACTATATCGCCCGAAGGCTTGACAGATGCGGCTTTGACGGAATAATGACTTTTGAACTCAACATCCGTTCGAAGCCCGACAGACACGAAAACGATATTTACTCAAAAATGACAATTGAGGAATATGTTGCAGAGTGCTACAAAAGAGCGTGTCGGGTTGCCGCGAAAAGGCACAGATAATGTACTTTTTTATGAAAAGTTTACAATTAACATATAGACTTGATGTAACTTTTCTGTTACAATTACTGCATTAATTTAACGCAAAAGGAGATGCGTACAGTTGAATTTACAAAAGCTTATCGACAAAAAGGGCGATGCAGCCAAATACATGGTCAAAGAAATCACGCACATCATCAAGACATTTGAGAAGCGTGACCCCGGCTCAAAGGGCGAAAAGCAGGCCTGCGAATATATGGCAGAGGTACTCAAAAACGACTGCGGCTGTGAAGACGTTAAGGTCGAATCGTTCAAAGAGAATCCCCGCTCATTCTATGGCTGGATTTATTTCACTATGACATTTGTGCTGCTTGCAATCGTTCTTTTCTTCTTTTTCCCGCTTGCCAGCATTTTACTTATCAGCGCAGGTTTCTTTATTGTACTCGCACAGTTTGGCGTTTACAAGAAACTGATTGACCCTCTCTTCCCCGAAAAGACAGGTCACAACGTAACAGCAATTAAGAAGTGTACAGGCGAAACAAAGAGAAGAATCATATTTAACGGTCACCCCGATGTTGCTTGGGAATGGCCTGTAAACTATGCACTCGGCGGTGTAGGCTTCGAAGGTCATGCAATTATCTGCGTTGTCGGTGCTGTTTATTACCTGGTACTTTCGGTTATCCACATTATAACCAACGGTTTTACTCCTGAAATTGACCTTGACAGCACAATTATCAAGTGCGCTCTCGGCGGTCTTGCATTTGTTCCGTTTATGATCGGTCTTTACTGGATGGTCAACTACAAGCGTCCCGTTGACGGTGCTAATGATAACCTTTCCGGTTGCTACATGGGCATTGCAATCCTTAAAGCACTTAAGGACGAAGGCATTGAGCTTGAAAACACAGAAATCGGCGTTGTTCTTACCGGCTCCGAGGAATGCGGTCTCCGCGGCTCAAAGGCATGGTGTGAGGCACACAAAGACGAGTTCAATGACGTTCCCACATTCTTCTATGCTTACGACACAATTTATGACCCCAAGTACCTTATGGTTAACTACCGTGACCTCAACGGTACAGTCAAGGCTGACAAGGACGTTTCTGATCTGTTTATGGAAGCTACCCAGGAGCTTGGTATCCACTGTTCCAAGGGTATGGTTCCTCCTCTCGGCGGTGCTACAGACTCTGCAGCATTTGCTCAGGCAGGTTTCAGAGCAACAGGTATCACAGGTCTTAACCACAAGCTCGAAAACTACTACCACACAAGGCGCGATACATACGACAATATGAATGAGCAGGGTCTTGCAGATTGCTATGCAGCAAGCGTAAGAGTTCTTGAGAAGTTCGACGGCGGCGCAAAACAGTAAAAGCAAATAATTTCTGCGGCTGATTCGCTTAACGGCGGGTCAGCCGTTTTTTTACGATTCAAGCCGTAACGGAGGATTGAAATAATTACTGGCGACCGGTAGTCGGCCGTAAAAGCTATATGACGGCACAAGCGGCAGAGGCAAGCCTCTGCCCTACATTTGATAAAGCAATTTACAGCGATGTAAAATCTATGTCATTCTGAGCGCAGCGAAGAATCTTGATTAAAATCACTCAGCCAGGTGTTTTACCTCCTTTTGAAAGGAGGTGGCGCGGCGAAGCCGTGACGGAGGATTGAAAAAACGGCTGCACGAATTATGCAGCCGTTTAGGTTTGGTTATGTTGTTGCTTTAAAATCGGTTGTTGTCCAGGTGTAACCGAGCTTTGTTTTGAGGGTGTAGTTTGTGCCGGCAGAGGCTTTACGC
>JAZUSN010000005.1:0-8028 GCA_045606785.1 Acutalibacteraceae bacterium | reverse complement strand
GCGCCTGTAACCTTTGCCTTAGCTGTTGCATCCCAGTAATCGTAAGTGATTGTTGTGGGGGTGATAGCTGCCTTCTCTGCTTCCGAGAAGTTTGCATAGAAGTCTGTGTTGAGTGTTGTGTAAAGTGTGCTTGTTGCAAAGTTCATAGGAGCCTTTGTGTTGAAGGCTGCCTTTGCAATAACGTCCTTTGTGATAAGAACAAGGTCGCCGTCAGCTTCTTCTTTAACGACGTCCCATACGAGTGAACCAAAGACGATAGTGTCTTTAGTTGCTTCTTCTGCCGTAGCAGAGAAGGGGATTGCTGTAAGCACCATAGCTACTGCGATAACGACAGCAAGCAGACGCTTAAAGGATTTGGTTTTCTGCATTTTCTTTTCCTCCTAAAAAGATTGTAGGATTTTTTTGCAAATGTAATTATATCATATAAGGATAAATTTGTCCCTATGTAATATCTACCAAAAAAACATACCGAAAAATGGAACAGTTATATAAAAATCTTATGTTTTATATTGTTTAAAATCTTCAACTGTAAATTCACGGTAACTGCCGTCGAGAATGTTTTCCCACCACTGTTTGTTGTCGATATACCATTGAATCGTCATCTTAATTCCGTCATCGAATTTTGTCTGCGGTGACCAGCCAAGCTCATTGCCGATTTTTGTCGGGTCAATGGCGTAGCGTCTGTCGTGGCCGGGCCTGTCCTTGACGTAGGTAATCAACTCGTCCGTTTTGCCGAGCGCAGAGATGATCGTTTTTACAACCTCGATGTTTGCCTTTTCGTTATGTCCGCCGATGTTGTATACTTCACCTACAGTACCGTTGTCAAGTATCATTGCGATTGCGCGGCAATGATCTTCAACGTAGAGCCAATCGCGTACATTGAGACCTTCACCGTAAACGGGCAGGGGCTTGTCGTGCGTTGCATTGGCGATCATGAGCGGAATCAGCTTTTCGGGGAACTGATACGGGCCGTAGTTGTTTGAACAGCGCGATATCGTAACGGGTGTACCGAAAGTCCTATGGTATGCGAGAACGAGCAGGTCTGCCGAAGCCTTGCTTGCGGAGTATGGGGATGATGTGTGGATCGGTGTCAGCTCCGTGAACATAAGATCGGGTCTGTCGAGCGGAAGGTCTCCGTATACCTCGTCGGTTGAAACTTGATGGAATCGGGGAACGCCGTATTTGTTACAGGCATCGAGAAGCACCTGAGTGCCGAGTATGTTAGTCTTGAGGAATACCTCGGGTTCTTCGATTGAGCGGTCTACGTGAGATTCTGCGGCGAAATTTACAACGCAGTCAAATTTCTCTTTTTCAAACAGCTCATATATGAAAGCGCGGTCTGTGATGTCACCCTTGACAAACGTGAATTTGTCCGACCTGAAGGCTTCTTTCAGCGTTTCGAGGTTGCCTGCATAGGTGAGGGCATCGAGGCAGACGAGCTGTGTGTCGGGATAATTGTTGAGCATATAGTAGACGAAATTGCCGCCGATAAAGCCGGCGCCGCCTGTGATAAGAAGCTTATTCATCTGATAAAGCACCTTTCGTTGATAGTTGGGGTTGTATGCGTTTGAAGCAATTATAACAAATATTTACAGTAAAATCAACCAAAACTATTGCGCGAGGGGTGCCGAAAGGTTAAAATAAACGTACGGACGGTGATAATATGGCAAAAGTTGAACCGCTCAGCATACAAAAGGCTGAGGCGAAAATAAAAGAAATCGGCAATGAGCACTTACAGGGCGTAACCCTCAATAATATGAAAAGAACACTTCTGCACAATGAAGCAGCGTTTGATGCGCTTCTGGGCTTTCATAAGCTTTGTGACGAGGCAAAGAAATTTTTGTCGGAGCTTGACATCAATCTGTTCTGCTACGCAATTTCATTTGAGAATGACTGTATGGTTTGCTCTGCGATATTCAAAGACTTCCTTGATGAGCAGGGCGTTGATTTCGATACGTTGATTATGACTCCCGTTGAGCAGGCGCTGATTTCATTCGGGCGGAATATTGCCGACAATCCTCACGAGGTTTTTGAAGACCAGATAGAGGAGATGAAGGAGTTTTTTACCGATGAACAGCTCGTTGTGCTTACTGCGCTTGCAGCCATGATGGTTGCTTCAAATATCGTGAATACCGTTCTTGACGTAGAATATTAAAAGCAACCTGTACAGCCTTATTTCGGGTCTGTACAGGTTGCTTTTTTCAGAATGTGCTTTCTATCTGCCTCGGACAGCATTCGGGCGAGTAAACCCATCGGCTGATATGCTTGGCATCTGTGTAATACCGTGGCTGCTCGGGCGGGTAATCGGCGCTGAATGCATCTACTATAATCAGCTTAACCTTCATTCTTTCGGGTATGAGGTTTCTTATATAAACGGTTGCGTGCTGTCCGGGATAAACGTCGGGTACCAGCTCTGCAAGCCCTGCAAGGTTTGGTGCAAGCTCAACAAATACGCCGTATTTTTCAACTGAGCGTATGATTCCCGGAACTGTCTGGCCTGCGCAGAAATTTTGTGCGTTTTGCTCCCATGTGCCAAGCAGTTCCTTGTGCGAGAGCGTGATTTTTCCGTCTTCTGCAATGCTTTTTACAATTACCTTTATGTCGTCGCCTGTTGAGAATCTGACGTTAGGGTGCGGAATTCGCGAAACGGAGATGGCGTCAATGGGGATAAGAGCTATAAGGCCTGCACCGATATCGGCAAACACGCCGAAGCTTTCGATGTGTGTTACGCGGGCCTCAATAACGTCGCCGGGCATCAGTTGAGAGATGTATTCGTTGTAACAGTCCTGCTGTACGGCTTTTCTGCTGAGTATTGCAATTTTTTCGCCGCAGCCGTCATCCTCAAAGCCTGTTATGCGGAATACAACCGGCTTGTTGACACGTGATATAAGCGCAATATCGCGCACTTCTCCTTCGCCGATTTCGAATACGCCCTCGTTACGCGGAATAATACCCCTGACAGGACCCAAGTCAAGGTGAAGATTATGATCGTTATCGCAGAGCAGCACTCTTGCTTCAAGCAGAGACTTTTTTGTGTATGCCTGCATTACCGAGTTCATATCGGTGAGTGCGGCACGGTTTTCCGGTGTTGATATGAGTTTTCCTTCGGGTTTGTATTTTTTCATTGATACACGGCGAAAAAAGCTTTCGCCGCTCCCTCCCTTGCTGTGTTTTTTGGCCGTTGATTTATATATATGCATTTTCTTCGATCTCATTACCCTGATGATTGATATTTTTGCATATGTATGCTATAATATCCTGAAACAGAGGTGGTATGTTTATGCTCTACAAGCTCGAACAGGTCGAAGAAAGATTTGAAGAAATCAACGAAAAGCTCTGTCAGCCGGACGTTGTGTCGGATATGGAGCTTTACAAAAAATATATGCAGGAAATCAAGCAACTCACTCCCGTTGTTGAAAAATTTCGTGAGCACAAAAAAGCACTTTCCGATGCGGCGGATGCACGTCTTATGCTTGAAGATTCGTCGCTTGAGGCAGAATTCAGAGAAATGGCGGCAGAAGAGCTTGAGGCGGCAAAGGCTCTTGTCGAACAGACGCAGCAGGAGCTCAAAATCCTGCTTCTTCCCCGTGACCCGAATGACGATAAAAACGTTATCGTCGAAATCCGAGGCGGTGCAGGCGGCGATGAGGCATCTTTGTTTGCAAATTCGCTTTACCGTATGTACTCTATGTACGCACAGACAATGGGCTGGGGCAGCGAAATTCTCAGCGCAAACGAAACAGAAGTCGGCGGATTCAAGGAAATCAGCTTTATGATCAGCGGTGAGGGCGCTTACTCACGCTTTAAGTTTGAAAGCGGTGTCCACCGCGTACAGCGTGTTCCCGAAACAGAAAGCCAGGGCAGAATTCACACCTCGACTGTTACGGTTGCGGTGCTTCCCGAGGCTGAAGAGGTTGACGTGCAGATCAATCCTGCCGATTTACAGATTGATACGTTCCGTTCGAGCGGTGCAGGCGGTCAGCATATCAACAAAACCGAGTCAGCCATACGCATAACCCATCTGCCGACGGGTACGGTCGTTGAGTGTCAGGATGAACGCAGTCAGCATAAAAACCGCGATAAGGCAATGCGCATTCTACGCTCAAGAATTCTTGAGGCGGAGCGTGAGAGGCAGGCAGGAGAAATCGCAGGTGAGCGACGCTCACAGGTCGGTACGGGCGACAGAAGCGAGCGAATCCGTACCTATAACTATCCGCAGGGAAGAATGACAGACCACAGAATCGGTCTGACTTTATATAAGCTTGAGGCTATTCTCAACGGCAGCCTTGATGAGCTGATTGATGCACTCATCACCGCTGATACTGCAGAAAAGCTTCGTGCACAGGAATAATAATTGAAATCAGGTAGAATAATGACAGAAACAAAGCTATTCAGATACGACAGCGCCGATACGGATTTGCTATCGGCTGTCGGCGCAATACTGCGCGGCGGCGGAATAGTCGGTATCCCTACAGAAACGGTATACGGCCTTGCGGCAAATGCTTTCGACGGTAAAGCCGTTGCAAAGATATTTAAAGCCAAAGGCAGACCGCAGGATAATCCGCTGATTGTTCATATAAGCGATATTTCACAGCTTGATTCGGTTGTGTCGCATATACCTTCCTCGGCCTATGCGCTTGCAGAAAAATTCTGGCCGGGTCCGTTGTCAATAATAATGCCGAAGAGCGACCGCATCCCCGATGAGGTCAGCTGCGGACTTGATACGGTAGCCGTGCGTATGCCGTCGCATCCTGCCGCGCGTGATATTATTTCCGCCGCAGGCGTGCCGCTTGCCGCTCCGTCAGCCAACCTTTCGGGCAGTCCGAGCCCGACTACCGCTCAGCACGTAGTTGACGATATGTGGGGCAGGGCAGACGCCATTGTTGACGGCGGTATGTGTGACGTCGGCGTTGAATCAACCGTAGTGTCCCTTGTCGGCGAAAAGCCGAGGCTTCTGCGCCCGGGCGGAGTTTCACTCGAGCAGCTTGAAAGCGTGCTCGGCGAGGTTGAAGTTGACAGTGCTGTGCTCGCGGAGCTTGAGCCGGGGCAAAAGGCAGCCTCACCGGGAATGAAATACAAGCACTATTCACCCAAGGCAAGGGTTATAATAATCAAGGGTAGCTTCGATAATTACAAGCGCTTTGTGAAGGGCAAAAAGGATTGTGCTGCCCTCTGCTTTGACGGTGAGGGTGATGAGCTCGATATTCCGTTTATCGAAATCGGCAGAGAGCACGACAGCAGCGCGCAGGCTCATCTCATTTTTGATGCGTTGCGCAGGCTCGACGAAATGGGCGTGCAGACAGCGTATGCAAGATGTCCCGATACCGACGGCGTAGGCCTTGCCGTAATCAACCGTCTGCTGCGTGCGGCGGCGTTTACCGTGCTCGACGTTGACGGTGCGATACTCATCGGATTTACCGGCGCAACCGGTTCCGGTAAATCAACCGTCGCAAAAATTATTTGTGAAAAATTCGGCTTTGCACATATTGACTGCGATAAAATTGCCCGTGAAATTACGGCGGACGGTTCGCCTGTTCTCAGTCAGCTGGCGCAGGCTTTCGGTGATGATATAATCCTTGACGGAATGAAGCTTGACAGATCACTTCTTGCCTCCCGTGCATTTGCTTCTCAGGAGGCAACAAAGCTTCTCAACAGCATAACTCACCCTATCATCACTTCAAAAGCACTTGCAAAGGTGAAAGACTTTACACGTGAAGGCAAAACGGCTGTGTTGCTGGATGCAGCGGCTATTTTTGAAAGTAAAATTGACAAGCTTTGCAGCTTTACAGCTGTTGTAAGTGCTCCCGAACAGCTCAGAAAGGCGAGAATTATTGAGCGCGATTCAATAACCGCCGAAAAAGCTGAAGAGAGAATCAGAGCACAGCTGACGGATAGCGAATATGAGCGGAATGCAGATGTGATAATTGCAAACTTTCCGCCACACAATATTGATGCAGAAATTCAAAAATTAATTGATAAATGCGAGGAGAAAAAACAATGAGCAAGAACGAAGAACTCAGAGAAAAACTCTTTTACGATCCCAAGCACGGCTGCAAAACAATGGATGAGGCAGAGCTTGCGGCTGTCGACAGCTTTGCAGAGGGCTACAAGAAGTTTATTGCTGCCTGCAAGGTTGAGCGTGAGGTCGTAGAATATGTCTGCGACCTTGCATACGCAAACAGTTTTGTCGATTTCGACAGCAAGGCTCAGTACAAGCCCGGTGATAAGGTCGTTTACAACAACAGGGGTAAGGCGGTTATCCTTGCCGTTATAGGTCAGAAGCCTGTAGAGGCAGGCGTGCGTATTGCCGCCGCACATATCGACTCTCCCAGGCTTGACCTCAAGCCCAATCCGCTTTATGAGGATGCGGAGTTTGCACTTTTCAAAACACATTACTACGGCGGTATCAAAAAATATCAGTGGGCTGCAATTCCGCTTGCACTCCACGGTGTTATCGTCAAGGCTGACGGCACAAGCGTCAAGGTTAATATCGGCGAAGATGCAGGCGACCCCAGATTTGTCGTGACTGATCTGCTGCCTCACCTTGCAAATGACCAGATGAAGCGTTCTCTTGCAGAGGGCATCAAGGGTGAGGAACTCAATATTCTCGTGGGCAGCCGTCCCTTCAAAGATGACGAAGGTTCCGAGAGTGTAAAGCTCAACATTATGAGTATTCTTAATGAAAAATGCGGCATTGTGGAGTCTGATTTTCTCAGCGCAGAGCTTGAGGCTGTTCCCGCCTTCGGCGCAGACGATATCGGCTTTGACAGAAGCCTTATCGGCGCATACGGCCACGATGACAGAGTCTGCGCTTATCCCTCGGTTATAGCTATACTTGATGCGGGCGCACCTGAGTATACAGCTCTCACGGTTCTTGCAGACAAGGAAGAAACAGGTTCCGACGGTAACACGGGTCTCAACTCCGCATTTATGGCTTACTTTATCAGTGACCTTGCACGTATGCAGGGCGGCGTAGGAAGCATTGCTATGAGCAACAGCGAGTGCCTTTCTGCTGATGTTAATGCTGCGTTTGATCCCACGTTCCCCGGCGTTTACGAGAGAAAGAACGCATCCTTTGCCAATAAGGGTATCGTAGTTACAAAGTATACGGGCTCAAGAGGCAAGGGCGGCACTTCTGATGCAAGTGCCGAGTTTATGGGCAGAATCCGCCGTCTGTTCGACGAGAACGGTGTTCTCTGGCAGGTAGGCGAGCTCGGTAAGGTTGACGAGGGCGGCGGAGGAACCGTTGCAAAGTACGTCGCTTCACACAATATAGACGTTGTTGACGTCGGCGTTCCCGTGCTTTCAATGCACGCACCCTACGAGGTTATTTCAAAAATTGACCTCTATATGGCTTACAAAGGATTTTTAACATTCTTCACAAAGTGAGTTTTTTATGGAAACTGATCTGGAAAGAGTAAAGCGTCTGCGCAAAAAATCGATGAGCCTGCCGCTCAGACCCGGAGTCTATCTTATGAAGGATAAGAGCGGCGGCATCATCTATGTAGGCAAGGCTAAAGCCCTCAAGAACAGGGTGAGCAGCTATTTCGGCTCTCACTACAACCATACGGCAAAGGTCATACGTATGGTCGAACACGTTCAGGATTTTGACTATATCGTTACGGACAGTGAGTTTGAAGCGCTTGTGCTCGAATGCAGTCTTATCAAGCAGCACAGCCCGAAGTACAACATTCTTCTCAAGGATGACAAGGGCTACCACTATGTCAAAATTACTAAAGGTGCCTGGCCGAGAATAGATGCCGCAATGCAGCTGGTGGATGACGGGTCTGAGTATATCGGGCCGTACACCAGCTCTTTTGCCGTGCGCCAGACTGTTGAGCAGGCGCAGAAAATATTCCGTCTGCCGCAGTGTAACAAAACCTTTCCTGTTGCCCACAAACAGCGACCTTGCCTGAATTATCATATTTCTCAGTGCTCTGCACCCTGTGCGGGCAAGATTTCTCAGGCTGATTACAAACGCAGTGTTGAGCATGCCGTTGATTTTCTCAAGGGCGGCTCGGCTGTAAT
>JAZUSN010000004.1:0-1816 GCA_045606785.1 Acutalibacteraceae bacterium | reverse complement strand
GAATGAACTTTCTTCAGAATTTTGCCTGCTTCAAGACCGAGAGCATACTGTTCAGAGTCTGCAAGATACGGTATAACCTCATTTGCATCTTTGCCGTCAATCCAAGTCTGCAATATGTAAATACCCTCATCACATTCGCCGATTTCAAGTGACTTGCACATAGGAATACCAAGTTCTGCAACCTTTTGATGCAGAAGGAACATATTCTCACGGTTTGCATTTTTGTCAAACGGTGTGACACGCAAAAGATATTTAGTTCCGTCAGCAGTTGTAACACAATATTTCTTATCGCACGACCAACCTTTGTTTATGGGTTCTTTTGATATGAATTCAATCATTGGCTTAATCCCATTTCTTTCATTTTCTTCATCAATCTTTTTGCTCGGAACATCAGATAATCGTGTCCCATTTCGCCCAAGAGAATATACCAATTCAGCTCGTTGCAAAGAGCATAAAGTTCGACCTTTAAATCGCAGTATTTTGAGGTCGGATTTCTCTTTTTATATTCATCATAAAGTTTGAGTTTTTCACCGAAACCGAGTGTCAGACAGAATATCTCGTATTCGGGTTCAGACCACAGCATATCAAACGGGTCAACTGCACCTGCAAGCTTGGATCTCCAGAAATCAATTATCAGATTCGGCATCCAGAAATCCCCGTGACAAAGGCAGGCGGTGTTGTTTGTAACACTGAATATTTCATCAAAATTCTTGCTGATAAGCTCAACCGCTTCCATAATCTCGGGTTCAATTTCGTTTTTCTCAAATTTCGCTTTTGTAAAGGCGTAAATATCAACGAAATAATCTTTGTAATACTCCGCCCAAGTTTCGTAAACGGGATTATCGTATTTGCCGAACTTGTCATTATGCACGCTTTGTGCATTCATAAGCGCATCAATAATGCTGTTTCTGAGCCTCTTTCTTGACGGAATAAACGCGAGATATTTGCTCTTACCGCTCATTCCTTTTATGTAATCCATACCGAGATAAACGGTGTCGTTTTCACGGTGCAGGAAATATGTTTTGGGAACCTTATATGAAACCTTGGGAGAAAGAAAATCAAGCATATCCTTCTCTTTGCAAATTGCATCATAGAAATTGCTCGTTTTGACTGCAATTTCATAAGGCTCGGTTGTGATTTTTACAAGATAAACACTTCCGCTTGCACCCTTACCGACAGCGCGGATTTGCCTGACCTTCGTGTTCATTTGCTTTTCAACAACCGATTTGATTAAATCTGTATTCATAGAAAATATCCTTTTATATCAAAATAAATCCCATCAGCAGACCGCCTGCAAAACCTGAGATGTGTTCCCAAGCGGTTGCTTTACCCATAAACATTCCGCCGACTGTGTAAATCGCTAAAATAATCAATGCAATTGTCGGTACGGGAGAAAAGAAAATAGTTCCGCTTTTGACGGCAAGCATAACAAATACGGCAATCAGACCGTAGATTCCTGTTGATGCACCTTCGCCCTCGTGGAGCTTATACACAAACGCCATATACAAACCCGAAATGAACGCAGAACCGATAAAACAGAGTGCGGTTTTAACTGCACCAAGCTGTGATTCAACGGCATAGCCAACAATGAGGGTTGCGGTTATATTTGAAATAATGTGCCACGTTCCGATATGGAGAAGTGATGACGATACCAGTCGCCAAACTTGTCCCTTCTTGATTTTCTTTTCAGACAGATGTAAAGCGTGGTTTATGTAGCCTTTGATGTGTCCCGACCACAGTTTTTCTTTAAGTGTTACTGTTGCTGTTTTGGGGATTATGATAATGTTATCAAGAATGAAGATTATAAAAATCAACG
>JAZUSN010000003.1:0-25000 GCA_045606785.1 Acutalibacteraceae bacterium | reverse complement strand
AGCATTATCGGTGCTTTTTGCCTTTTCTTGCATACTTATTTCGCGTTTTAAAGTGCTTCGCAGTTTCGTAAGAACTTAAAATTTCTTGTATTGAAGTCACAAAACGCAGCAAGGCTGTCGCCTTGCGAGGCTTTTGACAATGATACAGGGAATTTTGTTCGAGAAACAAATACTGCCTTATCGGGCGTCGGCGAATTTCAAATCCGCTTTTGTTATGAAAGCGGATTTTTTTATGCCCTTGCTCATATGTATAAGTAAATTACAGTAAAACGGAGTGTGGGTATGTTTTCGGTACTTAACGTAGTGAATGAAAAACGCAGTGCTTTTCGCAGAAGGAGATGCTCGGTTGAGATGCTTCTCAGCCCGGTCAAGGGTGCGGCGCCGTACAAGGTTATCAACGTTTCACCAGGCAGAAAGGGAATCGACTGGAAAACTGTTGCACTTGCTGCAGGCAACAGCGCGGAATTTATGCTGCTGCCGCAGGGAATTAAAGCTCCCGAAACATCGGGCATAAAAGAGTTTATTCCGAAATTTTTGCCGGGTGTGATCCTGCTCAATACCGTCGCTTCTGTTGCGGCTGAAAGCGGCAGCAAAAACCACAGCGCGGTTATTGTTGATAAAGGCGGTGAGCTTGCGGAATACGTTGAGCGTATTGTGCCGTATGTTGCAAAAATCACAGTTGTAACGCAGCTGCCCGAAGCGTATTTTGAACCGAGCGTTGATATCATGGAGCGGTTCGGTGCGACGGTTAAGGTGTGTATGCAGCTGAATGAATCTGAACAGTTTGATTACGGAATATCGGATGAGGAGATCGAGTGCGCGACAAGGCTGTTCAGGCCGTCGTCGGTGCTTAACGGTGAGTATTGTATTGAGATACCGGAAGAATATCGTAAACTATGTCCGCAAGGGATAGACCCGTTTTTATTCGCGTGCGCTCTTTTTGAATGCAGCGGACTTAAATCGGTTGGCGAATTGACTTTGTAAGCGGTATGAAGTATAATTTCACAGGTGATTCAAATGCAGATTGCTGTCCCGAATTATTATAAAGAGTTTTCCTGCATAGCAGGGGAATGCCGACACAGCTGTTGTATCGGCTGGGAGATTGATATTGACGCGGATACATACGGAATGTATACAGGTTTCGAAGGCGAACTTGGTGAAAGGCTGAAAAAAAGCATCAGCTGTGAGGGTGAGCCGCACTTTATTCTCGGTAAGGATGAACGTTGTCCTTTTCTCAATTCAAAGGGGCTGTGCGATATTATAACCGAGTGCGGCGAAGGTGCGCTATGCGACATATGCGCAGACCATCCGAGGTTCCGCAATTTCTATTCAGACAGAACGGAGATCGGGCTCGGCCTTTGTTGTGAAGCTGCTGCTGCGTTGATTCTCGGCTTTGATAAGCCGTTCGGCATTGAAGTGATTGAAGATGATGGCGAGGATATGAAGCCTTATGAAGATGAAATCGCAATCAGAGCTGCATTTGAAAAAGCAGTCGCCATTGCGCAGGACAGAACACTCGGATTTGCTGACAGATGCAATAAGCTGACAGAAAAATTCTCGGTTGCGATGCCGGGATTTTCTCCGTCTGAATTGGCTCAGCTTTTCTATTCGCTTGAGCGTCTCGACAAAGAATGGAATAAATGCCTCGATTACCTCGGCAGCTGTGAGAGGCTGTCGGAAGAATACAGCGATGAAAGAGCGGCAGAAAATCTGCTGTGCTACTTTCTTTTTCGACATATGCCGTCAGCACTTGATGACGGCGATATTGCATCAAAGGTAGGCTTTGCCGTGCTCAGCTGTCGGGTTGTGCTGACGCTTGCCAAAGCTGCAGGCATTGAAGAAGCGGCAAGAATGTACTCAGCCGAGATTGAATATTCCGATGAGAATCTTGAAAGAATGCTCAGCATTTTTAACATTTGACTTTAAACATTAAGTGTAGTATCATATAAGACAACTATTATCAGAAAGGGATGCTTTTCCTTGTTGGCGAAACTTCAGGAAAGCCTGTCTGAAAAATGCGGCAAAGCGGTTGAAAAGTTTTTTTGCTTTGCAGGCAGGTTTGACAAAAACAACAGAATAAATATAACGGCTATCTGCCTTTTCTGCGCCGTTTTATTTGCGCTTGCATTCTTTATGAATTCAATGACTCATCTGGCGTTGGATGATTATGCATATAACTTTATTTTCATAGACGATGGCGGAGAAAGCGGCGAGGTTATCAACACGGGCGACCGTGTCGAAAACATCGGCGACATAATCACCTCTATGAAGGCGCACTACAAAACGGTTAACGGCAGGCTTGTGCTTCATTTTATCGTGCAGCTGATGCTGCTTTGGGGCAAACCTGTTTTCAACGTTTTCAATTCCGCTATGATTGTGCTTCTTGCAGTTCTGCTTTATCTGCACTGCAAGGGTACAAATAAGCGCCAGAGTGCACCGCTGTTTTTGTTCTGTACGTTTGCTGTGTGGACCTTTGCGCCTGCACTCAGCTACACTGTCTGGTGGCTTGACGGCAGTATCAACTATCTGTGGGGCTCTGTTTTCAGGCTGTTGGCCTTGCTGCCGTTCAGAATGTATTATGATACCGGCAAGCTTCCCCGTCAGTCACTTCTCTTTTTACCCATTCTGCTGATGTGTGCCGTTGCAGGCTCTGCAAACGAGAATATGTCGGCAGCCTTTATTGGTGTTGCGTTCCTGTTTGTTGTGCTCTACCGTATCAAGGGCTATAGAATACCCGTGTGGAGCGTGCTTGGCATTGCGGTTGCAGTTGCAGGTTACCTGTTTATGATGCTGGCTCCTGCCGTATCCATACGCCTGGAAATGAATTATCAGACTACACTTGTGAAATACATTGTGATAGTGCTCTCAAACGTTGTTATACGTCTGCTGCCTTTTGTTGCTGCGGCTTTCGTTTTGGGATACGTGCTTCACAGATTCGGTGGGGATGAGAAGCCCTGCTTCGTACTGCCTGCAATCTATATGCTCGGTGCTCTTGCAGGTGCGCTGATTATGCTTGGCTCAACATTCTTCCCGGAAAGAGCGTGGTTCGGAATCGTACTCATGGCGATTATTTCGGTCGGTATGCTGCTCTATCAGTTGATTCTTCGTGACTATGCCATTGTTAGAAACGTAGTTCTCGCAGGTGTGCTTTGCTGGACGGCGTGGTGCGGTGTTTCGTATGCACGCGGTGCGTATGATGCTGTGCTTGTGGATGAAAAATTTGATAAGCGTGAGGCTTATATAATTGAACAGAGAGAGCTCGGAAATTACGACCTTGTTTTAAGGGGAATAAAAACTGAGGAAGAGCGTTCACCGCATTATGATTTAGCGGATATCGGCCCGAATCCCAAGAATTACCGCAACAGATATATGGCTGAGTATTACGGAATCAATTCGATAACAGAGGGCGAAAATAAAGATTATTAAAAATACCGCCGCTGAAACGTTAAAGTTTCGGCGGCGGTTCTTTTATATTTTTCTGAGGTGTGAGGTGTTGTTTGCTGTTCTGAGAAGCGGCGGTTTGCCGTCTCTTAGTGCAACAACCGTTACTGCGCTGTTGTCAATCTGCGAGTTGAAAGCGTGGCTTTCATCAGCGTTGAGTGCGGCTCTGACAAGGTAGCTGAAAAAGGTGCCGTGGGTTGAGATAATCACAGTTTCACCTTGCGAAAATATACTTCTGACATACTCCACAAACCTTTTTGCTCTTGCTTGTGCCTGCTCGCAGCTTTCGGGCACGGGTAACAGCCTTGTGCCGCCTGCAGGGCTTATGTCACCTGCGCAGGGGACGGAGAGAGGAAAATCACGCTTGATTTTATCCGGCTCGCAGCCTGCGGTGAGAGAACCGTATTCGAGCAGATCGGGCATCAGCTCAATTCTTTTGTCGAGCATTTGTGCCGTCGGGTAAATCGTCTGTATTGTGCGGCTGAAAGGGCTTGCATAAATATGAGCGATTTCAACGCCGTCAAACCAATGCTCGGCAAGTGCCTGAGCCTGCTTTAAGCCGTATGCTGTCAGCGGAGTGTCCTCCTCGCTGTAGCCTTCGGGAGAGGGCAGGCCGATGTTGCCGTATGATTCACCGTGTCTTACGAATACGAGCTGTGTTGCAATATCGTCTCTTGCGGTCAGCCTGTCCATATTATCCGAAGTAGTAAACTCTTGTTTCGTAAGGCCTTGTTGTAAAGCCGTTACCTGTGAGCGGGTTGTCCTCGTGGCTGCAAAGGATAGCTTTGCCCTTTGCAAGGTCATAGCCTGCGGGAGCCTTGAAGTTTACTGCCTTTTCGGTGAAGGAGCAGATTACAAGCATCTTTTTGCCCTCGTATGTACGCTCATATACGTAGAGATCCTTGCTGGATTTGTAGTACTCTTTGTATGCGCCGTATACTGCAATCGGGTTTTCCTTGCGGAATTTGATGAGTGCTTTGTAGTGGTTGAAGATTGAGTTGGGGTCAGCCATCTCAGCCTCGGCGTTGATGCCGTCCTTGTAGTTGGGGTTGACGGGCATCCAGGGAGTGCCTGTTGTGAAGCCTGCGTTTGCCGTGCTGTCCCACTGTACGGGTGTACGTGCGTTGCCGCGGCTTGCCGTCTTAAGGCGCTGCTCCACCTTTTCGTCGGAGAAGCCGAGCATTTTGAGCGTTTTGCGGTTGTTGATTGCGAAAACGTCCTGGTAATCCTCAACTGTGGGAAGGTGGATGTTTACCATACCGATTTCCTGGCCCTGATAGATGAAGGGTGTACCGCACTGAAGCATATATGAGTTTGCAATGGACTTGCCGCTTGCGTTTCTGTATTTTTCACTGCCGTAACGGGAGATGATTCTGGGATGGTCGTGGTTTTCCATATAGAGGGCGTTCCAGGATTTGCCGTAAAGGCCTTCCTGCCACTTGGAGAAAGCACCCTTGAGTCTCTTGAGGCTGAAGGGCATAGCCATAAAGTCTGTAAAGAGACAGTCAGCTTCCATATGCTGGAAGTGGAACATCATATCAAGCTCTACACCGTCGCCCTCTGTGATGTATTTGAGAGCCTTTTTGGGTGTCATCATCGGTGCTTCGCCGACTACGAAGCAATCGTATTCGTTGAGTACCTCGCGGAATTCCCGGAGATATTCGTGGATGTGCGGGCCGTCCATATAGTGCTCCATACCGCAAGCCTGGGGGATGGGCAGACCGTTGGGAAGGCCTTCACGCTTTGATACGAATGTGATAACGTCCTCACGGAAGCCGTCAACACCCATATCAAGCCAGAAGCGCATAATGTCCTTGACTTCCTGACGTACCTCGGGGTTGTCCATATTCAGGTCGGGCTGCTTCTTGGAGAAGAGGTGCAGATAATACTGACCGTTTTCCTTGTTGTATTCCCATGCCTTGCCCTCGAAAAGGGATGACCAGTTGTTGGGACGCTTCTTGCCCTTGCCGTCGCGCCAGATGTAGTAGTTGTGATACTTGCTGTTTTTGTCAACGCCCTGCTTGAACCACTCGTGCTCGTCGGATGTGTGGTTTACAACAAGGTCCATAATAACCTTGATACCGCGCTTATGAGCCTCATCGAGAACCTTCTTGAAAAGCTCATTGTCGCCGTAATCGGGGGAAATGTTTCTGTAGTCGGAAATGTCGTAGCCGAAGTCTGCGTTGGGTGAGCAGTAGAGAGGGGAGAACCATATGCAGGTGATTCCGAGCTCCTTGAGGTAGTCGAGCTTTGAAAGTACGCCCTCAAGGTCACCTATACCGTCGCCGTTACCGTCGCAGAATGAACGGGGCCAGATCTGGTAGCATACTACGTCCTTGTACCAATAAGTTTTTTTCATATTTATCAAACTCCCTTCAGTTTGCATATATTAAATTTAATTATATCAAAACAGTACGGATATAACAATATATAAAGTATATAAAAAGAGTAGTTTCAGATTGTGAAACTACTCCTAATAATCTTATCTGTTTGTAACTTCCTGCATCGTTACAGGCTCTTTTTCATAAAGGCTGACGTATTTGTCCTGATAGTAGTTTTCGTTTTTGCAGTCGAAGCTGCCATCGGGCGAGTATGTAATAACGGTACAGCCTCTCTGTATACCCTGTTTGTAAATTCCGGGGTAGGCGAGGTAATCTACGCTCATAGCGTACGAAAGCCTTATGCCCTTGTAATCTACCGAGAAGTTGTTTTCGTGGTCATGTCCGCAGAATACGGCTTTTGTGGAGCCGAGCTCAAGCATAGCCTCAAACAGACCGTCCTCGCCCATACCGGGGTAAACAATTTTACCGTCTTCGCCGGCTACGCCGTAAATCAGCTTAACGTTTTCGGTGTCCTTGTAGCCGTTGTCCATAAACTCATACCAGGCGTCACGCTGCTCGGTAAGCGGAATATGGAAGAAAGCGCTGGATTTTACTACAGCCTCGGGGTTATTCGTTACGGCAGCATTTTGTGCGTTTAATGCCTTGATTGTCTGCTTATACCATTCAACCTGATTGTCGTGTATATTATCGTATTTCCAGAAAATTCCGAAATAGTCACCGTCTGTATATGAGTGGCTGTCGAACATAAAGAGTGACTGGGTGATTTCACCCTTGGAATTTTTTACATTAATAACGTGGTTGCCGTATCCGTCAACATCTTCTGGTCCCCTGCTGAAAAGGCAGAACTTACGGTTTTCATAGAATTCGGATATCGTTTCTCTGTTGTAGTAGCTGTATGCTTCGGTGTCGTGGTTGCCGAAACTGACCGTCCAATAAACACCGAGCTTTTCCATCAGCGCGGCAAAAACTTTGGCGCCTGAGAGGTTGTTGAAGGTGCCCGACTGAAACGGTACGGGATAAGCAATATCACCCGTGACTACAACGAGATCAGGCTTTTCTGCCGTTATCATTGCGGCAACGGCGTTGAGTGCCATAGCATCCTTCTTAAGGGACATCCAGCCTGCACCTATGTGAATATCTGTCAGCTGCATAACCTTGAAATCTCTGTCAGTTGTGAATGTCCAGTAGCCGTTTTCGTCTTTTTGCGGTATAAGCCGGTCTTCGATCTGAACAGCTTCAAAGCTTTGTGCTTTTTTTATGTTGGCGTTGTTTCCTATTACGGTTACACAGCAGGTAATTGCTACAAAAAGTGCAATTACTGCCGCAATTATTCCTATGATTTTGAGTGCTTTTTTACCTTTCATGATATATCCCCACTTTTTGTGTATTCCATAATAAAAAGGTTTGTTCCGGTTTGCTGCTTTACGGTGCGAGTAAGTTCATCAAATCCGATTGCGTTTTCTTTGCTTATTTCTACTTCAGCAATACAAATATCGCCGTCTGTAAACCTTAACCTGCAGATACGCTGTATGCTTTTGTGCGATAATAGCAATTTTTCGATTTCTTCTCTTTTCTCTTTGCTTTTGCAGTTTGTAAGCAATTTCACAGCACCTATTATTCCCTTTATGGCAGAAATGAGAATAAAGATGCTGATTGCAATTCCGCACAGTGCGTCAACTGCGTACTTGCCGTTTTTTGAAAGCAGGAGCGTGAGCACTGTTGTGCAGCCGATGCAGAAATCGAGCGCGCTGTCCGTTGCCATAAGGCGTACAAGGTGCAACGAATGCCTGGCGGATATCTTTCTGAGAATCAGAAAAAGTGCAAGCTTTGCCGCGGCGGTAACACACATCAGCACAAGATATTTCGGTGTGTACCATACGGGTGTCGGGTACATCAGCCTTTCGGCTGATGAGTATAGGAAATATGCACCCGAAAAACCGATAAAGCACGATATTATAAACGATAAAAGCTGTTCTGCTTTTTCTGCATATACGCCTGTGCTTAAAACCGAAAAAGAGCACAAAGTGAGCACGGCGCTGATGCAGTCAAAAAGATTGTTGACCGCGTCCGAATATATACTGATGCTGTTTGCCGATAGCCCGACAAAAAGCTTGACCAGAAACAGTATCAGATTTATAAGCAGAACTCCCGAAACAGAAAATAACAGCACTTTGTTTCTTGAACGTGAATTCTCTTTCATACTTATTATTCATCCACCATCGGTATGAGCATATTTTTTTCAAGCTCTTCTCTCGGAAGAAACGGTGCAAGGTCTTCAAGCGGAGCGGAAACAATACTGCCGTCCTCAAGTCGCTTTGAGGATGACTTGGGTTCGAATTTTTGCTCGGGGCTGACAATGATCTCGCAGAATACGGGACCTTCCTGTGCGAGCACCTCGTCAATAACTTTGTTAAGGTCTTTGTTTTTCTCACAACGGTAATATTTCATGCCGTATGCGGGAATAAGCTTTGACATATCAGGGAAACTGAGGTCACCGCTTTCAGGGCCTATACCTACAAGCGGCTCACCGAAAAAGTTCATCTGTGACTGTCTGATTGAGTGGTAGCCTGCGTTGTTTATCATAAACGTTTTAATCGGCATGGAATTTTGCAGTATCGTCTGAATTTCTTGCAGATTCATCTGTATGCTTCCGTCACCCGTAATCAGTATAACGTCATCGGGTGCGATTGCGGCTGCAGTGCCTATTGCGGCAGGCAGGTCATAGCCCATTGAGGCAATTGCTGAGTTAATAATGAAGCGCTGTCCTTTTTTAATAACGTAAGCGTGGCTGCCTACAACACAGGCGGATCCGTTACCTACTACCGTAACAGCGCCCTCGTTAAGCTTACTGCTCAGCTCTTTGATGAATGCGTATACGTTGGCTTGCTCCCCCTCATAATGTTTGGGTAACACAACCGGATACTTGATTTTCCAATCCGTGCAGTAGTCGTGCCAATCGGATTTAGGAAAGCTGAAGCCTCTTTCGTCAATTCTTCTTTCAAGAGCCTCGAGAAAATTCTTGCAGTCAGCCCAGATGGGATAATCCGGATTGACGTTTTGTTTTTTGAGCTCCTCGCTGTCAATGTCAACAACTATCTTTTTGGCTGCTCTGGCCCAGGTATTATAGTTGTAGCCAACCTGACGTATGCTAAGTCTGCTTCCTACACTCAGCAGCAAATCGCTGTTTTGTACGGCAAAGTTGCCGGGGCGGTCGCCCATAATGCCTGCTCTGCCGACATAAAGGTTGTGGTTATCCTCAATACAGTCGATGCTGTTCCAACCCGTGACAACGGGAATGTTGAGCTTGTCTGCAACGCGGCGGAAAACCTCGTACGCACCTGCAATACGTACACCGTTGCCGATGTTGAATACGGGCCTTTTGCTTGATGCTATGAGGTCAAGCACCTTGTCTGCTGTTTTATCACTCACAGCAGGGGGAAGGGTTTCGTCCTCGTCGCCGTTATAGCCGATAAGGGTGTCCGTTTCAACATAAGCACCCTGTACGTTCATCGGTATATCGAGCCAGCAGGGGCCCGGTCTGCCGCTTTGTGCAAGCTTTAGCGCTTTTTCAAGGCAGTATCTTATTTTGTATGGGTCAATAACCATTTCGCTGTATTTGGTCATACAGTCAACAGCTCTGGTAATGTCAAATTCCTGGTCACCCATAGCACGTAGATTAAGTCCGCTGCCGCGTGCCGTTGTGTCGTAACGCACTTGACCTGAAATTATAAGCATCGGTATGGAGTCGAGCCAGCCGCCTACAACGCCTGTGATGGCGTTTGTGCCGCCGGGTCCTGTTGTAACGCATACTGCCGCAATGCGGTTGTGAAGCCTTGCATATGCCTCCGCGGCAATGGCGCAGGCCTGCTCATGGTGGTTATAAAAGCACCGTAGTCCTTTTTGGTGGCCGAATGAGTCGTTTAAGTGCATTGCGCCGCCGCCCGTAACGGTGAACATTGTGTCAATGCCGTGTTCAACAAGAAAGGCGGATATATAATCTGAAACTTTAATTTTCATATTTCGACTCCTTTTGTTAAGGATAGCATTTATTATATATTATAGTAACTGTGCTGTCAAATGCAAACAGGCGAGCCGCAAGGCTCGCCTGTTTGCAAAAGGAAGGAGTAAATGAAAAAGAAACAAAAAGAAGAAATCTAAATTAATGTAACACAATCTTGTTGTTATTCCCAACTGATTGTGGTTATATATTACAATATATTTCGCCAAAGTATGATAATAAACAATGTCTTTTTTGTGAATAAACTGTAAACGATAGATTGCAATTATATTGCAAAAAATTTTTTTGGAAATATATTTTCCTCTTTTTTCTAATTAACGTCCGCTATATTGTGCCGCGTTTCGTCCGCAAGCACCACTAATCGACGCTATTGACTTTTTTCACAAGGATTTGTGTAAAAAACGCCGTTCTTTTGTACTTTGAAAAGCCTTGACACGTCAGAACTTTTCTAGTATAATAGCAGCTTGTAAAGAACAAATGCTTTACACAAACACGTTGGGGGGGAGATCCTTTTGGCTAAAAATCTCGGTGTCACTGTTTTGCTGGATTTTTACGGCGAAATGCTGACCGAGAAGCAGCGCAGCTTCTTGGATTATTACTATAACGATGACCTTTCTCTTTCCGAAATTGCGGAAAACGAGGGCATCACAAGGCAGGGCGTACGTGACGCTATCAAGCGTGCGGAGGCTCAGCTTTTTGATATGGAAAATAAGCTGGGGCTCGTTGCTCGTTTTGAAGAGCAGAAAAGGGGCCTCGATGAAATCGTTGAGTGTGCAAACTTAATATACGAGCAGAATATGCGTTTCGGTCTCTCAAGAGAAATAAACGAAGCATCTGTGCGTATACGTGCAATCGTTTCTACTCTCGTTGAAAACTGACTTACTACATAAACCAAAGTAAAGGGAGTGTGTTTTCTTGGCATTCGAAGGTCTTTCCGACAGACTTGAAGCGGCGTTTCAACGCCTTAAAAGCAAGGGCAGTCTGACAGAGCACGATGTTCGTGAGGCTATGCGTGAGGTACGCCTTGCTCTTCTTGAGGCTGACGTTAACTTCAAGGTCGCCAAGGATTTCACAAATTCAGTAACCGAGCGTGCTATCGGCGCTCAGGTTATGGAGAGCCTTACACCTTCGCAGATGGTCATCAAGATCGTCAACGAAGAGCTTACAGCTCTCATGGGTGGCACGCAGTCCTACCTTACAAGAGCTCCTCATCCGCCGACTGTCGTTATGATGTGCGGTCTGCAGGGCTCAGGTAAAACTACACATAGTGCAAAAATTGCCCTCTCACTCAAGAAAAAAGGTCACCGTCCGCTTCTTGTAGCCTGCGATATCTACCGTCCCGCTGCTATCAAACAGCTTCAAGTCGTCGGTGAGCAGGCAGGTGTACCTGTTTTCGAAATGGGTCAGACAAACCCGGTTACAATTGCTCAGGAAGCAATAAAGCTTGCAAAGGATCAGGGTTACGATTACGTTTTCCTTGATACTGCAGGCCGACTTCACATAGACGAAGAGCTTATGAACGAGCTCAAGGCAGTTAAGGAAAATGCCCATCCGCACGAAATACTCCTTGTTGTTGACTCGATGACAGGTCAGGATGCGGTTACCGTAGCAAACGGCTTCAACGATGCGCTGGGTATTGACGGCCTTGTTCTCACAAAGCTCGACGGTGATACACGAGGCGGTGCAGCTCTTTCTGCAAGAGCAGTTACCGGCAAGCCTATCAAGTTCGTCGGTATCGGCGAAAAGCTTGAAGATCTCGACGTGTTCCATCCCGACCGTATGGCTTCCCGTATTCTCGGTATGGGCGATATGCTCTCTCTCATCGAAAAGGCTGAAATGGCAATCGATGAGAAAAAAGCACGTGAGCTCGAAGAAAAGCTCCGTAAGAACAAGTTCGATATGAACGACCTGCTCGATCAGTTCGAACAGGTTCAGAAGATGGGCTCAATCAAGGATACTCTCGCAATGATTCCCGGCATCAACAAGCAGCTCAAGGACGTTGAGGTTGATGAGAGACAGTTCGACCGTATCCGCGCAATTATCCTTTCAATGACTCCGAAGGAGCGTGAAAACCCCGACATCATCAATCCGTCACGCAAGCGCCGTATTGCGGCCGGCTGCGGTATGCAGGTTGAGGATGTTAACCGCCTTCTGGCTCAGTTCAGACAGATGCAGAAAATGTTCAAGCAGTTCGGCGGCAAGGGTGGCGGCAGACGCCTTTCCAAGTCATTCAAGAAGAATAAGAAGCGCAGATAATTAATTTTCGGATGTAATTACAATTCAAATATTGTTACATTATCAGCAAAACATTTTTTTGGAGGAAACAAAAATGGCAGTAAAAATCAGACTTCGCCGTATGGGCGCAAAGAAAGCACCGTTCTACCGCATCGTAGTAGCAGATTCCCGCTATCCCCGTGATGGCAGATTCATCGAGGAAATCGGCACATACGACACAACAAAGGATCCCGCAGACATCAAGGTTGATGTTGAGAAGGCTCAGCAGTGGATCAAGAACGGCGCACAGCCCACAGATACAGTAAAGGCTATTCTTAAGAAGTCAGGCGTTATCGGCTGATTCTTGTAAGATACAGCAAAATAATTACGGAGGTGCCCGCAATGACAGAGCTTTTGATCGCAATTGCGCAGGGTCTTGTTGAGGATCCTTCAGCAGTAACAGTTACTGTTGACGAGCCCAACGAAGAGGGCGTAACGGTTTACCACCTTCACGTCGGCGAGAATGATATGGGCAGAGTTATCGGCAAACAGGGCCGAATTGCCAAATCTATTCGCACCGTTATGCGTGCTGCTGCGACCCGCAACAACGAAAAAATCGCAGTTGAAATCGAGTAAGTTCGATTCTCAGTTAATCACTGAAAATATGTAACACCGGTGCTCTATGTGCTTTTTTGAACATAAAAAAGTCATAGGGCTATTGGTGTTTTTTGCAGAAATATCAAACGGAGGCATTTATGCTCAAACCTTATCTTGAACTCGGACAGATAGTTTCTACCCACGGCATAAAGGGTGAGGTGCGTGTCAACCCCTGGTGTGACAGCCCCGAATTTGCCTGCAAATTCAAAACGGTATACCTCGATGCTGACGGTGAGAAGGCGGTGAAGGTTGTTGCCTCGCGTCCTCACGGTAACGTTGCGCTGATGAAGCTTGAGGGCGTTGATACAGTAGAGCAGGCTGCTGCGATGAGAAACAAAATCATCTATATGGCACGCAAGGATGCAAAGCTTCCAGAGGGAAGCTGGTTTATTGCCGACCTTATCGGCTGTAAGGCTCACGATGCTGATGATGAAGCAAAAATATGGGGAACGGTTACCGATATCAGTCAGACGGGTGCAAACGACGTATGGCATATCACGGACGAAAGCGGTAAGGAATATCTTATTCCTGCAATACCGCCCGTCGTAATCGACACCGACCTTGAAAACGAAAAGGTTTATATCAGACCGCTCAAGGGGATTTTTGACGATGAGGATTGATATACTTACGCTTTTTCCCGAAATGTGTGAAGCCGTGGTAAGCGAAAGCATTCTGGGCAGAGCCAGGGAAAAGGGGCTCGTTGAAATTAATTGCCGCAACATAAGAAAATATACGCTCGATAAGCACCGCAGGGTTGATGATGCACCTTACGGCGGCGGCTCGGGTATGGTTATGCAGGCACAGCCTGTATACGACTGCTATCAGTCACTTTGTGAGGATCTTGGTAAGAAGCCACATTTGATTTATATGTCGCCGCAGGGCAGCGTGCTCACGCAGAAAAAGGCAATTGAGCTGCTCGAATACGATAATATTGCTTTGCTTTGCGGACATTATGAGGGCATTGATGAGCGTGTGCTTGAGGAGATAGTCGATGAAGAAATCTCAATAGGCGACTATGTGCTCACAGGTGGTGAACTGCCTGCAATTATTGTGGCAGACAGCGTTTGCCGTATGCTGCCGGGTGTGCTTTCAAGCCGGGAGAGCTTTATGAATGAAAGCCATTTTTCTTCTCTGCTCGAGCATCCGCAGTATACACGCCCCGAGGAGTGGCACGGCAAAAAAGTGCCCGATGTGCTCCTGAGCGGTCACCACGCCAATATACAGAAGTGGCAGCGCGAAAAGCAGCTTGAGCGTACAGCGGCAAAGCGCCCCGATATGCTCGAAAAGGCGGAGCTGACAAAGAAAGATAAGGAATACCTCAAAAAAATAAAGTGAATTCAAATCGGAAAGGTGACAGACTATGTTACAGTTTTTAGGTCTTGAAATGCCGATGTTGCTTATGGCGCTTTCGGCTGTGTTTACATTCGGTGCAGTTATTCTTGCACTCAAGCTTTTCAAAAACAAGCTTCCCGTTGACGGCGGACGTGACTTTGCGTTCAACGGCAAGCTTTCAAAGGGTAAGCAGCGCGGTGCAGGCATCGTGTTTATCTGCGTGTTTATTATCTCTTCACTCATTTTCATTAAGCCGAGTGTTGAGCTTGGTATGTACTATGCTCTCATCTTTTTGGGTATGCTTTCCGGTTATCTGGACGATGCTTCAAAGGTGCCGTGGGGCGAATACAAAAAGGGTGCAATCGACCTTGTTATCTGTCTTCTCACCTCAGCCGCATTTGTCTGGAAGAATCCCGAGCTTTTGTCAGTTAATTTCGGCTTCTTTGATCTGAAGCTTCATTGGGCTGTTTTCCTTGTAATCTCAACGGTATTCCTCTGGATGATGATCAACGCAACTAACTGCTCTGACGGCATTGACGGCTTCTGCGGCTCGCTTTCCGTCAATTCGATTGTATTTATCATACTCATGGCAGGTGCACTCGGCACGGGTGAGACTACTAAGATAACGAGCCTTGGTGCAATTATGATTTTTGCAATCATTGCTTACCTTTGGTACAATGCAGAACCCAGTACAATGATGATGGGTGATGCAGGCTCAAGAGCAATCGGCCTCTTCCTCGGAATCCTTGTGCTCAAGTCCGGCAATATCCTCTTTGCTGTTCCGCTTTGCTTTGTTCTTCTGCTTGACGGACTTATCGGTATCTTCAAGGTTTCCGTTACGAGATTCCTCAAAATTAAAGTGCTTAAGAATATCCGCACTCCTCTCCATGACCATTTCAGAAAGAATAAGGGCTGGTCAAACACACAGACTATCTACCGTCTGAATATCATACAGGCACTTATTTCGTTCGTTACACTTATGCTTGTTAAAATGTAAGACTTATTTTTGGGAAGGTGTGTTGCTGAGTGGTTTTTCCCGAAAACGCAAGACTTGTTTCTAAAATTGATACGTATCTCAACTGTGCAGAGGTGTTTGCATACAGAAGCACCTGCCTTAAAAGAAAGTACGGCGCCGTTATCGTGAAGGACGATGCCGTTGTTTCTACAGGCTATAACGGCTCGCCCAGAGGCTTTGAAAACTGCTGCGAAATCGGAACCTGTCAGAGAATTGAAAAAGGTATGCACCAGGGTGAGGGTTATGCGATATGCCGTGCCGTACACGCTGAGATGAATGCGCTTCTCAACTGTTCACGCGACCAGACTATAGGTGCCGATCTTTATCTTGTAGGTGTCAATCCCGACGATAACTCAATTCACGAGGCGAAGCCGTGTCCGCTGTGTGCCCGCAACATTATTCAGGCAGGCATCAGAAACGTCTATCTCAGGGTAGGCGATGGCAAGGATAACTACATTGTTGTTCCGGCGCAGGAGCTTGAATGGTTGCAGAAACCGGGGGAATAAAAATGAAATTTTCAATAATTGTTCCCGTTTATAACGGTGAGGAATTCCTTGCACAGACGCTTGAATGTCTGCTGTCGCAGAGTGAAAGGGATATAGAAATAATCGTTGTCAACGATGGCTCAACCGATTCAACGCAGAGCATTATCGAAGGCTTTGCAAAAAAGGATGAGCGTATAAGACCCGTTTATCAGCAGAATGCAGGCGTTTCGGCTGCCCGCAACAACGGCATTGAGCACGCAAATGGTGAATATATCATTTTTATTGACAGCGACGACCTCCTGGGTGACGGTGCTCTTGCCAAGCTCTATGCCGCAATGCAGTCAACCTGTGCAGACCTTGCAATCTTCAGAACACAGAGCTTCGGCGGAGGTGTCAGCCGATATAACCCGATAGTAGATGAGCTTGTAAAACTCGAAGAAATAAGCTGCTACGATAAGCGCCTGCTGCGCAATTTTATCGTCAGCAACAAGTGCTATAAGGCAGATGTGCTCAAACGCAGCCGGGTGCGTTTCCCGCCTATGAAATACAGCGAGGACGGTGCTTTCTTTATGCAGTTTGTGCACACCGTCAAGCCGAAAATTACGGGTGTTGAGGATGCGCTGTTTATGTACCGTCAGCACGCGGGCTCGGTTACTCACCGCGTAAATGCGGCGCTGATAAGCGAGTTTTCAAAGTCGATGGATTTTGTTTATGAGACCGCTTCCGCTTCCTTTGAGGATGCGCCTGAACTTAAGGACGACTATCTGCAGGAGATTCTTTTTAAAGATTATCTTGCCCTTATGAACGAGTTTTATCGCAGGCTGTGGCTCGCTTCGGATGAGGAGTCGCTTGAGATTATCGGTAAGCGTTGCGATATGCTCACGGCGCGTATGGACGATGCCACAAAGGCAAAGTGTGCAAGAGAAATCAAGGATATTGGTAAACCTCTTTTCTCAAAAGCTGAAATCGCTGAAAAGCCTTTTATCAGCGTAAGGGTCAAAAATCTCTCGTCAGACTTTCAGCGCGAGCTCTATGCTCAGTCAATGCCGCTGTTTGAGATTCTGGACGGCTCTGCAAAGCCTAAGGGCAGAATCACGCTCAGCTTCAGCGGCAACGAAAAGCTTGACACGAGGCTGTTTAAGGTCGTATCGCTTCTCAAGCGCTCGCCGAAATTCGGCTTTTTGCCCGACCGGCTGATAATGCTAGGTGCGGAGCTCTTCCTTAAACTGAAAAGATAACAAAAAAGGTTGCCCTAGGGCAACCTTTTTTATTTGAGATATTCGCTAATGAGTTTTGCAATGCGTTCAGCGCTTTTGCCGTCGCAGGCAGAAAGCTGGTCAGCCTTGAAATTCCCTGTTTTTTCTTTGTCGGGCGACGTTGCCGCTTTTCGGACGGAGCTGATAAGCTCGGACGGGTCGGTAATCATTTCGCCCGGTAAGTCATCAGGGAAAGTGAGATAAAAACCGCGCTCGTAATTGCTGACGTCTGGGCAGTAGAAAAGACAGGGTACGTCGAGCAGGCAGGCATCGTATATAACGGATGAATAGTCTGTGATGATAACGCTGCTTGCTGCCGTCAGCTCAAGCGTTGATTCGTCACTCAGGTCGATGATGTTGCCGTATTTCTTGTCTGTCAAGCTGTATTTCATAACGGGATGGCGGCGGATGATAAACACTTCATCTTTCTCCAGGCTTTCTGAGAGCTTTGCCCAGTCGATCTGTGTGTCGAATTCAAGCGGCTGTCCGCCATCTTCACGGAATGTGGGGCAGTAGAGGTAGAGCTTTTTACCGACCAATTCGGGATGGCGTACGTACACGCTTTCGCGCAGGCTGTCAGCGCAGTTAATAATGTTATCCGTTCTCGGTAAGCCGAGCGGTAAGCATATCTTTTCGTCTATGCCGAAAGCACTTGCATAGTACTTTTTGCAGCTTTCAGAGGTAACCGCTACTGCTGTATACTGTGAGTGCGTTGCCTTTTCTTCGGCAGGGGAGAGTCTTGACGGCGCATCAAGTCCGAACTTTTTGAATGCTCCGCAGGCGTGCCATATCTGAATCAGCTGTTGATTTTTTCTCAGCTTCATCCAGCGTATATACCGCACGTAGTCATCCGTTATTATCACCTTGCTTGTCAGCAGCATATATCTTGCAGCAAACTCAAGGCGAAGGGAGTGCGGCAGCATATGTGCAAAAACAGCCTTGCTGCAATCGAGTGCGTTGTATACGGCGAGGCTGTTGTCGGCAAGCTTGCCGTCAGAGCGTATCGTATAGAAAAGCACCCTGTTTTTCAGCGGCATACATTTGCAGACGGCACACCATACGCCGAAAATCATACTCATTATTTTTTGCCTTGTTCTAAGGCTTATTATTTTTTTTAGAAGCTGTTTCATATACAGACCTCACAACGTTAGTTGATACAATTTTAATATATAACTGAAAAATTTACAATACCGAAAACAATTATTATGTTGATCCGTGGTATAATCAGCCTGAAAAACTATTACGGAGAGGGGCAGGGAAATGAAGACCTCAACAGAAATATCATCAAGTGCGAAAATAGTCGGCGAAGAAAAGGCGATCGAACTTATCGCAAAGGCTGGTTTTGATGCGTGGGATTTTTCGATGTTTAATATGTGCAGATACGATTGGGATAAAAGGTGCCTGCTTGAAAACAGCCATCCGCTTGCGGGGGAGAACTATCTTGCTTTTGCACGCAGGCTCAGGCAAATCGGTTTTGACAGCGGCATTGTCTGCAACCAGTCACACGCACCGTTCCCGACCTGCTGTGCCGAGATTCGCTCATATTATAAGCGCGCGATCGAGTGTACGGCTGAAGCAGGCGGCAACATCTGCGTTATTCACCCCGATAACAACAAGGGTCCGCAGGAGAATGCAGAGCTTTATTTTGAGCTGCTCCCGTTTGCAAAAAGCTGTGGCGTGAAAATTGCTACTGAAAACATGTGGAATTGGGATGATGAGAAAAATCAGGCGACACCGGCAGCTTGTTCGGACCCTGAAAGCTTTAATGCACACCTTGATGCTGTCAATGATGAGTTTTTCGTTGCCTGCCTTGATATAGGCCATGCAGAAATGCGTGGACTCAACACAACAGCTGTTGATATGATAAAGGCACTCGGTCCCCGTTTACAGGCGCTTCATATTCACGATAACGACAGGTGGCACGATTCTCATCAGATTCCGATGTCAATGCAGATTGATTTTGTTGCTGTTGTAAAAGCACTCAAAGAAATCGGCTACAGCGGATATTTCACTCTGGAGAGTGACAGCTATCTCAGCGGACGTACACCGGGTAATGTGTTTGACGGCATCGTGTCACTTGCAAAGGCTGATAAATTTCTCGCCGAAATGTTTGAAAAGGCATAATTTTGTTTTTTCTGCAGATACTTGTTCTGTCTGACGAAAGGAGAAATGAGTTATGATAGAACAAGATACGGTAAAGCTTCTCAGGGAATGTGACGCAGGCGTCAGAATGGGCGTCAGCTCGATCAACGACGTTATAGGTCACGCAAAAAGCGAATCGCTGAAAAAATATCTTGCAGACTGCAAGAGTGAGCACGAAAAGCTCGGCGGCGAAATTCGTACGCTTCTTGATGAATATCATGATGACGGCAAGGCACCTAACCCGATTGCAAAGAGTATGTCGTGGTTTAAAACGGGCGTAAAGCTCGCCGTTGACGAATCCGACGGCACGATTGCCGACCTTATGACCGACGGCTGCAATATGGGTGTTAAATCACTCAACCGTTACCTCAACGAATATGAGGCGGCTGACGAAGTGTCAAAGGATATTGCCAAAAGGCTCATCAACCTTGAGGAGCGCTTGGCAATTGATATAAGAGACTATCTTTAAGGCTTAATAACAGACAAAATTAACAATCCCCGACAGCGCATGATTTGCATTGTCGGGGATTAATTTTATTTGATTTTGGGAAGCTCGTTTATCATTCCGACAAGGTCGGTGTAGAACTGATGTGTTTGCGCTGCGTTGCCGTTCATACCTATTACCGTGCCGTGGTCACCGTTCATTGTCGGGAATACGTACCATTTTCCGCGCTCAATCTCTATGCCCTGTGTGTATTTAACTGCGGTTTCATCGCTCGGGCTCTGCGCCGAAATAACGTTTACAAGGCCGTCGTTGGGCAGCCACGTTTCGTCGATCTTAACAGGTGCCGTGTCGCTCGTGTTGGTGTATCCTCCGATTAATTTAGCCATCGGCATAAGCACCAGCATTGTTGAAACTTTTGGTATCTGTTTACCTGTGAGGGAAGATTTCTCGGTTGTGCTGTACGCGTATGAGAAATAGTATACGCTGTCAACTGTCTTGATCTTTTTGTTTAGCTCAAGTGCACCGTGCGGTGAAAGGTCATAGAAAGCGTTGTCTTTACCGTTCATAAAGCTGTCGTTAAAGAGTGACGATGTGTCGGAGCTGTCGGAGAATATTCCGAAATGCTCGAGCTGGAAATCAATTACACCGCCCTTGAATGCATCCGTGATTCCGCCTGCGGTACGCAGAAGGGCAAGTGAAGCTGAAATCAGGTTAGCTTTGTCAACGACGTAGTAGAGGGTTGAACCGTTGTGAGGTGAGCAAAGCGTGGTTACGCTGTTTATGTATTCGCCCTTGCCGCCCTTGAACAGCTCGGAAACATCGTCGGGGCTTGCGTTTTGTTCTGCTTCGTCACCGTATTCAAGCAGGCTTGCAAGCATGCGCACCGTGTTGCCGCCGAAGCTGTGGCCGACAAGGTTTATTTTGTGAAGCTGACCGCCCGTGGTTTCGGTGCCCCACTCGGGATATGCGGGGGTGGCGTACGTTTTGCCATATCGGCTGTGTCCGTGCTCTGCGCTGTGTGCGGCGCCGTAGTCAACGGTTGTACCTGTAAGCTGAGCGTATAGCTCGCACGCTCTGTCCCAACAGCTTGAGAACGGGCCTACGGTGGCTTCGTATACCTTTGTGCCGCTGTTTCTCAGCTTTTCGGATATGCTGCCTGAGGTTGAGCCCCAGTACATCGCAATGGAGTTGATGCCGGCGGATTCGCCCCAGCCGCCCATTCCGTGCACAAGCACGTACGGGTATTCAACGGGGTCCTCGTGGAACATTGCCCAGAGCTTACTGTAACCGCCGAACGGTATGGGCATTATTGCGGCAAACAGAAGGCAGATGCACAGTACGCCTGCAATTACCTTTTGTTTGGTCTTTCGCGAGGTTTTGTCTGTTAGGTTATGTTGAGCTTTTGTCGGCTGTTGCGGTACAGGCAAAGCTGCGTCTATAGGTTCAGCGCTGTTTGTACTGACGTCATCGTGTTCATATTCATCTTTGTCGTCATCTTCGTATATGCTGCCATACGTATCAGCAGCGGGCTCACTTTCGCCTTTAATCAGATAGTCTGTGGTAACGCCGAAGATTTCGCACATAGCGACAACCTTATCAATATCAGGCATAACGTTGCCCGATTCCCATTTTGAAACAGATTGACGCGAAACACCGAGCTGCTCTGCAAATGCTTCCTGCGAAAGCCCGGATTCTTTTCTCAGTTTGAGTATTCTGTCACCGATAGTCATTTTTTCTCCTCCCGTCAGGGTTATGGCTTGATTATATCAGCAGAAATTATGTTTTTCAAGCAATTTGGCTTGACAAACAACAAAAATGTACAATGTAAAGCAGAGTTTACATAAAAAAGCACACCCCGCAAGGAGTGTGCTTTGGTTGAGCTGGTTTGCTTATCTCTCGTTGATATACTTTGTAAGCTCAACGGGGTCAACAATAACGCCGTCCTTGTAAACGCGCATATTGCCGGAAGCGATTTCGTCGATGAGGATAACTTCGCCGTTGTTGTAGCCGAACTCAAACTTGATATCACAGAGATCAAGGCCGATTGACTTAAGGTCGTCAGCAACGATCTTTGTGATCTTGAGTGTCTGTTCCTTCATGCTTTCGAACATAGCGGGAGTCATAATGCCGAGGGCTGCAAGGCCTTCGCCCGTAACAAGCGGATCGCCCTTTTCGTCGTTTTTGAATGTGCACTCAACGTAGCCGCCTTCAAGAACTGTGCCGTCCTCAATGTACTCGCCGTATCTGCGGATGAAGCTGCCTGTAGCAACAAGGCGGCAGATAACCTCGAGACCGTGGCCGAAAACAGTAGCGGGAAGAACTTCCATTGTAGCGTCGTCGATATTCGCGCTGACGTAGTGTGTCTTGATGCCTGCAGCCTTAAGAAGCTCAAAGTAGTGGATGGATGACTTGAGGTTAGCCTTGCCGATGCCTTCGATTGTAAGACCGACAGTGTTCTCACCGGGATCGAAAACGCCGTCTTTACCTGTGCAGTCGTCCTTGAACTTAAGCATTACGTTGCCGTTGTCAAGCTCGAATACGTCTTTGGTTTTGCCTTCGTAGATTTTTTTCATTCAAATGCACTCCCTGTATCAAAAATAACATAATTACTTTATCACAAAATTCGCTTGATGTATACAGTTTTTTTGAAAATTTCTTTTCCAAAAATGCAAAAAAATTTTGCTTTTCATAGGTTCAGTTTTGTGAAAAAAGCTGTGAGCGAAGCAAATAGAGATTGTAATAATTATAAATCTGTGCTATATTTTGTCTATAAGATAAAAGAGAGGTGCAGGTAAAATGGCTTTTATCAGCGTGTTTGACGTAATCGGCCCCAATATGGTAGGCCCGTCAAGCTCACATACCGCAGGTGCGGCATCAATCGCCCTGCTTACAAAAAAGATGATAGGAGAGGACGTAAAGCGTATAAAGTTTACGCTTTACGGCTCGTTTGCCAAAACATATAAGGGACACGGTACGGACAGGGCGCTTGTCGGCGGCATTTTGGGCTTTGAGACGGATGATGAGCGTATACGCGATTCGTTTGAGCTGGCGCAAGAGGCAGGGCTTGATTTCAGCTTTGAGTCTGCCGCCGCTGAGGATGACGATATTCACCCCAATACCGTAGATATGGAAGTTGAGGGCGTTTCGGGCAGAGTGCTTTATGTGCGCGGCGAATCACTCGGCGGCGGCAAGGTACGCCTTACTCGTATCAACGGCGTCAAGGTGCATTTCACGGGAGAATTCCACGCGCTTATCGTTATTCAGCGTGACTATCCCGGTGTTGTTGCAGGTGTCACGTCTGTGTTGAGCAGCTACGGTGTCAACATTGCTTACCTTCGTGTTTTCCGTGAGGAAAAGGGTGGCCTTGCATATACGATAGTTGAATCTGATGAGGAAATATCCGAAAATGCGGTTGCACAGATGAAGAAAAATCCTGCAATCGAAGACATAATGCTGGTTAAGAGATAAGGAGGTGCGGAATATGGATTTCAATACTGCCGAGGATTTAATAAGGCTGTGTGAAAACGGCTTGTCAATTGCCGATGCAATGCGCGGCCGTGAAATCGACCAGGGCGAAACGGATGCCGTGACGGTTGAAGAAAAAATGAAAAAAGCGCTCAGAATTATGCGCGATTCCGCACATAAACCGCTTGAGAGAGTTCTGCCGTCAACCGGCGGACTTATAGGCGGCGAAGCCGCAAAGCTCAATGCGCACGCAAACAGCGGCAAATCAATCTGCGGCTCGGTTATGACAAAGGCACTTATATATTCGCAGGCTGTTCCCGAGGTCAATGCCTCTATGGGCGTTATAGTTGCCGCACCTACGGCAGGCTCATCCGGCGTTGTGCCGGCGGTGCTGTTTGCGCTCGAGGAGGAATTCGGGCTTGACGAAAAAGCCTTACTCGACGGACTTTTTACAGCGGGTGCCGTAGGCTATCTGCTGATGAAGCACGCAAGCGTGTCGGGCGCACAGGCAGGCTGCCAGGCGGAGGTCGGCTCGGCTTCGGCGATGGCGGCGGCAATGGCTGTTGCGATGATGGGCGGCACGGCAGAGCAGGCGCTTGATGCGGCATCAATAGCGCTGAGTAATCTCCTCGGCCTTGTATGTGACCCTATTGCAGGGCTTGTAGAGGCACCGTGCCAGAGCAGAAACGCGGTAGGCGCGGCAAACGCAATAACGGCGGCGGAAATGACGCTCAGCGGAATAAAGGCTGTTGTGCCGTTTACAGAGATGATGCAGGCAATGTACCGCGTTGGCTGTAAGCTTCCTGCAGAGCTGCGCGAAACAGCCCTGGGCGGCTGTGCCGTAACCCCCACCGGCTGTGCACACAATTGCCGCATCTTCGGTGGCTGTAACTGATAGATTAAAATTCAAATTTAAGGAGTGTCGGTTATGAAAAAAGTAAAGAAAGCATTATCGTTGTGTATGGTGATGGTGTTGCTCTTGGCTTCATCGGTGGTTTCTTCATATGCGGCAGAGGGTGATTATGGATTCTGGTGTACTCTTGAGGAATCAGAAGTTTGGAGATTATTTTCAGACAGGTTACTCTACGATACTGTTAACGGTGCGGAGTATATCTATATTGTAGAGGATGGCGAAGCGGCTATTCTTAATGTTCAGATTAACTATTGGGGACCTGAAAAAATATCGTTTACTTTCCCGGAAACTCTTGGCGGATATCCGGTCACAAAAATCGGTTATGGTATAGATGACGATTACGGCATAGATATTATTGAGTACATTGAATACGGTGACGATTTTGTTTCTGAAAACCCCAAAGGTTGGGCAGAAATTGATCCGAGTTTGAATTATGTTTCGGAAATTATTATTCCGGAAGGTTATAAATATATCGAGCCTACGGCATTTTGCTTGATATGGGATATGAAATTTTCATTTCCAAAGAGTTTAAGAGCAATTAACGGTCATGCATTTGATTGGCAGGGGGTATATACAGGTACAGATGAAAATGGTGAAAAGCATACTGTTTTGCCGGAATGTTATGTTGACACAGAGAGCAGAGATGAATATGTTGGAAGTATAACTCTGCCGTCACGAATTGCAGAAAATTCAGCCGATCTCTTGTATCTGCTCAGATCAAAACCCAATTTGTACGTACCGTCAAATATCTCAACAGAAGATTTTCACGACACATTATATTATTTTGAAGGTGCTGCCGGTGATGCCGGTGAAATTTGGCCGAGAAGAGACGCAGACTGCACTATACATTGTGCACCAGACAGCGAATTCCTTTCCGTTTTTGATGAATACGGCGAGCATCCTTACGCAACAATCATCACCGACGTAGTACCTGCCGAATACATCGAATTCCCGGAAGAGACGGTGAATGTATGTGTCGGCGATGTTGTTGACCTTGAGGCAAAAACATACCCTGCCGAAGCAGTCTGGACGGCGTGCGATTACACCGTCAGCGACCCGAGCATAGTTCAAATCGACGATTATTCGGGCAGAATCACGGCTCTCAAAGAGGGTACGGTCACCGTCACCGCAACGCATTGCGAGCGCGGCTTTGTCGATACCTGCACGGTCAAAGTCACAACAGAGCCAGAGCCTGTTTCCGGTGTTCAGAAAATCGAGCCCGCAACCGACACTCCTTATTTTTCCTACGGCAACAGAGATTATAGGCTTGAGCTG
>JAZUSN010000002.1:0-34422 GCA_045606785.1 Acutalibacteraceae bacterium | reverse complement strand
GGCGGAATGGCCGTTGTCTACAAGGCAAGGGACCTGCTGACCGATATGCCCGTGGCCGTCAAGATGCTCAAGCCGGAGTACCTTGACAACGAGGAGATCTGCCGCCGGTTCAGAAACGAATCCAAGGCTATTGCCATGCTTAAGCATAAGAATATTGTCAAGATCTATGACGTTTCCGACAGCAGCGACTGCCTCTTCATCGTCATGGAGTATATCAACGGCATCACCCTCAAGGATTACATCGAGCAGCAGGGCAAGCTCACCTGGCGCGAGACGGTGCACTTCTCCTCTCAGATACTCCGCGCCCTCAAGCATGCCCACAGCAAGGGCATAGTCCACCGCGATATCAAGCCCCAGAATATTATGCTTCTCGAAAACGGCAGCATAAAAGTAACGGATTTCGGCATAGCAAGCTTCAGCAGAAGCGAAACCGCAACAATTGCTGAAAACAGTGCGATCGGATCAGTTCACTATATAAGCCCGGAACAGGCAAGAGGTGACTTTACCGACGCAAAAGCCGATATTTATTCAGTCGGTGTTCTGATGTATGAAATGCTTACAGGTAAGCTTCCGTTCACTTCTGATAACCCGATTTCTGTTGTTATGATGCACATGAACGATGAGCCTGCCAATATGCACGAAATTAACGGCAGTATTCCGGTCGGTCTTGAGCAGATCACTATGCACGCAATGCAGAAGGATCCCAAAGCTCGTTATCAGTCTGCCGCTGAACTTTTGCTTGATCTTGATGAGTTTAAGCGCAATCCGTCAATTAAGTTTGATTACTCATATTTTGTCGATAATGAGCCTACAAAGTATATTGACAGAACTATGAATATCAAACCTGATAAGTCTTCAAAGGTAAAATCCGATGATGAGGATACATCTGACGATGATGAAAAGAACAACTCTAAGCTCATACCGATTCTTACTGGTGTTGTAAGCGGTTGTGTAGCGGTGCTTCTTGTTGTCGGTCTTGTATTGCTCTTGTTTACCGATGCGTTTATCTCTAGCGACCGTGTCCCTAATTTTATAAATATGAACTATGAAACAGAGATCAAAGATAACGATAAGTATAAGGATTATAAAATTCAGGTAGAGTATGAATTCAATACTCAGTATGAATACGGTGTTGTTATCAGGCAAAGTCCGGAAAAAGGTAAAAAAATTGGCAATGATGAGTATATCTACATTACAGTAAACACTAATAAGACTGCACCTGTAACCGATGTCTACGGTCAGCCGTATCTTTCTGCAAAGCAATCGCTTGAGGCAATCGGCTTTGCTACAAAGTATGAAATGGTGTTTGATACTTCTGTCGAAGAAGGCTCTGTTGTACGCACATCTCCCGAGCGCGGAGTTACAGCAGCTGTCGGCTCTACAGTTACGATCTATATCTCAACCCATACTGATGAGGATGCGGTGTTCGTTCCTAAACTTGTCGGCTTCTCAACTGAAGAGGCGACAGAGCTTGTAAAGTCAGTAGGTCTTATTGTCGGTCAGATTATTCCGAAGGATAGCCTGCTTCCTGCAGGTTCTGTTTGTGAACAGGTTCCCGCAGAAAATGAAACGGCTCATCCTGGCGACAAGGTTGATATTTATGTCAGTACGGGTAAGGCACCCGTTGTTGAGATTGATATTACCATACCTCTTCCCTATAAGAACGGAAACGCAGGTACGCTAAAGGTTTACCTTAACAATGCTTCTGTCGAAACAGCAAGCGCTGAGGTGCTTCTAACAGGCAGTGATTATACGTTTACTGTCAGCGGTTCGGGTAAGTCAAATACTCTGATTGTAAAAGTAGACGGCTCGAATATTTATAGCTGTAATATCGACTTTACAACTGAGCCCGTAACACTTACCAATGTCAAAACTGTTAACGATGCTTACGGTAATTCTATTCTTGATGTGCCGCTAAAAGTCATTCCGAGTGTTGTCGGTTTAAGTGAATCTGAAGCATTGAATTCGCTTAAATCGCAGGGCTTTATGAATGTAACTGTCAAATACAGAAAAGTAGCGAACAATGACAATATCGGTAATGTTATTGAACAGACTCCTTCACTTTCCGGTCTGGATAAGTACAGACTGTTTTCAACCGGTACGGCTATAGTTATAGTTGTTGGCGAAGGTGTGTTTGAATGATAAAGACTCAAGGAATCGTTATAAAGGGAATCGGCGGTTTTTACTACGTTGAAACCGCCGACGGAATATATGAATGTAAGGCAAAGGGCATTAACCGTAGAAAGGGGATTGCTCCCCTTGCGGGTGATATTGTTACCGTAACGGTTAATGAAGAAGGCTACTGTTCGCTTGATTGTGTACACGAGCGTAAGAATTTCCTCAATCGTCCTCCCGTTGCCAATGTTGATAAGCTTTTTATTCTTGCTTCAACCTGCGAGCCGCTGCCCAGCACGCTTGTTATTGATAAGATGACCGCAATCGCCCAGGATAAGGGCATTGAATGTGCAATCGTTTTTACTAAAGAGGATCTTAAAGAAGATCTTGCCCTTGCCGAGGTTTACCGCAAATCAGGTTTTGAAACCTACTGTGTTTCTTCTGTCAGCGGTAAGGGCGTTGAAGAAATCAAGGCTGCAATAAACGGCAGAATATGCGTTTTTTCGGGTAATTCCGGTGTCGGTAAATCTACTCTGCTGAACGCCTTGGTTCCGTCTTTGTCGCTTGAAACAGGCGAAATAAGTGATAAATTGGGTCGCGGAAGGCACACAACCCGTCAGGTTGAGCTGTTTAAGGTCGGCGGAGGTTATATCGCAGATACCCCGGGTTTTGCGGCAATAGATATGACTGAAACCAAGCTCCTTATAAGAAAAGAGAATCTTCCGTTTTGTTTTAAGGAGTTTTTGCCTTATCTTGGAACGTGCAAGTTTTCAACCTGTGCACATATAGCTGATAAAGGCTGTAAGATATGTGAAGCTGTTGAAGCAGGCGAGATTATGAAGTCCCGTCACGACAGTTATGTTGAAATGTACAACGACGTTAAGGATATCAAGGATTGGGAGCTTAAGTAACGTTTATACGCGGTAACCCTTTTTACAAATCTGCATAGTATGTAGCAGGTGAATGAAAGGGGAGTACATAATGAAAATTATTGTTTTACGCAGCCCGAAAGTGCTTCAGTCTATACTGAAATTGATATTTGGAATAAAACAGAGCGAAACGGTATAAAAACAGCCGTCATCTTCTATTTGAAGATGACGGCTGTATATTTTTTTATTCTTCGACACAAACAGTCATTATACTTTTTGCAGGAACTGTAATTTTTCGGTTAAACTCACCGCTGTATATGTTTTCACAGTTGTGTGTCTCATCGGTCAGATAGATTTTGGCATTACCCCAGATTCCGCATAGCTTTATTTCATCTTTTGACTCTGCGGGGTTTACTATTACCGTGACTGTTTTATTGTCTTCCATAAAGCTCACGGTTTTTAACTGAGAATCTTCTTTGAAATTATCAACTGTTTTAATCCTAACCATACCCGGCTTAATAAACGATGTGAAATGCTTGAATGCGTAATAACGGTTGTATGTAATAAGCTCGCCGTTTGCATTTCGGTCAAGCAGGCCGTCGCCGTTAACTGCTGTCCAGCTTTGCCAGGAAACAGCGTTCATATTAGTAAGGTCATCAACAATTACCTTTGCCATATAAATTCCGCTGTCAATTGTTGTACTGTCAATTGTTAGGGGAAGCTCGCACCACTCACTCATTTCATACTTTTTATCAGGATACATTTCTTTCATTTTATCGCCGATTTGTTTTTTCTCTTCGGTTTTTGTATCCATCCAGTATGAGTGTCCGCTGTATGTGTCGCAGAATTTGTTAAGTATTTCGCTTGCAAAAAACTTTTCGACGTACTCATAATAAGCCCAGCTCATTTCGCCGCTTTCGGGACAATTGAGCTTGTAGGGGGAGTTACGTTTCTTCATCTCTGTTGCAAAAAGTTCAAGAAGTTTAACTGTTTCGTCAGCTGTATAATGGCAGCCCTCCTGACCTACCCAGTCGCCGCCCCACTTCCACATTGGTTCATTTATGGGGGAGATTGCGTAAATCGGATAGCCTTGCGAAACAAACCAATCGGCTATTGTAAGAACATAATCGACAAAAGCCATATAGTTTTCTTCCGGCAGATTTGATGCATACTCTGTAAGACCGCCCGAAGCTTGTCCGCTTGCAGTCATTGAAAAATGGGGGCTGTTACAAAAAAGTATAATTTTTTCTGCGCCGTATTTTATAGCGTAGTCCATTACTCGTCGTGCATTTGCGTCACGTGTGAAGTCGTACTCATATTCCTCTGTCTGTGAATTAAGCACGTAAAAGCTTTCGGTTCTTCTGCTTGTGTCCCAAATCCTGCAGTTAGGATTATCCGCTTCTCCGCCGCCAATGTTATAACGGAAGATTTTTAAGCCCAGACCGTCTTTTTCGCTGTAAAGTCGTCTGGCGATTTCGTCAGCCATCTCGTCGTTGTCTATTGTTTGTGCCCACCAGCATGAGCTGGTGCCGAATTCTTCAAATGTTTGGTATGTGGTGGATCTGTCAATCATAATTTCGTGCCTCCCGATTGCTCCTGAAAGTGGAAAAAAGCAGAATTGTAAAAAGGTAAGTATAATCGAAATTATTCTTGTAAAAAGCGCTGACACAATATCACCTCGTTATTCTTTGATGAAGTCGCTGATCAATTGGGCAGTATACATTATTTGCTCTTGGTTTGTGAGTGTGGGTATGCCGTCGCCGTCCTGCTTTCCGTACATTCCGAAGTAAGCGTGGCAACCGCCTTTAATTGTTTCCTCGGTAAAATCTTCGGGAAGATTTGATTTATTGGTATTATATTTGTCGGTGTTCAGGATTTCATCTTTATCGGCGAGAACTGAAAGGACTCTAAGGTTTGTGTCAGACAAGTCTGTTGCGGAATAAGAAGCAAGAAGAATCAATCCGTCAAATTTATCGACATTTTTATCAAGGTAAGCTGAAGCCATAGCTCCGCCAAGCGAGTGACCGCCAATATACCAATGTTCAACCTCCGGGTACATTTGCTGAACGTTGTCAGCCGCATTAATGTTGAAGAAAGCCATATTCAAAGGCATTTCAACCAGTACGCATTTAATTCCTTTAGCTGCACAGGCCTTCATAAGCGGCTCGTACGCCTCGTGTTCAATTCTTGCACCGGGATAAAAAATAAGACCGTAATCAGTTTCGTCTGATGTGTATACGGTTTTGTTAGTATCACTTTCAATAGTCTGAACAACAATCTTGTTCGAAACTAAAAACTCCGTCATAGCCGGGTAGTAGGGCTTGTATCCGTCTGCCATATACCACACACAGCCTACTGCGATAACCGCAACGGCAACTATAATACTTATAATTACTTTCACTTTTTTCTTCATTACAGATACCTCTCTTTATTACCTGTTTATAATATCATATTTACTCGGATTAAACAATAATTATTGCGTGATTTTTAAATTAAAACCACCTTGCAAATCACACTATTGCAAGGTGGTTGGTATCAAAACAAGAGAGCTTTTTCAGCGGCCTCGCGAAGGCAAAAGCCTGTGAGTATTACTGCGTCCGAATTATATCTGTCGAGAAGATCCGAGAGAAGAGCTTTGTTTTCGTCGGTAGGTGAGAGCGACGTTGAATAAACTGCATCAAGTAAATCGCAGCACATAGAAAACTTATCTACCCATTTTTGCATTTCGTTAAACATGGGTACGCTCTTATTACGGAGCATTTCAAGGCATTCTCTGTTCTTATCAATGAAGCCTCTGAATTTTGCGGCAGCTTCTTCGGTTTTTCCCGTTGACATCAGGAAGCTGATGTGAGAAAGCATTTCGCTCATATATTCGCTTGCATGCCTTGAGAGGCAGGAAACGGCAAGATGGTCGGCTATGTAGCGGAAGAGCTCAGCCTTATCGCCTAAAATAACGGTATGAGCGTTTTTAAGTGATTTTTCGCTATCGTAGCAAACGGGATTCCAAAGATAATCCGCAACCGTCAGAAGCGGGATTTTTGAGCATTCCGCGTACTCCATAACGTTGGAGATAAGTCCTTCACAGTGCTTGTATAGTTCTCTGTCTCTGCCGATAATCGGTCCAAGATGCATTTCCTGGAACATTTCACAGTCGTTAACAGGGTAGTTATCCCAGTAAAGCGGCATATGTTCTGTGCTTCTGTTGAATTCATTTGCTTCGCGTGAAGTCAGTATGCGTGAGCAAATTTCAGCACCAGTCCAGAAAATGCTGACATCAGCAGGAATGCCTCTGCCGAATTTTGTTATGTAATAATCGCTTTCATTACCGTGATATTGAGTCGGGCAAACAGTCAGCGTTATTTCGCTGTCAAACGCCTTAAGCGCAGAGTAAGTTTTGTTGATGAGGTCAATGTGTGCATCTACGATGCTGTCAAATCTTTGGGCATCGTTTTCATATTGAAATTCATCCGGAATATCATCGAGCAAAAGTCCGAAGTTCTTTGTGCCGATAGAGTATACACTTTTAAACTTTTCAATAAGCATATTGAAATCATTTTCCGAAGTGTACTGGTATGTAAGGCCCGGGCCGATGCACCAATGAAAGTCGAGCTCATTCTTTTGCGCCTCTTCAAACAACTCTTTGAGTTCTGCGAGTTCTTTTTCGGGATAGAGCTCACGCCATTTTTCGCGGTGGTAAATATCATCTTTCGGAGCATAGTAAAACGTGTTCATTCCGTTTTGTCCCATAAGTTTCATTACGGAATGACGCTTTGCTTTTTCCCAGGTGTTGCCGTAAAAGCCTTCAATATATCCTCTTTTTTTGAAAAGGGGATAGTCTTCGACCTCGCCGCATCGTAATTCATCGGTTGCAATGAGCTTTGCAAGCGTGTTAACCGCTCTGAATACACCTTTGCGCGTAGCGGCCTCAATAACTGTTTTATCTTCATAGACGGTGAGAAAGTATTTTTCGTCACTCAGGCAGAAAAGCTCATCAATGTATGTTGTTTTTCTTGTGTCGGATATTTGAATTTCAACGGTATAATTACCGTTTGTATCAATGCCGTAATCAGCAAATACACGTACGGCAATTTCTTGGTATTCTCCCTCAAAACTTACACCTTCTGCATTGACAGCTGTACCGTTGAGGAAGTTTTTTTGAATAACAGGATAAATCAAAGGTGTTTAAGCTCCTTTTTGTATTTTTCTACAAGTCTGTTGTTGATTTCGTCTCCGCCGTCAATGTTAGAGCTTGCAAAATGCTCGGGATAAAAACCGCTTTTTACGCAGTTTTCAACAGATTGAGCCACAATGCTGTTGAGAATAAGTGCTCCGGTAACTGTAGAAGTCGGGCAGATTTTGCCGTCAATTCCGTCAACCGTAACGCAGGCATCACCTACACAGCCGAAATTATCAAGCACAATGTCGGCAATCTCGCAAAGCCTTTTGCCGCTTTTATGGCGTGATTCACCTGCGTAAGTGTGCTCAAGGTTAGTCAAAGCAATCACGTTGAGACCTTCATCCTTACACAGAAGTGCCATATCGACTATAACGCCGTTTCTACCGGAGTTTGATATGATAACAACGGTATCACCCTTGCTCATTCCGTAGTCTTTAAATATTTTGTCAGCGTAGCCCTCAACTCTTTCTGCCAAAGTGCTTTCGCTTGCAGAAATGTGAAGCATAAGCGGCTCGACGAGAATGGGCTGAATATTTACCAGTCCTCCTGCTCTGTAAAACAATTCTTCAGCCAGCATATGTGAGTGTCCTGTGCCGAAAAGGTATAGCTTTTTGCCGCTTATCATCGTATCGCTGAGCAGCTTTGCGGCTTTTTCAATGTTTTCTGCACCTTCGGTACTGATTTTGTCAATAATTGCTTTGCAGTTATCAATATATTCAAGGTATTTCTTCATCATAGATTCCTCGCAAGCTTAAGTGCGCCTTCTTCGGGCGGAATGTCTAGAAGTTGAATACTGATATTCGGGTATTCAGAATTAATGTCAGCTTCAAATGTTTTTCGGAAAAGTGAATTGTGTACGAAAATTCCGCCGTAAAGACCGAGCACCGTGCAATGTTTAATTTTTCTGAGCAGTATCAATACAGTCTTTGCAAAGCTGTGTGCCTGAGATATAACAATTTCGCGTGCAATATCGAGAGTATCACATAAATTGCCTACTTCTTTTGCAAAGTCTGCAATGACATCTTTTGTTGTTTCGGGTGAATAAATTATGTCTATTGCTTTTCTGAAATCCTCAACGCCAAAAAAATCGTTAGCTTTGTCAAGCAGGGGAGAATCTTCACTTTTATCGCAAAGCTCACAACATTTTTTCAGTGCATTTACAGCTATAGCATAACCGGAGCCTTCGTCACCGATTGTATGTCCCCAACCTCCGGCAATTACTGTATTGCCGTATTTGTCTTCACCCGTTGCCATTGAGCCTGTGCCACATACTGCAACACAGGGACATATATCGGAATTAACGGACTTAAGCGCGATATAAAGGTCGCTGTTCATAGCAATCTTTTTGGCTTTGATTCCGCCGCACAAAGCATCAAGTGTCTTGCTGTCTGCTTCGCCGTCAAGTGCGGAGCAACCGACGAAAACAGATTCAAAACGGTCGGCATCAATTTTAGCTATAACAGAACGGATCAGTTCATCAATATTACTTCTGGCCTTATCCATTCCTACCGAGTAGAAATTGATTGTTTTGCCGCATTCTTTAAACAAAATATTGCCGTTTTCGTCAGATACAGCAGCGGTAGTGCGAGTACCGCCGCCGTCAATACCAAGGTAATATTTCATTGTATCTCTCCGTTTCGTTTATGCCGCTTGCTTTACAAGCTCATTTACAGCACCCATTATGGTTGATGCTGATGTGGAGCCAGCTGTGAGCATCTCTTCATAGTGTCTGTGGTATTCGCCGAATAGCTTTTCTCCTGCATCTGTATTCCAAAGGGAATCGGCAATAAAGGGAGCAAAGTCATTATCGGGAATGATGTAACCGATAGCATCATTGCAAAGTCCCATAACAAGAACTGTCTTTTCATCACTTACAAGTTCCGCTGTGCAGTCGAGTTCCCAATCTTTGCCGAGATAAGCTTCGCTTGCATCAACAACATTGCCGTAAACAAGCTGAGGAACAAGCTCGCCGGGGACTGTAAGCAGAACAATGTCTTTACCGATTTCAACGTAACCGACCTCTGTAATAACTGAATAACCGCTTTGACTGTCGGGATCAAGTACGGTCGTTGTTCCGAGTAGGTGAGAGGCTGCACCGAGCTGGATCAGACCTGTATCAAGCTTGACGGTGCATTCTGACATCCTGACATTGAGCATAGGCTCAACCTCTGTAGCGGAATCCTGAGCTTCGAGAATAAGTCTTGCAAATTCATAGCCGAGAGACTTTGCAGCTCTGTATTCGCCGAGTGATGGGTCGGCGGAAATTTCAGTATCTATTCTGTCAATGATTTCCGGTGTCTGAACTGCGCTTTTTATGACGGAAATCGGAGATTGTGCACCCTGAATGAACATAAAGTTCATACCGCTGTTGTTGATTTCTTCTTCCATATATGCAGGGAAGTCTGCGGAAAGCTTTGATGTAGCTCTGTCAATCGTTGTGGGATGTGCACCGATGTTTGTGAAAACTGTCGGACGTGATTGATTGTTGTCGGGCACAAATTTGAAGCAGGCAAAGAAGTTTTGATAGCCTTCTGTATCGTAACGTTTGTTTCTCAGGTAGCTGTACTCATCATTCGGATAAACGCCTGTTTCGTCATTTCTACCGATGCCGACTGTCTCAAAGTAATAAAGTGAACCCGATTCCATATTTGTATATGCTTCAACAACAGCATCCGCAGCGCCTTCAATCATAACCTCAAGTACGGTTTTATCAATACTTCTGATGGGGTTGATAAATGGAAGATTAGCCGCTATATTATGGAAAACCTTTGGAATAAGTGAAAGGCCAAAGCCCTGAGTATCAGGAACAGTGTGGCAATGAGTTGCATTGATGTTGATTGCAATAATATCGCTGTCAAGTCCGAGTGTTTTGATCTTTTCCTCTGCGCGAGCTCTTATTGCTCTGATATCAGCGTTGCATACACCGATACCGTCAATTGTTGCAAAAATTGCGGTGCCGCGGTCTGAACCGTCGTTTAGTGCTATTGCGTGAACTCGCTGGTCATCAAAAACGCTGTTTATTTTCTGCGTGAAGTAACCGCCGGTGTAATAGACTTTACTGCCGTCAGCAAGGTCGGCAGGTACTATGCTCTCACATCCGAATCCAAGCTTCCACTGTGCGTCTTTTACGGGTTCATCAATGAATTCCTTGGTTCCTTCGTAAAAATTTTCGGTTTTATAACTGTCTACCGTGGGCAGATTATCTTTCGGGAATGCGGAGCAGAGAAGATTGAATGCAGCGTTGATAATTGAATTTATAACATTTGTTGTAAAGATAATGGCACTGTTATCAGCGGGCTGCGAGTCTGATGCCAAAGCGCCGGTACCCATTGTGAAAAGCATTATTACCGTAAGAATGAGGGAAACTGACTTTTTTGCTGATTTTGTCATTATTATCGCTCCTTTACTTGACTTTTGAAATGAGTGCATCTGTTGATTCAAGAAGAGTTCTTGCTGTTTCTCTGCCTGTGGAGTTTGTTTCTTCGTAATGGCTTCTGTCAAATCTGTCTTTGCCATTGTTAATGTACGGCGTTTTTTTGTCGAGCACAAAGTCGTTATCCGGAATTATGTATCCGAGCTCGTCGTTACAAAGTCCTATAACAAAGTGGTGCTTAGCTCCGCCCATTTCGCTGAGCACTTTATAGTCGGCAGCCTTGCCCGTGCCGGATTCTTCAGCGCTGAGAAATTCACCGTTATAAAGCTCGGGGAACAGTTCACCGGGAATGAGGTACATTCCGATTTCGCTGTTGCCAAGCTCAAGATATCCGACCTCGGTGTGGATTGCGGCAACGCTTCTCTTGTTCGTTCTTGCAATATCGTTATTGAGCACCTTGAGAAGTCTTGCAAGGATAAGTACGAAGTTCTGTGCAGTAATCTTTACGGGTGTGGCTGCAACGTTTATTACGGGAGCGATTTCGGTTTCATCTTTCATTTGGTTAACAATTTCGCCGAGCATTTTGCCGAATTCTTTCGTATACGCTTCGCAGTCGATTTCGTTGCGGTATATCTTTTTGATTTCTTTTGCAGAAATCATACCGCCGATTGCACCGTTATAGAATACTGCGTTCATTCCTTCATTTGCGCTTTCAATTTCACGTATCATATAGCAGGGGAAATCGGCACTGACGTTTTTGGTGCGGTCGCCCATCAGTTCCGCGTGCGAAGCAAAGTTAACCATACAGATACCGGACGAACCGTCAAAAGGCTCAAACCTGATTTTTGTAAGGTTGCGGTCATATGTATCCGGTGTACGGCAGTCAAACTGAAGGTCATGTGTTTCATTAACCGAATAGTAAAGCTTGCCGTCTTTTCTGTTTTTGTATGCTTCAATTATTGCCTGGGCAGCCTTTTTTTTCAGATGAGTCATAAACTCTTCGTTTCTGCCGCTTTTATACAGCTTTTCACCCCAAAGCCCTTGCGTATCAATAGCGGAGTGAGAATGAGTTGAGCTTATATTAATTGATTTAAGGTTATTTACATTACCGCTTTCGAGTACAAGCTTACGTATATCGTTGATATCCTTTCGGCTTATACCGACTGCATCAATTGCGCAGAGTATGACACCTCCGCGCGAAGTGTTATCATCGATGTATACGGCGCGGGCGAACATATCGTCGAGCACGCCCGTTGCAGGGTTATTTGAATCGTAGCCGGCGATAAAATATTTACCTGAGCTTACGTCATCGGGCGTGATAACCGCTTTTCCGAATCCGCAGGTGAAGCAGTTGCCAGTTGCGTAGTCAAATCTTTTGTCGCCTGTGAGCATATTTTCGTTTGCCTTTTTGTCAGATGTGAAATAGCTCTTTGGCATAAGCGAGATCACAGTATCAGAAATGAGTTGAATAGCTTTTCTTATGATTTTTTCAGTACCCATAACGTACCTCCTGCTGTCAGATGAATATATTATACACTATATTTTCTAATTTTCAAATATCTGGACTTGATTTTTTGGTATAAATTGTAATAATATTATTAACAGGCAATGAATTGCGAACAAAGATGTATAAAGTGAGGTACTGATTATGGTTACAATCAGAAAATATGAAGAAAAGGATTATGATAATGTCTGTTACGCATGCCTTAACAGTGAGGGCGATGACGATATAACCGAAGAGTTTGCCGATTTTATTCTCAACACATTCTGTAGGTATTATATTGATAATGAGCCTGAAAACTGTTTTGTTGTTGATGATGACGGCAGGGCTGTCGGCTATATTATCTGTGCCGAAAATTTTGATAAATTCAAAAAGACTTATGATGAGGAGTATTTTACCCGTGCAATAAAATACGGTGAATCACGTATCGAATGGGCTACCGAAGCTTATAAGCTTCATGAGAAGTATAAGGTTGTTTATCCTGCACATCTTCATATTGACATCCTGCCCGAGTATCAACGAATGGGTCTTGGCGGTAAGCTTGTCAGTACGCTCTCCGATCATCTCGTATCAAAGAGCATCAAAGGTGTTATGCTCACGACAGGCACAAAAAACACCACGGCAAATAATTTTTATAAAAAATACGGCTTTGAGACGGTTGAAATTCTCGGTACAGATATCGCATTCGGCAAAAAGCTTGTATAACATATTGGTATAATTATTGGTTTTTCGGTCAAACTGTTGTTAAACGCTGGTACGGAGGTGAATGACAGTGACCGAAAAGCAGAATAAGAAGAATAAGCCCACAAATACTCAGCCTGAAAACAAATAAATAACCAATAGAGAAAAACCGTTTCGGCGGTTTTTCTTTTTTACTTGACGGTTATTCTCTTTGTGGTATAATTGTGCTAACAATATAAATGATTGGACGGTTTTCTTATGGAGAAATATGCAAGATTCAAGTATCAGCCGTGCATTCCGCTTGGTGAGGATGGCAGATGCATCACGGCATCTCTCAAGCATACTCAGCTTTCAAGGCGTGCTGCTGCTGACGGTATGGTATTGCTCAAGAATAATAACAATGCGCTCCCTCTCGGCAAGGGTGAGAAGATTGCTCTTTTCGGTAAAGCTACCATCGAATACATAAAGGGCGGCGGCGGAAGCGGTGACGTCAATACACCGTATATCTGCAATATCTATGACGGATTCTGCGAAAAGCAAGTTGAAATCTATATGCCGCTTGTTGAGTTTTATAAGGACTACGTCAAGCGTGAAAGCGTAAATATTCCCACTCAGGCACAGATCAATGCAACGTGGGATATTGTCAATGCAATGGAATTTTGTACCAAGCGTGACGATATGACATATGATACTTTTGCAAGTATGCATGTTAAAGAGCCTGCTGTTCCCGATGAGCTGATTGAATCAGCCGCGCAGAATGCAGATACTGCTGTTATTACTCTCAGCCGTTTTTCTGCCGAGGGTGTTGACCGCAGACCTCAAGCGGGTGACTATTATCTTTCAAATATAGAAAAAAATTTAATAGACAAAGCCTCAAAGCTTTTCAATAAGGTAATTATAGTACTCAATTCGGGTGCAACGATCGACTGTGAATACTTTGCAGAAAATGACGATGTCGATGCCGTTCTTTTCTCCTGGCAGGGTGGCCTTGAAGGCGGTGCTGCGATTGCTGATATTCTTTGCGGTGATGTGAATCCTTCGGGTAAGCTTGCGGATACAATCGCAAAATCATATGATTGTTACCCCTGCAAGGATGATTTTTGGGAGTGCTTTGATCACGTAGATTATTCAGAGGATATTTATGTCGGTTACCGCTATTTCGAAACCGTTCCCGGCAAGAAAGATCTGGTTAGATATCCCTTTGGCTTTGGTTTGTCTTATACAAGTTTTGAGCTCAGCGGGAAGCTTTGCGGTGTCGATAACGGCAGCGTTGTTGTAGCCGTAACTGTCAAAAACACAGGTGATATTGCAGGTAAAGAGGTTGTGCAGGTTTATTATTCTGCACCTCAGGGTAAGCTCGGCAAACCCGCAAAGGAGCTTGCTGCGTTCCAGAAGACAAAGCTTCTGACTCCGGGCGAATCTCAGACACTTGCACTTACTTTCAAAGTAAATGATATGGCAAGCTTTGATGATCTCGGTAAAATCTGCAAATCAGCCTACGTGCTCGAAAAGGGTACATATGAGTTTTACTTAGGTACGTCAGTTAGGGACAATGAAAAGCTCGCATTTGAATATGAAGTAAAAGAAGATACCGTAACTGAGCACCTCACACAATGGTGCAAGCCGTTTAAGCTTGCAAAGCGTATGCTTTCTGACGGCAGCTTCGAACAGCTTCCTACAGGCGAAGAAAGCTATTATTACGGCGAAAATCAACCTACCGGTGCACTTGTACCTGAGAAACCCGTTATGTTCGATAAGGTCGGCGAGAGTATAAACATTGACGAGTTTGTAGCTCAGTTTACTCTTGAAGAGCTTATGGATTTTGTAGGCGGTCAGCCGCCGACGGGTGTTGCCAACACTGGTTGCTTTGGTCCGGTCAAACGTCTCGGTGTGCCTGCCATGCCTACTGCCGACGGTCCTGCCGGTCTCCGACTTGATACGGAAACAGGAATACCCACAACAGCTTGGCCTTGCGCAACACTTCTTGCTTGTACGTGGGATACGGAGCTTAATTTCCTCGTAGGTGAAGGCGGAGGTGCAGAAATAAGAGAGAATAATCTTGCAATCTGGCTTGCACCTGCGCTAAATATTCATCGTGATCCTCTCTGCGGCAGAAACTTTGAGTATTACTCTGAAGATCCGCTTCTTGCGGGCAAGTGTGCTGCGGCAAATATCAGAGGCGTTCAGTCAAAGAAGGTTGCTGTATCAATGAAGCACTTTGCCTGTAACAATAAGGAAGCAAACCGTATGGGCAGCGATTCACGCCTTTCGGAGCGTGCACTTCGCGAGATTTACCTCAAGGGCTTCGAAATTGCAGTCAAAGAGTCGAGCCCGTGGACTGTAATGTCATCATATAACCTTATCAATGGTCAGCATACGTCAGAAAGCTATGAGCTTCTTACAGGTATTCTTCGCAACGAGTGGGGATACAACGGTATGGTTGTTACCGACTGGGGCGTAAAGAATGACCCTGTTAAGGAGGTTAAGGCTGGCAACGATATGAAGATGCATTGCGGATATCCCGAGGACCTTATGGCGGGCTACAAAGACGGTCGTATTACAAGAGCTGATCTTGAGCTTTGCGTTAAGCGTATTCTTGAGATGTTCCTAAAGCTTGATTGATTGGAGGCAATTTGATATGAGTAAAAAATTCAGAGTTTTATCGCTTGTTCTGGCTGTGGTGCTAATGCTTGGAATTATGCCTATAAGCAGTGCACAGGATTCTGCAGTCGAACAGTTAGCGTATGAGGTTGTAAACCTCAACGGTGTTAATATTGAATACGGTATTTACGGTCAGCCTGACGGTGAGCCCTTGCTGCTCTTACCGCCTAACGGAGGCGATATGCACTCGTTTGACGGAAGCATACTTCCCGAAATGTCAAAGCACTTCAAGGTTATTTGTATGTCACCCAGAGCAACCGGTAATTCTGACTGGGTCGAGGGCGCTATGACGTTTGAAGCAATGAGTGAGGATATTGATGCTTTGCTTGATTACCTGAATATCGAAAAAACAAAGATTTTCGGCTTTAGTGACGGAGGCAATCTCGGCGTTGTGTTTACTCTTGCTCATCAGGAGCGTGTTGAAGCGCTTGCAATTATGGGCTCTAACATCAACACATTCGGTACAAACACATTCGATCAGATTCAGATAACTTATCAATACATAATTCTTTGCATTGAGGCTTGGTTGTACGATGATCCCGAATATGCAAGAAGACGTGACATTAAAGGTATGATGGTTGGTCAGCCGAGCCTTACGTTTAAAGATATTTCAGCAATTAAGGTGCCTGTATTTAATATCTACGGTGAACACGATATGATTCAGCGCTGGCACTCAAAAAAGATAACACGCTCCATTGAAGGCGCAAAAGAGCTTATGATTGTAGGCGGCGGACACAGCTCCTGCTTTGACCAGACTGAAACGGTTATCAATCCTGCACTTTTAGATTTCTACGGTGTAAAATGATAAAAGAAAGACCTGTATGGGATACCATACAGGTCTTTGATATTTTTGTTGATTTATACGATTGCGGAAGCAAGAAGAACAAGAATCATAAAGAAACTGACGAAGGGAAGAATTGCGGGTAGGTAGGGGAGAGCGATAAGAGAGGAAATAATACCTACACCAACTTTGATTCCCATTGTGCTTTCAGCATCGGAAATGTTCTGCCAGATGAAATATACGTCACAGCCTTCGGCATAATACTGATCAAGACCAACGCCTTCTTTAGAGTCGCTTACGCCGAAGCCGCACTCGGCAAGGCCTGTGATAAAAAGATCTCTCATTTCTTCGGACTTAAATGTAATTCTTGCTTTGAGTCTGAGCTCATCTGCTGGCTCTTCCTGGCGGAGATGTCCGTTTTTGAAGCCTGTGCACCACCAATATTTGTCGTATTCTCTTGTGAACTCGCGGATATAGTTGCCGTTGATATCCTGATGATAAAGGGTCATTTCCATCATAAGCCAATCTTCTTCGGCAGGGCAGTTATACATTGTCCATTCATGTACGCCTTTTTCTGAGTGAGGACGGTTATATACGCCGATTTCGCCGCCGTAGAAAATCATACCGTACTGACCCTTCCACATCTGAATCATCCAGTCCTTGTCTTCGTAAACGAAGAACACGCGGATGTAGTCATATTCAAGAAGAATATACGGAGAAGCAATGTCATAAATCTTGCCGAAGCCGAAATTGTACTGCCATGCTTCTTTGTCGTTTGTGTAGTAGTAATCGTCAATGTAGCTGTACTGATAGCTGAGCACCTGACGCTTTGTAAGGAAATCCTGGATGATGTTGCCTTTTTTTACAACGTTGAGTGCGAATTCGCCGTTGAGTGTAACACCGTCAACCTCGGCTGTTGCAAAGATAGTAACCTTGCCCTCAGCAACGCCCTTTACATAACCGTCTTCATCAACTGTTGCGACGCTTTCGTCAGATGATTCAAAAACGATTGTCGGCTGAGTTTCGACGTTCGATACGGAAGCGTGAAGCTGAATCTTTTTGCCGATCTTGACAGAAAGGCTGTCACTTGTGAGCACAAGAGCGTGTCCTTCGCCCTCTGTGCTGCTGTCTGGTTGCGTGCTGTTTTCTTCAGCGAAAGCATTGATGGGAGCTACAGCGATGAGTGTGAGGATTGACAGAAAAATTGATAAAACCTTAATGCCAGTTTTTTTCAAATTCATTGGAATCTTCCTCCATTTAAAATATTCGATATAATATTATATACAATTCAGCTGAAAAGTAAAGAGTTTTAAAGAAATATAGTCTTTATCATCGATATTATTGTCCAAAAGATTCGAATAAATCCGTAAAACATTGGCGTTTGAACAAGCTCAATCAAGTTGTTGACTTCGCTTTTAAGTGCATTTGCTTCACTTGTTTCATTTATACCCAAAACACCTTCGTCAATTAACTGAACTATTCGCTCTGAAAGATTTTCCAGGTAATCCTTATCAAATATATTTACCTTTTTATAGTCTATTGATTCATATTCAGCTTTAAGTTCAGCGAGTTTGTCACGGTTTTTTTCGAAGATTACAAGGGCGGATAAAGCTGATGTTTTGGCTGATTCAAGCGCGCTTTGCTCTGCTTCGGTAATTTCAAGTAAAAGAAGTTTATCGATTTCGGAAATCAGCTCGTTTATCCTTGCTTCATCATCTGTTGTGGGTTTACCGCTTGCAATTTCTTCAGCTTTTTCAACTGCACTTTCAATTGCTGATTTTCTTTTATTAAGATCAGAAGTGATTTCTTCAAGTTGAGCTTTAGATGATTCAATTTTTGTTCTTTGGCTGGCTGTCAGGTTATTAGTGCCTAGCAGTATGTTTGCCTCGGTAATAATTGCTTCAATTTCAATAGTTGCATCGGTTGTCAATTCGTCGGCATTAATTTTGTTTATGCTGTCGGTTAACCTTTCATATTTCTTTTTAACAGAGTTTATGATCTCGAGCAGTGTGTTGCACTTTTCTTTTGTTTGTGTTATCTTTGCCGCAATTTTTTCGCTGTAATCTTCAATATTGTATTCGTTTGCTAAAGCTAACTCAGCGTTAATTGCTTCAAGGTTATCGGATGTAACGTTTTCAGCGTTAATGTCAGCTATGCCGGCGCCAAAGTCCGGCAAAAAACTTTCGTCCGGTTTTATATGGTATGCACCGTCGAGCATAGCGGTTTCATTATCAAGTACAACAGCTGAGTTATCGTCAGCACTGTAAAGCATATATTTGTCGGCTATAAGCTCTTTTATGCCGTATTTCTTTTCGCTATTTTGATCTGTTAAAACGTAAAATCCGTTGGGCAGAGTGCAGTCAAAAAGTTTTACGGTGCCGTCTGTCATATTGAATGTAGCTTCATTACCGTACAAATCCGTTGGGTCATAATCCCATGAGAAGTCGAATCCCTCAATGGTAGCTTTCTTGATTTCAGCTGATCCTCCTTCGTCTATATAAGCTGAAATACTTCCGTTGATAATTCCGTTTTCAAAGTGGAAATCACCGCTGTTGAATATTGCATATGATTCATGATAACCTTGACAATTGTTGATGTCGGTATCTTTTAAGTGAATGGTGCCGCTGTTTCCTACACCGTAACCGCCGTATATATCGCAGTTTTCAACAGTCATTTCACCGCCGTTATACAGACCGTATCCGTTATAACTTTCAAAACCTCCGTATAAGCTGGAATTGGTGATTTTTGCTGTTCCTTCATGAAGAAGCAGTCCGTTGTAACATCCATCTATAGTACAGTTTTCAACAGTCAGCGTTCCGGAATGGCTTACCCCGGCGTTACCGAATTCGGAAGAAGATATAGTTGAATCTTTCAGGAAAAGTGTACCTGTGCTGTTTATGCCGTTACCGGTTTCGTATGAATTCATAGTACAGTTTTCTGCATATACATATCCGTCCGTATTTGATATTGAAGGTCCGTAAGCAATAAAATTGCCGTTTTTTAATGTTACTTTACCTCCGTTATTTATTATTGATCTTCCGTAAGAGTAAATTGTGAAATTGTCAGCATTTATTGTTCCGTAGTTTGTTATTCCTATGTAATCGCTTACTATTCTACCTCCGTTTGTAATGTTGAGCGTGCAGCCTTCATCGTTGTAGCCGCCGCCGGAATCACCGTAAAGATAGGCGCCGTCTACGTTGATAATTCCACCTTCATAATTATAGAACGGTGTAGAACAAATGCCGTCGTTAGTGTTTATAAGATTAACTGTTCCGCCATTATTTGTTATTTGAAATTCTACATCTATATTGCCTTCAACAGTAAAGGTATCGTAATTATGAAAACCATACCAAAAATTCAAGGCGGATTTTTTCTTGCCGCTGTTTATTACTTTGAGTTGATTGTTGTTTTCAATTGTCAAGTCGAAACTTGCGGCAAGATCAAAACCGTTCAAATCTATTATCAGGTCTTTATTTGGCAGGTTTTGGGGGAGCTTTGCCGATGCAAATAATTTTAGCTCAATGTTATCGGCAGTTGAAGTTTCGATTTTTTCGAGAGCATTTGATATATCGCCGTACCAGTTGATATTGCTGTCTTCTATAAGTGCAAAATTATCAAGTATAGGGTCGCCGTTTTCTGTACCGTCCATTGTGCCGATATAGTAAAACGTACCTTCGATAATAAGAGTACCGTTACCCTGACGGAGTTTACCGCCTTCACCGATTTCAACAACTGTGTTTTCGGGTACTATCAGGGTATGTCCGTCGGGTACTGTGTAGTCAACTGTTAACGGCTTTGTAGGTGTGTATGTACATACTTTGTCGATATAAACAAAAGCATTTTTGGGTATACCTCGCAATATGCCGTCGAGTACGAAAACTTCCGAATCGGTTATTGATACAGAATATCCGTCAATTGCATATGCTGAGGCAGGAGATTTTACGGTTAATGTGCTGTTGGTTACTGTAATGTAAGCTTTGTTTTTGTTACTTTTAGTTTTGCCGATAGCTGTGCCGCCGTATGATTCAGCGTTGATTTTTGATTCTTTTACTGTAATGGTTCCGCAGTAAAGAGCGGTGCCCTTACCCGGGGTTGAAGCATTAACAGTTGCATCAGTAACAGTTGCCTTGTCAGATACTATTGCGTGGTTGTCTGCACTGCTTTGGCAGTTTAATATTGCGTCGTCACTTACAGATAGACTTTGTGTGTCAATAGCTGTTGATTTACCGTAAACATTCACTACGGTGTTACTACCGCTTATTGATACAGATTTATTGGTGCTGTAACCGTTGCTTCTGCCGAGTGCAGAGGAGTTGCCGCCGCCATATAAGTTGACAATACCATAGTTTACATTAATTGTTCCGGAATGTGTATTCATATTTGAACCGATAGCAGAGGCTTCGTCGCCACCGTAAACGTTTAGAGTGCCGCCTGTACCTTTTATGGGTTTAATAAAGTTAACGGTAGCGTTGGCTGTGACCTGGATTCCTGCACGTTTTTTACCACTCTTTATAGTTGAGTCGGATATAACACCAATACTTAAATTTGAGTTGTTTTTAAGTATAACAGCACAGGCATCATCTATGCCGCTCAGGTCGATGTTGCAGTTGTCGAACATTAGTGTTACTGCGCCGCCGTTTACGATAATGTTAGTATTGTTAGATGTGCCGGTGACAACGTATGTTGCCGTAAAATCATAATTTCTTATCCTTGTGCCGTCAGGTGCATAGGCTAATATTGTGCCTGCGGCAATTGAAATTGTACCCTTGCTTATGTCAAGATACACCAGATTTGGCTCATCAGTTGCAGAAGCGTTGAGAGGAATAGACGAAAGCACTAGAATGAGCGAAACTAAACAAGCAATTATTCTTTTCTTCATAAAATCACTCCTATTCTTATAATAATCCTACTTTATTATAACATTGTTTAGTAGCGTTTTCAATGAAATAATCAATAATTCTATCGACAAATGGTAATATCTGTGCTAAAATTTATTTAAAACAAAAATTGAATTGGAGGGCTACTAATTTGAGGGCAATACTATATTTTTTTTCTTATCTGTTATCGCTGATTGTGGCTATTCCGGGCATAATCTGTTCAATGGGTGAATCTGTGAACGACTATTCATTTGATATTGATGCTTCGCAGACCGGTGATGTTGTGCCGAATATGCTCAGCAATATCAACACCTGGGATATGCAGGCTGGCGATCAGTTCAGTAATCCCAGAGTTAACGAAAAATATAACATTTTTGAGTTTGTCGAGTATGTTCAGCTGATGCAATGCACGGGCGGTAATGCGGACAGAGATTTGTTCGTCGATCCCCTCAATTATGATGTGCTTGACGACTACGATTTTACACCTCTGATTGACAATTGTGCCGGTATTCTGAAGCTTGGCGCAAAGCCTCATCTCAAGCTCGGCAGCGTTCCTGTGAAGTATTCACAGAATGCTATTCAGGGTGCTGATTTCGGCACTAATCTTTATCCGCCCGATGACTATGATGTTTATTTCAGCTATATGGCAGCTATGGCACGCGCTCTGGTCGATGAATTCGGCGCAGAAGAGGTGCTCACCTGGCGCTTTGGAGTTATGACCGAGTATGAGAATTCTCAGTGGTTTATGGCTCCTGACGGCGACCCCGATAAAACCGCTCAGGCATACTGCAAGCTTTATGACTATACGGTTGCTGCTTTGCAGGATGAAATAGGCGAAGATGTATTTGTCGGCGCTCATTCGATGACTGTTACCGAAGGGCTCTGGGATGAAAGAATCTTTATAGAGCACTGTGCAAAAGAAACAAACTATAAAACCGGCAAAAAGGGAACTCGTATCTGCTTCCTTTCCGCTTCTTTTTATGATTATTCTCCCGGTGAGTTTACAAAAGGCTTTACATTACCCGAAACAATAGCAGAGCTTCAGAAATATGCTGAAGATGCAGGATTGAAAAACCTTATATTCGGTATTGATGAGGGCAGGATTCTTGTAGGTAATTCAAGCGGTACAGACGATATTCAGCTTCTGACCAGAATTGTCGGCTCTACATATCAAGCTGCATATGATGCAAGACTCAATAAGCAGCTTATCGACCAGGGCGGTGATTATTTCTCATCCTGGGGTTATCTTTCGGGCGGATTCTTTAACGGATACCCGACTGTAAGCTATCACGTTGCAAAGATTCTTTACAAATTTGCAGGTTCTGACCGAGTTGCCGTAACACCGGATAAAAAGGGTGTTATATACGGCGCAGAGGTTGATGCATTAAGTGCGTATGATTCTGATGCCGAAACGCTCAGAGTAATGGCCTATAATTTCAAAAACAGTGTTGAGTATGATAAAAGCGTTGATTTAAGCTTTAACGTTTCAGTACCGCAGTTCAAAACAGACAAGGTAAATGTTACAGTATACACGGTTGATGATAACTGCAACTATTTTGATGAATGGCAGCAGGACCGTATCGAATACGGTATCGGTGATGATTGCTTCGCTTGGTCACCAGATGATCCGCAGATTGAGTCAACAGTTACTCTTAAAGATCCTGCGGCACGAGAACTTTATTTCAGTAAGCTTGCTGAAAAGTATGAGAAGTGTTCACAGCTGACACCTGTTACATTCGCAGTGGACGTTGTTGACGGCAAGATCCTGCTTGAAACACAGCTTGCTGCTAACGGCGTTGTGTTCTTTGAAATTACACCTTGTAAATAAGTTTTTACTTTTGTTTAACTTTTGTGTATTACAATAACCACAAGGAGGTTGAAAAACTATGAAAAAAACTATCTGTATTATTCTCGCAGTTCTTCTTTCACTTTCCGCATTTTTTGTAACAGCCTATGCCGCTGATACAAAAACAGAGAAATTTATTGATGACATTCTTGCATCTAAATCGTTAAGTATTGCGTTTGATGATGATTTCTTTGATAACGAAGGAATTCCGCTTGAAGATGTTGTCGCTAATGCGAAAATATACGTTAACGAAGACGGCAGCAAGGATATCAAGGTCGCTGCAACGGCTAAGCTTTGGTTTTTCAACGTCAAGCTTCTTGTTTCTGACGGTGAGATAGTTGCCTATATGCCTCTTCTTACCATAAACGTAACCGATCTTCTTGGCGGCAGTCTTGATCTTTCGGTGTATGCAGAAGAGATTGATAAGATGTTCGGAATTTTGGAATCAGAGCTGTTTGATTGCCTTAAACTTAAGTCTTCCGGTGATGAAACTACCGAAAAGTACGGCGAGGTTTATGTTGAGAAGTTTGTTCCCGATATAAGAAAGGTTATTGACCTTGCTGTAAAAGAAGGTCTTATTGAGCTTCCGTCGGATTCAGAGCTTGCGACAATGACTGAGGCTGAGATTATTGAAATGCTCAAGTCTTTTGGTCAGAAGGGTGAGAATGTTCTCAGAATGTTTGAATCTCACGCTACTTTCTATTATGATGATGAAGGTCTTGTCGCTTTTGATATCGTCCTTTACGACGCTGCAGATGACGATGCATCTCTCAATTCAAATGATCTTCTGCCTATTAAGGCAGAATCAATCACTACGAACGTTCCCGATAGTGCATTTGATAAGCCTGTATCTATTTTTGATATCACATCACTTTTCACTATGCTCTTAGGCTTACTGTTTGCATAAAATTCTGCTTGACAAGTGTTTTTTGCGGTGATATAATACACCTAATTTAATAAGTATAAACCGTTGATGCGGAGATAAAGGCGAAAAATGCCCTCACAGAGAGCCCGTGAAAGCTGAAATTCGGGTAGGATACAGTTCGTCAAATGGACCGCGGAGGGTGCAGTCAAATGTGCATTTGCACAGAGTATTCTGCAACGTGTGAGCATACGTCAGTTGCTTGGGATATGTCAGTATCCTTATAAGTGCACGCCGTTGGCGTGAATCAAGGTGGCACCACGCATAAGTTTTATTCGTCCTTGACAGATTGTTCTGTCGAGGACTTTTTTATTTCGGAGTGGTTTTTATGTTTATTTTGAAGAAACGATGGCGTGGCTGAAATATTTCATATGTATTCAGTTGCTGTTTTAAATTTTGGAGGGTTATATAATGATACACAACGGTATTGATTTTGAAACTTATTTTAAGAATTATCCGGATGAAAATGGTTATTTCGGCAAATTCGGCGGAGTTTATATCGACGAAAAGCTCAAGAATGCTATGGCTGAAATTACCGAAGCTTACTATTCAATCTGTCAGTCCCGCAAGTTTATTGCTGAGCTTCGCAGAATCAGAAAAGAATTTCAGGGCAGGCCTACTCCCGTAACTCACCTTGAACGTCTTTCCGATTATCTCGGTGGCAACGTTCAGCTCTATGCCAAGCGTGAGGATCTCAACCATTCCGGTGCACACAAGCTTAATCACTGTATGGGTGAGGCTCTTCTTGCTAAGTATATGGGTAAGAAAAAGGTTATTGCTGAAACAGGTGCAGGTCAGCACGGTGTTGCTCTCGCTACGGCCGCTGCATATTTCGGTCTGGAATGTGATATTTATATGGGCTCTGTTGATATCAAGAAGCAGGCTCCCAATGTCGCAAGAATGAAGATTCTTGGTGCTAACGTTGTTGAGGTTACACACGGTCTCAAGACTCTTAAAGAAGCTGTTGATGCTGCATTTGATGCTTACAGCAAGGAATATAAAGATTCAATCTACTGCATCGGTTCTGTTCTCGGCCCTCATCCGTTTCCGATGATGGTACGCGATTTCCAAAGTGTTGTCGGCATCGAAGCAAGAGAACAGTTTGTTGAAATGACAGGTCATCTGCCGGATGCTATTGTTGCCTGTGTAGGCGGCGGCTCAAATGCAGCAGGCTTGTTTGCAGGTTTCCTTAACGATCCTGTTGATATTTACGGTATTGAGCCTCTGGGAAGAGGTCCGAAGCTCGGTGACCACGCTGCAAGCCTTAAGTACGGTGAAGAGGGTATTATGCACGGCTTTAACAGCATTATGCTTAAGGATGAAAACGGTGAGCCTGCTCCCGTTTACTCCGTTGCAAGCGGTCTTGACTATCCTTCATCAGGTCCCGAGCATGCTTTCCTTCAGGAAATCGGCAGAGTCAAGTATGATGTAATTGACGACGAAGAAACAATCGATGCATTCTTCAAGCTTTCTCGTATGGAGGGTATCATCCCTGCAATTGAGAGCTCACACGCAGTAGCTTACGGTATGAAGCTTGCCAAGACAATGGAACACGGTTCAGTGCTTATCAACCTTTCAGGTCGAGGCGACAAAGATATGGACTATATCATCGAAAATTACGGCATAAGATAATTAAGTGAAAACGGCACTCTGCGGAGTGCCGTTTTTGTTTAGATATTTTTACTAAAAAATAAAGGTAAAATATTACATCGCGTTACTTTAAAACTGTTGAATTCAGCCTTTTAATATGTTAAAATGATCAAATAAAGAAGATGATTGATATGGAGCAATCAATCAAATTACGGGCGGTGAAGATATGAGCTCATTTCATTGTAAGCATTCACCCGTAATTGTTCTGCCCGGTATTAATCATTCACCGACTTTTCTTTACGATAATGAAAACCGTCCCGTTACCGTTGACGGTGCTCTCGTAGGCGGTACACTACTTATACCAAATAAATCCGCTCTGAATAAAAGTACACTTTTTAAACTGATTTTACGGGTGATAGCTTCTGCCGTTACGCAGACTAAATCAGGCCTTGATAAAGCCGTTTACAACCTCGTAAGTGATCTTTTAAGATATCAGCGTTGCGATGATTGCGGTAATCACGTTGAAAATCTTCAGACTAAACGTTGGAATCATTCGCTTGCTGAAATGAGCGTTGATGAGCTCGGTTGGGTTTACCGTATGGTGCCGATGAAAACGCTTGTGGATGAGATAGGTGAGGATCATGTATATTTCTTCACGTTCAATCTTGCAGGTGACCCTATGAAATCTGCCGATGATCTTGATGATTATATCGAAATGGTTAAAGCGCAGACGGGACACAGCAAAGTAACGCTTCTTCCTATCAGTCTCGGCGGTACTATTCTTACTGCTTATCTGGAAAAATACGGTCACGGTAATATTGATCAGATTGTCAATATTGTAGCTTGTCTTGACGGCACAGATATTGTTGCTGATTTTTATGCAAGAGATTGGCGGCTGGACGATTATTATCTATACCATAAGTTTTTAGAAAATGTTTTTATTGAGTCTGACGGTGCGCCGACAAGGGGTTACATAACTAACACATTGCTTCATATTTTTCCCAGAAAAGCAGTTGACGCACTTCTTTCCGGTGCGATAAGTGCTGTTCTCGATACGCTGATGCTCAATTGTCCGCAGTTCTGGGCTATGCTTCCGTCATACAGATACAGTTTTCTTGCAGAAAGATATCTTTCTGACAAGCCTGTTCTAAAATCAAGAGCTGATGCATTTCAAACGGCAAGACTCAACCTCGGCAAAAATCTTCTTGCCGCTGCTGCTGACGGTGTTCGTGTAAATTCGGTTGCTTGTGCAAACCTTGATTTGGGCGAGCAGATGTATACTTACTTCAATATTGTAGCATCTGCCGCAAAAGTCAATTCCGACGGTATAGTCAACCTCAGCTCAGCTTCACTCGGTGCAACAGGTGCACACGGTAATTATACACTTGATAGTATTGATTACAGCGGCAATAAATATTGCCGGAACCCTGAACATAATCATATTTCACCAGATGATAAGGTTGATGCATCTACCGCATTATTCCCTGAGAATACCTGGATTTTCATCGGTCAGCACCATGAGGTAGGGCGAAATGACGTTGTGCTAAACCTTGTAAAAGCGTTGATTCTCGGTGAAGTAACCGACGTTAACAGTAATCCGGAAAAATATCCGCAGTACAACGGTGCATGCTATACACAGGGTATACGGCGTTGGAAGCTTCCCGACGCTTATAAAATCGATCAGACTAAATTAAGCTTTGAAGAGAAGTCAGAGCTTAACGATGCGATCCGTGAGGCTGAATCTGTACTCAGCCTTACAATAGCTGACAGTCAGCGTGCCGAAACTGCCGAACAAAGACTATGCTCAATACTAAGTAAGATAGCACAGGATGGCTATAATGCAAAGTTTGAGAAAAAATCGTCATTTGCCTCTGTATTTAGGAGTTTTACCTGCAAACTCAGCAAGGCTTCAGTACGTATGTTGGGTGGCGGTAGCCTGCTCGACAGAGTTATTAATTTGTTTCTCAAATAATTTACATAAGAGAGGTAAAATTTATGAAAAAATTTATTTCATGTATGCTCGTGTTATCTCTTCTCTTTGCTGCACTTGTTTTGCCGTCATCGGCTGCAACAGTAAAGACAGAGTGCAAGGGTAATTGCGACACATGCCCCGCGATTGTTGTTCCGGGTATCGGACAGTCAAACGTATGGGCACTTGACGATGAAGGCAACTACCTGCTGGATGATAACGGTGAGAGAATTTCCTGTTTTCCCGCTGTTTTTGATGTTACGTCTATAATATCAAAGGTTATTGTTCCGGCTCTTTGTACACTTGTCTTCCAGGCTGATATCTGCCTTTCCGAAGCTCTCTGTGATGTTGTTCGTGACAGCTTTGCCGTTAACGCCTGCGACCCCAAGACAGGTAAGAATACCGGCAATATAGAGGTTGAAAAGTATCCTTATTCCGTTGCTGAGTGCAGCGAATATGAAAAAGAGCAGATTTACGGCAATATTCCTCTTCGTGAGTATTCCAAAATGGTAGGCGAGGATCACCTTTATTACTTTGCTTACAATTCATTCGGCAATAATTACGATACTGTCTGCGAGCTCTATGATTTTATCCAGATGGTCAAGGAAGAGACAGGACACGATAAGGTTAATATCGTTCCTATCAGCATGGGCGGCTCGATTGCAAACGGACTTTTAGAGTATTTCCCCGAGGTAATGGATGACCTTAACAAGGTTGTTTACATTGTTCCTGCGCTCAACGGTTCAACAATCGTCGGCGATCTTTACGCAAAGGACTTCACTTTCTTTGATACAGATTTCCTCTATAACGGTTTCCTTGAGACACTTATGGATGAGGAAGATGCAAGAATGATTGAGGTCATCGCAAGAATTCTTCCCGACGAAGTTCTTTCAGGTGTTCTTCAGAATGTTGCTACCTGCCTTGTTGAAGACGTAGCGTCAAACATTACGAGCCTTTGGGGTCTCTGCCCGAAGGAGTATTACCCCGAAGCTGCAAAAGATCTTCTTAAAGATAAGCCCGAAATCAAGAAGCAGACAGATAAGTACTATGAAGCACAGTGCAACTCACTTGCAAACATCCAGAAGCTTGTTGATAAGGGTGTTCAGGTATTCAACATCGTAGATTATGATGTACCGCTTTATCAAATCGGTAACTCCTGGAACAACGACAATGCTGACGGTGTTATCCATCTTTCATCAACCTCTATGGGTGCAAAGAGTGCTCTTGCAGGTAAGGATCTCGGCGAAAAATACGTCCAGGCAAATACAAGCAAAAACTGCTCCGATCCCACACATAAGCACATTTCTCCCGACGGTGTAGTTGATGCTTCAACAGGTCTTCTTCCCGATACTACCTTCTACTTCGACGGTCAGAATCACGAGCAGACAGCACGCAACGATATCATTATCTCACTTGCTACAACTCTGCTTGCAACTGATGATATCAAGGATGTTTATTCATCACCCGATTATCCTCAGTTCAACGGCCAGAGAGATACACGCGGCCTCATCAACAATTATATTCCTGCTGCTAAGAATGCGCTTGCAACAGTTACAGACATCAGCGCAGAGGATAAAAAAGAGCTTACCGATGCAATTGCTGCTGCAGAGGATTTTGTAAACGGTACTGTATGTGAATACGGCGAATACAGAGAAATTGAAGACAGAATCGCCAAGATCCTCACAAAGATCGGTGTATGGACAGTTGAAGAGGAAGAAGAACCTTCAACAGTATTTACAACAATCAGCCTTTGGCTTTACAAAAACGCAGGTACAGACGGCTACAGCGAAATATTTGCCGGTGTATTCGGCATTATTGCTGAGTGTGTTATCAATCCCATTATTGGTCTGTTAAGCTAAATGAATCAAATAAAAGAGGACTGTTCAGCCGAACAGTCCTCTTTTCATGTATGTTATTAAAAATCGTCAACAAATCTTGTGGGGCGGTGGGGGAATGCTTTGAAGAAGTCTTCTGCTTTTCCGTTGAGCTTTACTCCGTGCATATACGCTGCAGAAAGAGCTGTGTGTCCTTCACCCGAAAGCATCAATCTTGCAGCTGCGTGAGGCTCGACAGAAAGGTCGTATTCTCCGTCTTTGTGTCTTGTTACAGCACCTTTTCCGTTTTCATATTCAACCTCAAATATGCCCGAATTTTGCGCGTATTTATCAATGCTCATAATTCTGAAAGAGCCGTGTTCTACAGGATAAGAGTTGCTTTCAAGAACTTTCTGCATATCGTAAATTCTTGCGGCTGAACATCCGGCAGAGCTGTATTGAACACCTCTGATTCTGTCGGCAATAAGCGAGAAAGCTGAGCCTTGGTACTGTTTGTTTATTATCAGCTCTTTGACTATACCGTCGTAGTTTCTCAAAAAACCGAGAAGTCCGAAAAGTGCGTCGGGCGTAAGAAAATACAAATCGCTGACTGTTAGTGTATTAGGTCTGCTGACTTTAAAACGCACGTAGCCGTCGGCTTCACCTTTTTCATTTCGGCGGAAATAAGTGTAGTCTGTGTTTTCCAAAGGCTTATCGCAGAAGCATTTTTTGTCCTTACGGTAGGGGAGAAGATTTTCTATTAACGCACATTTGTTATGCAGTGCGCTGAGCTCTTCAAACTGTTCTCCTGTATAGGCAATTGCATTAGTGTTTCTCGGAATATGCTCCATATTTGCAAAAGGAATTTTAATAGAGAGCATATGATTCAGATATGCATAACCGAATTTTTCGTAATATTCGATTGAAAAGGGATGGAGAAAACCGACAGACCAGTTATTATCTATTGCTGTTTCGCCGATTTTATCAAAAAGAGCACGTACGCCGCCCATATTCCTTGTCTCCGGAAGGGAGCATACACAGCCTATTCCTATTGAGCCGAGAGGTGTACCGCAGTAGTTGCAATCGAAACTGATTGCTTCAAGACCTGCAATGATTTTGCCGTCTTTGAATGCAGCCATAACGGGTGTGTCAACGTGGTCGTCAACCTTTTCGTCAAACTTCCAGATGAATGATGCGGAAGAAACCTTCAGAAATTCTGCGGCTTCTTCGGGTTTAATAAATCTTACGTCCATAGTTTTACCTCAACTGTTTTTATGCTTTATCCTCCGAAAAAAGAGGAAGTTTTGTTTTGGGTTGATTATTTGATCAGTTCAAACGAAAAATATCACAAATAAAATCAACTGTGTTTTTGTGCTTCGGTGAATTTATTCATTTTACGTGCGTTGATTAGTTTTTCAGCCTTTTTCTTGTAGGTGATGCTGTCAAGTAACTTGCGGATTACGTAGTAGAGCTCAGCGAGAGCAACTTCATTATAAAACTCACCGGTCAATGCTTTGACCACTGTTTTTCTGTCAATTATCTTGTCAAGAATCCTTTCTGCAAGTGCAGGCTTCATTCTCTTGATTGCGTAATCAGAGAATGTATAATCAAATTTACGCTTATCAAGTTTATCAAAATGTTCGTCGGCTTGTTTGAAAGAATACATTGATTTTGTGGCAGTTGCGGCGAATATCACAAGTTCGGCGTCTTGGGGAAGTTTTACCAGGCGATCATCACCGATAGCTATTACTGCATCAAAAAGATAGAACTGTTTTGCTGTTATATTTGAGCTTTTGTCGTGAGTATGTGATGCAGTAAAAGCCTGAGCTTTATTTTTTATATAGCCTGTTGCTTTGTGCAGCATCAGATCCCAATGTCCGACGGGCTCAAAGCAGTCGGGAATATAGTCTGAAACCTGATTGTTGCCGACTGTGAAAGTTGGGTGTTTATCACCGCCGAGAGAAGCCATAAGTATATGAAGTGTATCATAGCCTTCAGGTACCTTTATTTCGCTGCCGTCACAAATGATGCAGTTCATTTCACCTTGTGTGAATTTAAATTCAACACCTGCAAAAGTAAACGATTCGGGCAGTATTTCACGGGGAAGTGATAATCCGCCTTTAAGCGTTGAATTTTGTCTGCTCAAATCGGTTGTGATACCGGTGGCGTTACAATCAAGCTGAATAGGTTCAGATGATTTTTCGCTCAATTCAGCTGTGTTGAACTTGAGAGAGAAGCTCTTTATTGAGTTGTGTCCGATATCAAATTTAAGCTTGCCGTCAGTCAATTTAATGGGAGAGAGGGCAATTTCATCGCCTCTGACCTCGGTCGCGCTTATCAGTTCACGGAAGAATGATACGGTAACGTTAATCTGGTCGTTTCCTGCTGTTTCAGCAACGCGTAGTATGATTTCGTCGCTGTTCTGTGCTTTTTTGAATGCGGTAACTCTGACGTTATCGTTATTGATACTGAATACCGAGAATTCTTTTCCGAATTCACCGCCGTGTTTTTCGGTGATAAACGTATGCATCGGCTGACAGAATTCATCTGCATAAACAGTTGAGTCAGTCGGTTTGCCGCTGTGTCCCATAACCGCATACGAATATCTGTTTATGCCCATATCAAGAACGTGCTGTGAGCATTCCCAGCGGTAGCTTGACATCGGAGTATGTATGAGTGTGAGACGAAGCGTTGATTTGTCGGGCTTATCCCAGCCTGATCTTGAATCGCTGAAGACACTCACACCGAATGAACCGTCTTCGTTTGTAATGTCAGCCCATTTTTGTGCAGGCACTTCGCAAAGACTCTCTGTGTTTGTGCCGCGTTCTGTGTAGCCTATTCCGATATCGTAAGCAGCTTTATCGTTTTGTGCTGTGAAGCTGAACTGAGCTTTGAGGAGAGATGCCTCTTCGCGCCAATCGGTTTCTTCACAGATGCTTACGTATCTGCTTTCGCAGTCGAGCGATATCAGCTGAGTAAACGTTGATTTGCCTGCCGTTCGCTTGATTTCCAGGGAAACAAGAGCAGGGCCGTTGTCGATTATCATTATTTCCGGGGCTGACGGATACATATATGCTTCAATGCAAAGATCTTCGTACTTAATCTCCCACGATGGCCAGTCAAAGCTGTGAGTATTATTCAGAATAGCAAGTTTAATCGGCTCTTTCAGCAGCTCTTTGTCGAGCGTTTTATCAAAAATTGAGCATATATCTCCGTTTGCATCTATTTTTACTTTGACAAATTTATTCTCAAGATAATCGGTGCTTACGGTAAGCTTTGTATCAATACTTGACTTCTTGTCAGATTCACGAATGTCATACACCGAAAGCGAGCAGGATACAGCTTGAGCAAGGAAAGCGATTTCCGATTCGGTCGATGAGATGCGCTTTGACTGAGAAGGTACTTCATTTCCATCCTTGTCATATACGGCAAAACTATTGGCAGAGCTGTTCAAACGCACTTTTACGGCTTGTTTTCTTGTTGTTGCTGTCTGAAGAGGGTTAGCGACAATAACGGCCTGTCCCAGTACAAAAGAAGTGTCAAGTCTGTCGGCAATAGCTTTGCAGGCTGCTGTAAACTCACTTGAAAATGTATTAAGTGACTGTACGTAATCGTTATGATTGCGTATATAACATTCTTCAAATGATGTGCCGGTTATGTCATCGTGGAAATGGTGTGCAAGCACGTTTTTCCAGGCTTTATCTAATCCGTATTGAGGATAATCAGCCAATCCGCTGATAAATGATGCGCTTGCAAATCTTTCTGCAGCGTCAGCAAGCTGCTCGCAGCGCTTGTTCCAACGCTTTGTAACAGTGCGCGATGTGTAGCTGCCTGCACCGTGAGCTGTAAGGAGAAATTCTCCGTTGAATACAGGCATTTTTGCTTTGTCTTCTTCGCTCATAGCTTCCAACATATCGAAGTATTCTTTGGTGGATGCTGAATAAACGAGAGCTTTGTTTTTATCATTATTTCGCTGTGCAACAGCAACGTTTTTGACGGATGATTTATGCGGTGAGCCTCCTCTGTCACCGATTCCGTGGTATGCAAAGGTGAAACCGGGTAGACCTGCCTTTTGGTTATTTTCAATCTTTTCGAGCACACGCTTTGCCTTTTCCATTTTTCTGAAGCTTGTAGTATATGAAAAGGGCATTAGTGCCGACCAAAAGCCTTTGCCGTCAGGACCGGTCCACATACCTGTATCAAAAGGAATCGGTACCGAGCTTCCCCAGAAGAGCTTACCCGTTGAGAAACCTGTCAGACCGGAATGCGCCGAAATAGTCGGCAAAGCTCTGCCGAAACCGAAACAGTCAGGCAGAAAAATATCATTGGAGCGTACACCGAATTCTCTGTCAAAGAATCCGTTACCGTAAAGAATGTTACGTGTTAATGCTTCGGGAGAGGGGATGTTGACGTCGCCGTTTTCATAGCAAGAGCCGCAAGGATGCCATCGGCCCTCCTTAGCAAATTGTCTTATCTTTTCAAATTGCTCGGGATAATACTCCTTGATAAGTTCATATCTGAGGCTTCCCTCAAAATTGAACTTGTATTCAGGATATTTTTCAAGAAGTCTGAAGTTACATTTGATTGTATCGGGAATATACCTTTCAATTGTTTCTTCCAGCGTCCAGAGCCAGGAGGTGTCAAGGTGTGCATTGGATATGGTGTATATCTCCGGCTTTTTGTGTTTCATTCGACACACTCCTCTATAATTTCTTTATTGAATAATATCACAAAAAACTTATATTCTCAATACTCTAAAGTATAATATGGTTATAAATTCAATTCTTTTGTAACATATTTAATGCGAAATCTGTTTTTTTTCGAAAATGCTTGATTTTTTTCTTCGGATACTATATAATAAGCAAGCTGTTTAAAAAAGCATTATATTTCGGGGTGTGGCGAAGTTTGGTATCGCGCTTGGTTCGGGACCAAGAGGCCATGGGTTCAAGTCCCGTCACTCCGACCAAAATTCTCAAATGCCTTTTGGTATTTGAGAATTTTTCTTTTGTCTCTTCAGCAAAGACAAAACCCCCGGTTCTACCGGGGGAATAAAAAAGCTTTAGTAAAAACAAAAAGTGGCGAGCAAAGGCAAGCCGCGAAAACGCAGAGAAAAGATTTAACCTCCAAGTATAATAGAAATGGTTTGGCGACCGCATTACTAAAATACAAGGAGGTTAAAAACATGTTTAAAAAAGATGGTAACAATGAAATAAAAACTCTATCACACTCGACGTACAGATGTCAGT
>JAZUSN010000001.1:0-11393 GCA_045606785.1 Acutalibacteraceae bacterium | reverse complement strand
GACTTGTTGATACGGCTTTTGCATATATCGGTACATGTATTTTTGAAGAAACGAATATTTCTGAAGGAAGAGGTACAACCAGACCTTTTGAAATGATAGGTGCTCCATGGCTTAACAGTAAAGCGGTTATTGAAAAAGTCGGTCAGCAAGACGGAATTATTCTTCGCGAATGTTCATTTACACCCACGTTTTCAGACTATAAGGACACCTTTTGTCACGGTATTCAGCTTCACATCACCGACAGAGAAGCTTTTTCACCTTTTGCCGTCGGAATCAGACTGCTTGACGCAATCAGAAAAACTCATTCCGAATTTGAATTCGATCCGTTTATTACAAGTCTTCTCGGAACAGATAGAATTCTGCAACCCGACTTTGACCCCGAGATTTGTATTGCAGAGGAACAGAAAAAAGTTAACGAATGGCAATCGTTCTCAAAAAAATGGTATCTGTATTGATAACAAAAATCCCTTATGAACCTTTTTGTGGCTCATAAGGGATTAGTTTATTTTTCTACCGATTTTATCAGCTCATCCATAGCGACAAGAATTGCTCCTGCAGCATTCGGACCGAGCGAATTTGTTTCCTCATAATGTCTTCTGCCGTTTTCATCATCGGTATTGTTGAAGTACGGCAACCATTCGTGAAGAAGGAAATCATTTTCGGGAATGATATAGCCGATTTCATCGTTACAAAGACCGATAACAAAATTATGCTCGCATCGTGACATTTCCGAAAGAGATTTATAATCGGCTTTTGTGCCGTTTGCAGCTTCTTCTGCAGGAAGAAAATTGCCGCTTTCAAGCTCGGGAGAAAGCTCACCCGGAATCATATAAATACCTATCTGCCTGTTACCAAGCTCCATATATGAAACTTCCGTAATGATAGAGATATTATTGTCATTATCTTTGGCAACGTCATTATTGAGAACACCGAGAAAACGCACAAGCAAAAGTGCGGTGTTATCGCATTTTATTTCCATAGCTTGAGTTTTGACATTGATTGCAGGCTGCAAAGCAGTTTCGTTGTTTATGCTCATAACAGCTTCGCCTACGTCTTTTCCGAATTCCCTGACGTATTCAAGGCCGAGCTCAAAATTACGCAGAACGTCATCAAGCTTTTCGCAGGTGATAAGCCCTCCGATAGCTCCGTTTATAAAAACAACGTTTGCGCTGCCTGTCTGATAAATCATTTCCTTTTCCATATAAGCAGGAAAATCAGCACTTACAACGGTTGTCCTCGCACCCAAGCATTCGGCGTGGCATGCCATATTCACAATATAGGTATCATCGCTGCCGTCCGCAGGATCAAAACGAATTCTTGTTATTGTTGCATCGTAGTCAATCGGAGTTCTTGTATCGGTCAGAAGTCCTTCAGTTTCCGCCGTACCTAAATAAAGACTGCCGTCTTTTCTTGCGCTGTATGCATCAATAATTGCTTTTGCGGTCAGTTCTTTGAGGTGGTTCATAAACTCCTCGTTTTTGCCGTCCGAGAAGAAATTCTTGCCCCAAAGTCCTTGTGTATCTATGGCAGAATGGGTGTGCGTTGCGCAGATATTGATTGATTTGAGATCGGGAATTTTACCGCTTTCGATAACTATTTTTCTGATATCGTTTATATCTTTGCGGCTGATTCCGACACAGTCAACAGCGCAAATGACAACGCCGCCTCTGCCGCTGTTATCATCAAGATAAACCGCTTTGGCATACATATCGTCAAGCACCGATTTTGCCGGATTATTTGTGTTGTAGCCTGCGATATAATAAGATTCTTCAGTAATATCATCGGGAGTGAGAACTTCTTTTGCAAAGCCAACGCTCCACTTTTCACCGTTATATGAAAAGGTTTCGTCACCCGTCAGCATATATTTTGAGGTTTCTTCAACGGTTGTGTATGTTGAATGGGGAACAAAAAGAATTACCAGAGAAAGCAAGCCTGATATTATTCCTCTTACCAATTCGGGAAGCTTGAGAAAGCGCAGAAATTCCATTTTTATTTACTCCATTCATTTAATAGATCAAAGAATGCCTTTGAATATGCAGATGCACTTTTTGAACCTGTTGAAACTGTTTCTTCATAGTGACCTTCAGCGCCTGATGAGCTGTAATCGTTATCGGGTACGATATAACCTACTGCATCGTTGCAAAGACCGAAAACAAGAACTTCATCCTCCTCACCGAAATGAGTTGCAATGCCCTTATAGGGATATTCGGTGCCTGTGAAGGAATCCTCAGCAGACAAAAATCCGCCGTAAACAATTTCGGGAACAACCTCACCGGGTGCTTCAACAATCTTTATATTCTTACCTATTTCAATATAGCCTATTTCGCTTGACATATAAACCTTACCGTTCTCCTTGAAAGGATGAACGTTACACATATCGCTGCTTGCGACAAGAAGGAAAATAAAGTTATTAACCTCAAAATCAACCTGAGCGTGTTTAACATTGAGGATAGGTTCAACAACCTCGGCTTTTTCGGCAAGACCGTAGAGAATATCTGCAACAATATTGCTGTATTCCTGCATTTTTTCAAAAGCGGAAAGATTTTCGGGGATGCCGTTCTGCGGGCCAAGATCAGTGTGAATAGCGCCGCCTATTGCGCCCTGAATGAATATGAAGTCCGCATTCTTTTCAGTGGTAACTTCTTTTTCAATGTAATACGGGAAATCAGCGGAAAGCTCTGAATTGCTCCATTCAAGATGAATGGGGTGAGCGCCGAAATTGGCTATGTAAATCTCTTTTTTGCCTTCTGTATTGGGGACAAAATGGAACAGATGAATTTTATCGTCGATCACACGGGGAGCTCTGCCGTCCCAGAACATATCGGGATAAGATTCGGCGGCGTAATAAAGAGCACCCTCTGTGCGGTTGTTGTATGCTTCTCTGATTGCGTCAGCGGTTTTCTGAACTACGGCTTCTATATATTTTTCGTTTCTGCCGCTGTTGGGAATATTGCCCCACAGACCCTGAGTGTCTATTGCGCTGTGTGCGTGAGTTGAACCGACGTCAATGCTGATAAGCTTGCCGTCACCTGTAATATCGCTGAGCTTTTCGCGGATATCCTTGATATCGGCATTCATAAAGCCAACAGCATCAATCCATGCAAAAGCCGCAGCGCCTCTGCCCGAATTATCGTCAAGTACAACTGCTCTTACGCACAGATCGTCAATAACACCCGTTGCTTCTTGTGCAGGGAACTTGAGGAAGCCGCCAAGGAAATAACGCGTTTTGTCAACGTCACCGGGAGTAAGAACTCTGCGTGCAAAGCCTGCCGACCAGTATTCCGATTCGGCTTCATCAATAAACTCTTTGCTTCCTTCAAGGAAGTTTTCCGCAATTTCAGCAACCGGTCTGTCATCATAGCCTATCTTGGTAACACTCTGAAAAACTGCAACCAAAAGAGTCGGAAGACCGAGAAGCACCGCCATAATTGCTGATACCCATCTGATTACTACTGCCATTTTAATATCTCCTTTTTGTTTTATTTTTTCAGGTTTTTAATTTCGTTACGGATATTTATATCGTTTGAAAGCCGTGCAGGCATAGCCTCGTATTTGCTGATTAATGCATCAATTTCTGTAAGCATTCTCTCGTCCTTGTTCATAATAAAGCTGAAAATATTATTCAGAATATCGCACATCACAAAGAATTTTTCCGACCATTTGGTAAGTTCGCGGCAAATCGGCAAATCCCGCTTGAGATATTCTCTGCACGCATTCATTTTGCCGAGATAATTCTCTGCAAGAGCAAAAGCTTTTTCCCTGTTACCTGATTTGAATGCAGTTTCAATTTCATCAAACACCTCGTACATCCGCCTGGAATTTGCATCCTTCAGGCAAGATGTATAAAGATGGTCTGCAAACACAATGAAATTATCCGCATTTTCTTTTCCGACAACCCGCTTTATTGCACCCTCCCAGGATTTCTGCGAATCATAATTCTCACTGTCCCAGAGGTAATCGGCAAAGGTAATCAGCGGAATTTTCGAGCATTCGGCATATTCCATACAGTTTGAAATAATGCCTTCGGAATACTTATATAAATCGGAGTCGCGGTTGATAATCGGTGAAATATGCATTTCGTTGAACATCGAGCAATCGTTTACAGGATAGTTATCCCAGTAAAGCGGCTTGTGGTATGTACTCTCAATAAATCTTACAGCTTCGGGACTTGTCAGCTCACGGGAGCATATATCCCTGCCCGTCCAGAAAACACAAACAAACGGAGAAATATTTTTGCCGAGCTTTGAGATATAATATTCATTGCCCTTGCCGTGATAAAGCGTGGGACAAACGGTAAGACGGATTGAAGAATCCAGCTCTTTTAATGCAGAATAATATCTGTTTATCAGATCAATGTGTGCATTGACTGTTTCGCCGAAAGCCGCCTTGTCTTCATCAAAAGCAAGCTCGTCATCAATATCATCAAGAAGCAGACCGAAACAGCGAATTCCGATTGAATAAAGCTGCTTTGTTTTTTCTATGAGAGCATCAAACTCGGCATCATCAGAATATTTCATTGAAAGTCCGGGAGCAATACACCAAAAGAAATCCATATAGTATTCCGCAGCCCGGTCAACAAGATCTTTGAGCTTTGCGAGCTCATTTTCAGGATATTTCTCTCTCCACTTTTCACGGTGATAAAGGTCATCCTTCGGTGCGTAATAGACCGTGTTCATTCTGTTTTTTGCCATAAGCTGCATAACGGATTTGCGCTGTTCAAAGCTCCACGGTGTGCCGTAAAAGCCTTCGATATAACCTCTTACTGCAAACGAGGGAGAGCAGATATATTCACCGTCGCAAACCATGCTTTCATCAATACGTCCTGCAAGGTCGCATAGCGCATAAAACACACCTTTATCGGTTGAACAACATATTTTAACATCTTTACCTGAAACGGAAAGAATATATTTTTCGTCGGTAACCCTGTGAGTTTTTTCGCAGTAACATATATGCTTTGAGTTTTCGTAAACAATTTCTATATCATAGTCGGTGTTGCCGAAAAGCTTTTCAAAAACAGCCTTGGGATTTGAATTGCTGTTCATATAAATCCCTCCTTATATTTATAATACAATATTTTTTTCGCTATTACAATTATTAAAACATCAAATATTCTTCCTTGATTTTTGTGAGTTTTAATGATAGACTCGTATCGGAAGTGATGAAATGACTATACGACCATATAAAGAAAAAGACAAAGAAAATGTGCGCTTTGTATGCCTGAACAGCGAAGGACCATGCAAAAGCTCAAAAAGAGGAATTAATTTTGCACTTGCTGTTTACTGCGATTATTATATTGAAAACGAACCCGAAAACTGCTTTGTTGCAGTCGATGAAAAAGATAAAGCGATTGGTTACGTTATCTGTGCTGAAAATTTTGTTAAATTCAAAGAAATATACATAAGCAGCTACTATCCCAAAATCAAAAAATGGGAATACCGCCGCAGAAAATCCGCACTCAGGGCGATCGAATCCCAGGGAAAATACAAAGAGGAGTATCCTGCACATCTTCATATAGATATACTTCCCGAATATCAACACATGGGTCTTGGCAGAAAGCTGATGAATGCGCTATGCGATAATCTCCGCCATAAAAACGTAAAAGGTATAATGTTCACCGTCTGGCACAAAAATTATAGCGCAATAAAATTCTATGAAAAATACGGTTTCAAGCTTATCGAAACAAAGGAAACAACTTATGTTTACGGTTTAAAGCTGATATAAAAATTACCGACAAATCTCAAAAAGAGGTTTGTCGGTTTTCTCATTTTATTCCACGGCAGAGCGGATATTCCAGCCGTTTTCTTCAAGAATCTCTTCTGCTTTTTCGTCTGTGCAACCAAGGATTTCGGTAACGATACCTATCATCCTTCTGCGAAGCTTTTTATTTGTCGGTTTCAGGTTTATCATCATATTTTCATAGACACAGCCGCATTTGACCATTGATGCGGTTGAAATCATATTGAGGATTATTTTCTGTGCCGTTCCTGCCTTCATTCGGGTTGAGCCTGTAATAACCTCGGGACCTGTGTCAGCGCAGATATCAATATCTGCCGCCTTGCCAAGTTCGGTATCGGGATTATTGGTGATTGAAAAAGCCTTTGCGCCGATGATTTTGGCATAGTTCACAGCGGAAATAACATAAGCTGCTGACCCTGAAGCGGAAATTCCGATTAATATATCTTTGTTGCAGAAGTCTCGGCTTTTCAAGTCTTCGATACCTGCCTCGGGATTATCTTCAGCGTTTTCCGCAGCCTTGAACATACATTTTTCGCCGCCTGCAATAATTCCGTTGAAAAGGTCATACGACACACCGAATGTGGGCGGACATTCAGCGGCATCGCAAACGGCAAGCCTGCCTGATGTTCCGCTGCCGATATAAAAAATCCTGCCGCCCGATTTTATTGCATCTGCAACAGCATCGCAAGCAGCTTCAATCTGCGGCAAAGCAGCTTCAACCGCAACAGTAACCTTTGCATTTTCATCGTTAATTATTTTCAGCATTTCATACGTTGACATTTTGTCAATATCATATGTATTCGGATTTCTCATTTCGGTTTTTAACATTTGTTTATTCTCCCTGCAAGTGAAATTGCGCCGTTGACCATAGGCTCATCAAGAAATTCAAGTAAAAAATCGCCATCAATATATTTCTCAAGGAACGGATATAATATTTCTTTTTGCTTGCAAAGTCCTCCGCAAATAACAATTCTGTTTTCGTTATTCTTCAAGGATTTAAGTGCACCGTTGATTATTTTTGCCGCTTCATAAGCATTGCGCTCGATGATTTCCGAAGCGACCGAATCCCCAAGACTAAATGCTTCAAAAACAACAGGAGCAAAGGATGCAACAAAAGATGCACCGCCGCCGTATATTTCAGCAACTGAAGATTCAAGGCTTTTGCCTATTCTTTTTTCAACGAGCTTCAGGATCGTTTCGCTTCCGCCTCTGCCTTCGATAAATTCAAAAGCACAGTTGAGAGCATCGGAGCCGAAATGGAAACCGCTGCCACCCTTGTCAATCATATAACCGCGCCCGCCTGTGCGGTGAAGCATTTCCCCTGAACGGGCAAAAGCAACAATTCCCGTTCCCATAATAACGGCAACTACGTTTTCGCCTTTCAATGCCACCTCAAGCGCGAGGTCAACGTCACTTGAGCAGTTGTAAGAGGCAAAGCCAAAGTTTGATAAAAAGGTATTGATCAGGTGCTGATTATCAGAGCTCTTAGCTCCTGCAACGCCTGCATAAGCAGATATTTCCGAAAAATCGAATTCTTTACATATCTCTTTGATACCGTCATTGAGTACACTGTAAGTGTTTTCAATGCCTGTGCTGACGGGGTTTGACGGCCCGAGAATTAATCTTCTGATTTCTTTTCCGTTTAAATCTGTAAGTAAAAATTCGGTTTTTGTTCCGCCGCCGTCAATGCCCAGCAGATATTTATATACAACATTGCCTTCCATACATACCTCGTAAAACTATTAGTTGTAATACCGATTATATCACACAGAAACAATGAATTCCAGTATAATAAAATGACATCGATAAAAAGAGATTTGGTAAGGTGAATCTGTTTGTGTTGAAAGGCGCAAAAAAATGTGTTATATTTGTTTTGAAATTACAATGCAAAAGAGGTTTTGTCATGTCACTGCTAAACAAAATAATCAGTATTTTAACAGCTTTGATAATTGCTCTTTTTCCGTCAATCGGTGAAAAGCCCGAAACTCCGGAATACTTCGAAGATGACCCGCAGTACGTTGTGTTTATGGTAACAAACGTTCATTATTTGAATCTTGAACCTTATGTGAAGCAGATGGTTGAGCTTCACGGTAAAATTGACCCCGATTCAAAGCGTATGTACGCGTTCGGCGTTGTCGGTCCGATGTGCCTGACTCAGTCAATTGAACAGATGAATGAAGAAGTTAACCACGTCTTTATGCTTGCCGAAAAATACAACGTGCCTGTTTATTTCCAGATGGATGACTGCACGAACTATTCAACCTATTTCGGTGACGGTGCGACAACCGATGAGAACGGCAGTAAGTTTTATAACGACCCCGAGATGTGCGAATGGATTGCGTTCCCCGAAGAAGATGAAGAATGGGGCGGTCAGTCATACGGTATGTTGCCCAGATGGCATTGTGACTGGAGCGGAGTGCCGTTTGCAACAGCAGGAGGTTTCCCGTGCTTCAATTCTGAAAAATATCTTAATTGGTATTCAAATCAGGTTACAAAGGGATTTATCGAGCCGCTTGTTGAAAATTATACAAGGCTCAAATCTCAGGGCAAGGCATATCTTTTTGCTGGCATAAATACGGGCTGGGAAACGCAGATCCCAGATTACAGCGGCAGTGATTACGCTTCAATGGAAGATTTTGAGCGTGCACAATACGGTATGCATGCTCTGCACAATATGGGCTATAATGCAGAAAGTCTAAAAAATGAAGCTTTAAAGAATCTGATGTCCGTTGAGGACTATACTAAGCAGCTTCTTTACGGCGTGCTTGCCGATTATATCGAGTTTACCTGTAAGCTGTTTTATGATGCAGGGATTGAAAGGCATAAAATAATTTCTCACATTGTTTCGCTTTCGTCTTATACGGAAGAATACAGCACTATGCGTCCGCCAACTTGGGTCTGCATCAACGATTACTGCACACCGGGCTGGACAATGAGCCCAAAGACCTGCCAATATGACCTTGACGTGCTTTATATGCAGCTGGCGCAGAACGGCAGAAACGAGTATGCCAACGCAGAAGGTTATGCACATTATGATAACGTCGAAACCTGCCGCGCTTATTTTGAGGAAAGCCTGCTGGGTAATGCAAAGCTGATTACCGTTTACGGCTACGACCAGGAAACCGGAACATACGGCTATTTAAAAAATGAGGATTTCTACTTTGTAAAGGTTGTTAAGGAATGGCTGAATTATGAGCTCGGTCCTGATTATAAGTGGAGTGAAAGACCCGATTTGTCCGTTGATTACGGCGGATGTGAAGCCTTGGTAAGACTGAAAATTAAGCTTAAAAAGCTTTTTAGTTAAACGGATCCTAACACATGAAAATATGACGTGTTAAGAATGAAATTATTATATGCTATAATAAATTAAATTTTGAAAATTTAATCCACAAGGAGAGATATGCATGAAAAAAACAAACATAATTTTATGCCTTCTGCTTACGATTGCGGTTGTTTTTTCGTCTGTCAGATTTTTTGCCTTTGCGGCTGAAGACGAAAAAATTTATTACTATATCGATTCCGTTAACGGTGACGACGCAAACAACGGCACGGATATAGACAGCCCCATAAAAACCTTATCGGGGCTTAAAGATCCTGTTATTAATGCAGGCACTCATTTCCTTTTCAAAAACGGCGGCGAATATGAATGCGCCGTAACGCTCACCTGCAGCGGCACAAAAGAAAACCCTATTGTTATTTCTTCTTACGGCGAGGGTGAAAAAGCAATACTGAAAACGAACGAAAAAACAGAAGTTTTCCGCTTTTTTGACTGCTCTTACATAACGGTATCAAACCTGCACATAAAAGCGCCGAACGGTGGCGGAATATGGATTGATACCCTTAATCAGACGAGTGAAGGCATTGTTATTGACAATGTTTATTTCACCGATATGCAAAACCACAGAGTAACCAGCCGCGACGATTTTTCAAATGGTGCGTCAGGTGCAAGAGCGGCGGTTATGGTCAAAGGCTTACCTGCAAGGTCGAGATATGCTGTAAATGACCTTACAATAAGAAACTGTGAAGTATACAACTGCGGTAACGGCTTCATAATCTGGGGCTCATGGAACGATAAGCAGGAGTGGTGGACCAAAAACGAAGAGGATATCGACCCTGTATTCAACAAAGGTTTGCTGATTGAAGGCTGTTATTTACACGAAATGGATGCTGAAGCAGTACTTGTCGGTATGTGCGACGGTGCACTGGTTACAAACTGCCGCGCAATCAATTGTTGCCAGGGTCCGGGAACTGATGAAAACGGCGAGATTCTTTATTACACAGCCTCAATGTGGTTCTGGGGAAGCGTAAACAGTACAATTCAATACTGCGAAATTGCAGGACAGAAAAATGTCGGCGACGGTATGGCGATTGATTTCGATTCCTATTCGCATAACTGCACATATCAGTATATCTATTCCCACGACAATATGCGCTTTATCTGCAACTGTCCCTTCCACAGCGGGCATAAAAACAATACTGTACGCTACTGCCTGTCCGTTAACGATAACGGCGGAAGAAGCAGAATTTCAGCTAATCCCGGTGAACACGGACTTAAATTTTACAATAACACAATAGTCAACTGTGCCGATTTTTATATGATAGATATGTATGATTCGGTTATTGCAAACAATATTATTGCGCCTGCCGACGGCTATGTTGTGGTTTGCGATACGGCGGATTATTTCCGCGACGGCAATGTTTTTGCAAACAACTGCTACTATAACACCGCAAATCCGTTTTGCGACCTGTTTTCAAAAAACACAGTTCCGGGCTTTGCAGGCAGCGATTTGACATCGCTTGAAAGCTTTATGTTGTCGAAAGACTCACCGCTTATCGGTGCCGGAATTGAAGTTGAAGGCAATGATCTGACAACCGATATTTTCGGCAATAAAATAACGGGCAACAACATAGGCTGTTATGGTGCTGACGGTGAGGACGCTGAATACGAAGGCGAAAATATTATCGAAAAAATTATAAGATTCTTCAAGGACCTGATTAACAGAATCATCCGCGAGTCAGACGGACTTAAAGATTATTGATTAATAATTAAACAGAACTATAAATATATGCACCCCAAAATCGAACGCTTTTGGGGTGCGTATCATTTTAACTTGCTTTTGGCTATATGTTTCATTTTTGGCTTTAACCCGAATGGCAGAAAGGCAGGAATCATAGAAAAAGATGGAAACCGTAGAGCACACCTCAGCAACAATGCTGTTTGAAAACGGATGTACAATAAAAATAGTGTCCGAATTGCTCGGACACTGTAATACAAAATTACTGAGAATATATAACAAAAAACAAGGCCATTGAGGATTTGGAGAGGTATTGTGTATAAAAGCAGTAAAAGCTAACCATTATTCAACTCGACAAAATAAAATCTCTCACAAAACTACATTCCGTATTTTCGGATAAAATATGACGGTGTGCAGCTCCACGCATGGCAGAAACTGTTTATCATTCTGTCCTCGTACGGTGAAAAATCAAGGTCATCGGGAATATATGCTTCCCAAAATGTATCAGACCCGAGTTCAAGCATACCGCCCCAGAATCTTTTCAGATATAATACAGCTTCATTCTCCAAACCAAGTTTTATCATAGCCTCTGTGACATAATGACGCATATAAGGAGTAACGGGCTGTTTTGCCTTATCGTTA